>JBEHYY010000027.1:0-51508 GCA_048497935.1 Verrucomicrobiota bacterium
ATCAGCAATCGACCCCAAAGCGCCGAAAGACCTCGGCCAGCGTAGGCCTGAGCTTTTCCACCAAGGACTGGGGACCGACCAAGCTGACAAGAAGGAGGTATTGGTGGTTCAAATCGAGAAAGGTGTCATAATGGACGGTGACATCGGTTTGGGTGACGATGGCATATTCGACCGATTGGGCCTGAAAGCCGCACAAACCATCCGGCTCAATAAACTTGGCCTCCTTGGGGAAAGGAGTCATGAGCACAAAATTCTTGGGGGCCGTGGCACGGATGGCCGCCAAATACTGGGTCAGGCCAGCGGGGGTGAACTCGGGCAACAATTCACCACGGGCGTATAAGGCAAAGGTCAAACGCGCTACCGGATTGGGTTGGTAAAGAAAGGCGGCAGACTCGGTGGAACCGGCCGGAGTAGGCGCAAACTCCCCCAAGGGATCAAACTGCCATTCGAAGTCCGGACCCTTGAAGTACATTTGCAGGATCGTCAGCCCATCAAATTGAATGGGGTGGACATCCACATCAATCCGCGGGCGGGCGGCACCGGGCCATTTCAAGGGTTGGGGCAGGTTATTTTCGTCTGCAAAAGGGTTCACGTTGTCCGGGACGGAAGGTGGCGGCGCAGGCGGTTCGACCGGCTTGCGGGCAGCAACGGGAAGCGCCGCCGTAGTGGCCGGCGTAGCGGCCAGGGCGCAGGTGCCGCCTACCCCGCTGAAAATCCAGCCCAGTGCAATGCCGCTGGCGATCCACCCAATTTTCAAAACTGTCTTCATGAGGCCAATAGTGATGAGACGGGGAGACAAGCGCAAGCCCGCCGAAGAGAAAGCCGGGGAGCGCCTTCAAGAACCCGGGCTACAGCCCGGCAGTCCGCGCGGTGTATTGCGCCTTGGTCAGCAACTGGAAGCCCACCCGGTAATAAGTGCGCGCATTTGGCGTACCCGGGGGGTAATTGCCTTTCGCAAACTCATTGTAAAAACCCCACTCGCGATTCGGCGGGGAATAATAACTGGTGCTCCACGGTTCATTCCCAAGCTCACTTTCATACAGGTTCACCAGCGACCCACGGTAGCGAAAAACAATGCTGCCCCAATCCTCCAAGAAACGAGGGAAATTGTGGCTGCCACCGCTGCGGACGGCGGAATTGGCCGGGTTGGAGGGCGCAATGCCCGCCACAATCGCCGCATTAACCTCCGTGGCGGTGGCGGCCACCGGGCTGCTAGAGTGGCTTTTGCGATTCGACCAATTGCCGGACAAGCAAGTGATGGAATCAGCCACCAAGGCGCAGGGCGGATCCGGCGTGTTGGCGATGTCTGGCATGGTGGAGTTATATTGCTGGTTGGCAGTGGTATCAGCCTGCGGCGTGGAAAGGTTGCCGTCGGCGTTATAATTGCCCTTCACATAAATGCAGTTGTTCGTCGCGATGGTGAAACCCAGCTGGCGGCCAGCGTGCAGAGACAGACTGGGGTCATTATAAGTTGGGTTGGGCACCCCTGTACTGGTGCTATTGGAAGTGGCGTTAAGGATGACCAGGCCGGCGTTATCAATACTGTCGGTCACCTTGTCCCCCGCATAGGTGACATTGCCGGAAGCTATGGAATTAAGCCGCGTGCTATTGCCTGGCAATTGCGGGAACTCGACATACAGCACGCCGTTATATTGGTCAGAAGGTATATAAGTTTGCGCAGTGCCATTGGTAAAGACACTGGCGGCATTGTTGCCCTGGCCGGTGACGTGGTCATCCACCAGCGATTTGAATTTCCCGATATCGAGCTCCACGGTGGAGATCGTTGAGCCGCGACGTCCGTCATAAAGGCCGTTCCAAACGTCGGTGCTGTTACCAGGATTGGCCAAACCCGGGCGGAAGCGCAGCATATCCTGCGCGATGCCACCGGAAGTCCAGGTATCAGTCGTGCTGTTGTAGGTACCGGTAATCTGGGAGGCATTAACGGCAACAGCCTGGGGAACCACATCGCCCTTGTAAACCACCGCCCCAAAGCTATCGGTGATTTGTTTGGAAGTGTCGTACACAAAACTGCGCGTGCCCGTGGAGTTATCCACCGTGGACTGCAAGCTTTGCACCTCCACATAGGCAAAACCAACCGTGCGGGTATAGGTCACGTTCGTCGTATTGCTGCTGGTGGTGGCCGTAACGTTGAGGCTGCCCGTGTTATTGGCGCCGGTGATGGTGGTATTGCCGGAACCGTTGACATACATCAGCGTCGTGTTGCCGACGGAGGAATTGGTCGAATTGGCCTGCAGCGAGGAAACACTGGAATTATTGTTGCTCGGGTTGGCAACCTGGGTGACCAGGAGAAAGACCGTGGAGTTGGCGCTGACATTGGCGCGGTTCAAATTGCCACTGGCGGTAATGCTGACCACGGAACCGTTGCTCAAAGTCATGCTGCCATTGGCGACCGACGTGTTAGAGGAAAGCACGAAATTGCCCGTGGAATTGGTCATCCAATTGGCAATCGTCGTATTGATGTTTTTGTTGATGTTAGCCGTGATGCTGGTGGCGTTGGCTGTGAGGTTGGCGCTGGAGTTAGTGCCGGTATAGCTGAAATTGCCCGTGATGTTGACCGTCCCCAGCGCATGCACCTTGATGATGATGCCGGCCTTGCGCTCAAACTTGTCGTTTTCACCCGCCCCTTTGTGGAAATTATTGGTGTTCGGATTGAATTGGTTCGGCTCAATGATGGCGTAGGCGTAGTTCAAATCCGTCGTGGTATTGTTGACGTGATAGACATAGTCGTCAAAGCCGGTGAGCTTTTCGTCCGGCACGCCATTGGCGGAAGTTTGCAGGCTGCCACCCCAGCGATTGGCGGAAAGATCGCGCCAGTTGGTGTAATTGCTGCCCGAGAAATTGGTCGTACGGCTGTCCCAATAGCTGCTGGAGGCCTGCTGGCTGCCGCTGCCGCGGAACGGGGTGGCATAGCCGCCGCTGCCATTGGGGATGAACACGAGATTGCCGGTCTGCGAACTTTCACTGGTATTGCTCCAGTTAGTGGGCCAAGGCATCAAGCCGACATTGAAACTGCCGCTGGTCGTGATGGGGCCGGAGAAGGTGAGCCCGGTGGAGGCGACCGCCCAGATGTTGCCGTTGGCATGCACCGGGCCGGTAATCGTCATATTGGGACCCGGGTGGAACTCCAAATCCATGTTATAAAAAATGGCGTGGGAGAAAAGCGGCGCATCACGCACTTCCAGAGCCTGACAAGCATAGGCCGTGGCCGAGATGTTGGAAGCTCCCTGCTTGGCTGTGGTAATGGCCTTGGTGTACACATACACATCGCAGGCGCTGACAATCTTGCCGCGTTGGGGGTCAAAATAGTTGGCCGGATCATTCGGGTCGATGTAGATGGATTGGGGATAAGGAACGAGGCCGGCCTTGATGGTGATATTCGTCGCATTGACGTCGGTGTTCGTCCAGAGATAGCTGCTGATGTCGCTGGGAATGGTGACGGGGTTGTTGACGAACTGGTTGGCGGGGAAGCTGGCCTGGTTGTCCCACCGCATTTTGAGCGAGGACATGGCGTACTCGGAGGCAGCCTCGGCCGCATTATTGGCGTCCAATTGCAGGATGGAACGCTGATTGACCTGCAATTCTGTGATGGAAAGCTTGATTAGCGAGGCCACGGCAAAGCTCAGGCTCGTGACGATAAACAAGGTGAGCACCAGGACTGAACCGCGGTTGAACTTGCGCAGGTTTTGGCGGGGGGAGCGGAGGAATTGACGCAATGATTTCATGGCGAAAACAGGGTCAGAACAGGTTACGGCAAAAAAATCACCCGCGAGGGGAGACCGTGAAGTTATAGGTGTCGGTGGCGCTGACGGCATTATTGCCATGCATGATCTTGCCATTGATCATGACACTTTTGCCCCAGAAATTATGGAACAACAGCCCGTTATCGAGACCCTGGGCGAGTTGAACGACAATTTTATGCGTATCAATGGTGGTACGGCTATCACCCGGCAGCAGAGCTTCAATGGTGGTGGCGGTGCCACCGGCGGGCAAATCGGCAGACCCAGCCGCCAACAAATACATATTGGCGCTCAGGCCATGGCCGATGGTGAGGTCAAAACGGCGCACGGGCATCATATTGGCCGGCGCGTTGGTGATGGGGTCGATGGCGAGCTGGTCCGCCTGGTAAGGCGCACGGTAATAACCGATGATTTCATTGACCGGCCGGATATTGAACTTCGTGGGATTGGGCGGATCGCCGTAGGTGACGAGAATCAGAAAGTCCCCGGAATTGCCGTGCAACAGCTCTTGGGAAGGCGTGGCTCGTGAGGAAGCGGTGTAGTTTGAATACATCACGAAAAAATTGGCGTCACGTGCGTCCAAGGTGAGCTGGGAAGTCAACGTTCGCATATCATTGTTAATGAGGCACTTTTGCTCACTCACAAACATACTCTTAAAGGTCTGCTGGTTAAACTGCACGATCATGCCAATCAGGAGCGCAAAGATGCTCGACGCTGTCACCATTTCCGCCAGAGAGAAACCGGGGGAGAGACGGTGGCTACGATAGGCGGAACGACGGGAAGTGGAGATGAGGCGATGCATGATGGGGATTAGTTGCCGGCGATATCGGTGCGAACCATCCGGGCGCTGCCATTGAGCCAGCCAGTGCCCAGGAAGCCGCTGGCCTGAAATTGGTAATCGACCTTGATCAACATATACGGCGTGGTGGGCCGCTGCCAGACGCCGCCAACCTGCGCCCACGCCCGCTTGATATTGACATCCACGCGCATCGTCATGGTCACCGGCGTGGCATTGCCCAAGCGATTGGTGTACATATCAACCATGACCTGCTTGACGTTCCACATATCGCCGGCCACATCGCTGCGGGCGATCATGCCAGAGCCAGCCGGAGCGGCGGCAAGCGGGCTGACGTACAAGGGGTCACTCACCTCAATATTAACCGAAGCATTATTAATCAGCGAATTCACACTTTGCGTGGGCAACGCGGGCCGGCCCGTGACCCAGGGTTCGGAAGCGGTTTCAATATCGTTCGGGTCCATGCTCATGATCTGCTCAACGTAGCCTTGGGCAACCGTGGTCGCCGCCGTGCGGAGAACATTCACCTGGGCAAGGCGGCGAACCTGAATAATCGAAGCGGTGACACCCACGGAAAGCAGGGAAAACACGAACATCCCAACCATCAATTCCATCAAAGTAAAGCCGCGCGCGGTTGAGCGACGGAGCGAAAGATTGCCGGCCGGAAACCGGACCCAAAATAAACGGTTTGGTATTGAAGCACTCATTGAAGCTGGGGGGAACCCGGGCGTTTCCAATGACAATTACGCTAGTGGAATGCCGGAGTTTACTCAATGCAATAGTACCCCGACGGGCTTTTTCTTAATTCTTTTACCTTCCTAGGGGAAACCCCCGCACATCAAGCAATTATAGACTGAAATGATGGCAGCCTTTTGCTAAAAATTTGCTATTATACCTTCAATAAAATCACCCGATTCCCGTAAAATTTTCGGGTGGCTAGTTGCCGGCAATCCGTTAAAAACAACGCCGTGCTGAGTTGCCGCCACCTGACAGTCCGCCCCGAAGGCGCCCCCACCGGTCAGACCATTCTCAACGACGTCAGCGCTGCTTTTCGCCCGCAGTCGATGAATGCGGTCATTGGACCTTCCGGTTGCGGGAAATCCATGTTGATGAAGGCCATGCTGGGGTTGGTGCCCATGGCCGAGGGTGGCGAAGTGTGGCTGGGGGACCTGCGTGTCCGGCGCCCGGAGGATTTGCTGGGACGGGTCGGATTTGCGCCGCAATTCAGCATTGCCCAACCTAAATTGACGGTAGCGGAGAGTTTGCGCTACAGCCTGGCACTGACCATGGCGGATTCGACGGCACGAGCGGCGCGGTTGGAACAGGTGTTGGGTGTGGTTGGTTTGGGTCCCCAACGGGACACCCGAGTGGAATCACTCTCAGGTGGCCAATTGCGCCGATTAGGGCTGGGACTGGAATTACTGACCGACCCCCCTGCCCTCATTTGCGACGAAGTCACCTCCGGACTGGATCCCCATTCCGAAAGCGCCATCCTGGATCTCTTGCGCACCCAATGCCGGGACCACGCCAAGACCTTGTTGTGCATCATCCATAACCTGACGAAGCTGGATTATTTCGACTGGATCACGGTGATGAACGCGGGCGAGGTTGTCTTCCAAGGGACGTTGCCCGAGCTGCATATCTACTTTGCCATCCCCGATGCGCTGCACCTGTATGATGCGCTCAATTCGCAGCCCCAGGCATATTGGCGCCAGCGCTGGGCGGAGGCGCCAGGCAATGTCAGCAAATCCGCAGAGAACAAAGTGGAAGCGAGTCTGACTGATACGCAAGCCGGGCAAGCGCTGCCTGGCGCCTTGGACCAATTTCAGACCCTGCTACGCCGCCGCATCCACCTGCTGTGGCGCGACCATGGCTCGCTTTCACTCCTGATGGGGATCACCTTCGGATTTCCGCTCATGGTGGTGATCTTTGCGCTCGATGGTTTGCCGCAGATCTCCTCCCCCTTGCTGAAGCCAGAAGGGATTGACAGTGTACTCGCCCAAGTGGCGTATGCACGAGAATCAGCCCAGACGGCCGCGCTGGTGACCAGCCTGATCATGTTCCAAGTCATCCTGCTGACCTTGATGGGGGCAAATAATGGGGCGCGGGAAATTGCAAGTGAACGGCTGCTTTATGAAAAAGAGCGCTTAAATGGGCTGCGACCCGGGGTGTACGCAGCTGCCAAACTTTTTTTTACAGGAGTGGTGGCCGCGTTCCAAGGCATATGGATGATGATATTCGTCAAGCTCATCTGCGTATTCCCGGGACCTTGGGACATCCAATTAGGTTCGCTGGCATTGGTGTGCGTGGCCATGACGTGGGTGTGCCTGGCCTTTTCCGCCTGGATGAACTCCGCGGAAAAGGCGTCCTCGCTGTCGATTTACCTCGTGGGTTTTCAATTACCCCTGTCCGGCGTGGTGCTGGCGTTGCCAGCCTACTTGGTGTGGGTGTTCCGGCCGTTCATCAATGCGTATTGGGGTTGGTCGGGTTACTTCAAATCCATGGCCGAAGAACGGCTTTATGATGCCTACGTGAGTTCACACCCGAGTGTCGTTATTCCCAATGCCTGGGTAAGCCTGAGCGTGCTCGGGGTGCACGCGCTCATCGGAGCGACATTAGTCTGGTGGGGCTGCCGCCGGCGCAAATGGAATGCCTAACCCTCCTACGGGGCCATAAATAAAAATGGTCGGGGCGGCCGGATTCGAACCGGCGACCTCTTGGTCCCAAACCAAGCGCGATACCAGGCTTCGCTACGCCCCGTACAACAATTCCGCGCCATCGTGGCTGATTTGGAACCAATAAGCAATTCCCGATGCTGAAATTTAGCCTCCTCCGCCACCACCCCGCCCACCCCGGCCCCCACCCGTTAAAATGTTTGGTCCATTGCCCGAGACGACAAAGTTGAGAACCTGGTTGGAGACGCCCGAGGTTGTGCCCCCTGCATTCGCAGGAGCGGGCGGACCGCCGCGCCCACCCGGGCCACCGCCGCCTGGGCCGCCGCCTGGGCCGCCCGGACCACCATTGCCGGTAAGCATATCAGTGACAAATGGCGGCACATTGGCCACCATGGCTTTCTGTTGATCCGTCAGCAACGTGGTATTGGCCAGAAATTGACTGGCCCCTTCCGGATTGACGCTCTGCCACTGCAAGGCTGCCACCATGGCGAGGCGCTGGCGCATGGATTCATCACTCACCTTATTAACCCAACTCATGGTGCCTTCCGGGTCTTGCATAGCGGCATTGAGGGCAAAGCTGGCAATGGCACCGTCTTTCTCCGCCGAAGCGGGCATCGTGTTCAAATAAGTGCCGACGGCATCCAGGTCATAGCTGGCCCAATTATTCACCAAGCTGGCCAGCAAATTGGAATTGTTGAACGGATTCGGGTTATTGGGATCTTGGGTGCCAGCAGATTGGAGGTCCATCTGCGCGGCCCAAGCAGCCGCCGCAAGTGGATCCGTGCCGGCCCAAGAAGACACCAGTTGCGCGCTCAAATTATTGCGAGTGGCCGGATCAGCCAAGGAGGCAATCCAAGTGGCTGCATCCGCCGGGGCGGATTGGCCCCAACTCTGCGCGAGGGCGTTCAAGGCCTGATTTTTCATCGCGCCATCCGTCATCTGCCCCACGTAGGCAAGGGCATCACTAAAGCGCCCCTGGTCGCCCAAACCGTTCACGAAAGCCTGCAAAGCTTGGGTTTTCTGACGCTGACCGACCGGGGTGTCTTCCGCCAGGCCGGAGACCAAGGCAAAGGCGGACGCCGGATCGGTCACGGCATAGCCGGCAATCAGGGCATTGTAACGCGCCTGTTGGTTCGCCAGCGAGCCGGTGCCGGCATTGTCTTTGAGCCATTTCAAGGCGGCCTGCGGGTCTTGCGCGGCCAAGGCCTTGAGCGCCGCATCCACCCCCTGTTCACGCATCTTGGGACTGGTCATCCCATCGGCCACCGACAGGAACCCCTGAGGATCGCGCCCGGCCCAAGACTTGACGATGGCATCCAGAATAGTGTCGCGCGGATTGCCCGACGGCCGGGCTTGCAGCGCAGAAATGGCTGCCGCACATTCCTCCGGGCTGAGGGTGCGCACCCAAGCCGCGAGGTCTCCGGCATCAGGCTTGCCCTTTAACTTGAGGAAGTCATCGAGCGTGGCCTGATTATCATTGGTCAGTTTGGCGGTGGATATTTTGGCGCCCTTGAAGCCCGCCGTGGCTGTGGCTGTTTTACGGGGCGCAAACGCAGCGCCAGCCTGCGCGCTATGGCGGCCATAGAAATAGCCGCCGGCGGTTAGCAATCCACAGATGAAGAAATAAGAAACTGGTTTGAGAGAGGATGATTTTTTCATGATGCTTGCATTGACCTCCAAACCGGACGGCGCAAACCAAGTTGCGCAAATGTGACGAATAAAAAAAGGCGGCCCGCCAAAAGACGGGCCGCCGAAAGGTTACAGGCGATTACAAAGCAGGCTTAAAATCAAGCGCCACCGGCACGGCCACCACGGCCGCCGCGGCGGCCCGTATTGCCATTGCTGTTAATGACCTGCGGCCCGCTGGCCGCTGGCGCGTTACCCGCGGCAGCACCGCCGCCATTGATCACGCCGCCTTGCTGGAAGTTGCCGCCGCCGTTACGACCGCCACCTCCATTGTTGCCACCACCATTGCGGCCACCGCCACCACCATTACCACCAAAGCCGCCGCCGAACTGGTTCTGCTGCATCTGCTGGACAGTTTGCCGCAGTTGCTGGGCGGAATTGGGGTCCATGGAGTTGAGATAGTCATTAAAACCAGCCGGGTCCTGCTGGCTCCAGGTCATGGCGACAATGCTCGTCATGCGGCTCTGGGTATTGGGATTGGTGATGCCCTGCTGCACCCATTTCATCGCGCCGGCGGGGTCTTCATTGGCCGCGCCAGTGACAAAGGCGGAAACCGCGGAATCCTTCTCCGGGCCAGCCTGCAAGGTGTTCAGATAAGTACCAGCCTGGTCCATATCGCCCACGGCGACCATCTGGCCCACGGCGGTGGCCAGCAAATTGCCACCACGACCGCCGCCACCACGCGCGCCACCTTGGCCGTTCGCAGCCAGGCGGGCCGCATCCTGCTGGGCGGCCCACGCCGCGGCCGCCAAGGGATCCGTCTGCGCCCAAGACTGGACGAGCTGGTTGGAGTACTGGCGGGCTTGCGGGAATTGCGTCGGGTCCAGGCTCGTAATCCATTGCGCGGCATCCGTCGGAGAATTGGCGACCCATTGGCTGACCAATTCGCGATAGGCCTGGGTTTGGATGGCGGAATTGCCAGGCATCTGGCCGACGAGCGTGACGATGTCGGCGAAATTACCCTTGTCGGCCATGCCGGAGATAACGGCGCGCATAGCGTCGATCTTGGCCTGGGCCTGCGGGCTGCCCGGCGTGGCACCATCGGGAAGGCCCATCACGTAATTATAGGCATCCGACGGGTTGTTGGCGGCAAAACCAGCGATGACGGCGTTGTATTGCTGGGTCTGGAGGGCGCCGGTGGCGCCGGGGTTTTTATCCAGCCAGGCGAGCGCGGCCTTGGGGTCTTGCGTGGCCCAGGCAGTCAGCGCCTTGGTGGTGCTGGCTTGGCGGGCCACCGGATTCGTCATTTTGCCGGAGCTAACCAGAAAACCTTGCGGGTCCTGCTTGGCCCACGAGTCGTAAAGGGCGCTGAGCATGGCGTCACGCTTGGTGCCGGCCGGCATTTTTTGCAAGTCGGCCATTTCCTTGGCGCAATCCGCCGGGCTGAGGCTCGCGGCCCATCGCGCGACGAGTGCGGGGTCCACCTTGCCCTTGAGGGACATCAGTTGATCAACTGTGGGCGCGCCGGGGTCTTTGGCTGAAGCAGAATGGGAAGTCAGCGCCTTCTCCAAAGCTTTCTGGAGGGCGTCCTGATTCTTACCATTGCCCCCCTTGGTGGCATTGGCAATCAGCGTGCCGTTGGGCCCAAAGCGGTTGCCCGCCCAGAAGGCGATGGCGCCAGTAACGCCCCAGCTGCAGACGCTGAGGAGCATGATGGTTTTGTAGGACTGTACTTTCATGATGGAGGTGGCAAAAAAGGTAGTGGCCAGCTGGACAGTGCCGCACACCACCTAGGGGTGCGCAACAAGCCTATGCCGACGTTCGACCTTCAAACCGCGCCCACTATTTCAAGTTGCAGAAAACTTTTACAACTTACCCCCAGCGGGAGTCATTGCATTAGCAATGCTTATCAGGAAATCTGCGATTTATCTGTAACCACCTGACCATCAATCAATTCGTTCTTCATCGTATTCAATCATGTCGGCAAAAGAGCGGAGGTCTTCCCGGTGAGAAATGGCCATTTTTTTCTTGGTGGCTTCCAAGGCCTCCCGACCCATCTCGCTCATGCCTTTTTGGACGACCTCTCGGTTCCACTTGGGGGCGTTAACATTGGCCGGGAAAAGGGCCTTCAGGCGGGTGGTCAGGTCGTCCTCGTCCTTAGCATCGCGGACAGCGGCAATGACAGCCTCGGGATCGATGCCCAGATGGAGGCAGAGAAAACCGTCAAAACCGCGGGTGAAGTTGCGCTGGTAAGACGGCGGGAGGGTGCCGGCGAGGTGCTTGCGAGCCTTGGCGATAAAGCGCGGCAAGTGAAGCAGACCGAACGCGGGGTGCGGGAGGTAGGGCGACGGCAGGTCGTAAAGGATGGCGCCGGTATCCGGGCGGGGTGGCTTGGGCGTGGACATGGATAAAAGCGGAATCTGGGATTATTCGCTGGGAAAGGAAAACTGCCATTTTTGCGGGGAATAGCAAAGCTGAACTTGCCTTCTGCGCGGCAACCACTACCGTGAAACCTCGGATTTTTGGGTCCCCATCGTCTAACGGTTAGGACGGAAGATTCTCATTCTTCAAATCAGGGTTCGATTCCCTGTGGGGGCGCCATTTTGATGGCCAGTATCCGTTAGCGGGCGACGCACGGGGATGGCTCCTACTGGGCCTATGGAAATGAACCCACGAGCCAACCCTAGCATCAAGTACGCCCGATGCCAAAATGGGGCGTAAGTGCCACTAAAAAGCGTCACTGGGTCGAGTTCCTCAGGCGTGAACCCTCCTAATGGAGAAAAGTGGCCCTGCCCTCCGGACTCCCCATCAGTGCCGTCGCTGGTTCCTGTCTGACAAAGCCCGCCTCGAATGCGCTTTTCCCGGTGTCAGTCCTCTCGTAAACTCGAAGCTGAACGCTGATTATTCCAAAGGTACGTCTCAAAAAAGTCCGGTATAACTAGGCAGGGATGCGCCCCCCAAGCTATGCCGCAGACAAACTTGCCAGCATAAAATAGTGAGAGGAGGCTTGGTGTGCCGGGGAGGTCGCGCCCCACCCGGAACAAGTGCCCCGGCCAAAACCGGATCGATTTTCAACCAAGGGGTGGTGCGGGCCATTTTGGAGTGGCGAGGAGGGAGGCTTCCCGCAAAGCTGGGGGGCTGCCATGAGGAATAGCGTCCCGCCACCCCCTGCCCTCGCCTCCGCCGTGCGGAAGGTGAAATGGCGGGTGCTGCCGTTGCTGGTGGTGATGTTTGTGGTCAACTATGTGGACCGCGTGAACGTGAGCTTCATCCGCGAACAGCTCCAGGGCGACCTCGGCCTGAATGCGGAAGCGTTCGGCCATGGGGCAGGGTTGTTTTTCATCGGCTATGCGTTGCTGGAGATTCCCTCCAACCTCGCCTTGCAGCGCGTGGGCGCGCGACGGTGGCTGGGGCTGATTGCGCTGGTCTGGGGACTGGTGGCGGCGGGCGTGGCGTTTGTGCACACGAAGGAGGGATTTTACCTGCTGCGCTTTTTACTGGGAGCGGCGGAGGCTGGTTTTTTCCCGGGAGTTGTTTATTACCTGGCCTGCTGGCTGCCGGCCGCCGAACGCGGCAAGGCGATGGCGGTCTTTTTAAGTGGTTCGGCCATCGGCTCCATCATCGCAGGACCACTGTCGGGGTGCCTCCTGCAATTGGGCGGACTGGGGATGAAAGGCTGGCAATGGATGACTTTTCTCGAGGGGATTTTCTCAATACTGCTGGCGGGGGTGGCGTGGCATCGGCTGGATTCCCACCGCGGGGAGGCGCGCTGGCTTAACCCGGAGGAAAAGGCGGCGTTGGAGGGTGCGCTGGAGGATGCAAGCAAGCCCGCGAACGCAACCCGACGGGCTTCCCTGGCGGAGTTGGTGGGCGATTGGCAGATTGCCCTCTTTTGCGTGATTTACTTTGCGATTCAATTGACCATCTATGCGGCGACCTTTTGGCTGCCGAGCATCATCCGCGCGATGGGTTCGTTGAGCGATATGCAAGTGGGGTGGCTCAATTCGATACCGTGGCTCATTTCCATCCTAGGCATGTATCTGGCGGCAGCCGGGGCCCGGCGCTGGCGCCACCCGCAGGCATGGGTGGCCGGGGCGCTCCTCATTGCGGCGGTGAATATGCTGCTTGCGACGACGGGCAGCCCGGTGTTCGCGTATGGGGCCATTTGCTGCGCGGCGCTGGGTTTCAAATCGGCGGCGTCGCTATTCTGGCCCATCCCGCAGGGGTATCTGGACCCGCGGATTGCCGCAGGGGCGATTGCGCTCATCAACTCGCTGGGTAACCTGGGCGGCTACGTGGCGCCCGCGACCTTTGGCTGGCTACAGGAACACACGGGCTCCATCGAGCGCGGGCTGTATGCGCTCAGCTTCACTTCCGCTGTGGCGGCCGGGTTGGTCTTTTTGCTCAAAACCAAGCCGGAGCCTCAACCCAACCGTTGATCATCCTCATGACCTTTCCGCTTATCACCTCCGTGCAAGTGGTGCCCGTCGCCGGCGAAGACAGTATGCTGCTGAACCTCAGCGGCGCACACGGGCCTTACTTCACGCGCAATATCGTCATCATCAACGATAATTCCGGCCACACAGGCCTGGGCGAAGTTCCAGGAGGAGAAAAAATCCGCCAAACCATCGTGGATGCGGCGGAATTGCTTGTGGGCAAGCCCCTCGGGGAATGGCGCGCCCTACTGACAAAAGTGCATCAGGCCTTTTCCGACCGCGATGCCGGGGGGCGCGGCTTGCAGACGTTTGACCTGCGGGTGACGATTCACGCGGTCACGGGGCTGGAATCAGCCTTGCTGGATTTGCTGGGGCAACACCAACAAAAACCGGTGGCAGCCCTGCTCGGCGGCGGGCAATTGCGCACCGAGGTGATGATGCTCGGCTATTTGTTCTACATTGGCGACCGCCGGAAAACCACCCTCCCCTACCGCGACGAGGCTAAGTCCCCCAACCCTTGGCACCGCCTGCGCAATGAGGAGGCGTTGACGAAGGAAGGCATCCTCCGCCAGGCCGAGGCTGTGCAGGAACGCTTCGGCTTTCAAGATTTCAAGCTGAAAGGAGGCGTGCTCGTTGCCGAAGTGGAAGCAGAAGCGGTGACGGGACTCGCCCGGCGTTTTCCCCAAGCGCGCATCACCCTCGACCCCAATGGCGCTTGGTCGCTGGCGGAGGCCATCCGCATTGGCCGCCAGTTGAAAGGCGTGCTCGCCTACGCCGAAGACCCGTGCGGTGCGGAAGGAAACCTGACGGGGCGGCAGACGATGGCGGAATTTCGCCGGGCCACGGGATTGCCCACGGCCACGAACATGGTGGCGACGGATTGGCCGCAATTGGAAGACGCCATCAAGCTCCAGGCTGTTGATACCCCGCTGGCCGACCCGCATTTTTGGACGATGGAAGGCTCCGTCAAAGTCGCACAAACGTGCCAGGAACACGGCCTGACGTGGGGTTCGCACTCGAACAACCATTTCGATATTTCTCTCGCAATGTTCACCCATGTCGGCGCAGCGGCACCCGGCCAGGTCACCGCACTGGATACGCACTGGATCTGGCAAGAGGGCCAGCGCCTCACGCAAGAGCCGCTTACCATCAAAAAAGGGAAAATCAGCGTTCCCACCCAACCAGGCCTGGGCGTGGCCATCGACCCCATTCAGTTGGAAGCCGCGCATAATCTCTACCGCAAACTCCCGAGTGGCGCACGCGATGACGCCGTGGCCATGCAATTTTTAATCCCGCACTGGAAGTTTGACCCCAAAAAACCGTGCCTGGTGCGTTGAGACCACTCAGTACGTCGCCCGCCCGCCGGTGATGTCGAAGGTGGCACCCGTGCTGTAGGAGCATTCTTCCGTGCAGAGCCAGGCGATGAGCGCGGCGACTTCCGTGGCGCGGCCTGGACGGCCCAGTGGAATTTTCGCCAACATATAGGCGAGATGCTCCTTGGAAACTTGCTGGAGGATTTCCGTCTCTATGACGGCGGGCGTGACGCAGTTGACGCGTACGCCGGTAGTGGCGAGTTCCTTGCCCAAGGATTTGGTAAGGGCGATGACCCCGGCTTTGGCGGCGCTATAGTGCGAGGCCAGCGGGTTGCCCTCCTTCCCGGCGACGGAGGACACATTCACAATCCGACCGTAGTTTTGCTTTAGCATCAGCGGCACCACCGCGCGGCAGCAATGGAACACCCCCAGCAAATCGACTTCGATGACCTCACGCCATTCGGCCAGCGAGCATTCCCAAAGTTTTTTTGACACCCCGGCGATAGCCGCGTTGTTGACCAGAATATCCACCGCGCCAAAACGCCGGTGGGTGGCGCTGGCGGCGCGGGTGACGGCGGCGGCATCAGTCAAATTGACGGCGACCGTATGCACGCGCTTTGACGCGCCCAGTTTCTTGGCGGCGGCTTTGAGTCGGCTAGCATCAACATCCCACAGGCTGCAATTGGCGCCGGAAGCCAGCAGGCGTTCCGCCACCGCGAAGCCGATGCCGCGGGCGCCGCCGGTAATAATCGCGGTGCGCCCCTGAAGGTCGAGATGGTTCACGGAAATGTTTTGAAGGAATTAACCCTTCTCGGCAAACCAACAATCGAACCGGAGGGAGGGCCGCGCTTCCTGCCAAAAAGAAGCGGCACCGGTAAAATCCTTAATGGCCACCCAAGGGCATTACCCAAATTTTAAGGGCGAAATTCCGTAGGTTTCTGTAAAAAAATTTTAAGAATCACATTTCAGAGGAAAATTGCGGCGCGGAGGATTACATTTCACTCGATGAGGCGATATAATAACGGTAATATAACGAGCATTCAGAGCACGGAAAACCGGCGCCATCCTTTGTTACAGGAAAGGAAACCCAACCGCCATTTTCGGTGTCCTGAAATGCAGCCACCCCTGCCATGGACTATCGCGAAAATACTCCAAACTTCCTGGGTGATGACTCAATCCGTTTTTCCCGAATTTCCGCCCCGCAAGCGGATTGGTCATCCAGTGTGACGGGCGCCACCCGGGAAGCCACCCCCTCCGGTTCCTTTGAAAAACATTGGCTGCGCACGCTGGCCCATGTCTTGACGGAGGAAATCCAGGAGCTTTACAGCGCAGAAGCGATGCTCCTGAAGGCCATCCCCATGATGATCCCGGCCAGCGCCGACCTAATCCTGCGAAAATCGTGCGAGATTCATCTGGAGAGCACCCTGCTGCACCTGCGCCGTTTGGAGCACGTGATGCAAATGCTGGGACTGGCATTCGACGGCAGAACCTGCCTGGCCATGGAAGGGCTGGTGCAGGGCCTGCGCGAGACCATTCAGGAAAACCAGGCCGGCGCCTGCCGGAACCTGGCGATGATAAGCGCCGCCCGCAAGATCAAGCAGTTTGAAGTCTCCAGCTATTGCGATGCACGGGACTTTGCGCAACTGTTGGGGCTGGGCCCGGTTATCGATTTGCTGCAAAACACCCTGGACGAAGAGACAATGACAGAAGCAAAGTATGCGAATCTTGAGGTGTTGATGGCCGGCCATACGCAGTAGGCATAACCAGGCAGCCACCGGCTGGTGAAAGATGTTTGCCTTCGCTGCGCCTGGCCGTTAGCACCGGGGGCCATGCATACACTCTCCCGCCCCATTTGTCTTCATCTGGCATCCATCCTGGCCCTGCTGGCTGCCGTGAGCACCCCGCTGCACGCCCAAACCCCAGCCGCACCGGCCAGTGCCGCGCCGGCGGCGGAAAATGCCGATGCCAAAAAGCTGAACCTGGTGGCAGAGGGCATCTACGAACATATCTTCTCGGCTGATGCCAAAAATGGCGGCACCGGCAGCATGAGTGAAAACCGCTTTGGCATTATCAGCCGCGATATGCAAAATTGGGGGGACGCTGATCATCTGACCATCTCGCTCGCCTACATCTACGTGAACTATGATTTCAGCGGCACTGGCGCACCCTTTGGCAACGTGCAAAAGCTCGGGATTAACGTGCTATACTCCCATGATATCAATGAAAAATGGGGCGCCTTTGGCTTCCTAAGCACGGGCATGGCGGCAGAAACGGCGACTTCCCTGAGCAAGGGCAGCCAGATCGCGGTGGCGGCGGGTCCGACCTATAATGTGAACCGAGTGCTTTCACTTTCCGCCGGTCCGATGTTCTATTCGCGCATTGAGGACTCGGATACCTGGACGCCTTATGCGCAGGTCAAGTGGGAGTTCCTGCCCCAGTGGCAATTGATCGGCTATGCCGGGACTTCCAATGGCGCCAAGGTGGTGTACGATGTCTTCAACAACCAGGCGACGGTGGTGGACGCCTCGCTGAATTATAATTCACACTGGTTCCGCACGCGCGATGTGCCGGCGGGCAAACAGGCGGTGAATGAAAGCAATGCCGACCTGACCCTTGGCGTGCGCCAGGGCCTGACGCAGAATTTCTTTGTCCGTGGCTATGTGACCTACCTCTTCTCGCGCGAATACCAGTTCCATGTGAATGGCAACTCGGCGAACAGCTTCGACGTGGACCCGAGCTGGGGCATTGGCCTCGAAATCGGTGCGTCGTTCTAAGCCCACCGTCGCCAAAAACGATGATTGGCTATTTTCCTGGCCGATGGTGCACCGGCTTGCGGGATTGAGGTTTGGGACTGTTCATCGCACGACCATATTTGGCGCCCGGCCGACCCGACTGGGCGGCGGCAGCCTTCTTTTGCTCCAATTGGCGAAATAGGTCGGCCAAGGTTTTGACGGGTTCATTAGCCATGACTGGGAGCATAGGAACGGGCACCGTATCGTAAAGCGGGAAATGTAAACAAGTTGGGCAACCTGACAGTGGCCAGACCTCTTCGCGGTTGACAAACAAAAGGGGTGTGGCAGCATAAACCGTTTCCCCCTATACTAACCGGCCAGGCGGGCATCTTTAGCCCCCTGCCCCAGCCCTTCTTACCGCCATGCCCGTCGTCGCCCACATCCGCAAAAAGAACGTCATCAACTACAATAACGAGCCCTGCCTTGTGCTCGACCATGCGATTCGCACCCCCCCGAATATGCGCTCATTCTGCCAGATGACGCTGCGCAACATTCGGACCGGCAAGGTCACCCCCTTGCGCATCAATGTGGACGAAAAGTATGACATTCTTTCGACGGATGTGCGCAAGCTGGAGTTTTCCTATGTGGATGGCGACAATTACGCCTTCATGGATCCGGAAACTTTCGAAGAAACACTGCTGAACAAGGAAGTGCTTGGCGAAGCCCTGCAATACCTTGTCCCCAGCCAGGGATATGACGTGCTGTTTGTCGAAGGCCGACCGCTGACTGTCAACCTCGGCGCTTCCGTAACGGTGAAGGTCACCGACGCGCCGGATGGTATTCGCGGTGACACCTCGGGCAATGTGCAAAAGCCCTGCACCGTGGAAACCGGCATGACCGTGCGCGTGCCACTGTTCATCAAGACCGGGGATGTCATCAAGGTGAGCACCGAAGATGGCAGTTATCAAGGCCGGGCGTGAGGTCTGCCATCGGGCAGGCACGGGCAGTGTCCTAAATTAAAACTTTGCGTCCTTCACGGCTTTGCGGTGAATTGGGGCTTCATGCCCACGCCACAGGTTGATGAAGCATCCCCGTCAGCCGTTGCCGAAATGCAGGGCTGGTATGGACCTTATACTGTCTCCGAGCGGATTATTCAAAAAATTTGGCTGCGGGGCGATTATCGCAAGGAGAAATTGAGCACCCTGTCGGGCAAGCCCTTGCGGGTACGTCATCCGGGGCGATGGAATCTGCATGAAGGGCCGGACTTCCGCGGCGGGGAATGGGAGATTGAGGGAAAGCGCACGCGAGGAGATGTCGAAATCCATTTCCATGCGCGTGATTGGGCGGCGCATGGTCATGAAAAGGACCCCAACTATGCGGACGTGGCGCTGCATGTACTGCTGTTTCCGCCGGAAAAGAATGAACCCACGGCCAAGACCCTGCGCGGAGAAACGCCAGAGCAGGTAGTGCTCATTGACCATTTGGAACGCGATTTGGAGGACTATGCGGCGGACGAAGCCTTGCTCGCTGCTGAGGGGCGCGACCCTTTGGGCCCCCTGGAAGAATTTTTGAAGC
The DNA here is from genome assembly GCA_048497935.1 of Verrucomicrobiota bacterium. Lineage (GTDB taxonomy): Bacteria > Verrucomicrobiota > Verrucomicrobiia > Opitutales > JABDGR01 > JABDGR01. The sequence goes on from JBEHYY010000027.1 coordinate 18,912, forward strand.
GTCCGGCCGCGGAGCGCATGGCAAGGCTGCTGGACCGCGCGCTGCACCGCTGGCGGCAAAAGCGGACCTATGCGGCCCAGCGCCTCGCCAAAGCCGGCTTTGCCGAGGCCTGCCACCAGCTCACCCTCGAGGCTTTGGGTTACCGCCGGAATCGTGCGCCGATGTCGGCACTGGCGATGAAGTACCCACTGGCGGCGTGGGCCTCGCATCCACCGCTGCCCAATTTGCTGTTCGAGGAAGAGAAAAGCCGCTGGAAACTGGCCGGACTGAGACCAGCCAACCACCCGCGCTTGCGGCTAGAACAGTATGCCCGCGCGGTCGCGGCGGATCCAGAATGGCCCCAGACGCTCCTGCGGCATACGCAAAACCTGCCCACGGGCGCTACGGCAACGGAAAATTCAGGGCCATTTCGAAAACAACACAAGCTGGCGGTGCTGCGGAAAAATATGGCGAAGGGAATCTTTGCGAATGCATGGACGGGCGCGCGGTTTGACACATTGATGGGCGACGTACTGTTGCCCTTGGCCGCGGCGCAGACCAATCGTGAATTATTTGCGTTATGGTTTCATGGTTTTCCGGGCGATGCGCCGCCCGCGTATGCCAAGTTTCTGCGTCAGGCGGAAATCACGGACCGCCAAAAGCAGCCACTCTGCCATGGGCTGCTGCAAGGAGCGTTGCAGATGTTTCTGGAGTGCGCCGGGTGATTAATAAAAAGGACAAACAGCGCACACTTCGCCACATAAAGTCCGTCCACGCACTGCTCGTGCAGTTAAAGAGGCAGGCACTTCATTCCAAACCGAAAAAAACTGGTGGGAGTAACTGGGCTCGAACCAGTGACCTCATCCATGTCAAGGATGCGCTCTAGCCAACTGAGCTATACCCCCTTAGGTCGAGGGGTCAATAAAGCGCGATTTGGGCCAAGCGGCAAGAATAATCCCATGCCGCCATTCCGGCGGCGTTGACAGCCGCTCGGGCGCTGGCATTCTTTCCGGCATGGTTGCTCAACGTTGTCTGCCGGAATTGAGGGCGGTTTTGACCCCCTGTATCATTATGGCCGCGCTGGCCATGCTCGCTGGGCCAGGCAGTGAGCTCAATGCCGCAGCCACCCCTCCGGCGGCACCCCCAGCCTCAACATCCTCCGCCAGGGCAATTGTGCAACTAGGCGACAGTGAAGACACCATTGTCAAAAAACTGGGCCAACCCCGCGATTTATTTGGTTCCGACACCCAGACCTTTATGAATTATCCGGAAGGCCGGATAGTGCTGACCAACGACAAAGCCACGGAAATACCTTCCGCACTGCGGGCACCCATCCCTGCGCCAGCCCCCACGCCTGCCCCGACACCCACACCTACGCCTGCGCCGACGCAAAATAACAACACCGCGCCAGCGAGCGCACCGGTTGCCGCCACTGCAAAGCCTGCTCCAGTGGCAACAACTTCCGCAACGACTGCCGCAGCCACTGCATCGACAGCCGCACCCGTGACAACCGCGAAGCCAGCTGCATCAGCCAGCATTGCCACCGCGACGGGAGCGGCCACCGCTGCGACTGCTACCGCAAAACCCGCAAACCCGGCCGCTTCAGGCACCGCCAAGCCTGCGGCAACCACTCCTACGGAGCCGCCACAGGAATCCGGGTTCCAGGTACCAATCTGGGCTTGGGTACTGGCTGGGCTGCTCATTGTCTTTGTGGGCCTGAAATTCTGGGACATGAAGGCAAGGAAAAAGGCATCCAAGGCTCCAGTGGCCACCAACCAATCGGAAACTTTGGCGGAAGCGAATCTGCCTGCGGCGGGGCCGCAAATCGCTGCGGCCGAAACGCCCAAACCAGAGCCAAAGAAGATTCCGCTGCCCTTGAAGAAAGCCGCGCCCGAGCCACCCCCGCCCGTCGCGGCCAGCCCAGTGGAACCTCCAGCTCCCAAAGCTGCACCGCCGTCCCCACCTCCGCCCACACCCCCAGCACCTGCGCCAGAAGCCCCCCGTCCCAAATTAACTATTCCTTTGCGCAATACTCAGGCGCCGGCGACTCCCGCACCTGCCGCAGAAACCAAGCCAGCTGAAACACCCACCCAGGCGGCCCCACCGCCCCCACCGGCTGAAGCGCCGCGCCCCAAACTATCCATTCCTGCCCGCACTCCCTCCATTTCGCCTGTAGAAGCCAAGCCTGCGGAGGCTGCTCCAACCATCCCGCCACCGGCCGCCACACCGCGGATCAGCATCAAGCTCAACCGCCCCGGCACTCCTCCAGCCAACCCGCCGCCGAATAACACCGGCGGCAATTAAGCTGCCGTGCAATTTCGGTTGCGTTTTCACCATCGTCAGCCTCAATGAGCCAATGACGGCGAATCCCACCCCCAACGGCACGGTAGCCACCCCCGGTTTAAGCGCCCCGCTCATCAGTGTGTTGAAGTTGCAGGAAGCGGACATTGCACGCCAGCAATTGGAGACTCAATTAAAGCAGGTGCCTTTTGAACTGGCTGAATTAGACAAACGCGTGGCCGAGGAAAAGGCTGCGTTTGAAACCAAGCGCAAAGCGACCCAGGAGATTGAAATTCAACGCAAGGACATGGATAACCGCCTCAAATCCGCCGAGGCGCAGGTGCTGAAATTCAAAACCCAGCAGTCCGAAGTGCGCAAGAATGACGAATACCAGGCGCTGACCCACCAGATTGAAACGGCCGAAGCGGAAGTCAGTGCTTTGGAGACCCAGGAAATTGAGCTGATGATGAAGATGGATGAAGCCACCGCGGCCTTGCGCGCGGCAGAGGCGGAGCTTAAACGCCGATTAGCCGACCTGGCCGGCCAGACCGCTTTGATACGGGAAAAGGAAACCCAGTGCCAGACGAAGCTGGCCGCCCAGACCGGCGCAGTGGAAGCTGCCGCCGAATCCGTCCCACCCCCATGGAAGCGAGCCTATGACTCCGCCAAAGCCAGGGCCAAACGAGCACCCTTTGTCGCGGCAATGCAAGACCACCGCTGCGGCGGGTGCCACCTGCGCGTATCCAATGAAATCGCGGAAGTGGCGCGGCATGGGGACAAGCCAGTGGCGTGCGACAATTGCGGCCGCGTTGTCTATTGGCAGGCCTAATGCGGGAACGCGGACGGACATCAGGTGTCGCATCTCAGCGAATCACAGTTGAAAAATAAGGTTTTGACTGATATTTTGAATATTCCGCAGTGAGGCCCGTGCTGTCACATTCATAAGTAAACCGTGTTGCCCTTTTTTGAACGCAACCTACACTCCGTCACTCCTACCCTAACGTCCGTATGACCGAGGCTTACGACCCCAACCGCAAAATCTACAAGGCGGGCGACCACCAGTACAGCATGGTGGACATCCTGGCCAGCGCCGTCTCTGAAGAGTACATGGTCAACGGAATGCCGCGCGTTTCCGACTTCCACCTGAAAGTCGGCGAGCCCATCCGTTTCCGCCTGGATAATGAATTGCAGCTCATCCCCGGCGGCGTACCCATGACGCGGGAGATCATCGAGCAAATGGTTTTTTCGCTGCTGCGCCCCGACCATATCAACCAATTGCGCAACGACCCGCTGGTGGACTTGGATGCCGCATTTGAGCTGCCCGGAGGCAAATACTATTTTCGCGTCAATGTATTCCGCGACCGCGACGGCCTGGCGGCAGTCATCCGCCTTCTGCCGCCTTTTATTCCGGCCGTTGAAGAGGTGGGTTTTCCTTCGGACATTCCCTGGCGCAACATCATTGCCGCAAAGCAGGGCTTTGTGCTGCTAACCGGGGTGACAGGCAGTGGCAAATCCACCACAATTGCGAGCCTCCTGGCGCGCATTAATGAGCAAAGGCCCGTGCGCGTCATCACGCTGGAAGACCCGATTGAGTTTGTATTTCCCAACAAGCGCGCGTTGTTTTCCCAGCGGGAAGTGGGCCAGCATGCCGTCAGCTTTGCCTCGGGTCTGCGCAGCGTCCTGCGCGAAAACCCCGACATCATCTACGTGGGCGAAATCCGCGATGCGGAAACCGCCTCCCAGGCATTGACGGCGGCGGAAACCGGGCACTTGGTGTTTTCCACCCTGCACACCCGCGACACCGTAGGCGCCCTGACCCGCATTGTGGATATGTTTCCGCCGGAACGCACCCGGGAGTTGATGGTGCAATTGTCATTCAGTTTGTCGTTCGTCATCAACCAAAAGCTGGTGCCGCGGGTGAATGGCCACGGGCGCTGCGTGGCGATGGAAGTGCTGCGCAACAATGCCGCCATCAGCAACCTGATCCGCACGGGCAACTGGCAGCAAGTGTACGGCGCCATCGAAACCCGCAGCAAAGAGGGCATGAACACTCTCGAGCAATCACTCATCTCGCTTTACGAGCGCGGCATGATCTCGATTGATGATGCCATCAGCCATGCCAACGATGCCTCCATCATTGATCGCCTGGCACCGCATCTTGATGCCGCCTACCGCAAACGATAAGCGCTGATTTTTTAGGCGGATTCCCAGCGCCCCCAAAGTGACAACGGCAGCAGACGCGCGCCGGGAGCGGAGGCAGCCAAGGCTAGTTCGCCAATGCTGATCTTGCCCGGAGTGCCACGCATCATTTGCTCGAGCATATTGCCGAGCATGAGTGACGAAGCTTCCAGGTTATACATCGTCATCAAGATAAACCGCGGCTTTTCCACCAAGGCTTCCCGGCAGAGAGCAAGCAATTCAGGCAGGCCCACTTCAACCTTCCAGATTTCCCCGTCCGGCCCGCGGCCAAAAGACGGCGGGTCGAGCGCCAAGGCATCGTAGCGAACCCCGCGGCGCACCTCACGACGGACGAACTTGGCGGCATCATCCAGAATCCAGCGGATGGGCGCCTTGTCGAGGCCAGACAGGCTTTGATTGTGTCGCGCCCAGGTGATGGCAGGCTTGGAAGCATCCACATGGGTTACTGCGAAACCCGCGGCGGCCGCAGCCAAGGTGGCCACGCCGGTATAGCCAAAGAGATTAAGTAGTTTGGGCTGTTCGCCCTTGAACTTGCGGCCTTCCGCCTGGATGTATTCCCAATGGGGTGCCTGTTCGGGAAAAATCCCGAGGTGTTTCGTCGAGTCGCTGATGCGGGCCTGCAACGTCAGCTCGCGCCAGTGCATGGCCCAATCGCGCGGGGCGGTGGGTGTAACCCGCCACGGGCGGTCCTCCTCGTGTTGGGCTTGGGCGCGAGCCCATTCGGATTCCGGCAAAGCTGGCTCCCACCAAGCTTTAGGCTCGCTGCGAGAAACGATTTGCGATCCAAAACGCTCCAATTTGCGACGCCGGCCGGTGTCGAGGAGTGCATACTCCCCCCAGTCGCTGCAAAGACATTGAATCGGCCAGCCGGCAGAAGTTGCCATGAATAGGTGTGGAAAGAGTTAAAAGAAGGAAGGCTAGCCCACCCATGGGCAGGTATCAAGACTTGGTGCTTAGGGACGGACGCGGACAGAGATAATCACCGATGTGATGGGCCAAGCGGATGGCCGCCTGATCCACATATTTTTCAAAACCTATCGCCAGCAACAGCACTACGGCGACATACAGGAGCAAATTCAACACCAGGCAGGGAATGGTTGGCGGAAGAGAGATATAGAGGAAACAGGAGAAGGAATAAAGCACCAGAAAATGGAGCAAGTAAATGGCATAGGAGATTTTGCCGAAAAATTGAATCGGAGAGCTTTCCAGGAAATTCCGGAAAAATCCATTCACCACCGCTCCCACAAGCAACACGGCGCCCAGGGTGTTGTAAAATGTCTTCGTCTCCCAGAGATCCACATCGGGAAGAAAATTATAAAGCGCATGGCCATAGGCATAGCCGCCAAAATAAACTCCAAGCGCAAAGGCCGCCCAAAGGGCCTTCGCCGGAAATTTGACCGCATTCAGCAATGCGCCCAGAAAAATGGCAATATAGAAGAGGGCATTTTCCCTAAAGCTGATTCCCAATATAAGAACCAGCAAGACGCCTGACATCAAACTCCAGCCTTTTGGCTTGAGCAGAAAGTAGGCAAGCAACAAGAGCGAACCGACGAACTCCACGCGAATAGACCACAAGGGTGTATTGAAGGTGGTATCACCGCCAAGAATGGCCTTGTAAAGCGAAGCCGAGAGCATGGCACCCGGCGTAAAGCCGCTGGCGGGCAGATTGGTCTGCAACCAAGTGGAGTGGGACAGCACAGACGCCGGAACATTATAATAGCCATGGCCGAGGAAAATCGCATACGAGATCAAAATGGAAACAGCCACGGGGAGATTAAGCCGAAAGTACCGCCCGGCTAGACGATGGAATAGCTTCTCTCGCCGCCCGGCGTAGTAGGGCATCGCCAAAACGTAACCTGAAATGACAAAAAAGACAATGACGGCAAAATGCCCGTTATACAACACTGTCAAAGGCGGAATCTGTGAGATAGAGAACCAAATATCCGGATGGTGATTTTGCCGAAAAACAGCCGGATAAAAAGCGTGCAGCAAGATGGGTACATACGCGGCGAAGAAATGGGAAACAACCACGCCCATGGCTGCGATACCGCGCAGGCCATCAACTGACTGGTCATGGCGCATCAAGGGAGGCGGGGTTCAAAAAAAACGCTCCACCCTCATTCCACAGTCACTGATTTGGCCAGGTTGCGCGGCTTGTCCACATCGCAGCCACGCTCGCAAGCAATGTAATACGCCAGCAACTGGATGGGGATGGTGAAGAGAATGGGCTGGATGGCCTCGTGGGCGTCCGGCACGCGGATGATGTCCTCCGCCAGGTCTTCAGGCAATTCATCGCGCGGGGCCGAGGTGACGCAGATGACGGGACCCTTGCGTGCGCGAATCTCCTGGATATTGGAAATAACCTTTTTAAGGACCTCGCCGCGCGGGGCAAAAAACACGGACGGGCACTCCGGGCTGATGAGCGCAATCGGGCCGTGCTTCATCTCGCCAGCGGGATAGCCTTCCGCATGGATGTAGGAAATTTCCTTGAGTTTGAGCGCGCCTTCGAGCGCAATGGGGAACATCGACTGGCGGCCCAAGAAAAGGAAGTCTTCGCACTTGGCATACTTCTTGGCGATGACTTTGATTTTATCCGCCTGATCAAGCACCTGGCTGACGAGGCCGGGGACGAGGCGCAAAGCCTCGACCATGGCGCGGCCTTCGGTGAAACTCAAGTCGCGCAAGCGGCCAAAATAGAGGGCCATCATGGCGGTGAGCAGAATCTGCGAGGTGAACGCCTTGGTGGAGGCGACCCCGATTTCCGGCCCCGCGTGCTGGTAGATGCCGCCGTCCGTTTCCCGCGCGATGGTGGAACCGACGACATTGGTGATAGCCAGCGTCCGGAAGCCCTTGCGCTTGGCTTCGCGGAGGGCCTCGAGCGTGTCGATGGTCTCACCCGACTGGGAAATGACGATGACGAGAGTGTTTTTATCGAGCGGGGCGTTGCGGTAGCGAAATTCGCTGGCGTATTCGACCTCGACGGGGATGCGGGCAAAGCGCTCGATAAGATACTCGGCCACGAGACAGGCGTGCCAGGCGGTGCCGCAGGCGCAAAAGAGCAGGCGGTCCACATGGCGCAATTGCAGCGGATCGATATTAAGGCCGCCAAACTTAGCCGTGCTCAAATCGTCAGAAAAGCGGCCGCGGATGGCATTTTCCAGCGCCACCGGCTGCTCAAAAATCTCCTTGAGCATATAGTGGGAGAAGTGGCCCAGCTCGGCCTGCTCAATTTCCCAATCCACCTTGGCAATGACGGGGTCCACTGCCTCGTCCGAGATGGTGGTGATGTTGAAATCATCCGCCGTCAGGTGCACCACCTGCCCATCATCAAGGTAGATGACGTTTTGCGTGCGGCCGATGAAAGCCGAGATGTCGGAGCCAATCATGTTCTCGCCATTACCCACGCCGACCACGAGGGGCGAACCTTTGCGGGCGCCAACAATCTCGCCCGGATAGTCGGAGCATAGGACGGCGATGCCGTAGGTGCCCTCTACATGGAGCAGGGCTTTGCGGACGGCAGTGAGGAAACGGTTTTTGCCGTTTTTGGATTCAGGCTCCTTCTGGTAGTGGTAGGCAATGAGGTTGGCCAGAACCTCTGTATCCGTCTCTGACTGGAAAGTGTAGCCGTGATTTTCGCAGAATTTTTTGATGGCAAGGTAGTTTTCGATGACCCCGTTGTGGCAAAGCGCAAATTTGTGGTCGGAACTGACGTGGGGGTGGGCATTGATATCAGTCACCCGCCCGTGAGTGGCCCAGCGGGTATGGGCGATGCCGGTGTGGGCGGAGTCCTTTATCCCGGTGGCTGCCCGGACCAAGTTTTCGACCCGGCCGGTCTTTTTGACCACATCGAGTCCGTTCTTGGTACCGACAGCGAGACCCGCGGAGTCATAACCACGGTATTCAAGGCGTTTGAGGCCTTCCAAAAGGATGCCGCTGGCGGCTTGTTTGCCGACGTAGCCGACGATGCCACACATAAGAATTGCAAAAATAGCCCAATGCGGCAGGGTATGGCAAGGACGGATGCACGCAACCCCGCGCGCAGCCATCCACCCCGGTTCGTTCGCTGGTGGTTTTGTTTTTGCTGATTTTTCAACCCATTTATCCCTCACCCCATGTCTCCCCGAGTCATTTCCATCATCATGGGCGGCGGCCGCGGCAGCCGTCTGCACCCGCTGACCAAGGACCGCTGCAAGCCTGCCGTCCCCCTCGGCGGCAAATACCGCCTCGTCGATATTCCCATCAGCAACTGCATTCACTCCGGCTACAACCAAATTTACCTGCTGACACAGTTCAACACCGCTTCGCTGCACCGCCATATTCAGTCAGCCTATAAATTCGACCCTTTTGACCAAGGGTTTGTCGATATCCTGTCCGCCGAGCAAACGCACGCCAGCGAGCAATGGTACCAGGGCACGGCCGACGCCGTGCGCCAGAATATGCATCACTTCCATGGCGGGGATGAGGATCTGTTCCTCATTCTCTCCGGCGACCAGCTCTACCGAATGGATTTCCGCGAAATCGTGAACCAGCACCTGCAGACAGGCGCGGACATCACCATCGCGGCGAAAGCCATGCCCAAGGAATGCGTGCACGGGCTGGGCGTCATGCGTGTGGCGGAAGACCTGACTATCACCCAGTTTGTCGAAAAGCCCAAGGACCCGAAGGTGGTGGACAGCCTAGCGGTGGGCCAAAAAGTGCGCGACCGCATCAAAAACGCCAAACCGGGGCAGGACTATTGCCTGGCCTCCATGGGTATTTACGTCTTCACCGGCAAGCTCTTGAAGGAAGCCATGCAGACCTCCGCCATGGACTTTGGCAAAGAGATCATCCCCAGCCTGCTTGGGAAAAAGAAACTCTACAGCTTCGTCTTTGATGATTACTGGGAGGACATCGGCACTGTCGGCGCATTTTTCGAGGCCAACCTACAGCTCACGGAAGAAAATCCGCCGTTCAATCTCTATCACCACGATCAGCCGATCTTCACCCATCTTAATTACCTGCCACCGCCGATATTCTACAATTGCGCCATCACCCACACGATTGTGGCGGCGGGTAGTGTGTTGCGGGCCAAGAAAATCAGCCACACCATCATCGGCGTGCGTTCCATCGTTGGTGAAGGCACCTCCTTTGACCATGTCGTCATGATGGGGGCGGACCAGTTTGAAAACGAACGGGACCGCGCCCGCAACCGTGAGCGCAAGATACCGGAGATTGGCGTGGGCAAAAATTGCGATATCCGTCATGCCATTATCGACAAAAATGCGCGCATTGGTGACAACGTGAAGCTCTCTCCCGAAGGCAAGCCCGATATGTGGCAGCAGGGCGACCTTTTCGTGCGCGATGGCGTCATTATCGTCACCAAGGGCGGCGTCGTACCCAGTGGTACTGTGGTTTAGGGGTAACAACCCAGGCTTAATCGAAGTTTTGCAAAAAAGGCCGGTCGCCTATGCAACCAATGCATGATGGGCGTGGTTCGTATGGCAAGCACTCCGATCCCCCAGCCGCGGTGCCCTCCCCCCACCCTCTAAAGGTTTCCCTATGCACATCCGCCTGATTCCGGGCTGCTTGCGCCTGCCCCTATTCGCAGCGCTGGCCGCTGCTTTTGTCACACCGGCTTTGGCCGATCCCACTGTCGCCAAGCCTGCCACCAATGCGCCGGTTACGATTACTGACAATGGTGCCTCATGGGTACTCGACAACGGCATCGTCAAGGCGACCATCAACAAGCGCAACGGCAACATGGTGTCACTCGTTTACAAAGGCATCAATACCATGGGCGGCGGCGGCTATTGGGAACAGACACCCTCAGGGCAAGTCACGCAGACTGTCACCATCGACCCGGCGAAGAACGGTGGGGAACGCGCCGAGGTGGACGTCAAGGGCGTCACCGGCCGGATGGACATCGAGGTGCGCTATGCGCTCCAGCGCGGCGCGAGCGGCATTTATGCCTACGCTGTCTTTTCCCACGGGGCCGATTACCCGGCGGCGGGCGAAGGAGAGAGCCGGTACATCACCAAACTCAACCACGATTTCAACTGGATATCCGTTGATGCCGACCGGAATATGCTCGAATGCACGCCGCAGGACTGGGGCAACGGGGTCGTCGTCCATGCCAAGGAACAGCGCATCCTGAGCACAGGCTTTTACAAGAACTCTGTCGAACACAAGTACAGCTATAATGCCGTGCAGTACAAAATCCCCGCCTACGGCTGGTCGAGCACGAAGGATCATGTCGGCGTCTGGTTCATCAACCCCACGACGGAGTACCTGAGCGGCGGCGCCAGCAAGCTCGAACTCGTCTGCCACTATGACGCCAACAACAACCCGGACCCCATCATCCTCGACTATTGGTGCGCGGGCCATTATGCGGGCGGCGCGGGCTGCAACATCCCGGCTGGCGAAGCTTGGAACAAGGTCATCGGTCCTATTTACATCTACTGTAACTCGCTGGATAACTTTAATACGCCCTCGCAAGGCGACCTTGCCACCCTGGCCGCCACCGCCGGCAATCCGACCGTGCCAGCCGCCTGGCACGACAACGCCATCGCCTTGTGGCAGGATGCGTTGATCCAAGCAAAAAAGGAAAAGGCGCTCTGGCCCTATGAATGGGTTAATGGCGTGGACTATCCGCATAAAGCCGAGCGCGGCAATGTCACGGGGCAGATTGTCCTGAATGACGCCCAGGCGGCTTCCAAGAACCTGCCCCATTTGACCGTGGGTCTCGCGCATCCGGATTACCAGACGAGTGCCGGCGGCTTCACCCAACGCTCGGGCAATGGCAACACCGTCACCTGGGACCACGATGGAAACTACTACCAATTCTGGACAGACGGCAGCGAAGACGGCAAATTCAACATCACGAATGTGCGCCCGGGCCCCTACACGCTCCACGCGTTTGCGGATGGCGTGCTTGGAGAATTCGCGCAAGCCAACATCACCGTAGAGGCCGGGAAGAACATTGACCTCGGCAAGCTCGACTGGAAACCCGTACGCTTCGGCAAACAGGTGTGGGACATTGGCTTTCCCGACCGCACGGGCGGCAAATTCTTCAAGGGGGATGCCAAGAATTACTGGCTCTGGGGCTGGAATATGCGTTACGCGCTTCTTTACCCCAATGACCTAACCTACACCATCGGTAAGAGCGACTACCGTAAAGACTGGTTCTTTGAGCAGGTTCCCCACGCCACTGATTTGTCCTTTGTAAATCCGGAGGCCAAGGACCCGGCCAACCAGCCTTTCGGCTGGATCAAGACCTATTCGCTCGACGAGTACCCTCAAAGCAATGAGGCGGGCCCGTGGCGCGTTTTTGGCCGCGGCCGTGCGACGACCTGGACGATTAAGTTCAACATGGACAAGGCCGCTCAAGGCTATGCTGCGCTGCGCATGGCCCTCGCCGGGGCGGACGGCATCCGCCAGCTCGCTGTGGCCGTCAATGGCAAGAGTGTCGGCGCCATTGGCGACAACAGCAACAAGAACAACGCTCCCATCGTCCAGACCAATGCCATCAGGTATAATACGGACACTGGCGTCTGGCAGGAGCGCACACTGACCTTTGATGCCTCCGTATTCAAGCAAGGCGAAAACGAGATGACCCTCACCGTACCAGCCGGCGATCTCGAAAGCGGCGTAGTCTATGACTACGTGCGCCTCGAGCTCAACGACGCTTACAAACTCGATGGCACGAAACTGACACCGCCGAAGTCGTAAAAAGACGGAATTCCCTGCCTATGCCTGCGCAAGGGCCTTTTTGACCAATGCCTCTGAAGTCGCTTTGGCGCCGAGGAGGGACTGGGCGCGACGGGCAGCCTTGTCGGCATCAGGGGCCTTGTAGCCGAGGGCGATAAGCGCGCCGACAGCGTCAGCAAAGGCAGATGTTTCCTTGGCATCCCCCTTCGCCGAGGCTACGGAAGCCAAGCCTTCCTCATTGCCGGAAATCTTGTCGCGCAGCTCGATAACCAGGCGTTCGGCGGTTTTCTTGCCGATGCCGGGACACTTGGACAACATATCCACATTGGCTTGGGCGATGGCGGATTTGAGGGTATCAGCAGACAGGCGGCTCAATAAATTCAGGGCTGTCTTGGGGCCGATGCCAGAAACCTTTTCGACCAAGAGGCGAAAGAAGTCGCGGTCCGCAGGTGTGGCAAAACCAAAAAGCTGCTGGGCATCCTCGCGGTAAACAGCCAGGGTATGCAGCTTGACTCTCTGGCCGACGGCAGGCAACTGCTCGGCAGCGGTGAGGGGGATGCTGACCTCGTAGCCAATGCCATGAGACTCCACCACCGCACGCAGCGGAGTGCATTCGACGAGCACGCCTTCAAGCGACACGATCATAGGTCAGCCCTTGAGTCCCAAGACGTCGTCCATGCCGTAGAGGCCCGGCTTCTGCCCCTTGACCCACTTGGCCGCCGTCAGCGCGCCCACGGCAAAGATGGCGCGAGAGGAAGCCTTGTGGGTGAGCTCCAGGCGCTCGCCATCACCGGCGAAAATGACCGTATGGTCGCCCACAACATCGCCGCCGCGCAGGGCGTGGACGCCAATCTGCTCCTCGGGGCGGGCACCCACCAGGCCATGGCGGCCATGGACAACCTTATCGGCCGACAAACGACGGCCTTCGCGGACGATTTCGATGAGCTTCTCCGCCGTGCCGCTGGGAGCGTCCTTCTTGTCGCGATGGTGCATCTCAACGATTTCGACATTATAACGCGGCCCCAGCACGCTGGCGGCGCGGCGGGTGAGAAAGTTGAGCAAATTCACCCCCACGGAATAATTGCCCGCCCACACGATGGGAATTTTTTTGGCCAGCGCGGTAACTTCCTTGCGCTCGGCAGGCGTGTGGCCGGTGGTGCCAATGACGAGCGGCAACTTGCGCGCGGCTGCGAGGCGAGCCAAGGGGGCAGAGGCCTCGTGCGAACTAAAGTCCACGGCGACATCGACGTCCGCAAGCACGGCAGCTTCGAGCAAGTCGCCCGCATCAATGCGACGGACGATTTCAACCCCGGCCCCGGGGGCGGCGGCATTGATGGCCTGGCCCATGCGGCCCTTATAGCCATTGAGGAGAATATGGAGAGACATAGCAGCGAAAGAGAGTGCCGTACAGAATGCACGGCTTTGGCGCGGGAGGCTAACCAAAAATTACGCCCACCTTACCACAAAGACCATTGACCGCGCCGGGCCCGCCCCCATGCTCAAAGGCTTTATGTTTGGCCCCAGCCCCATCCGGGACCTGCTGCTCGTCGCCGGTTTTGAACTGCGCGAAATGCTGCGCAGCCGCCGGGCGATTTTGTTCAGTGTACTTTACCTGCTGGTCGCCTGTATTGCCTCATACGCCTTTGTTTCCTTTCTGGCCAGCGTGCAGCCCGTGGTCAACCCGCCACCCGCTCGGCGGGGAGCGTTTTTTAACAGTGCCCCCACCCCCAGCCGGCCGAATCCAACCCCGATTGACCCCGACCGCCCCTCGCAAGGCCGGTTGTTTCAACGCGGCTCCCCCTTTCGCGGTTTGCTGACCGGGATTGCCGGCGAACAATCCGCCGCGGAGTACATGGCCAGCAAACCGGCCATTACCCTGTTCCATATGCTGATTTCCCTGATGATTCTGCCGATCATCATCATGATAACCTCGTCCGAATCCATCGCCCAGGAGCACCAATCACGCGGCGTACGGTTTATCGGCTTAAGAACCGGGCGGGCGGAATTTGTCATTGGCAAGCTGCTGGGCCAAGGGGCGACGATTGCCGTCATGATCCTGCTGGCCGGGGGCGCTTGCATCGCCATTGCCTGGTGGAAATTGGCGGATTTTGAATTTCTCCCCACCCTGTCATCCATCTTAGTATTCTGGCCGCGACTGCTGGCCTATTGCGTTGCCTTTCTGGGCCTGGCCGGGCTGTGCTCAATGTCTTCCAGCTCCACCGTTGCCTCGCGCACCCTTTCGATTGTGGGGCTGGTGGGCCTGTGGGTGATGAACCACCTTGCACAGGTCAATGAGCAAGGGCTACCGGAAGGCGACGCCCATCTGCGGGCCTGGCGTGCCATTCAATTTCTCTCCCCTTTTTCGCATCAGGACCAGCTATGGTTCCCTGATTTCTCGCATTACGGGGTGGCGATGCTGCAATTGGTGCTCTTGAGCGCCATTTACATCGCCCTTGGCTTAATCTTCTACCGCAAGAGGGACCTGTGAACACCACGCCCCACAGCACCCCGGCCCTCCGATTGGACGCTATTCGAAAAAACTACGGCGCACTGAAGGCTTTGGACGGCTTGAGCATGGAGGTGCCTCGCGGATCCATCTTCGGCCTGGTTGGGCCCAATGGCGCGGGCAAAACGACCACGTTTGCCATCATGTGCGGGCTGCTCCAACCGGATGGCGGCAGCGTCAGCCTTTTTGACCTCGGCCCCTTTAGCGCGCGCAAGCATCGTGGTCGCGTCTCGGCCCTGCCCCAAGACGCCGCGCTTGGGCGTGATCTGACTTGCGTTGACCTGCTCACCTACCTGGGGCGCCTGCAGGGGATTCCCAGACCGCAAATTCGAGGTGAGGTGGAAAGAATTCTTAAGCTGGTGGACTTGACCGATCGCGCGAAAAGCCGGGCGCGCACCCTCTCCCACGGTATGTTGCGCCGCCTCGGCATCGGCCAGGCGTTCCTGGGCAATCCAGAGCTGGTATTGCTCGATGAACCGACCAACGGGCTCGACCCCCGTCAGGCGCATGAAATCCGCCAATTCATCGCCGCGCAGCGCGGCACACGCGCCATCGTGGTCAGCTCGCATAACCTGCATGAAATTGAAACCATCTGCGACCGAGTGGCCCTGATTGATCATGGTCGGTTGGTGCGCTCCGGCACCATTGGCGACGTGACCGGACAGAATGAGGAAATTTGCATCACGCTGGGTCAAGGCCCGGCCCCCATTGAAGAACTGCGTCAAGCGCTGGCGGGCGATATGCTTGATTGGGACACCAACAACCACTCCCTCCGCATCCGTTTCAACCGCAGCGCCGAACGACAGGCGGAGGATGTGACCAGCGCGGCCTTGCGCACTCTGCTACAACATGGAGCGCGCATCTCCGAAGTCAGCCGTGGCCAATCACTCGAACGCGCGTTTTTAGATCTGCCTACCTCCACCACCCCGCCCAAGCTGTAGCCTCGCCGCCTTCACGCTTGCCCATTCAATCGATTTTCACAGGATTTCCCCATGACCCTCAAAACCACCCCCATCGTCCTGCTTGGCTTAACCACCCTCCTGCCCATGATTTCCGCAACATCTCTGGCGGCGGCGGATTTTTACGTGTATTACGGCTCGCCCAATGGCGGCGCCGGCAATGGCATTTCCCTTGGTCATTTTGACAGCGACACCGGGGTGATCACCAAGCCCGCGCTCGCCGCGCAAGCCGAGGGGCCGTCGTTCTTCGTCGTCGCCCCCGATGGCAAACATCTCTACTCCTGCTACGAAAAATCGGGCAAAATCGCGGCTTATGAGATTGATGGAGCTACACGGGCGCTGAAACTGCTCAATAGCCTGCCCTCCGGCGGCCAAGGCCCCTGCCATATCAGCCTCGATAAGACCGGACATTACGCCTTTGTCGCCAACTACGACAGTGGCAGCATCGCGGTATATTCCATCAAAGCGGACGGCTCCCTGGGCGAGCAAACCGGCGCAGACCAGCATAGCGGCAAAGGCCCGGATGCCTCCCGCCAGGAAGGCCCCCATGCGCATGGCATCATTGTTGATCCCTCCAATAAGTTTGTACTCTGCGCCGATCTTGGGACGGACAAGATCAACATTTATAAATTTGACGAGAAAACCGGCAAAATCGTCCCTAATGACCCCGCCTTTGGCACCGTCAAAGGTGGTTCTGGCCCGCGGCACTTGCTGTTTAACCCGAATGGCAAAGTACTCTACTGCATCAATGAAATGGGCGGCTCGGTGACAGCCTTCAACTGGGATGCCGCCAAAGGCACCCTGACTGAATTCCAGACCATTTCCACGCTTCCGGCCGACTTCAAAGCATTCAACAAGGATGCGGAACTGGCACTCCACCCCAATGGGAAGTTCCTCTATGCCTCTGCGCGCGGCCATGACAGCATTGCCGTGTTTGCCATTGATGCGAAAACGGGCGGCCTGAGCCTGGTGCAGGATATTTCCACCAGCGGCAAGACGCCGCGCTACATTGGCTTTGACCCCACCGGCAAATGGATGATTGCCGGCAATCAGGATTCCAATACCGCAGTTATTTACAGTGTGGATGAAACCACGGGTAAATTAGCGCAAAAGGGCGAACCCGTGGCCGCCCCGGCGCCGATTTGTATGTCCTTCCTACCCGCCACCGTGAGCGCCAGCGCGCCGGGGAAAAAGATGCCTTAATCGGCCCGTGCCCGCAGCGATGATTCGCTCTTATTTCCCCGCAACCAGCGGCGGAAGCTTGAGCAGATTGGAAAGCGGCTGCTGGACTGCCTGCGCCCAGATTTCATAGCCCTTGGGCGTGGGATGCAGCAAGTCGGACATAATTTCCGTCGAGAGGGCGCCGTCGCGGGCCAGGAATTTAGGGCCGATATCCATGTAGAAAACATGGTTGAGATCGTTCATGCCCGCAATCACCTGATTGATGCGGGTGATCCGGCTGCGAACCTGGTCCGTGGCCGCAGCGCGGGGGAAAATACCCAAGAGGAGGATCCGGGAAGTTGGAAAATCTTTGCGCAATTCGGCCACCACCGAGACAATGCCCAGCACGATTTGGTCATCCGAGTTACGTCCCAGATTGTTGGTGCCAATCATCAGCATGATTACCTTGGGGGAAAAACCGGCGCCCTCACCGTTTTGCAAGCGCCAAAGGAGATGCTGGGTGCCCTCGCCAGCGATGCCGAAATTGGCAACCTTCATATCACCAAAATATTTGTCGAAGACCTGCTTGCCATTGTGCTTCGTGGCGGCATCAGCCTCGCGCCACCAGTCGGTAATGGAATCGCCGAGAAAGAGCACATCAATGCCGCCCTTTTTGGCCAAATCCACAAACGAAGCATGGAGGGTGGGATTGAGTGTCGGCGCGGGCACAGTGGCTGAACTGGCCCGGGCGATCTGCGCCACCGAAGGGAAAGCTGGGGAAGTGGCCGTTGCCGTCGCCGAACCCGCCGGATTGGCCGCCGGAGCGGCGGAAGCCGGAGCAGGAGCGGCCGACGCCAAATTGGCGCTAATGAACAAGCTGACGAAGACAGGAAGCTGGGGGAATCGCATAGGGTTGGGAGTGATTTTCACCCATCCCTTTGGCAAAACCCAGCCAATGACGCAATCCACAACCGTTTGTGCGTGCGCTTTATTTACGCATACCCACAATCAGGCACCACCCTCGCTTCAGCGGTGACTTGGGTGATTCTTTCTGCATATACTACGCCTTTTTTCCACCCATGACTGCCTTTCGCGACATTCCCTTTGGGCAACCCGTGCCGGATTCGCCGCATGCCGTGCTCTGCAGCCTGCCCAAGCTGGAGGACGTTATTGGCTATGAAGAACGCCGGCCGGCAGTCGTGGCCGCCATGAAGTCCGGCTACCCCCGATTTTTGACCAATCCGTTGGTGGCGCAGGCGCAAACACTGGCCCGGAATGAACTCGGAGTTAACCGTGGCGAGGTGCGGTTAGTTCAAACCGAGCGACTGGCCGCGGGCATGGCCCAATTTGCGCGACTGACGACCAAACCCAAGGCTTGGCGCGGGGCGTGGGCGGTGACCATCCCCAACGAATCCCAGCCACTGGCCCTCGCCAAGGCATTTCATCAACATCTGGGCGCAGCCATAACCTCCCGTCAGGCAGAAGACATCCTGATTGCCGCAGGGGTGATTAAAAGCCCATTCGCGGAACAAATACTGCTGGGCGACCCCTCCCTCAAGGTGACCACCTACCTCGCGGAGGTGTATGGTGTCGGCAACCCGGCCGACATCCTCCTGACGGGCTCCGGCATGACCGCGTTCTACGAGGTATTTGAAGCCGTGCGCACGCTGCAATTGCCGCGCAAAAAAAATCTCTGGCTCCAAATTGGCTGGCAGTACGTGGATACGACCGAAATCTTGCGCAAGTTTCTTGGGACCACCGAGCGTTTTCACACCTGGAATGACACCTACGATGTCAGCGGCCTGGAGGCATTCTTCCAAAAGCATGGCGCAGAGCTGGCAGGCGTGGTAGTGGAGTTTCCCACCAATCCCCTGCTTCATGCTGGCGACCTGCCGGCCTTGCAGGCGCTTTGCCAAAAGCACGGTGCGGTGCTCATCGTGGACCCGACTCTGGCCAGCCCCAAGGTGGTCAACGTGCTGCCGTATTGCGATGTGATAGCCAATAGCCTGACAAAGTTCGCCGGGAATCAAGGCGATGTCATGGGTGGTGCGGTGGTATGCAATCCCGAGTCCCCCTGGGCGGCGCAGTTGCATGGCGCCATCGCCAAATCCATTACGCCGCATTACCCGCGCGACCTGGCCCGCCTGGCGATGCAGATTGAAGGCTACGCCCCGTTGATTGAAAAGGCGGGAGCCAGTGCGGCGTGGCTCGCCCAATTTTTATCCAAGCATAAAGCCGTCCGCGAAGTGCACTGGACCGGGGAAGCACGGGCCAAGAAAAACTTCCAAAGGCTGGCACGGCGGCCGGACCGGTATGGCAGTGTCTTCAGCTTTGTGCCGCGAGGCGATTTGGCGCGGTTCTATGACCGCGTGCGCATCGTCAAAGGCCCAAGTTTCGGGGTAAACTTCACCCTCGCCTGTCCGTTCATGTACCTGGCGCACTACGATCTGGTCAGCTCGGCCATCGGGCGGCAGAAACTTGCGGGCTTGGGGTTAGACCCCGCCTTGGTGCGCGTTTCCGTCGGCATGGAGCCTTACGAGGAAATTGAAGCCGCGTTTGCCGAGGCGCTGGCGTAAGCCCTTCTGACTGTCAACAAGGGCTACTTTACTCCAGCCAATGCCAAGGCGCGGGAAAGGTCTGTCTCCACCGGGACAATGGCGTCAATCTTGCCAAGTTGGAGGACTTGCAGAACCTCCGGAGAGGGATTGAGCAGCACCAGCTTCTGCCCCTTGCCGGATAAGGCGCGGGCAGCCATCAGCAATACCCGCAAACCGAGGGAGGCGAGGTAGCTCGTCTGCGATAGATCGACAATGGCCGGTTTGCCGCGAGAGACAACCTGGGCGGTGAATTTCATTTCGATTTGCTGCACGCCGGCGAGGTCCAGCCGGCCAATGAGCGAAACGTGGGTGACTTGATCGTCAACGCGAATAGGTGTGAGGTCCATGACTTGAGAAAAAGCTGTTGGGCGGATTAAATCATCCATCTGTCACAAACCAATCCTGAAATTGTTACAGAATGGTCACATAAAACCTTGGTAACTGGAGAATTTACAATAGCGGTCCAAGCAAGTGGGCGAAATCCTGCATCATCCTACGACTGGCGCCCGCCCCTAAGTGGCCGGAGTCAATGTAGGTGACACAATCTTCGCGGAGGCGGTCAGTCCAGCCCATGAGCTCTCGAACAGGCCCGGGAGAAGTAAGAAAGACGCCAATCTCAAAATTCACAAAGAGACTGCGGTAATCCATGTTGGCCGAGCCCATGACAGCCACCTCGCCATCCACAATCACGAGCTTGGCGTGCATCATTTTGGGGGTATAGAGCAAGACCTCGACGCCGGCATCGTGCAACTGACGCAAGTAGTAATGACGCGCAAAGTCGGCCAGGATGTGGTTTGAATTCTCCGGCATATAGATGCGCACCCGCCGGCCCAAGTGCGCCTGAATCATAAGCGAACGGAACAGAACCTCATCGGGCACGAAGTACGGCGTCACAATGGTCAGTTCCCTTTTGCATTGCTGCACCAGGATGAGCAGGCGCTCCCACAAGGGGTCGCTTTCCACATCCGGACCGCTGGTCACCACCTCCACCTCCTCCCCTCCACACGCGGCCGGGGAGTAAGCCAGCAATTCCCGGAAATCGCGCGGGGAGGCGCCAGTGGCAAAACACCAATCGCAGACAAAATTGCGGTTGAAGGCAGCTGCCACCGGGCCTTCCACCTGCGCTCCAAAATCGAAAAAAAGCGAGTCGGCGTCGTGCGCGGCAATAAACCGATGGTCGATATTCTGCCCACCTACGAGCACGCGCTCCCGGTCGAAGATGGCAAATTTGCGGTGGTTGCGCAGATTGGCCGACCATTTGGTCTGCAGTGGCACCACGCGAAGAAATACACCGACCTGCCCACCCGCCGCGCGTAGTGGTTGCACAAAATGTCCCGTAGCGCCAAAACTGCCCAAGGCATCAAGGAGGAGTTTGACCTCCACGCCTTCGCGGGCACGCTTGGCCAAATCAGCCACAATCTCACGGGCTGGCTCATCGCGCCCGAGGATGAAGGTCTGTATATGAATGGATTTTTTTGCCTCGGCGATTTCCCGGCGCAGGGCATGGTAGCCTTCCACCCCGTCGCCCAGGAGCTGAAAGTTGTTTCCCGCAAAGGTACGTTGCGGCATGGGCATCCGACCAGTCATGGGCGGCGAAGTAACATCCTCGCCCCCGGCCAACTGGGCGGCAAAGGCATTAACTTCCCGCTTGGCTTTGACAAAATGCCGGATTTTACGGCCACCAAAAATAAAATAAAGCGGCACTCCCAGCCAGGGGATGAAAAAAATCACCAGCCCCCAGGCAAAAATGTTGTTCGGATTGCGCTTTTCCAGCGTCAGCCGCCCTACCACCAATAGCGCAAGCACAAAGCCGATGAAGATTCGGAGATGCTGGCCAAAAAGATCGTCGAAAAACGCCCACCAATACTGAACCTGCTCAACCGAGTGGGTCAACAAACGGGCCGGGCCGGCCCCAGCGGCAAGCAAGTGAAAATCCCCAAGCATGGCGGAGATTAAGAAGGATGGGGCTTCTGCTCCAGTTGAAATTTCAAAAAACGGCTAGAAATACTTCAGTGGCTATTGTCAAATAATCTGCCCAAACCAGCGCAAATGCTTTAACGTCGGAGAATGAAGGCTTCTCCAGCCGAACTCAAAAAACTCCTGCATGGAGAAGCCATGCGGCTGGGGTTCGACGTGTTTGGCGTGGTGGCTACTGCCGCGCCCCTGCGAAAAGAGTATTACGAACAATGGCTGGCGGAGGGGAAAAACGCCGGCATGGCCTGGCTCGAACGCAACAACGACCGGCGACTGGCACCCGAAAAACTGCTGGCTGAACCAGCCGACGGGCCGTGCGCACGAAGCCTGCTGTTTGTGGGAATGAACTCCTTTCAAAGCGAACCGACGCGGCGCTACCGCATTGCCAAATACGCGCTGGGGCGGGACTACCACAACATCATGCTCAAGCGGCTGCGCAAGCTGGCGGCCCTCCTCCGCGAACAAGGCGGCGAGGCAAAAGCCTGGGTGGACACCGGCCCTGTATTGGAAAAGCCACTGGCGGCACAGGCCGGCCTCGGCTGGCAGGGCAAAAATACGCTGCTCATCCATCCCAAGCTTGGCACGTGGCTGATGCTGGGCGTGGTGGCGACAGATTTGGACCTACCTCCAGATCGGGCGGGGCGCGACCATTGCGGAGCCTGCACCGCGTGCATCGATGCGTGCCCCACCCGCGCCATCACTGCGCCCTATCAATTAGACGCGCGCAAGTGTCTGGCCTACCTGCTCATTGAGCATCACGGCGCAATTCCACTGGAATATCGCGAGGCTGTGGGCAACCGGCTGTTTGGCTGTGATGACTGCCTGGATGCCTGCCCCTGGAACAAATGGGCGCAAGACTCGCGCGAGGCGGCACTCATTCCACGCGACTACCCGGATGTCCGCGCCATGCTCGCGTGGACAGAGGAGGACTTTCGCCAGCACACCCAGGGCACACCACTCGCTCGTCTGAAATTAACGCGGCTCAAGCGCAATGCGACGGTGGTACTGGGCAACATTGGCACTGCCGAGGATTTGCCGGCGCTGGAAAAACTGGCACAGGACGATGATGGCATGGTCGCAGAGCATGCGCAATGGGCGGCGGGAAGGATTCGTTCGCGTCTGAAATAAAAGCAAATCCCTTTGCGTTCCCTAATCCTTTGCGCGAGATTATTGTCCATGCCCGATAAAACAACCTTGCTCACGGCTCTGCTGGAAGCTGGCGAAGGCGGCTACGTCTCCGGTGAGGAGCTGGCCCGGCGGCTGGGTGTGTCGCGTGTGAGCGTGTGGGCGAGGCTTCAAAAACTCCAGGCCGAAGGATTGGCCTGCGAAGCGGTGCGCGGCAAAGGCTACCGGCTGAGCGCCGAGCCCGCGATGCTCCATCCCGCAGCACTGGCGGCCTATCTGGCCTTGCGCCACCGTGGCAAAAAACCGGATATTAATGTGATTTTCCTGCCGGAAATCGACAGCACCAACCTCGAAGCTGAACGACGGCTGGCAGTTGGCGCGCCCACGCCTTTCGTCATTTTCGCCGTGCGGCAAACAGCTGGGCGCGGACGATTGGGCCGGGCCTGGCATAGCGCGGAAAGCGGCGGGCTATACCTCAGCTTTGGCTTCCAACCCAAACTCCCGCCGGTGCGGATGCCCAAATTCACCTTATGGATGGCCCTGCGCCTCTGCGAGATGCTCAATACCAACTGGGGTTTGCCCGTGCGGGTGAAGTGGCCGAATGATCTGGTGCACGAAGGCTGCAAACTGGCCGGCTTGCTGACGGAGGCGCGCATCGATGCCGACCTTATGCGTGACTTGATTTGCGGCTTGGGCTTGAATGTGAATGGTGACCCTGCCAAATGGGCCGGGGGTCGAACGGGGACGGCAGCGGCAAAGGTCGCTGGTACCTTGCAAAAAATCAATGGCGGGAAAACACTGCCCATCAATGCCGTGGCGGCAGATGTGGTGCTGGCGGGCACGCGCGCTTTCACGGAATTTGTCTCCGGCAAATTTGAAAAGGATTTTGACACCCTCTGGCAACGCTACGACGCATTGCGCGGCAAGGAAATCAGTGTTGCACTGCATGGCGGGGTGCTGACCGGCCGGGCCGCAGGAGTGGATGAATCAGGCGCATTGAAGCTGACCCTGCCGGACGGCTCATTCAAAACTGTGCAATCGGGCGATGTAAGCATCGGGGGATATGGCGGATAGTTTACAGTTTACGATGCCGGATTTTCGGTTGAATATGGGTTCCTGCATTCCATGAATGTCCTTTGTGTTGATATCGGCAATACCCGGGTGCACGCCGGTGTGCTTAATGGCGGCAAAGTGCTGTCGCAATGTGCGGTGCCCACACCGCAAGCCGCTGACCTGACCGCTGGGTTGGGACCGCGTCTGGCAGAATTGGCCCGGGGGCCCCATACACCAGCAGGTATTTCATTCTGCTCAGTGGTGCCCAGGGCTACGGAGGCACTCAAGCCTATGCTGGCAGCCACCGGATTGCCGTTTTTCCATTTAACTTCTGAGCGTTGTCCAGGGCTGGGCTTGCCCTTGGAATACCCGAATCCTGCGCAGATCGGACAAGATCGTTTGGCGTTGGCTTTTGGCACCCTGGCCTATCATGGCGCGCCAGCGGTGGCGATTGACCTCGGCACCGCCGTGACATTTGACGTGCTCAATAAAAATGGCGCATATGCCGGCGGCATTATTGCCCCGGGGCTGGGCCTGATGACCCGTTACCTTCACGAGCAAACGGCCCTGCTGCCGGCGCTTGACCCCAATGATCTCATTTCTTCCGCCGGCATTGGCACCAGCACGGTTGAGGCGATGAAAATCGGTTGTTCCGCGGGTTTTGCGGGCATGATACGCGCTATTCTGGACCGTTTGCTGGAAGAACTTAAACGCCGGGGTGAAGGCCCGGTGAGCGTGGTGGCCACGGGTGGTAGTGCAGGACAATTGCCGCGCGCTTGGTTGGGCGAAATCCATTTCGACCCTGATTTATTGCTGCGCGGGCTTGAGGAAGCCTGGAAACGGGCAAATAAGCCCTAAACAGCCCGCAGGATAACGAGAAACAAAACACGCCCTGCGGCTGTCAGATTGGTGACCCTTGAACGCGCCCGCCATGCCCGAGCGAAGAGGGCGGCTTCCATTATCTTCCGTCATTGCCTTCCCAGCACCTGCCGCATTATATAAAACGCTTCACTGCATCTGATTTCTCATGCCCGAGACCCACGCCAGCCCACCACCCCCACCCACTGCGGCCACCACGCCCAGTTTGGAAGCCGTGGCCCTGACAAAGTCGTATGGGACGGTGCGCGCGATTGAGCATCTGGAGTTCAAGGTCAATAAAGGGGAAGTCGTCGGTTTTCTCGGACCCAATGGCGCCGGCAAGAGCACCACCATGCGGATCTTCTCGGGGCTTTTGGAGGCGACTTCCGGCCGGGCGTATGTGGCTGGCATTCCCGTCGCCAAAGCACCGGATGAAGCCAAACGACGCCTCGGCTATATGCCTGAGCATAACCCGCTGCCTGATGATATGCGGGTGATTGAATACCTCGATTTGCGCGCGCGTTTGAAAGAATTGCCCCGCAAGCGGATCAAGCCCCGTGTGGATGAGGTGATGGAGATGTGCGGCTTGCAGCATAAGACGCGGCGCAAGCTCATCGGCACCTTGTCCAAGGGCTTTCGCCAGCGCGTGGGCATTGCCGACGCCATTCTGGCCGAGCCGGAGGTGATTTTAATGGATGAGCCGACCATCGGCCTCGACCCGCACCAGATTTTAAGCATCCGCCGCCTGATCGACTCGCTGCGTGGCCGTCTTACCGTTTTGATCTCAAGCCATATCCTGGCTGAAATTGAAATGTGCTGCGACCGGGTCATGATCATCAATCAAGGCCGCCTCGTGGCGGTGGGCACGTCGGCCAGCCTGCGCCGAGAACTTCTCACCCGCTCGGAATGGCGGGTGCGCCTGAATGGCGATGTGAAAGCGTTTGAGGAAATCCTCCCCGAGGCGCATCCCGGCCTGCGGCTGGCTACCTGCTCGACGCCCGATTCTGAAGGTTTTGTGGAAATCCGCCTCGAAGGCCCGGCCAACGAACCATCCATCGGCGAAAACCTGCTGCTGGCGGTTGGACGGCGCAATAGCTGGCGGGTGCGGGAAATTGCCTTGATCGAACCCGGCCTGGAGCAAATCTTCCTCGCGGCCACCAAACAGGGCGATGAAACCCTGGCGCCGTTTGCACGACTGCGAAAATAAAACCATCCCATGCGCCATTTCCCCCTTTTGCTTGCCCACGAAGTGCGGATGCTCGCCGTATCCGTGGCGACCTACAGCGCGGCCGTGCTTTTCCTGCTGGTAATGGGTTTGTTCTATTTCCTCGTGCTCTACCAGTATGATGATGTGATGCGCAACGACCCGCCCTCCGCCCTGTATTTCCAGATTTTCTGGATCCCGGTGGTCTTTGTGGTGCCATTGCTGACGATGAAAAGCCTGGCCGAGGAACGCCGGCACGGCACCCTGGAGGCGATGTTGACCACGCCCGCATCGACCCTGGAGATTATCCTGGCGAAATACTTTGCCGCATATCTTTTTTATGTCGGCCTCTGGGCACTTACGCTGCTTTACCCCTGGATTGCCGTAATCTACCTCAAGCCTGCCAATCCCGACTCGCCCCTGTACGATACCGCCTCGCTCATTGGCGGGTTCCTGTTCGTATGCATCAGCGGGTTGCTCTACATCGCCCTGGGTATTCTGGCCAGCAGCCTGACGCGAAACACCCTGGTGGCCGGGATGCTCTCCTTCAGCATCCTGTTCATTCTGATTATCAGCGGCAACCTGTTGCTGCACGTACCATGGCAGGACACACCTTTCCTTGAACGTTTTCAATCGGTGGTGGAATACCTGCAGCCCTTTCAGCATCTCCAAGATTTCAACCGCGGGGTGATCGACACCCGACCTTTCTTCCTCTACGCGAGCAACACGATCCTGGTGCTTGGGTTGACCACCCTGGCTGTCGAAGCCCGGGCCACCAACTAACCCGCACCCCCCTGATTTTTCCATGTTTGCCAGCCTTGAAGATTTCCGATTCGCCCGCTGGGTCAAGCGACTCAACCGGACGTCCCAGATTGTCCTGAGCCTGCTGCTGGTGGCGGGATTGAACTACGTGGCGGCGCGGCACTATAAACGGTGGGATCTGACCCCCAATAAGCGCTATTCGTTGAGCGCTGAAACGATAGCGCGCCTGGAGCAGAATGTGCCGCGTACCCAGGATACGCCGCTACACCTGGTCCTGGTCGTGCAACAGGACCAATTGGGCAATAATGACCGGGTGATGGTGGACCGCATCCGGACCTTGCTCAAAGAGTACCAATACACCGCCGCCAACCTGCCAGGTGAAAAAATCCCGCTGATGGTGGACAAGGAAGTTGACCCGGAGCGGCAAATCACCCTTGGCAAGCAATTGGAGCAATACAGCGCCCTGCCGCTGTCCAACCCCGATAACCTTCCGCAATTGATTGTGCTGCGTGGAAATCGCTCACGCGCCTTGCTTAAAAGCGATCTGTACGGCGGCACGTATTCGGGCAATGCCACTGATTTTCGAGGGGAAAATGCCATTACCTCCGCCATTTTGGACGTGGTTGAGACCAAACCCGACCCCATTTACTTCACGACGGGGCATGGCGAGGCGAGCGTCACCAGCAAAGAACCCAATGGCTTGTCCAGTTTTGGCGACGCCCTGCACCAGCGCAATTTTGACATCCATACCCTGAGTTTGCGGTCGGGCGGGCTCGTCCCTGCGGATGCGAAAGCGGTGATCATCGCCAATCCAATTTCGTCCTTCCTGCCGGAGGAAGTGGCCAAACTCCGGCGTTATCTCAATGAAAAGAATGGACGTATTCTCCTCTTTTTGGAACCCAGTGACAAAGGCAGCCAACAAACCACCGGGCTGGAAATCCTGATGCATGAGTGGGGCTTGGTGTCGCCTAATTTGATGGTGGCTGAAACGGACTCGAAGCGTTTGACGACTGACCTATTGCAGGTCTTCACCCCTGTGTCCGACCCGCAACCGCGACATAAAATCACCAAACAGGTGGCCTTTTCACAATTGAGCATCCTGACTGGCCCTCCCCGTCCCGTGCAAACTGACCTGTCGGCCTCTGAGGATGCGCGTCGGCAGGTTCACGACTTGCTGACAAGTTCGAAAGCCTCCTACGCCGTGCCCGTGCCTCCGGCCAACGCCACAAATGTGCGCATCGACCCGAAGACCGCCATCAAAGGCCCATTAACCGTAGCCGCGATATCCGAGCGCCGGGGATCTGAAACCGTGGATTTGCCGGGCGGCAAATTGCTGGTTTACGGCAACACCGATGTCGTCACCAACCTGCTCTTCGGCAAAGTGCTGGGCAATTCCATGGTGATGCTCAATAGCGTGAATTACCTGGCCAATCATGAGAATATGCTGAGCATCCGGCCTCAAGTGCCCCAAGAGTCACACTTGGACATCGTGACCGACCAGTACACGGGCGTAGGCTGGCGGCTGGCCCTGCTCCCTGCCGGCATGGCATTGCTGGGCTTGATTGTATGCTGGCTGCGCAGCCGTTCGTAAACCATCCCTTTAGCCCTTTCTCCCTCACTGCCATGCGCTTCAAGCTCACCATTGTCCTGTTGCTGGCCAATCTCGCGGTCTTTTTTGCGCTATGGCGGCTGGACCGGCCCGTCCCCATCACCTTGAAGCCCAGCGGGCTGATTGATTTCCAACCAGATCACATCACCATCAAGGATAATGTTAAGAATGAAGTGCGTGAATTGGTGCATGATGCCGGCGGCGCCTGGCGGCTCGTGAAGCCGGTGGAATGGGCGGCGGATGAAATCGCCGTCCAACACTTGATCAACCGGCTGGTCAAACCTGATGAACTGAGCCACTTCTCCTCCGACGACATTTCATCCACAGCCAATCCCTTGGGGGAATATGGCCTGGATAAACCACGGGTGGAAGTGACGGCTTCCGGCCCCAACAATAAAAAGATCGCCCTGCTAATTGGAAACAGCACCCCGGCTGGCGACAATCTTTACGTCATGAACCCGGCGGACCATCAGGTCCGCGTATGGCGCCAGGAGTTTTTTGACATTGTGGAAACGCCGGTCACTGAATTGCGCGATACCGACATTTTCTCGCTGTCCTTCTTTGACATTCAAAGCCTGGCCATCAAGTCGCCCAAACTGGTGAAGTTCAGCCGCGACTCCCGCAACAACGACAATTGGCAGCTCGACACACCGCTCCAGCGTCCTGCCGACTCCTTGCAGGTCAACAAAGTCGTGCGCCAATTGCGCGAATTGAAAGCCCAGGACTTCCTGCCCAGCACTGAAACCAACCTGGCCCGGCTGGGGCTGGCGAGCCCCTCGTTGAGCGTCGAGCTGAAGACTGATAACCACAGCCAGACCCTTCTGCTGGGCGACCAAGTGCCTAATACTGCCAGTAATCCCCAATATTACGCCAAACGCAGCGACAATGCCGTCATCTTCACCGTCGCGCCCGGAGATCTTGTCGATACCTTGCGCCAAGCGCAGGAAAAACTCCGCGAACGCCGTTTTGTCGATTTCACGCCGGATAAGATAACGGGCATCACCTTGCGGGTTTTTGACGCCGAACTGCGTCTGCTCAAATCCGAAGGTGGGGCCAATCCCTGGCATATCCAGGCCCGCGATGCCGCCTCCAAGCAACCGGCGCCCACCGATGCTGACAAACAGGTGGTCCTCTCCCTCCTGGAAAACCTACGCGGGCTGACGGCCAAAGGCTTTACCAGTGATGCACCCGATGACTTGAAGAGCTATGGCTTGGCCCCGCCGACCTGGAAAGTGACACTTGAAGGCGATAAATCCCCGGTGAACCTCGATATTGGCAGCGTGCCGGCCACAGCCACCACGCCAGCCCGCTATTATGCAAAAGTCGAAAATGCGGATTCCGTTTATGAGATTGATGGCGACATCATCGGTGACCTTTCCCAGGGAATTGACCCCTTGTATTTCCGTGACCGGGTGCTGGAGCGACTGCCTGCCACCGCCCAGATCACTTCTCTTAAATTGACCCGCCTGAAAGATGATGGCTCCGCCGATGGAGAGCCGGTTTTTGATTTCACCGCCGACTCCACCCGCAGCCTTGATGACCAGTTGAAAGACAAACCCGAGTCACTGCGGCGAAATATCCAGACCCTGCGTGATTGGCTCAAATCAGCCACCGTGGATGGCTATCTCAAGGCCTCCTTTGACGAGCACACGCCCTTCCCGTTGGTGCAGGGGGATTCGCGCATTCCGGTGCCAGCACCCTGGCGTTATCGGCTGGACGTCGGCGTGCAGATCCCGGCAGCAGGACAAACGCCCGCACAGAGCCAAACACTCACCTTTTACTTCACCGAGCAAATTGGCGCGCATCAATATGGTGGCACTCATACGCCCGAGGTGGTCTTCGACCTGCCCATCTCCGTCATCAGTTTGCTGGGGGCGCTGACCCGCAATGTCAGCCTGCCACCGGGCGCCGCGGAAACATTGAATCTTCAAGAGCAGCCTATTGATCCACACGCGCCAGCCAACGCCCCTACTGCAACTGCCAGTCCGGCTCCGGCTGCGGCCACGGCGTTGCCTGCGGCTGGTCCGGCATCTCCCGCTCCGGCCGCGACCCCTTAAACATCGGTCGTCGATGAGCATTGGATAAATCCCCTTTATAAAACCTGACTGGCAAGCGGGCCCTTTGCCAGTATCGCTCTCTCACTGCCGTGTCCGAACCGACGCCTAACCGCCCGCCCACCCGCGTCCGGACCCCCTGGTGGTTCCGGTTGATTCGGATATCGCTCAATCTGGCCTTGCTGGCACTGCTCGGCGTGCAGGTATTTGCATTCATCATCCTCTCGACTGACAAGCATCTGCAATTGCCGGCCTTTGCCCGGCGCGCCCTCGAGAATAATCTGCGCGAACACGGAATACGCGTGCATTTCAGCAATCTGGAAGTAAGCCCATCCGGCACCTTATTTGTGCATGATCCACAAGTATTCCTCACCGACTCCGCCGACCCAGTCATGGAGGCTGAGTATGTCATTGTGGAGCCGGATTGGTTCACCTTGCTCTGGAACCACCAACTGTCGCTTACGGAGATAAGGTTTGGGAATGCCACCCTGTATTGCCCGCCGGAGAATTCGCCCAACGGGGAGCGCGAGCCGTTTTTGAGTGAATTTAGCGCAAGCGTGGCCAGCGGGGGCAATCACTGGTGGCGGCTGGACTATATTCGCGGGCGTTTTTTCAATCTGCAATTTTCCGCCCAAGGCAATGTGGTTCTTCCCGCAACCATGCTGGAAGGAGCAGGACCCTCAATTGCACCAGCGCCCACGCCCAATGTTCCAGTGGCCGTCTCCCTTGCTGCGCAATATCGCCGCTGGTCCCGTCAATTGTTGGAGGCAAAGCCGCAGTTTGCCTGGGTGGATAATCCGCTGTTGGAGATTGAGATCAAAGGCGAAAATTCGGGCATGAATATGCTGCATATGGCAGCCCATGCGGCTAATGCCCACCCACCCGTACCGGGCCTCGAACTGAGCAATACGTGGGTCCATCTTGATATGGGCTGGAACGGCAATACCCTGCGAACGTTCAGCCCTGTACTATTCCAGGCGCAAAAAGTGCGGTACACAGCCGGCGATGCCGCCATTGGCAAACAAGACTGGGTCACCAGTAATGCCGTGTGGGCAAAATTACAACTGGCCGAAGGCCGACCAGCGTCCTTCTCCGAAAAACCCTCACGAGTGGCCTTTTTTGCCCTCAATACCACTGTGGCCGGATTCTTGCTGGACAGCGCCGAGGTTGATTTGGATTTGCGGTCCTGGCCTGGCCTGCCATTCACCGCCGCAGTGAGACAAGGATCCGATGTGCTGAAAATTTCCGGACACACAAATTTTAGCGAACATGAAGGCACTTGGGCATGGCAAGGAGGCAACTTAGCCGCCACCGCCCGTTTGCGCATGGATACCCTCCTGTCGGCCTTTTCCACCCAACCTCCCAAGCAATTGGCGACATTGAAGTTCGACACCCCCTTGGATCTGACGGGCAAAGCCAACATCACGCCCGAGGGCGAACTCCAAACCGCCGATTTAAAGGTTCGCACGGACGGAACACATTTTGAACATATCGACCTGGATGCCTGGTATGCGCACGCGCAGCTGAGCCGGGATGAGCTTGGCGGCCTGGTGTTGGAGGTAAATCATGCCGAGCTGAAGAACCGCTCCTGGCAGGTCGATGCTTCCTATTACCAAAATCTGCGCACCAATGATTTTCGCATCCTGGCCCATGGTGATCTGGATCCGCATGTGCTCGATCCTTTTCTGCTCGACTGGTGGAAGGAGCTGTGGACGATCATCACCCCGGGCGGCCAATGGCCTCAGGCGGATGTCGCTTATATTGGCAATTGGAAGCAGCCAGCCGCGTTGGACTCGATTAACGTTTATGCCCAGATTGCCAATGCACGGGTGCGTGGAGTGAGGACCAACAATATCCACGTGCGCGTGGAACAACGGCCGGAGATTCTCTCGGTTTTCGATATTGTTGGCGATGCTGCCGGCGGCGGGGAAATCCACGGCGAGATGTTTTGGACCATGAAACCACCCTATGCGCATATCTACGAGGAGAGGATGGTTTTCGACAGCACCTTGCCTCTGGCTGCCCTGGGTGCAGTGGGTGGCAAGGATGCTGCCGACGCTGTCCGCCCGCTGGAAAGCACCACCTCCCCCACCGTCCGCTATGAACAACGCACCGGTGGCTTGGGCAATCCGCAGCCTGGCGCCACCGCGAGCCTGGTGCATGCGGAGTTCTCCGGTCCTCTCCATGCCTATCATATCCCCTTGGACCGGGCTGTAGTGGACACCAAAGTCTATAAGGGATTCACGGATGTTCCCCATTTTGAATTTGGCATCGCCGGTGGCCAGGCGCAGGGCAACGCCACCATAACCTCACATACAGACCGTGCGGATGAGTTGCGTTTCAAGATTTTGCTGGAAAATGCCCGCCATACGGACTTTCTCTCCGCCTTGAGCCAATTCCGCCTGAGCGATGAAAATCCATCGGTAGAAACACCTCCCGCTAAAAGTCAAAATTCCTTGCTTGGCGATTCCACCAAGCCGGGTTTGCTGGATCTGGCCTTGAGTGGACAGATGCTCCTTGGCGAGCCTGATTCGTTTGTCGCCTTGGGTGGGCCCTTAAAATCGTGACGAATTCTATCGGTCCGGACCCGC
>JBEHYY010000028.1:0-50774 GCA_048497935.1 Verrucomicrobiota bacterium
AACGGTTAAGTCTTTTCCTCCGGCACGGGTGACTGTAGCTGTCGCCAGCAGAATATCACCGTCAGCCAGACGACGGCGCCGACGGATCCCGCCAGGTAGTTCGTCAATTGCACCGTTTGCGAGAGATAGAGTTTCAAATCATCACTGGGAAAGAAAAACATGGGGTAGGGCGGCTGGCCGGAAATCGATTCGCGCCAGCCGATGCCCCAGGCGGCCGTGGCGGTAAGGAGAATGACAATTGCGGCTCCCAGGAGCGTTGCCCAGCGGCCCACCACCGGTCCCGGGCCATAATGCCCGGCCCAATAGAGCAGAATGCCCCAGGCTAGCCCCGGCCCGCCCGCCGCCACCACCGCAAAGCACAGGGCCTGCAGGTGCGCATTCTCAAATGGAAAATAGTGCGGATGGTAGAGCGTGAAATGGTCGGGCGATATCGAGGCAATCACCTGGTCATTCAGGATGGCATAGGCGACCACCAGCGCAAATACGCCCAGCGAGATGGGAAGAAAATCACGATGTTTGCCAGCCATGAGACACTGCTATTTTGCAGATTTGGCGGTGGGTTTCAATCGCTCATCGATCCAACCATTGGCGCAATTCCTCGTCCCGGCGGATGACGGGGCCGCCTCGGTATTCTTCCGGCAGGAGCGACTGGGTCCCCGCCTCGGCAAAGCGTCGGCAATGCAGTAGGATTTTGGCGCGTTGCCCGGGGCCGCGCACCAACCGCCCGAGCGCCTGGGCCACTTTGAGAATGCCGGGTGCCAGAAACACCCGCCGGAACGCCTCATCGCCGCCTAATGTCTCGGCGTGGCGTTCTTGTTTGGCCTTGTTGACCGCGTTGGGTTCCGGCAGGGCCGGGCCTACTACCAAGGCCCGTTCGATTTCCCCGCCGAGGCGGTCAATCCCTTCGGCGAAGCTGCCGCCGAGCACGAGAAAAATGGCATGAGCGGTGAGCAGGGATTCATCCAGGAACAAATTTTGTGCGGCGAGGTCGGCCCCGCGTGGCTGCATGGCAATGCGCAGGCTGGGGTCGAGTACCTCGATATAGCCACGGATGCGCTCGGCATAATCGTAGGAGGGGAAAAATGCAACAATCGGCCTCGGTTGGCCCAAGGTGAGCAGACGGACGGTTTCGGCCGTGGTGGCATAAGAACCTTCGCGGGCCCGCAGGCGAGTGTCCACCCGCGCATCCACGGCGATATCATACGCGCCATCGCGCCAAGGGGCAGGGGCCGCAATCCATCGGGTTTCCTTGGAATTAAGACCGCAGGCGTCCAGGAAAAACTCTGGCGGTCCAAAAGTGGCCGAGGTCAGCACCGCCTGGCCAAAACCACGTAGGGAGGAGGCAATCGCGCTGGCGGCGTCCAGGCACGTCAGGCGCAGTTCGCCGGCCGTCGCGGCATTGGGCAGCAGCACCAGCGAGGGGTCGCGCAGGGTCTCCAGAGCCGCGCTATTGCCCCAGAGAAAATCCAGGGTGGCGTCCGGCAAATCCTCCGGCAGCGGAGCGGCGGCCAGTTCTTCCGTGAAGGCCTGCAAGTGATCCTCCAGCATATATTGCGCGGTAAGATCAAGTTTTTCAGTGGGACAGATCTGGGCGAGAAAGTCGGCAAAGTTTTCCGCTGCATTCGTCATGCTGGGACGGGCGGAGAATTCTTTCAAGGCGTGCGCAGCCTGGGCTGCTTCCTGGGCGGAGAAGGCGTGCGAGCGCGCATCGGCGGCACGGGTGGGCAGGTTGTGGGCTTCATCAAGCAAAAGCAGGGTGCTTTGGGGGTTGAAGCCGGAAGTATTGTAAAGCACGCCGCGGTGCGCGGGGGAGAAGATATAATTGTAATCGCAAATCCAGGCCTCGGCGCAGGGCAGTGTCGCGCGGGTGATTTCATAGGGGCATACCCCCGTTTGCGCGCCCAGACGGCGGGCTTTTTCAACCGTGAAAGCGCCATCTTCAAAGAGCGTGAAAGGATTCAGGCCCGCCGCCAGCCAGCGCTCTTCCAAGTCTCCGCGGCAGGAACGGCGTTCATCGCAGCTATGCAGGGGCGAGTGGATCGCGTGTTCACGCCGGCTGCGCAATTGCAGGTACCGCAATTCAGGCTCCATCCCCAGCAAGGCGCGCAGTTGCTTGGTCACGGGGGTTTGTCCCGAGCCTTTGCCGGTGAGGTAAACCAGCCTTTCAAAATGTCCATCGCGCAACCGCGCCAGGGCATATTCCAGCAACAGCCCGGTTTTGCCAAAGCCTGTGGGGGCCTCGAACATGAACACGCCCGAGTGCCCGGCCACTGCCGCCAAAGCGGCCTGCGCCTCCGCCTGCCCTGGGCGCAATACCGCAAAGGCCTGGCGCTCCGGCATGGCCGAAATGCGTTGGCGGGAGCTCCAATGAAATTCAAGGTACTGGTGTAGTGCACCCGCTTGTTCTTCGACGAGCACGTTGGCTTCGGCCGCGCTCATGGGTACGGATTGCACCACACCCGTGGCGTAATCCACAAAAACCAGCTCACCGCTGAAGTTTCCCTTCTGCGGCAGCGCGCCGAGTTCTGCCAGGCGCAGATAGGCTGCCAATTGGCGAAAATACTCTGGGTAATGCTCAGCCAATTCATCCTCCGGGCGCGGCAGACTGTGGGAGATGGTTTTGATCTCACGTAGCGTCCAGCCGCCATCCTGCGGCACCAATTGGTCGAGCCGGCCTTGCAGCTCCAGCGTCCAGCGCCCATGGATGAGCTTGCCCTGCACGGAAACTTCGAATTGCGCGCCGGGGTCCTGCGCTTCTGTCTGGCTGCGCAATGTCGTGTGCCAGGCGGTGCCGGCTGCCGCCCGCCAGGCGCCCATGCGTCCGCCCCCTGCTCCGGCAGGCACAGGGCTGAATGTGGCAAATTCTCCCACACTCAAGGTGATGGCACGTTGGCCGGTGACAAAACGCATGGCAGCCACCATAAAAAACGGAGCCTGCCTTGGGCGCACGCTTAAAGCGCGCGGAGCATTTATTTCACTTCCATATCCGTATGCCCGGCCAGCCAGCGCTCAAAAGCCAGACGTAATTTGGGCAACCGGCCAGTCTCCCCGGCGGCGAGTGCCGCTGCCTCGGCGGCCGGGCGGTTCAAAATAGCCAAGGCGAGGGCGGCGTCTGCTTCGGGCAGGGTGGGCAACCAATGCTCTTTGGCGGCATAGCCCTCCGCGCGCGCAAGCAGAAATAGCGCCTTTAGCCGCACGGCCTCGGGTGAGGCGCCCTGGTCCAGGGCTTCGAGCGCCTTGCGGCAGAGATCAAACACGGGTGCGCAGGTCTCAAAATGTGCTGCGTTGTGCGCAATGAGTGAAGCCAGCCCCGCGGCAGCAGCCAAAGCCGCGTAATTTTTGCCCAACCCCGTGTGACGCCGCAAAACCTTGTACTCCGCAATGAAATAAACATTTGGGTGTGCGGCTCCGGCTTCAGGGGCTTGAAGTTGCAGGCTGGCGTGGTCAAAAATATCCGGCCGTTGGGCGGGAATGGAGCTTTTCCGGACACTGTTTGCCTTTCCAGCCGGGCGGGATTCGCGGACTAACGCCCAAATGAGGCCGAGGGTCGGAGTCAATACCCGCAGCTTGGTATGCCGTTCGCCCGCCGGCTGGCGATCCAAGATCAAGCCTTCAGCTTCCTGCAATCGGGGCATGGTGGCAGGATCAGGCGTTTTTCTCGACCTTGGCCGGGTGGGGCGGGGTAATGGCGCCACCGGATATGATCAGCTTCATCCCGTCGCCCACCGACATATCGAGCCGGACAAGATCCTTCTCGCGCGCGACCACCAGGAAGCCGTTGGTTGGCATGGGGGTCGTGGGAATGAACACGTTGACAAATTCCGCGCCGGTGCGGGCGCGTATTTCGCCTTCAGCGGGTTTTGTCACAAAGCCGATGGAGTACAGGCCAGGGCGCGGAAATTCAACCAGCACCACTTTGTCGAACCCGTCCTGCTGTTGCGCGTGGAAGGTGTCCACAATCTGCTTGGTGGTGCGATAAACCTGACCGAGGATGGGCACCCGCAGAATCAAACGCTCCGCCCGCCGCAGCAACCACCGGCCGAGGAGGTAATGCGAGGCATAGCCCAGTGTGGTAATGAAGCAGACCACAAACAGGATGGCCACCACCGATAAAATAAAATTCACGGGCGCTGAATCCGCCAGTCCCCCTTTCATCCACCCCATCCAGCCAAAGAAAAAGTTGCTCGCCGGCTCGCCGATATTCACCAGCAGAAAGTTAATCACAAACGCGCACACCCCCACCGGCGCCAGCAGAAACAGGCCGGTGACGAAAGCCGTCTGTAGCGGCACCATCCGTCGCGGCCCGGCCGGGTGTTTTTTTACCTGGAGGGAATTAGGCATTAATCAAAATGTTTACCTGGGATGTGGCGGGGACGCAAATTAAACCGCGCGCATTTTGGGGCGCAATAGGCGGAAGTCCGGCAAGGCGCGGGCGCGCTGAAGCGCCGCCAGTAGCCGGCGTTCACCTCGGCGCATTGCCTGGCGGCCGCGCGGGGTCAGATCATCAAGGCCGCCAAGGTGCAGCCAGCCGTGAACAACATAGAGTGTGAGTTCGAGTGCAAAAGGCCGGCGGCGTTGGGTTGCCTCGTGGGCCGCGCGATCAACAGACACGCAAATCTCACCCGCCAAGCCTTCTTCAGTCTCGCCAGGGAAGGTGATGACGTCAGTCGGCGAGGGGTCATTAAGAAAATCCGCATGGATTTTCGCCAGTGCCGGTTCAGTCAAGAAGGCGATGGAGATCTCGCCAGGAGGCGGGCGGGGGCCCGGCTGGGCGTCCAGCACCTCGAGGCAGCGACCCAAGGCGACGCGCGAAAAGCGCAGGCGCGGATGGCGGCGATTGGCCGCCCATGGCCGGACTCTAAGCGGTGGCGGAAGTTGAAGAGCCATTGTCCACAGGTTTCTGGCCGCTGGAAGCCGGTGCTGGAGCGGGTGAGGTCATCGGCACGATGGTTTTGTCCTTCGCCCGGCTGCGCGGCGCGGGCTCCTGCTCCTCATGGCCCGGATAGGAAATGCGCGAATGCAGCATATTGAGCAGCGTGATGGTGAAGCTTTCCTTGATGCGTTTGAGTTCCAGCAGCGTGATGGGGCTGTCATCGAGCTGGTGATCTTCAATCCGGTCTTCAAAAATGGATTCAATCAACTCTTCCACGGATTGCGGGGTCACCTTGCGCAGGGAGCGGGAGGCGGCTTCCACGCAGTCCGCCAGGGCCACAATGGCGGATTCCTTGAAGTTGGGCTTGGGCCCGTCATGGCGGTAGGTGGATTCATCCACGCCCAGGTCGTCGGCATCGGCGTTTTTGTCCGCCACCGAAGTTTTGGTCTCGGCCGCGCGTTGTTTGCCAAAGGGCGAGTTGGTCAGCAGGCGCTGTTGTTTCGCGGCCTTGTGGTAGAAGAATTTGATCAGGGTCGTGCCGTGGTGCTGGGCGATCACATCCCGCACCACCAGCGGCAGTTTGTATTGCTTGGCCAGGCTCAGCCCTTCGGTGATGTGGCTTTTGATGATGAGGGCGCTCATCGAGGGGCTTACGCCCTCGTGGGGGTTGAAGTTGTCGCGCTGGTTTTCCGTGAAATATTCCGGTTTCACGATTTTGCCAATGTCATGATAGAGCGAGCATACACGGCACATCAGGGCATTGGCGCCGGCTTCCAGCGCGGCGCGTTCGGCCAGGTTGGCCACCATCAGGCTGTGGTGATAGCTGCCGGGCGCGGAGATCTGGAGTTTGCGCAGAAGCGGGTGGTTATAGTCCGTCAGCTCCAGCAGGGTGATGTCGGTGGTGATTTTAAAGAGATTCTCGCAGACGGGCAGGAGGCCAATGGCCACCACCGCCGTCAGCAAACCCGTGAAAAGGGCCACGAACATTTGCCGGCCCACATCTGCGGAGGTCAGGGTGGACTGGTTGAGCACGCCCAGATAGATGGCGCAGACCGCCGCCGCCGTGCCCCCCAGCAGGCCCGCGTTCACCAGTTTGGCGCGCAGTCGCACATCGCGGCAGAAATACACCGCTACAAGTGACGCCAGAAAGTTGAACAGGAATACTTCGAGCGTGTCGCCCGTCATCATCGAAAACAGCATGCTGATGATGAGTGACATGAGCACGGCCGGCCCGGCGCCGATCATCACCGTGGCCAGGATGGGCGCGAGCATCGTCGGGGCCAGCCAGGGCAGCACAGCCAGGTATTCCGGCCGGTCGGTAAAGAGTCCGGTTGAGCCCAGCCCAATCACCAGGCGGATGAGCACCAGGTTCATCAACAGCAAGGTGGCGCCCAGGGTGAAAATCTTGGGTGTGCGCGCCGTGGCCCCCACACCGCATTTGACGAAGATCACCGCCGCTAGCAGCAGCAGGGTGGTATAAAGAAACCGCAGTGAGGGTATTTGCGAAGCCGCCAACGCGCTGTTGTCCTCATTGCGCAACTGGAGGAAATAGGCCTGCAGGAGTTCGTGCTGCTCCAGCGCATCATAGCTTACGCCATTCGGATCGGCCAGCACCTGGCCTTCACGGATTCGCACCACGACCGCCGGTTCCCTGGCCATGGCGACCACGCGGGTGCTGTCTGTCCGCTCCCGGTCATACTGGATATTGGGGGCCAGGGCCTGTTTGAGCAGATTATAAATGGCCGCCTTGGCCGACGCATCCACATCCAAAGGCGCCAGGCTGATATGGAATTGCCGTTGGGCTTCTCCCGGCGAGAGCACCGGCGCCGCGCCCGCGCGTCCGGCGATGTTGACATTGGTGCTCGCTCCTGAAGTGGCGGATGACTGCAAGCCCAGTTGCACCGGGTCAAAAATGCCGCGGCTGGTCAGGCTGTGCACCGCGGCGATGGCCTCGCCAAAGGCTTCGGTGATTTTGGAAGAACTCCCGGTCGTCGCCAGGCTGGCCACATCCGCCGGGTCAAGGTCGAAGCCATGCTTCGTCGTAAAGTCGAGGGCCAGTTGTTCCCGGGCCGCAGCTTGTTCTTCAACCGAAAGGCCATCCGTATCCTGATGATACTGCTCCAGCGAGGATTCCAATTCGAGCACAGCCTGCTTCATCTGCTGCTCCAGGGCGGTGTCAGGCTCCTTGAAAATTGGCCCCACCAATTCACCCGCGAGCTTTTTCGCGCGCTGGGTGAGCACCTCGCTCGTATAGCTGAAGGGAAACGCCGCAACCACGCGCACATTCTCCCGCTGGCTCGCCACAATCTGCTGGGTGGTGGTGGATAGGCCCGCAAAACAGATAAACCAGACGGCCCAAGCCAGCAGCATGAAGGCCGCTGCCCCGAGCAAGAGCTTGAAATTGAACCAAGACACGGACGACGCCACCGTGTCGCCGCGCCGGCGGCGGCGCTGCTCCTCGATCTGCTCCTTCTTGGTTTTGGGTTTCGCGAACCAGGCCATGGCGCTTGTGCTTTAAAAAGCTGAAAAACAGACCGCATGAGGCTGTTCTTTTATGCACTAAACCACTTATTCTACCATAATCGACCCTCACTACCAGACAATACATTCAAAATCACACTTAAGCATATGATTTTAAGCAACTTAATCCAATCGCGATGAGTCCGCATGAAAGGCATCGTAGGCCTTGATGATGGCACTGACCAAGGGGTGGCGCACGACGTCCACTGTATCGAAGTAAAACAGTTTGATGCCCTCGATGCCTTGGAGCACTTGGATGGCTTGTTTCAGCCCGGAGATTTTCGAGCGCGGCAGATCCACTTGGGTAATATCGCCGGTGATGATCATGCGGGCGCGGTCGCCCAGACGGGTGAGGAACATCACCATCTGCTCCGGCGTGGTGTTCTGGGCCTCGTCCAGCAGAATGTAGGCGTTGGAGAGCGTGCGTCCGCGCATATAGGCCAGCGGGGCGATTTCGATGACGCCTTTCTCAATCAGCCGTTCGCTTTCCTCTTTGCCGAGCATCTCGTACATGGCGTCGTGCAGTGGGCGCAGGTAGGGTTGGATTTTCTCATGCAGGTCTCCCGGCAGGAATCCCAGGGCTTCACCCGCCTCAACGGCCGGCCGGGTGAGGATGATTTTCTCAACTTGGTTCTCCATCAAGGCCAGCAGGGCCGAGGCCACGCCGAGGTAAGTCTTGCCCGTTCCGGCGGGGCCAATGCCAAAGACGATTTCTGATTTGCGGATGAATTGCAGGTAGCGCTTCTGATTGAGCGTCTTGGGCACAATAGTGGCCCGTTTTAGGCGCAGCACCAGGGGATTTTCAAACAATTCGCGCCACTGGGCTGTCTCCCCGCGTTTGACGGCGTTGAGCATATTGTCAAAGTCCGTCTGCCCAATCGTCATGCCTTGGCCGCGCGCCGCGCCCAGAAAGTCAAAGAGCTGGGCCACGCGGTCCTGTTCCGCGGCCTCGCCTTCAATTTGCAGCCAGTCTTCGCGGGTGACGAGCTTGACCTCAAACGCCTCCTCAATCTTTGCCAGGTTCGCCTCCTTGCCGCAGTAGAGCTGGTTCAGGGTGCGTGGGTTGGCAAACTTGATGACGCGTGGTTCCATGAGAGGGAGGGTTGGGAAATCAGGAAATATGGGCTTTGAGGCGCTCCCACAGCGTGTCGAGCGCCACGGGCAGCACTTTGGTGTCGGCAATGACCGGCATGAAATTCATGTCGCCGCTCCAGCGGGGCACAATGTGCGCGTGGAGGTGCCGGGGAATGCCCGCCCCCGCCATGCGCCCGAAATTGAAGCCGATGTTGAAGCCATCGGGCTTGATGGCCTTGGTGAGGATTTCCTGTGCCTTGATGATCGTCTCCATCAGGTCCGCGCGTTCGGCGTGCGAGAGGTCGGCCAGGTCGGGCGCTTCCCGGAAGGGGATGGCCAGCAGATGGCCGACATTGTACGGAAAGCGGTTCATCACCAGATAGGTGTGCGGCCCGCGCCAGATAATGAGCGCCTTGCGATCGTCACCGAGTTTGGGCAAATCAACAAACGGGTTTTCCCCGCCGTGTTCCGGCTTGGGCGCCTGGACGTAGGGCATACGCCAGTAGGCATGCAGATGGTCAAGACCCATGGGCGGGGGCCGCACCGGCCTTGTCCTGCAAGCGACTGTGGCGGATGCTGTAGGCGAAATAAATGATGATGCCGATGAGGAACCACCAAACGAGGCGCTTCCACGCTACCGGTGGCTGGGCCAGCATGAGGGCAAAGGCGGACAGGGCGCCGAGGGGGGCCACCACCCAGATGGCAGGCGTGGCAAAGGCGCGCTGGTGATGTGGCTCGCGCACGCGCAAGACCAGCACCGAAACACAGACGATCAAAAAGGCCAGCAGCGTGCCGATATTGCACAGGTCGCCCGCCTCACCAAGCGTCATGGTCGCGGAAAACGCCGCCACCACCACGCCGGTGATGATGGAGGTCACCCACGGCGTTTTGAAGCGTGGGTGGACTTTGTTGACAAAGTCCGGCAGCAACCCATCGCGCGACATACTCCAGAAAATCCGCGATTGGCCCAGTAGCAGCACCATGATCACCGAGGACAATCCCGCCACGATGCCAATATTGATGAGCGTGGACATCCAGCCCATGTTTGCCACTTCCGAGGCATGTACGATGGGTGCCGGGCCGCCGAGCTCAGGGTAGGGCACGACGCCCGTGGCCACGCCTGCGACCAGAATGTAAAGGATGGTGCAGGCGATGAGTGACCCGATGATGCCGAAGGGCATATCGCGCTGCGGATTTTTAGCCTCTTGGGCAGCGGTGCTCACCGCATCAAATCCGATATAGGCGAAGAACACCGTGCCGGCGCCGGTGAAG
This sequence comes from Verrucomicrobiota bacterium, assembly GCA_048497935.1. Lineage (GTDB taxonomy): Bacteria > Verrucomicrobiota > Verrucomicrobiia > Opitutales > JABDGR01 > JABDGR01. The sequence goes on from JBEHYY010000028.1 coordinate 9,740, forward strand.
ACACCCCACCAGCCAAAATGGGCCGGGATGGCCGGCATCGTGTCGGTGGCCGGCACATCCGGTATATAATCGGGTATGAAGGGATGCCAGTTGACCAGCTTGATGGCGCTGGCCGCGCCGATGACAAAGGTCATGATCACCGCCAGCTTCACCAGCACGATGACATTGTTGAATCCGGCGGATTCACGGATGCCAACCACCAGCAGCGCCGTGGCCATTGCCACAATCACGATGGCCGGCAGGTTAAACAGCCCTCGCACCACGTCGCCCGACTGGAGCAGCTGGGCCTGCTGGGCGGCGCTCAAATGGTAGAATTGCGTATCGACGACGCTGTAAACGCTGGCGGGGATGAGATCATTCAGCTTGGCGAGGATGATATGGCCGCTGGCACACGCGAGCTGCGGCGGAGTATGGATATTGAACCCGGCCAGAAGCTTGACGACGTTGCCCGACCAGCCAATGGCCACCGTCATCGCACCGACGGCGTATTCCAAAATCAAATCCCAGCCGATGATCCACGCGAACATCTCCCCCAGCGTGGCGTAGCTGTAGGTGTAGGCGCTGCCGGACATGGGCACCAGCGAGGCAAATTCACTATAACAAAAAGCGGCAAAGATGGAGGCGGTTCCCGCCAGAATGTAGGACAGCATCACGGCCGGGCCGGCGTTGGCCGCGGCGGCATGGCCAGTCAGGACGAAAACGCCGGCGCCAATGGTTCCACCGATGCCGAGAAGGAGCAGGTGCCACGGCCCGAGCGCGCGATGCAGGCTATTATCTGTTTTGGCCTCTTCCTGGAGGGCGGCAACGCTTTTACGGCGGAAAATATTCATGCTGGGGCGGTATCGGCTTCTGTTTCGTGACAAATAACGGCCCGGCAGTCAATCGGTGAAATCAGTAAAACGGGGTGGGGCCAGCCTGCTGGCGATGAATTTTACGATGGGCGTTTCCAAGCGCTGGTTTCGGTTCGCCTAACCCTTCCTTTGCGGCTAATTTTTGGGATCATGACTGACAAACAGCTCGCAATCATCATCGGGGGTTTCCTCCCGGCAATTCTCTTCGGGGTCGCCGCGGTTTTTCTCAAGGTGGCCAATCGCGATGGCGTTGGCACGGGTCCCTATCTCATGGGCATCGGGGCGACAGTCTTGGTCGTGGGCGCGCTCTACACCCTCTGGGATCGCGACACCGCCATGAGCCTGCGCAGCGCTTTGTTCATCGGCTTGTACAGCATGGTCTGGTCGGCCGCCATGATCTGCGTCGCCATTGCGTTGAAGCGTTACCAGGCCCAAATCGGCCAGCTGGTTTCCATCTACAACATGAACACGTTGGTCACGGTGCTTATTGGCCTGACTGTTTTGTCCGAATGGCGCAGCGTGCACCCGGCCAAACTCATCGTCGCGGCGATTTTAATTAGCATCGGCGGCGTGTTTGCGGCCACCGCTTAAAGGCTACCGTTTTTCGTTCCATTCCTTGCTGGCATAAAGCGCCGTGGTTTCCTTAAATTCTTCCTCGGACCAGACAGGCTTCATCCAAGCGTCGGTTTGCGCATTCATGACTTCGCTGAGCTTGTCCACAAAGATGCCGGCTAGCCCGTGATTCCAGTCCTTGATTTCTGGCGCAGCCTCTGGGCTGGCCGAGCCTTGCAGCAGGAGCCCGTGGCGCGTGCGTTTTTGAGCCGCCCCGGCAATTTTTTGTCCGGTGTCCGCGCGCAATACGTCGAAGGTGGCTGGTTCCTCGAAGCAAACGGAGAGTTTTTTTGCGGGTGTCGCACAATCCGCGCCTTGGAGCCGCGTTTTTACTCCGTGGATTTCCAATGCCAAGGTGAGGGCTTCGTGCACCGCCCGGTAACTTTCACAGGCGCGGGCTTTGGCCCAGGGATGCGTGGGGGGCAGGACCAGCGCATAGGTCAATCCTCCACGGTGATAAACCAAGCCCCCGCCGGTTGGGCGGCGTATGAGCGTGTCGGTTGGCCCCACTTTTTCCCGGACACTCGTCCAGTTTTGTCCATAACCAAAAGTCCAAGCGGGCGGCGACCAATCATAAAAACGCATTCGCGGCGCATTCGGCGCATCGCCTGAGGATAGCAGCAGCCAGTCTGCGGCCATGTTTTCTGCCGCATTTGCAATTTCGGCTGAAGCAGCGTCATTAGGCAGAAGCAAAAGATACTCGCTCATGGCCGGCGGGGCGTTTTTTAAAAATCCCGGCCTTGGACCAGGCGCTTGGGTGCGGCTTTAGCCGGCCCCGCGGCTCCGCGCGTTTTGTCGTACCACGCTTTGCAGGCTTCAGGCACACGGAGTTCGCCGAGCTGTTGCTCAAACGGCGTGGGCGTGGTGCGCAGTTTGCCCAGCAGCGGCGGCAGGATCAGCTCCAGCTTGCGCGGGCGGGTGTCGGCGTCGGGCTGGCTGGCGGCGAGGGCGGAGGCCACGAGGTTTTCCGGCAAACCAAAGTGCTTGGTGATGGCGAGCCCAATGTCATAGCGCGAGAGGGTGTCCGGTCCCGCCCAGTGGAACAGGCCGTGCAGGGTGGGGCGCTCGACCAGTTCCGTCAGCACATCGGCCACATTCTCCGCCGACACCGGCTGGCGGATTTCGTCGGAGAACAGCGTGGCTGCTTTGCCCGCCGCCCAGGTTTGGAAAAGCTTTTCATGGATGCTCCGGTTGCCGGCGGGGCTGTTGCCGTTGACAACCGTGATGCGCAGGACAACCACCTGGTCGCCGCCATAGCGCAGCACTTCCTTTTCCGCCATGAGCTTGAGTTGCCCGTACAGCGTGCGCGGCATGGGTACGTCCGTGGAGCGGTAGGGGCCGCTTGCCCCATCGAACACAAAATCCGTGGACAGGTGCAGCAGGCGCGCACTCAGGTGAAAGGCGATTTGCGACAGACGGCGGGGCAGGGCGACGTTCAGTTTTTCCGCCAGTTCCGGCTTGGCTTCCACCGCGCCTTGGCTGGAAAGCGCCGCGGCATTAACGATGGCGTCCGGGTAAAAATCAAAAATCAGCCGGTCGAGCGCGGAGTCATCTGTCAAGTCCGCCTGGATGGCAAAGGCCTTCTTTTGCGCGGCGGCGGCGATGGGCAGCGTCGGCAGGTGCTCGTGGCCCACGGCCAGCACTTCATGCCCGCGCGCCAGCGCGGCCTGCAATGTCGCATGGCCCACCATTCCCGAGGCCCCGGTCAGCAATATCTTCATAGAGGGGTTCTAGCTAAACCCGTGTTTTTCCATTTTCCAATCTCCATTTTATGTATAGTCTCCGCCCTTGACCATGCGTCCCGACCAACTTGCCAAGCCCGGAGTGCTCACCCAGCCGGTTTATGAACCCGGCCGCCCCATCGCGGACGTCGCCCGGGAGCATGGGTTGGATCCGGAGAGCATCATCAAGTTGGCCTCGAATGAAAACCCGCTGGGCCCCTCACCCTTGGGGGCCGCCGCCGCCCGCCGGGCCTTGGATGACGCCCATCTGTACCCCGACGGCGCCGCCATTGCCCTCCGTGCCAAGATCGCCGCGCACCTGCGCCTCGACCCGGCGCAGATTTTTCCCGGCAATGGTTCGAACGAGGTGATGCAGATTCTGGCCGAGGCTTTTATCTCCCCTGGTGACGAAGTCGTCATGGGCCGCCATGCGTTCATTGTCTTTAAATATGTGACGCTCTTCAACGGCGGCAAACCGGTCGAGGTGGCCATGCCGGGGTTTGCCCATGACCTGAAGTTGATGCGCGCCGCCATCACCGCCCGCACCAAGATCGTTTACCTCCCCACGCCCAACAATCCCACCGGCCCGGCCAACAGCGCTGCGGAAGTGGCCGCCTTTGCGCGCGATTTGCCCCCGCACGTCATTCTTTGTGTCGATGAGGCTTATGCAGAGTTTCTCGCTCCGGCGGAGGTGCCCGATTTGCGTCCGCTCATCGCCGAGGGCCGCAATATCCTTTGCTGTCGCACTTTTTCCAAAATCTACGGCCTCGCGGGCCTGCGGGTGGGCTATGGCTATGGACCCAAACCTTTGATTGATCTGCTGCACCGTGTGCGGCAGCCGTTTAATGTGAATGCCGTTGCCCAGGCCGCTGCCACTGCGGCGCTGGATGATCGTGAGCACGTGGAGCGTACGCGTACCCTCAATGCCGAAGGCTTGCGGCAGATTGCTGCCGGATTGAAGCAGCTCGGCCTGGAGTCAACCCCCAGCGCCGCGAACTTTGTCATGTTCCGCGTGCCCAAGGCGCGCGAGGCATTCCTGGGCTTGCAGGCGCGGGGCGTCATCGTCCGCCCGCTGGCTCCCTATGACTTGCCGGATCATCTCCGCGTCACCGTGGGCACCGCGGAGCAGAACACCCGCTTCCTCACTTTGCTCACCCAAATTCTGCCCACCCTCCGCGCGTGAATCCCGACTGGACCCAACTGGCCTGCGCCCTGGCGCTGATGCTCGCGCTCATCGTGCTGCACGGTGCGTTAGTGGCGTGCGAGTTCAGCCTCGTCAAGCTGCGCTATTCGCTGGTGGATGCCGCCGCGCTGGCCGCCGCGCGCAAGAGCCGGCGTGTAGCCCGCGTGTTGGACGATGCCGACCAGGTGGCGCGAGGCATCCGCTTTGGCCTGCGCTTTTGCGCGACCATCATCGGCGCCGATGCCATGGTGGTCATCCACGCCACCCTGGGCCACTGGCCGGGTTTTACAGGCGCGCCGGCCGAATGGTGGCTCGGGGCATTGATTGTCATCCTTGTCGTGCTTTCACTTTATTTTTTGGGCGATCTTGTGGCGCGCGGTGTCGCCCTGGCGCGGCCCTTCCCCACGCTGCACTCCACCTCCGGCCTCGCCCTTGCCTTCACGTTCTTCAGCCTCCCCCTGCGCCGCATGATGCGCTCCTTCTCGCAGGGCATCTTCCGCCGTCTCGGTGTGGAAGGCCGCCAGGACTTCAACCTTCTCGATGTCGAGGTGCAGATGCGCGCGATGGGCGAGGAGGACCAGACGTTGCCGCCCTTTCTGCGTGGCATTTTGGCTAACACACTGCGCTCGCGCGACTTCAAGCTTACCGACGTGCTGGTGCCCCGCCATCAGATCATTTCCATTAATTTGCAGGGTGATGTCGCCGCCAGTTTGGAGGCGGCCCGCCAGTCCGGCCACACGCGCTTTCCCCTGTGCGATGGCGACCTCGACCGCTGCCTGGGCCTGATCCATATCAAAGACCTCTACCGCCATGGCGCCGGCCCGGTGGATTTGCGCACGCTCAAGCGCGACCTCCTGCGCCTGCCGCAGACCGAGCCTTTGCCCGTCGCGCTCGAAAAACTTTTGCGCCAGAAGATGCACATGGCGTTGGTCACCGGCGAATTTGGCGGCGTCACGGGGTTGGTGACGCTTGAACGCCTGATTGAGGAGGTCGTCGGCGATATTCAGGACGAATTTGACGCTTCGGAGGAAAACCCAATCAAGGTGCTGCCGGAAGGTCGCGGCTATCGCATCGCGGGGCTCGCGCCCTTGCGTGATGTCGAGCAGACGCTCGGGGTGCTCATCCCCAATACGGAGATTGCCACCTTTGGCGGCCTCATCACCGCCGAGCTGGGCCGCATCCCCATCGCAGGCGAGCACGTGGTGCTGCCGCAACCTGGCCTCGAGGTTAATATTGTCGAGGCCGATGCGCGCCGCGTCATCAGCGCCAATGTGCGGTTGATTGGAAGTTGAGTGCTGCTGCATCCCGCTTGACCTCGGCGGTGTGCCCTCTGATAATTCATCCACTTTGCCTTTGCGGGCGTAGTTTAGTGGTAAAACCCCGGTTTTCCAAACCGGTGATGAGGGTTCGATTCCCCCCGCCCGCACTCTTTTTCGAGAATTTTAGTGAAGTTTTTTTGAAAAAAACTCATTCACTCTGCGTTTTTGGACGACTTTTAGTGCGCCTTGGATGCCCTCATTTTGCTTGTTGGGGATTTTCATTTAAGGTTTAATAGCTGACTTCTGCCGGGCTTCCCCTTCCCGTGTGCGGGTTGGTGCCCGGCCATCCCCTTACCCCATGAGCAAGACTACCGCGTCCCTTGGTTTTTCCGCCTGCCTCTTTTGCCTCGCGCAGGTTGTCCTGCTGGTTCCTGCCGCCGCGCAACGTCCGGTGCGCTCGCCCAACGCTCCTGGCACCCCGCCGTTGACCCCCGCAGGCTTTAGCGGCGCCGATTCAACCCAGCTTAACACGGCATTTAAAAAACTGCTTTCGGAAAACAATCCGGCGGTGAAAGCCATTTTTGACAAATACCCGGCCTACAATCCCTTGACCGTGGCGGGTGGCAACCCGCCGGCCAATGTGGACGGCAATTTCCTCGTCGGTCCGAATTATGTCGAGGCGCCGGAATTGACCGTCAATCCCACTGTGCCTCATGGCCGGGTCGAGCGGTTTGTGATGAACTCGGAGGACAGCAAGTTCTACCCCGGCATCGGCAAGAGCGTGCCGTTTGGTGATTTGGACCCGAATAATCCCAAGACGGTGCTCATTCCCTCGGTGCACCCGATGCCCTACAAACGTACGGTCACGGTTTACATCCCCGCGCAATATGTGGCTGGCGCCGCCGCGCCTTTCATTGTCACGGCTGATGGCCCGGAGACGATTCTGCCGCCCATTCTCGACAACATGATCGCGCAGCGCCGTCTGCCCGCCATGGTCGCGGTGATGATCCAGAATGGCGGTTTTGACGCCCAGGGCAGCGAGCGCGGCCTGGAGTACGACACCATGTCGGGCAAATATGCCGAGTTCGTCGAGGCCGAGGTGCTGCCGCAGGTGGAAAAGCTTTATAATGTGAAGCTCACCAAAGACCCGGAGGGCAGGGCGACGATGGGCGGCAGCTCCGGCGGCTCCTGCGCGCTCATCATGGCGTGGTATCATCCCGACTTGTACCACCGTGTCATCACCTATTCCGGCACCTATGTGAATCAGCAGTGGCCGTTCAACCCCGAGACGCCGGATGGCGCGTGGGATTTTCATGAACACCTGATTCCCGAAAGCCCGGTGAAGCCCATCCGTCTTTGGATGTCCGTCGGCGACAATGACCTTTATAACCCGAACATCATGCGCGACGGTATGCACGACTGGGTGGAGGCCAACAACCGCATGGCCACCGTGCTCAAGGCGAAGGGCTATCATTACCAATATCTCTTCGCGCAGAATTCCGGCCATGTGGACCGCAACCTCAAGGCGCAGACGTTGCCCGAGGCTTTGGAGTGGGTCTGGCAGGGCTATCCCAAGGATGCTGCGCAGAAATAACTGCCGGCTTGTTTGAGTCATCGACCACCACCTATGCGCAAACGTCTTTTTCTCGGTCTTTTTGTTTTTTCCACGGCAGGCGTCTGGATTGCGCACGCTGGATATACACCGCCGCCGTTGAAAAGCATGGCGCCCAGCCCGCCCCCGGCCAAGGACCCGACGCCGGCGGAGCTCGATGCGGGTTTCCACGCCACCGTGCGCCCGTTTATCGATACGAATTGCATCGATTGCCATAGCGGCCCCAAACCCAGTGGCGGTTTCGACCTCAGTGTTTACAAGGACACTGCGGGCGTGGACAAGGACTTGCGCCGCTGGAATGTCGTGCTGGCCAAAATCAAATCGGGCGATATGCCGCCCAAGGACGCTGATACACATCCGACTGCCGCGGAGCGCCAGCCGGTCGTTGCCTGGATTCAGACGCTCGCGGCGCTCGATGCCAAACGCAATGCGGGCGACCCTGGGCTCGTCCTCGCCCGGCGCTTGAGCAATGCCGAGTATGACTACACCATCCGCGACCTTACGGGTGTGGATATTCGCCCGACCAAGGAGTTTCCCGTTGATCCGGCGAACCAGGCCGGTTTTGATAACTCCGGCGAATCGCTGGATATGTCGCCCGCGCTCCTGAAGAAATACCTCGAGGCCGCCCGGCAGGTGGCCGACCATATTGTGTTCAAGCCCGACGGTTTTGGCTTTGCGCCTATGACGATGGTGGCGGATGAGGATCGCGACAACTACGCCGTGCATCGCATTGTGGATTATTACCGCAGCCTCTCATTGCAGGATGGTGGGGTGTTCGATTTCTTCATGCGGCTCACGCTGGACTACACCCCGTATTTTGAAGCCGCCTGGCGTTATCAAAACCGCGCCGCTTTGGGGCAACCCCGGGCCACCCTGGCCGACATCGCCAAGGATGCCCACCTGAGCGCCAAATATCTTAACACCATCTGGACCCTGGTGAGCGGCAAGCTGGAAACCATCGGCCCGGTGGCGGCGGTTCAAGCGCGCTGGCGCAGCCTCCCGGCCCCGGTCAAAGGTCAGGCTCCGGCCGCGGTGCATACTCAGGCGGGTTATATCAATGACCTTATTTCCGGGCTGCGCCCGACGGTGACCCGCAAGATTGCCAGCCTTCCGCAACGCCCGGTGGCCACGGGTTCCCAGATGATCGTGCTGTGGAAGGACGAGCAATACGCGGCCAATCGCCTGACTTATGGCGGTAACGCCTTGCAGCTGGATATGTCCGCCTATGCCGCCACGGATCCCGCTTTGGTGATTCCCGCCACCGACGAGGCCAAGGCCCAGTACGAGGATTCCTTCAAGCGTTTTTGCGCGGTTTTCCCGGATGCCTTTGCCGTTGCGGAACGCGGGCGCCCGTTTGAAAGCCAGGGGAATATTCTTTCCGATTTGCGCGGCCACCGCTGGCTGACGGCGGGCTTTCACAGCCAGATGGGCTATTTCCGCGATGACGCGCCGCTTTACAATCTCGTGTTGGACGAGGCCCAGCAGCGCCAGATCGACCAGCTTTGGAACGAGCTTAACTTCATTGCGTTGGTGCCATTTCGCCAATTCAAGCAATTCATGTGGTTCGAGCGCGCGGAGCCGCCTAGCTTCATGACCAATGCCGAGTTCAACGGCTTCCGCCCTGAGGATGGCGACATTCTTACCGAGGCCCGCATCAAGCAGTTGAGCGATGTCTATCTCGGCCTCGTGAACAAGGCCAACCCCAACCCGGTGACAGCCCAGGCCATTCAGGATTACTTCGTCAAGATCAACGCCTCCATCCGCGCCCTGGAGCAGGAGCGGTTGGCCGCAGAACCCAGCCAATTGCAGGCGCTGGTGGACTTCGCGCAAAAGGCATTTCGCCGGCCTTTGGCCCCGGCGGAGAAGGATAGCATCCTTGCTTTCTATCATACCTTGCGCGGGCAGAATCTCGACCACGAGGAGGCCATCCGCGACTCCGTGGTCAGCATCCTGATGTCGCCTTCCTTTTTCTACTTGGTTGATTTGCCGGATGCCGCGCCTCGCCCGGGCCAGCGCGCGCAGCCGCTGACGGATTATGAACTCGCCACCCGCCTGAGCTATTTCCTCTGGTCCAGTCTGCCGGACAGGGAATTGCTGGCGCACGCCGCCGCCGGCGACTTGCACCAGCCCGCCGTGCTGACCGCCCAGGTGCGCCGGATGCTGCATGACGACCGTGTGCGGGATTTCGCCTCCGAGTTCGCCGGCAACTGGCTTGATGTCCGTCGGTTTGAGGAGCACAACGCGGTTGACCGCGATCGTTTTCCCGAATTCAGCAATGAATTGCGCGAGGCCATGTTCCAGGAGCCGCTGCATTTCTTTGCCGACCTCGTCCGCCGCAATGGCTCGGTGCTCGATTTCATCTACGGCAATTACACCTTCGTCAATCCCGTCCTGGCCAAACATTACGGTATGCCCGAGCCCAAGGTTGCGGCGGATGACTGGGTGCGGGTGGACGATGCTGGCTCCTACCACCGTGGGGGACTGTTGCCGATGTCTGTCTTTCTCACGAAAAACGCCCCGGGTCTGCGCACCAGCCCCGTCAAGCGTGGCAACTGGTTTGTGACCCGCCTGCTGGGCGAGACTATCCCTGCGCCGCCGCCCAATGTCCCCGTGCTCCCCACGGATGAGACCAAGCTCGGCGACCTCACCCTCCGGCAGACATTGGCCAAACACCGCGAGGACCCCACCTGCGCCAGCTGCCACGCCAAGTTTGATTCCTTTGGCTTGGTGTTTGAGGGTTATGGTCCGGTGGGCGAAGTCCGCGCGCAGGATTTGGCCGGCCGCCCGGTTGATGCCAGTGCCACTTTCCCCGACGGCAGTGAAGGCACCGGCCTGGCTGGCTTGCAGACCTACCTGCGCACCAAGGTGCAGGATGAATTCCTTGACAACCTGGCCCGCAAACTCATGGTCTATGCCCTAGGCAGGAGCCTTCAACCCTCGGATGACACGGTCATTGCTGCCATCCGCCAAAAGCTCTCCGCCGATGGTTACCGTTTTGATGACATTATTGATGGCATCGTGACCAGCCCGCAATTTTTGACGAAGCGCACAGCCCCAACCCCCACCAAGGAGCAATACTCTTATGAGCGCTGATATCCCGGGCAATCGTTTGCAAATTTCCCGCCGGCGTTTTCTGCGCGGCGCGGGTGTGGTTATGGCTCTGCCGTGGCTTGAGTCCATTCCCGTCTGGGGCGCGGACACCATGGCTTCCCCCAGCGTGCCGGCCACGCCGCCGAAACGCCTGGCCGTGTTGTTCATGGCCAATGGGGTGAACCCCAACCACTGGACTGCCCAAGGCGCTGGCGAAATGATGGAACTGGGCCAAAGCCTGGCGCCACTTGACCCCGTCAAAGGCAAAATCAATTTCATCAAGGGCCTCTTTAACAAGGCGGCCACGGGCGTGGGCATTCACCCCGGCATGACGGGCAATCTCCTTTCCGGCGCGCACCTGACCAAGGGCGCCGAATTGCATGGCGGTGTCAGTATGGACCAGGTGCTGGCTAGCCATATTGGCGACCAGACGGTGCAGCCCAGCCTCGTGCTCGGTTGCGAGCAGCCCGTCACTGGCTACCATGAGACGAATTTCTCCATGGCCTACAGCTCCCATATTTCCTGGGAGAATGCGACGTCCCCCGTGCCCATGGAGGTTTATCCTTCGCTGGCCTTTGACAGTCTTTTTGAAAACCGCGGCAGCTTGCGCAACCAAAGCGTGCTGGATCGCGTGATGGATCAGGCCGCTTCGCTCAGCCGCCAGGTCAGCTCCACGGACAAGGCCAAACTGGACGAATACCTTACCAGTGTGCGCGAAGTGGAAAAACGCGCCGAGAATATGCGCGCGGCCAAGGCCAAGGCCGATGCCAACGCCCAAGGTGCCAGCCAGCCGGTGTTTACCATGAAGCGGCCCGATAATGGCCTGCCCGAGGACATTCGCGAGCATATGCGTCTCATGTGCGACATCCTCGCGCTCGCCTTCCAGACCGACAAGACCCGCCTCGCCACGCTCCTGTTGTGCCGCGACATTTCCGGCCTCTTTTATCCCTTCCTCAACGTCAAGCTGGCCCACCATCTCGCCAGCCACTCCGACACCTCGGACGACTTCCTGCGCATCAACCAATACTATGCCAGCCAGTATGCCTACTTGATTAGCAAGCTGGATTCGATGCCGGAAGGCGAGGGGACTGTGCTGGATAATTCCTGTCTCGTCTTCATGTCCAATATGTGGTCCGGCAGCAGTCACGATAGCAGCAAAGTACCGGTCCTCACGGCGGGCACTTTGGGCGGCACGCTGGAAGCGGGCCGGGTGCTCGATTACTCCAAGGATGGCGATGACAACCGCAAATTGTGCAGCTTCTATCTTTCCCTCATGGACCGCATGGGGGTGAAGCTGGACAAATTTGGCGACGCCACCACGCGTCTCGCTATTTAGCCCGCAACCTCGGCGACCGTTTTTCTCTCATCGGCTTTTACCCCCAATGGATACTCCTGCCTCGCAATCGCCCCACACCTCATTCACACGCCTCGCACAATTCTTGCCTCGGTCCGGCTTTCGGGCAATTTTAGGCACTGCCGGTCTTTTGGCCGCCACACTTGGTCGCCTCGGCGCTGCCGATGCTCCAGCCGCCACCGCAGCTCCGGCCGCGAGTGCCGTTCCCGTTGCTAGCGCGGCTCCCGCCGAGGCTTCTGCTTCCGCTTCGGCCAGCGGGCGTCGTGGTCGGGGTACTGCGGCGGCTCGTGGTTCGGCGGCAACCCGTGGCACCGCTCCGGCGGCTCCGGCGGCGCTGGAGGCCTGGCCCCGCCCGGCGGAGGGCAAACCGCTCTTTGTCGAAGACTTTGAATCGGGCACCCTTAACGACAAGATTTGGAGCCTGCACGCGGCGGGCAACGCCACTATCAAGGTGGCGTCGGATAAATCAGCCCATGGTAAGGACGCCCTGTGGGTCCACTATCCCAAGGGCACGACTTCGCGTGAATGGGCTTTTGTCGGCGTGCAGGTGCCGGAAGCCCTGCGCGACCACTATTATGGCCGTGCCTATGTTTACATCAACGCCATGCCCACAGGCCACTGCGTGTTGCTGCTTTCCGGCACGACTGGCTTCCCTATTGCTGACTTTTTGGAAATCGGACTTCGGCAAAACCAGTTCCAGCCTTCTTTTCAGTTGAATAAGCCGGTGGACGGCCGCCCTCGCGGCGAAACCACCTCCTTGCAGGGCGCGCCGCCGACAGGCCGCTGGTTCTGTCTGGAATGGGAGTTCAACGACAAGCCGGACCGCATCACCATTTGGATCGACGGCACCCTCACGGTCAATAAAGCCATTGCCCACCCCGTGGCAGGCCGCGGCACCCCGGCGGTCAATACCGGGCTGACCGGTGGCTTCAACGAACTGGTGCTTGGTTTCCGTTCCTGGTCCACAGCGCCCAATGACGTCGACATCTATTACGATGATATCGCCATTGGCGACAAGCCTATCGGCCAGTTGGCTCCGCCCTCGGCTGCCGCTCCGGCGGCGAACGACAAACCCGCTGAGGCCAAGGCCGCGAATTAACCGGCCCTTCACGCCACGGAACCGAATGCAGCTGGCTTGGGTCTGACCAGGTGTTCTTGGCGTGATTAATCCCTTTTTGGTTGATCCCGCGCAGGCATTTCATTGGGAAATACACTTGCCTGGGTGGTGACCGTGCCCAAGAATTATTTTAATTCTACCCCTGTATGACTACCCCCGCGAAACATACCTCGCGCATAATGGCTGGCTTGGCCATGGCTGCCGCCCTCGCCTGGGCTGGGCTATGGATGGATTCCAGCTCAGCCCAGGCTGCCGAAGCCGCCAAAGTGGCGGCATCCTCTCCCCGGCAATTGGCCCTCGCTCAATACCACAAGGAGATTGAGCCTCTCCTCGACAAAAATTGCTTCGACTGCCACACCGGTGCCGAAGCGCGTGCGGGCGTCGCTTTTGACAAGCTGACCACGGATGACGACATTCTCAAGAATCCGGAACTCTGGCTCAAAGTGCTTAAAAACACCCGCGCGGGCATCATGCCAGCGGACGGCCACCCGCGCCTGACGGCGGCGGAACAGGCCAAGTTGGACAACTGGATCAAGTTTTCCGCTTTCGGCATCGACCCTCAAAATTTTGATCCAGGCCGTGTTACCGTTCACCGGCTTAATCGTTTTGAGTATCGCAACACCATCCATGACCTCCTGGGCGTGGACTTCAACACCAACCTGGCATTCCCCGGCGACGATATCGGCTATGGTTTCGATAATATTGCCGACGTGCTCAATGTCTCGCCCCTTTTGATGGAAAAGTATCTGGCGGCGGCGCAGACCATCGTGGGCCAGGCCGTGCCCTCCTCTCCCCGTGTCGCCCCGACGATTGTGGTGTATGGGCGCGACTTTAAGGATGCCGACACCGGTGGCACACCGACGCTCGACAGCAATACCATCGATGTTGGCGACGACGTGGACGAGGGCTATGCCAGCCGTTCCGCCACACGGACGAGCTACTTCAATCCCGCCCATTACACGCGCACTTTCTCCATTAAGGATGAGGGCGATTACAAGGTTTGGGTGGAGGAGGGCATCGGCAGCAATTTCAACTACGTGGCCGCTAATTGCACTGTCGTCGTGTCAGTGGATGGCAAGCCTTCCACCAATCGCGTTGTCGAATGGCATGGCGCCAATTCGAACACCGAAAAGCAGCCGTCGTTCTACGACTCTGTGCCAGTGCATTGGACCCCCGGCGACCATGAAATATCCGTCTCAGTGGAACCACTCTCCGGCGTGCGTAATGGCACCAATGACGCTTTCTTCCTGATGCGCAGTGTCACCATTCAGGGGCCTTCCGACCAGTCGAAGTGGGTGCATCCGGCCAACTACAGCCGCTTTTTCACCAGGGATGAGGCCCCGGCTGACGCCGCTGGGCGCCGCGTCTATGCCCGCGAAATTCTGGGCGCTTTCGCCACCAAGGCTTTTCGCCGCCCCGCCCCGGCAGAATCGGTGGACAATCTGGTGGCCCTCGCCGAGGCGGAATACAGCAAGCCCGGCAAAACATTTGAGCAAGGCATCGGCCAGGCCATGGTGGCAGTGCTGGCTTCTCCCCGGTTTCTTTTCCGCATCGACCAACCCGAAGTGGTTCCCGGCCGGCCGCCCGGCGCCTATGCGCGGGTGGATGAATATTCCCTGGCTTCGCGGCTCTCCTATTTCCTCTGGTCCACCATGCCCGACGAGGAATTGCTCAAATTGGCGGCGGCCGGGCAATTGCGCCAAAACCTCGCCGCGCAGGTCAAGCGCATGGCCGCCGATCCTCGGGCCGATGCCTTTGCCAAGAACTTTTCCGGTCAGTGGTTGCAGTCCCGCGCCATTAAGACCGTTTCGATCAACGCGCGGGAAATCTTCTCGCGCGAGGACTTTGACTCGCCGGCCAATTACGATCTCACAATCGACCAGCGCAGCGCGTTGAATAAGGAAGCCCAGGCCTATTTCAGCTATGTGATGCGCAGCGACCGCAGCATGAGCGAGTTCCTGGAGAGCAACTACATCTTCCTCAACTCCACCCTGGCCAACTTCTATTATCGTTACAACGCCGACGGATATGCCGCTAATTTCCAGGGCAATGACATGCGCAAGGTCGAGCTTAACCCCGGCGATTGGCGGGGTGGGATTTTGACCCTCGGCAGCGTCCTGATGGTCACTTCCAACCCCACGCGCACCTCTCCGGTCAAGCGCGGCAAATGGATTTTGGAAAACATCCTCGATGCGCCGGCCCCGCCGCCGCCGCCCAACATTCCGAGCTTGGATGAGGCGGGCAAGGACATTGCCGACCACACGCCTTCCCAGCGCGAGATTCTTGCGCTCCACCGCGCCGACCCCAACTGCTCCTCCTGCCATGACCGCATGGATCCGCTGGGCCTGGCGATGGAGAATTTCAGCGGCATGGCCAGCTGGCGTACCACGGACATGGGCCAGCCGATTGACGCCACCGGCAAGCTGGTCACCGGCGAGTCTTTCAAGGACGTGCGTGACTTGAAGCACATTCTCGCCACCCAGCATTTGGATGAGTTTTATTTCTGCCTGACCCAAAAGATGCTGACCTACGCTTTGGGCCGCGGCCCGGAGTATTACGATGTTCCGACAATTGACAAAATCGTCGAAAACATTAAAAAGAACGACGGACGTTTCTCCGCCATGTTGATGGGTATTGTTGACTCCGCCGCCTTTCAGGAAGAACGCCTCCAGCCTTCGCCGGATGCCGCCAAGACCGTTGCCTCGTTAACCCCCAATCCCTCCGCCCCATGACCTCCCCTCAACACCCGGGTGACCCCTCCCAAGCACGGCATCTCAGCCTGGAACGCCGCAAGTTCCTGCGTGGCCTCGGCGTCTGCTTGGCTCTCCCCGCGTTGGAGTCGCTCATGCCGCGCGGGTTGCTGGCGGCCACGGCGGCCACCGCCCCTGCCGCAGGTGCGGCTGCCACCACAGCCACGGGTGCTCCCTTGCGCATGGCGTTTCTTACTTTTGCCAATGGTTGCCATCCCGCCAATTGGTTCCCTTCCGGCGAGGGCGAAGACTTTGAATTGAATGAGACGATGGCATCCCTCACCGGCATCCAGGATAAGTTCCAGGTGCTCGGCGGCTTGAATGACGACTCCGCCAACCCCGGTCCCGATGGCCCGGGCGACCATGGACGCGGCGGCGGCACCTTGCTGACATCTGTCCGCTGCAAAAAGACCAAGGGGGCTGACTACCGTGCCGGTATTTCGGTGGACCAGGTGGCGGCCCAATACATGGGGCATTTGACCCCCTTCCCTTCGTTGCAGATGTCTTGTGACATCGTTCAAAACGCCGGCGACTGTGATTCCGGGTACGCCTGCATTTACCAGAAAAACGTTTCCTGGAGTTCGCCCACCACGCCCTTGGTGCCGGAGACCAACCCACGTTTCCTTTTTGAACGCCTCTTTGGCGCCGGTCACACGCCTGCGGAACGCCAGCAAAGTATGCTGATGCGCCAGGCGCAGCAACGCTCCGTCCTGGATTTCGTGGCCAGCGAGACCCGCAGCGTCGGCCGCTCCCTTTCGGTGCGCGACAACCAGAAATTGGATGAATACCTGACCAGCGTGCGTGAAATCGAACAGCGCATCCAGCGGGCTGAGAGTTTTGCCGGCAAGCTGAAGGACCCGGGTGTGGACACTCCTGCCGGTATCCCGGAAAAATTTGAGGACTACCTGCGCCTGAACCTCGATATGCTTGTGCTGGCCTTCCAGACGGATAATACCCGCGTGGCTTCCTTCATGTTCGCCGGCGACGGCAACAACCGCAGCTTTGCGGATATTGGCGTGCCCGAGGGCCACCATTTCTGCACGCACCATCACAACGACCAGGACTTGGTTGCCAAGACTTGCATCATCGAAAAGTGGTATGTCACCCAGCTTGGCTACTTCCTGGAGAAAATGGAAGCCACCAAGGACGTGGACGGCCAGTCCCTCCTTCATAATTCGATGATCGTGTATGCCACGGGCATCGCCGACGGCAACCGCCACAACCACCAAAACCTGCCGGTCATCCTGGCGGGCGGCGGCGGCGGCACGCTGACGCCGGGGCGCTACACCAAGTACGGCTCATTGCCGATTGCGAATCTCTACCTCAGCATGCTCGACCGCATGGGCGTGCCTAATGTCGAGCGGTTTGGCGATTCCACCGGCCGCCTGTCAACGGTCTAGCCTGCGGCAAGAGCCGGGAGTGGTGCTCGAGAGGCGGCGGCTCACGCTATCCGCATCGTGATGCCGCCATCAATGGCCACCGTCTCCCCGGTGATGAAATCATTCGTCACCAAGGTGCCGATGAGTTCGGCCACTTGCTCGGGTGTGCCTTCGCGGTGCAGGGGAATGCGGTTGTCCAAATTATGCTTCTTGGCCTCCGGTGTCATGGAGGCATGGAAGGCGGTGCGGATGACGCCTGGCGCCACGCAGTTGACGCGGATGTTGTTGTCGGCGAACTCAAAGGCGAGCGCACGGGTCATTTGCGGCAGCGCGCCTTTGACCACCTGATAGGCGATATTGCTCTTGATGCCGCGCAGGCCGGCGGCCGAGGAGATCAGCATGATGGCACTTTCGGAGCGTTTCTTCATGTGGGGCACCGCCGCGCGGCAGAGATGGAAGATGGCGTGCACATGGACATCAAAGGCCGCCATCCAGGCCTCGCTGGTCAGCCCCAGCAGGCCGCCATTGACGGCTCCGCCTGCCGAGTGCACCAGCACATCGAGTGCGCCAAATTTCTTCACCGTTTCTTCCACGCAGCGGGTTGCTTCCGCTGGCTTGCCCAAATCTGCGGTGATGAAAAACGCCTGGCGGCCCAATGCTTCGATCGCCCGGCAGGTCTGTTTGGCTTCGTCATCCCAAGTGCGCGCCACGAGGGCGATATGGGCGCCCTGTTGGGCGAAATGGATTGCGGTGGCCGCGCCGATGCCCTTGGTGCCGCCGGTGATGAGACAGATCTTGTCCTGGAGTTTCATGGAAAAATATTTTGATTAGACGACGGTTACCGGGTTGCGGAGGGTGCCGATACCCGAGATTTCGATTTCAATGTCATCGGCCTCTTGTAGGGTAAAGCCATCCGGCGGCACGACCCCGGTGCCGGTCAGCAGCACCGCGCCATGGGGAAAGACTTGGCTGCGGAACAAATACCCGGCCAGCTCCTCAAAGCGCCGTTTGATCTGCCCGATGGATGTTTCACCCGAGAATACGGACGCGCCTTCGCGGCGGATGGCGATTTTGACCTTCCAGTCCCGTGCCGCCGCCTCGTCCATCCCCAGCACAATCCACGGCCCCAGCGCGCAGGAGCGGTGATAGGTCTTGGCCTGGGGTAGGTACAAAAGATTTTCACCTTCAATATCGCGCGAGCTCATGTCATTGCCGATGGTGCAGCCCACGATGCGTCCGCGGGAATTGAACACGAGGGCCAGTTCCGGCTCGGGCACATTCCACGTCGCATCCCGGCGGATGCCCACTTGCTCGCCAGGGGCGACCACTTTTTCCGCCAGGGATTTGAAGAATATTTCCGGGCGTGGCGCCTCGTACACCCGGTCGTAGGCGGAGGCGCTGAAGTCCGACTCCTCCATGCGCGCCTTTTTGCTGCGCAAGTAGGTGACGCCGGCGGCCCACACTTCCTGGTGTTCAACGGGCGCGCAGATTTTTACCTCGGCCCAGTTCAGCCTCGGCAGGCCTTCGGCTTCCGCTTTTTTCAGCAGGCCAACGGGGTCGTCGCTTTCCAGCAAGGGGGAAAGCTGGGTGATGCCCGCCGGGGTGAGATCGTGGAGCAATCCGTTGATGACAAGTCCAAGGCGGATTTCTTCCGACTTGTTGCGGTAGCGGCATAGTTTCATGTGAGCGAAGGAGGGAAATTAGGCGGGTATATGAACCTTGGCTTTCGGCAGGGCATAGGCCAGGCCTGCGCAGATCAGCATTCCAATACCCAAAGCGATGAAGGGGGTGGCCGTGCTGTTGTATTCCTTGCTCATCCAGCCGACCAGGTAGGGGCCAAAAAAGCCGCCCAGGTTGCCAAAGGCGTTCACCATGCCAAAAATCAGGCCGAGGACAGCCTTGGGCATTGTCTCCGCCGGAATGGTCCAGAACGGGCACATCGCCACAAACGGGCCCGGAATCGCAAAGCAGAGGAAGAAGTAGGACACCCAGAAATTCTCACGCGTGAGCACGCTGAAGATAAGACTGAGTCCGGCCAGAAAGTAAGCGATGGCGACATGGCCACGCCGTTCGCCCGTCTTGTCCGAATGCCAGGAATTAAGCACCATGAGGAATGAGGTCAGCACATAGGGCAACGCCAGCAGCACGCCTTTTTCAAAACCGCTGAAGGTTTTGGTCTTCATGGTGTCGGTGAAGAAATTCATGCAACCGTAGGCCGCGCAATTATGCAGGAAGTAGAGCGCCACCATCGCAAAGATGGAGGGGTGCAATAGCCGCGCCGACAGGGAAATAGGCTGGGGTGGTTCCGCCTGGGCCGCTTCCTTATGGAGCGTCTCTTCCAGGTATTGCCGCTCCCCGGTGGATATCCACTTGGCCTCGCGGGGATGGTCGCGGATGCAGAACCACCAGATCGGCAGCCACACAAAGGGAAGGATGCCTTCGATAATCAGGGTGCTTCGCCAGCCATAATGGCCCAGGAGAGTGCCGGTGACGGGTGCGCTCGCGGCTACGGCCAAGGGTTGGCAGAGGAAAAAGTAGGAGTTGGCCCGGGCGCGCTCCAGCCGTGGGAACCATTGGGTCAGCAGCACCGCTGTGGCCGGGAAGACGGCGCCTTCGGCAAAGCCGAGCATGAAACGCATCGCCTCAAATTGCCGGAACGTGCTGGTGTAGGCGCAAGCCACGGCAAACAATCCCCAGAAGACCAGGCACAGGCTGATGACTTTGCGCGAGCTCCAACGCGAGGCCAGGATGCCGCCCGGGATTTGCAGCAGCATATAGCCAAAAAAGAAGATGCCGCCCGCTTCCCCCTTCATTTTATCATCCATCAGGAGATCCTTCATCATCGTCGAGATGGAAGGGTCCAGGCTCAGGGATACATTGGTGCGGTCAATATACGCGATCGTGTACATGATCAGCGTAATGGGGATGATGCGCAGCCAGCGTTTTTGCTCCATGGGGTAAATGGGGAAACCAGTGTTTAACAGGCCCGGCGATGCGCGTCTAGAGGATTTGCCATTGTTTTCCATTTTAGGCCTGCTTCAATGGCGTCATGAGCGAGCCTGTTTCTCCTGATATTTACCAGATTCAAACCAAAGCCAGCGGCCCGGCCGGCAGCTTGCCGTTAACCGGGGAGATTCTCATCCACCGCCCCAGCGGCGATATCTTTGGCATGAGCCAGAATGCCGCCATGGGCTGGGCCGCGGGCGAGACGGGCCGCACCCAGTTTCTCATCCTCAGCACCCAAGGCGGGCTGCGCGCCCCCGATGGCAAGCCCATCGCGCTGGGCTACCACACCGGCCATTGGGAGATTGGTCTGCTCGTTCAGGCTGCCGCCGATGAATTCCGCCGTCTGCAGACCATCCCTTTTGCCGCCTATTGCTCCGATCCCTGCGATGGGCGCACTCAGGGCACCGTCGGTATGTTCGACAGTCTGCCGTACCGTAACGATGCCGCAGTGGTCTTTCGCCGCATGGCCCGCTCGCTGCCCTTGCGGGCGGGTGTGTTGGGTGTGGCCACTTGTGACAAGGGGCTCCCTGCCATGATGATGGCGCTCGCCGGCCTGCGCGATTTGCCGGGCGTCATCGTCCCGGGTGGGGTGACACTGCCGCCCACCGTCGGCGAAGATGCCGGTGCCACGCAATCCTTGGGCACCCGCTACGCCTTGGGCTTTGTGTCGCTCATGGAGGCGGCCGAGCTGGGTTGTCGCGCCTGCGCCACGCCCGGTGGGGGTTGCCAGTTTCTGGGCACGGCTGCCACCTCGCAAGTGGTGGGCGAGGCGCTGGGTATGTCTTTGCCGCATTCGGCGCTCGCGCCCTCCGGCCAGCCGGTGTGGACGGAGCTCGCTCGGAGTTCCGCCCGCGCCTTGCATCAATTGAAGGAGCGCAAGCTGGCCATGCGCGATATATTAACCGACGCCAGTATTCGCAATGCCATGGTGGTGCACGCCGCCTTTGGGGGCTCGACTAATTTGCTGCTCCATATTCCCGCCATCGCCCACGCCGCGGGCCTGAAGCTGCCCGATGTGGAAATGTGGAAGGACATCAACCGCCGGGTGCCGCGCATCGTCAGCGTGCTGCCCAATGGGCCGGTGCATCATCCGACGGTGCGTGTGTTCCTGGCCGGCGCCGTGCCAGAAGTGATGCTGCACCTGCGCCGTCTGGGCTTGCTGGAGACAAAAGCACTGACCGTTTCCGGCAAGACTGTGGATGAAAACCTGAACGAGTGGGAGGGTTCCGAGCGTCGCCGCCGCTTCCGCGAAATTTTATTCGAACAGGATGGCGTGCACCCGGATGAAGTCATTCTCCCCCCGGAGCAGGCCAAAAAACGCGGCCTCACCGGCACCTTGGCGTTTCCGCGTGGCAATCTTTCGCCCGACGGCTCTGTGGTCAAAGCCACCTCCATCGACCCCTCCGTGGTCGATGCCGATGGCGTGTACCGCAAGGAGGGTCCGGCCCGGGTGTTTGTGTCGGAGATGGATGCCATTGCAGCCATCAAAAAAAATCTCATCAAACCGGGCGACGTCGTCGTGCTGACGGGCATTGGTCCCATGGGCACGGGTATGATGGAAACCTACCAGGTCACCGTGGCCTTGAAGAATCTTCCTTTTGGCAAGGAAGTCGCCTTGCTGACAGATGCCCGTTTTTCCGGCGTATCCACCGGCGCGTGCATCGGCCACATCGGGCCGGAAGGCCTTGCGGGCGGACCCATTGGCAAGGTGCTCGAAGGCGACACGATCCGCATCAGCATCGACCGCAACCGCGCCGAGGGCAGCATCGATTTGGTGGGCGAGGGCGCTCGGCGCTTTTCTCCTGAGGAGGGCGCCAAAATTCTTGCCGCCCGCTCTTCACGGCCTGACCTCGCACCGCATCCAGCGTATCCGGAGGACACACGCCTGTGGGCTGCCTTGCAGTTGGTCGCCGGCGGGACGTGGACAGGCTGTGTGTACGACCCGGATGCCATCATCGCCACGCTCGAGGCGGGCCGGAAGGCTCTCGCCAAGAAGTAGGCCGGCCTTACCGGTCAACACATCGGGGTAAGGGAAATAGGCCAAGCCCATCCTGGGCCGGACTTATTTATGGTGGACATCCTGCGAGGTGTTTGTCTCCCTTTTCAAGATACCCTTAATCCCCTAAATCCTATGCTGATGAAAAAGTGGAATCCGATGTTTGGCGCAATGATGGTTGGTTTAATGGCTGGCGCTCAAGTGCTTCACGGCGCAGAGGCTGCGTCGGCTGCCAGTGCTTCCGCTTCTGCCAGTGCTGCTCCAGCGGCGGCTTCGGCTTCCGCATCAGCCAGTGCCTCCAGCGGGCGGGGCGGCCGTGGCGGCCGGGGTGGCGCGCCATTGACCGAAACCGACAAGGTCGAGATTGCCAAGCTCGCCACGTTGCCACTTTTCAAGCCCGGCGCTGGCGAAGGCGATTTCCGCATCGAGCCACCGTATGCCAACGCCCCGGAGCAGACACCCAGGGAGGGCGTTGCCAAGGGCAAGCAGGTCCAATTTACGTTGCAGGCATCTGATAGCAAATTTTACCCCAACACCGGTCTGCGGGGTGAACTGCCCGCGCGCACAGTAACAGTGTATGTTCCTGCCCAGTACGATGCCAAAACACCGCTGCCCTTCATCGTCATGCACGATGCTGCCACGGCCAAAAACAACCAGTTGAGCACGATTTTGGATAACATGATTGCGGATAAGCGCCTACCGGCCATGGCTGCTATCATGATTCCCCACGGCGGCGGCGACGGCCCGGGCAGCGAACGCGGCCTGGAGTACGATACGGTGTCCGGCAAGTATGCGGAATTCATCGAGGCAGAGATTTTACCTCGCGCGGAGAAGGAAGCGGGCATCACCTTGAACAAAAACCCGGACGCCCGTGCGGCCATGGGTGGCAGTTCCGGCGGCGCGGTGGCCTTTTCCATGGCGTGGTTCCACCCGGAATGGTACCACCGCGTCATCACCTACTCGGGCACCTACACGGCGCAGGCCCCTAATCCGCCGACCTACCCGCACGGGGCGTGGGAATACCACGAGAACCTTATCATGAAAACCGACCCCAAGCCGATCCGCTTGTGGATGGAGGTTGGCCAGAACGACAACGGGGCCACCAGCTCCTCTGCTGGTTTCCGCAACTGGGTCGTGGCGAACATCCACATGACCAATGTGCTGAAGGCCCGGGGCTATCATTATCAATTCATCTACGCAGTCGGCGCCGGCCATGTGGACACCAAGGTCGTCGCGCAAACATTGCCGGAGGCGCTCGAGTGGGTCTGGCAGGGCTACACCCCGGCAAAATAGGCGAGTTTTTTTAGTAACCCCATCTTTACCCCATGAAAAACCGCTTCTCTCATTGGTTGGTTGTCTTTTGCGCAAGCGTTTCCCTCCTCACGGCGCAGACGGGTATCCCCGAGCCGCAGCAAACAATGAATGTCTGGCCCGGCACGCCGCCCGGTGACAAGGCCAACTTGAAGGCCGACGAGCAATGGAAGGCTGGCAACCTCCTTACCGGCACCGTGGCGACACCGACCCTCGCTGTTTATCGTCCGGCCAAGGACAAGGACACCGGTGCCGCCATGTTGATTTGTCCGGGCGGTGGTTTCTATCAACTCTCCATGGCAGACGAAGGCGCCAGCGTTGCGACCTGGCTCAACTCCATTGGTGTGAGCGCCTTTGTGTTGAAATACCGGATTCCCAACCGCGAAGGTATGCCGCGCTATATGGCCGCATTGCAGGACGCTGAACGCTCAATGAGCATCATCCGTTCCAAGGCGGCGGAGTGGGGCATTGACCCGAAGCGCGTGGGCGTCATCGGTTTTTCCGCGGGCGGACAGATGGGGGCGGATTTGGAGACAACCTTTGCCAAACGCTCCTACGAACCGGTGGACGATATGGACAAGGCCGACATCCGGCCGGATTTCGTCGCATTGATTTATCCGGGTGGCATCGTGCCGCGCAATGCCGCCACACCTTCGCTGACGGAGGATGTGCAAGTCTCCAAGGATACACCGCCAACGTTCCTCGCCATTTCCAACGATGACCGCAATGGCTCGGAAAACGCCGTGTATCTCTACCTCGCGTTGAAAAAGGCCGGCGTATCAGCCGAGCTTCACGTGTTTAGCGAAGGCGGCCATGGTTACGGCATTCGTCCCAGTCCCGGCCCCCATGCAACTTGGCCGGCGCGCCTGGCCGATTGGATGACTTTCAAGGGGTATCTGAAACCCGCCAAGGCTGTCCCGGCTGCCAAGTAACAGGTTGGATCAGGCGTCCGCGTTGTGTTCGTACCACGTGAACTGCTTCTTTTGCACGTCGTATAACGTGCGGAAGTAGTCGTCGCCGCCATCGTTCATATAGAACGGTTCTTTTTTCCAGCGGTCGGCGTCGTACTTGGGGTCGATTGCGGTGGAGAGCTTGATGCCGGCGGGTGAAAGGTCCTGCGTGAAGTAGCTGAAGAGCAGAAACCGTTCCTTGCCGAAGTTAAGCCCGGCGACTTGGCGGTATTCCTTCGCCCAACTGGCACGGTGGGCACGCCCTTGCGCTTCCACATATTTTTCGAGGCTGGCTTCCACGCCTTCCAAATCTTTGGGCGTGGGTGTCCAATAATCGGTGATGCCTTCCGGCGTCACAAAACACGAAGCGCGCACAAATGCCGCGGCCCGCTCAGCAGGGAAGATCATTGTCCGTTCCGGCGGCACCAAGGCCGTGGCGGAGCCCGGCTGGGCTGTGCCGCCGCTTGACGCCGGGGGCATGGCGCCGGTACCAGGTTTGGCCGTGGTGGTGGCGCTGGCGGACGCGGTTGGTTTGGCCGGGCTTGCGGCGGTGGCGGGAAGGGTGGAGTCGGAGGCCATGGATGCTTGCGATAAATATCAATTAGGGAGAGGTAGGCAACTGCCATGCTTCATTAAAGACGCCATCTGCGGCCACGCTGCTGGAAAACTGGCCATCGCCGGATTTGGTCAGCGTCAGCACCGCATAATCGCCATAACCTGTGCCCAGGCCGCCAGCGCTATTGCCGCCGGAAACCAAGCCCGTATTGATGACGACGTAATGCTTCGGATTAAGCGGATTGGGGTAGATAAGGACCGGCACATGGTCCGCGGCGGAGTAAGTCTTATCCCCGACGGTAATGGAGTCCTTTGTCCATTTGATGGGCAATTTGTCGGCAATCTGCGCCAGGATCCTATTGCTGCCGGGGTCGCCAAAGAGGATGAGATTGTTGTTGGCAATGTCTTCGGCCGTGACGGCGGTATCTGCCTTGGTGCGGGCGTCGCCGCAGTAATCGCGGGTGAACATTTTCGCAAAACGGTCGAGCTCTTGCAGGCCGCGCTCATCGGCGATGGCGTTGAAGGGCGTGCCCGTGGGCTTGACGCAGAGGAAGGCGTCAAAAAACGCGTCATTCACCGGGCCTTGCAGGTTGTGCTGCTTGCGCAGCCCGGCATCGGCCGCGGGGTCGCCTTGCCGCCAGTGGCCCCCGGCCCGGACCAGCAGCAGGGTGGAGGCCCCTTGCACGTCGAGAGTGTCGCCGTCGATGGAAATTTTCCTGGCGTCGCTTGCCTCGGCAAGCAGCAGGCGGGAAATATTGTTGGTCTTGATCGTGTAGTTTGCCTTGGCGGTATCGCGGGTGGCATCCACGTCAGCGCGGTCAAAGTGGTGCTCCAGACCATCGATGGTCACCCAGAAATTTTTATTGTAGCGCGTGGTGTAGGTCGCGAAGCGGATGTGATTGTAGGTGACGCTGCCACGCTCAAAGTTGTGCGCGCTGAAATCGTCAATCAGGCGCAGGGTTTCCCCGGTGGCGTGGGAATGGCCTTGGCCGGGATTGGCGAGGAAGATCGCATTGATATCCGTGCCGCGGGCGTGCACTTGGCTGAGGTCGTTGAAGTGGAAGCCCTCGCGCTCCAGTTGGGCGCGGATGCTCTTGGAGGCCGCCAATTGGGCGTCATTGGCGCCTGCATAACCCACGAGCGGCACGTCATAGACATTGATTGCCTGGGGGATCATGATGCCATAGGTGGCCGTGGCGGCCTTTTGCGCGGAGCTCAGGCCGTCCAGGTTCAAACGGTTGCCGATGACGCCGGCGTCGATTTCCAGTCCGCAAAACAAATCCGGGTTATGCAGGCCGATTTGCCACGAGCCCGCGCCGCCCATTGAAAAGCCGGCCAGGAGGATGCGTTTGGGGTCGATATTGTAGCGCTTGCGCACGGAGGCCAGGGCCTCGAGCACGTCCGTTTCGCCCGCCCAGCGGAAAGAGTTGTTGCCCCGGCCAAACATCTCCACCCGGATGTAGTTGCCGCTGCCGCCCGCCGTGCCCGCGCGGTCCGCACCGCCGGCCCAGTCCCAACCCATGTCGGGCACGTAGTGGCTCATGCCGTGGAGGTAAACGTACAAGGCGATGGGTTTTGCCGGATCGTAGGAGGCCGGGATGGTGACGTGGTAGGGCTGCGCCGTGCCATCGACGGCCGAGCGGTAGCCGCGGTTGACGCGGCCTTTCAATTGCGGCCAGGCGGCGGTGCCGTCCTTGATCTGTTGTGCGCGGCGCAGGCCCGTTTCAAGCAGCGAGACGCATTTGTTGTAAGGGCTCATCAGCGCATCGGCGTCGCCATAGGCATTGGGGATGCGCAGCGTGGTTTCGACAATCCAGGCGCAGGACTCCGCATCTACCACCAGGTCGTCATCGGCTTTGGCTTCCTTGAGCGCTTTGATGGCCGCATTCAACGCATCCAGCTTGGTATGCAGCTCGGCCAATTGCTCCGGGGTCAGTTCAGCCACATAGTTTGCCTGCACTCCCCCACGCCCGGCATTTCCTCCTCGGGGGGCTGCTGTACGGGCGGCATTGGGTATCTCCTCAGTTTGAAAAGCCGCGGGCTGGTTGTCTGCTGCCGGGTCAGCGGCACCCAAGGCGGGCAGCACGCTGGCCGCAGTCCAGAAGGCGCCGATAATGAATGATTTAGAGAAGTGCAATTTCATGGGGGTAAGAGGGGCTCAAATCAACCGTAGGCTTGGCGCGAGGCTGAGGTCAGTCTCGCGCCAGCAACATCCTGAGAATGGGGCGGGCCTCTGCCAGATGCAGAATACCCATGGGGTGGGAGGCACTATATTTCAGGTCATTGCTGATACAAGAAATTTCCCCTCGCGGCGTGGATAAAACCAGCTGTGGGATGGTTATTTTTGCAACTTGTCATTAATCTTTTGGTTTTATATCGATAACTACACCCCAAGTTTTTACCCGTGTTCAACCGCAGCCTGCCCCGCTTGCTGGTCGTCAAGGGCATTACGTCGTTAAGGCGTATGCTCGGCTATTGCCATGTCGGCCCCCGCTTTATGTCACTTGCCGCGCTTTTGTTTGCCGGCTTGTTTATTCTGCTTCCCGCTGAGGCGGGCAATATGCCTCCGCCTCCCAAGCCGGCGGCTGACGCTGCCAAACCCGCCGCCACCCCCCCGTTGGTGACTTGGGCGACTTACCAAAAGACGGTGCAGCCATTTTTCGAGGCCCATTGTTACGAATGCCATGGCGACGATGGCCCGGAGGCGGAGGTGAACCTCAAGCTGATTCGCGACGAGGCTTCTCTTGCCAAGAACATACCCAATTTGGAAAAAGCCCTCAAGATGCTCAACAGTCGGAAGATGCCGCCCAAGGATCAGGCGCATCCCACGGAGGATGAATACCGCCCGGTCGTGGCTTGGATTAATACCTACACCGACAAATTTTATAACGACGGCCCTGTGAACCCCGGCCGGGTTACCATCCACCGCCTCAACCGCGCGGAATATGACAATACGATCCGCGACCTGTTTGGCTTCACCGCCCAGGATGACTATCATCCGTCCGAGACCTTCCCGGCCGACGATGCCGGTTATGGTTTCGACAACAATGGGGATATGCTGACCATCGCCCCGGTTCTTTTTGAGAAATACATCAAGGCCGCCGGGCTGACGCTCACCAAAGCCGTCTATACCGACCCTTCAGTTTCACCGCCCGTCAAATCATGGGACAATGTTACGGCGCTCGATAGCGACATTCCAAAGGATGAGCCTCCCGCTCCCGTGGCGCCCCCTCCGGCCGCTTTTGCAGGCGGCGGTAACGGGGGTAACAACCGTGGTGGGCGTGGTGCCGCTGGTCCGCCGGCTCCGTTGAATTTTGGGCGCACCCTTCAGCACTACGGTAATCTCTATGCCGACTATGATTTCCCCAAGGAAGGCGATTACATTTTCAGCCTCAAAGGCTACGCGAGCAGCAATGTTGCCGCGGCCCGCGGCGGCCAGGCTCCCGGCGCCAAGGTGATGTTCTTTGTTGATGACAAGCCGGTCATGGCCGAACGCGCCGCCTTGAATGTCACCGCGCGCGCGAATGCTCCGGGTGAATACGCCTCGCCCCAGTTCCATGTCACGGCCGGCAAACATCGCATTTATCTGTCGTTCCGGAATGGTGCCTCCGTGGATGATTTTAAGGCGGCTTTGGCCGCCAAGGCTGCCGAGCCCGCGCCGGAATCTCCGGAAGTGGTTGCCGCTCCCGCGGCGGCGGCTCCCGTAGTGGTGGCTGCCGCTCCGGCGGCTGACCCTGCCACTGCGCCGGCTGACGGCGGCGCGGCGGCGGCTCCTGCCGTCCGTGGTGCCCAAGGCGCCGGTGCCGCCCGGGTTGGTGGCGGCGGCCGTGGCCGCGGCCCGGTTGGCCCCCAGCCGATTGTCGCCAATTCGACATTGCTCGGCGTCACCAGCTTTAAGATTGAAGGCCCTTTGTTTACCAACCCGGTGGATATGCCCGAGCGCATGCCGCCCAGTTACCATGCCGTGATGTTGGCGCGCCCGTCTCCGTCATTAACCCGCGCGGAGGCGGCGGAAAAAATCATCCGTACGTTTGCCACCCGCGCCTACCGCCGTCCGGTGACGGAGGATGAGGTGAAAGGCCTCATGGCTTTGTTCAATTCAATTGATGCCCCCGACCGTCCTTTTGAGAAAAGCGTCACCGTGGCGTTGCAGGCGGTGCTGCTGAACACGAATTTCCTGTTCCGGGTTGAGCAGGACCCCCAGCCCGGCGAGGCGGGCAATGTGCATGCGCTGAATGATTACGAGCTGGCTTCCCGCCTGTCCTATTTCCTCTGGAGCTCCATGCCGGACGACGAGCTGTTCCAGCTGGCGGCGAAAGGCCAGCTGCACGCCAACTTGGACGCCCAGGTCACTCGTATGCTCAAGGACCCCAAGTCCCAGGCGATGCTGGATAATTTTGCCGTCCAATGGCTCCAGCTGCGCAAGGTGGATGACGTCAACCCCGATGCCGAAAAATTCAAGGACTTCAACCCCGCGCTGAAGCCCGCCATGCTCAAGGAAACGAAGCTCTTTTTCTCCAGCATCAAGGATGAGGACCGCAGCGTGCTCGATTTTATCAACGCCGATTACACCTTCGTCAACGAACCGCTGGCCAAGCTCTATGGCATCGAGGGGCTGACCTTTAAGGATGGCGAAAAGGATTTTGAACGCGTCACCTTCCCTAAGGATTCGCCCCGCGGCGGCCTGGTCACCCAAGCCAGCATTCTCGCCATCACTTCTTATAACAACCGCACCTCCCCGGTTCAGCGCGGCAAATGGGTGCTCGAAAACCTGCTCGACTCCGCGCCACCCCCGCCCCCGGCCAATGTGCCCAAGCTGGAGGAGGGCAAGGAGGCCGAACTGCATGGCACCTTGAAGCAGCGCATGGAGCAGCACCGCGCCAACCCCACGTGCGCCTCCTGCCATGAGCGCATGGACGCCATTGGCTTCAGCCTGGAGAACTTTGATGTCACTGGCGCCTGGCGCACCAAGGACACCAATGATGACCCCATTGACGCCACCGGCTCTTTCCCTGACGGCACGAAGTTTGACGGCGCTGTCCAGATGAAGGAGGCCCTCATGGCGTCCAAGGAACAGTTCCGCCGTTGCCTGGCCAGCAAGATGCTGGCCTATTCCCTGGGCCGGGTGGTGGAGCCCTATGACAAGCGCACGGTCGATAGTATCCTCTCGACCATGCAGAAGAATGATGATAAATTTTCCGCGTTGATCAAAGCCATCGTGCATAGTGACGCCTTCCTCAAACGGCGCGGAGTTGAACCAGGAGACCAAACATGAACCCCCATCATCTGTCCCGTCGCACGGTTTTACGCGGCCTTGGCACTGCCATGGCTTTGCCGTTTCTGGAGTCCCTCCTTCCCAGCCGCTCCTTCGCCGCCATCACCTCCTCCGCGGTGGCGACAGCTGCCGCCGGCCCCCGCCGCGTTGCCTGGGTCTATGTCCCCAATGGCATCGATATGCAGAACTGGACGCCGGCCACCTGTGGTGCCGACTACCAGCTCACGCCCACGTTGAATACACTGGCAAAATTTCGCAGCAAGATGACGGTGATCAGCGGCTTGGTTTGCGACAAGGCCAACCCCAACGGCGACACCCCGGGCGACCACGCCCGCGCCAATTCCGCTTACCTCACGGGCGCGCAGCCTCGCAAGTCGGGTGGCATTCATCTGGGTGTTTCCGCTGACCAGGCCGCCGCGGCCAAAATTGGCCAAGCCACCAAATTCCCCTCCCTGGAGCTGGGTATTGAAGACGGCAAGAAAGCCAGCACCGACAGTGGCTACCCCCTCGCTTATTCGCACAACCTTTCCTGGCGCAATGAGACCACCCCGGTCACCAAGGACGTGGACCCCCAGTCCGTCTTTGACCGTATGTTCTCCAATGGCCTTCCGGGCGAGACCCCCGAGGCTCGCGCCCTGCGCGAACGCGATAATAAGAGCATTCTGGACTTCGTCCTCAATGACGCCAACCGGGTGCAGAAGCGCTTGGCGGCCAATGATCGCGATAAACTCGACGAGTATCTGACTTCTGTGCGCGAAATTGAGCTGCGCTTGGAAAAGGCCAAGAATGAGCCCCCGCCGCCGCTGCCGGAAGGCGCTGTGCGGCCGGACGCTCCCTATGACTCCAGCACGGAGAAAAAGGTTGGCATCTCCACTTCGAGCACGGAATACCCCACGCACTGCAAGCTGATGATCGATATGATGGTGCTGGCCTTCCAAGCCGACCTCACCCGCGTCATCACCTTCCCCTTTGCCGATGAGGGCAGCAACCAGCAATACCCCTGGGCGGATGCCAATGTGCCCCACCATGGCACCTCGCACCATATGAACAGCCCGGAAAAGATGGCGCTGTTGGCCAAGATCAACGCCTACCACTTGTCGCTCTTCAGCTATATGCTTGATAAGCTGGATAGCATCAAGGAGGGCAACGGCTCCATCCTCGATAACTCCCTCATCTCCTACGGCAGCGGCAATAGCGACGGCAACCGCCACAATCACGACAATCTGCCCCTCATTCTTCTCGGCAAGGGCGGCAACTCCATCGTTACTGGCCGCCATCTCGATGCCACGGGTGTGCCCATCAACAATCTCTGGCTCTCCATGCTCGAGCATACCGGCGCCTCGATTGAAAAACTGGGCGACAGCACGGGCAAATTGTCCCTCACCTAAGCGGATGCCGTTTCGTTGTCTGAGCTTGGCGCTGGCTTTGCTTTTAGCCGGTTGCGCTGGGCTGCCTGCGACAGCCCCTGCGGCTGGCGATGTCGGTGTTTCTTCCGCCCCGCCACCGCCGCTGCCGCCCAAGGTATTGCCCGCACTTCCAGCCAAGCCGGTTCCGACTGAGCTGGCGGGACTGCTTTCCCATCTGGCTGGCAAGTTTGGCATCAGGTTTATTCTAATTCCGGCTGGCACTTTCCTGATGGGCAGCCCGCTGGATGAAGCCGAGCGGGGTGATGACGAAGGCCCGCAAACCGAGGTGGCGTTGACCCAGGATTTTTTCCTCGCGGCCACGGACATCACCCAGGGGCAATACACCGCAATCATGGGCGTGAACCCAAGTGAATTTAAGAAGGCAGGACTTGATGCGCCCGTGGAGAACGTCTCTTGGGATGAGGCGATGGCCTTTTGCCAAAAACTTGCCGCTCAGGAGCGCGCTGCCGGTCTTTTGCCTTCCGGCTACACGATCACCCTCCCGACGGAAGCGCAGTGGGAGTACGCCTGCCGGGCGGGCTCCACCGGTGCCTACACGGGTGAACCGGCGGAAATGTCCTGGTACGGCGACAATAGCGGCGGTACCACGCATCCTGTCGCCACCAAGCAGCCCAACGCTTGGGGCTTCTATGATATGTCGGGCAATGTCTATCAGTGGTGCCTCGACTGGTACGGCAAATATCCCGGCGGTTCCGTGAAGGACTGGGCCGGACCCGCCGCGGGCAAATTCCATGTCCTGCGCGGCGGTAGTTGGTATTATGGGGAAGCCTATTGCCGCTCTGCCTATCGCGATTATGACCCCGGGTTTACCGGCAATATCCTGGGCTTGCGGGTGGCGCTGGTGGTTGCGCCGGGGCAGAAACGTTGAGCCAGGCGGAGATTGCGCTTGTCGTCAGCGCAATATTCCAAGCTAATCATCCCTTTATTATGAAGGCCTTGGTCCTCCAGGAATATAAGAAGTTCGCCATCGAAGATTTACCCCAACCCTCCTTGCAGCCAGGCGAAGTCCTGGTGCGGGTGCGCGCCTGCGGCATTTGCGGCAGCGATGTGCATGGCATGGACGGCAGCACGGGCCGGCGCATCCCGCCGCTGGTCATGGGCCACGAAGCCGCCGGCGAAATTGCCGCCGTCGGCCCCGGCGTCACCCAGTGGAAGGTGGGCGACCGCATCACCATGGATTCGACCGTGTATTGCGGCGAGTGCTGGTACTGTAAGCGCGGCGAGGTGAATCTCTGCGAGAACCGGCAGGTGCTGGGCGTATCCTGCGGCGACTATCGCCGCCAGGGCGCTTTTGCCGAATATGTGGCCGTGCCCCAGCGGATTCTCTACCGCCTGCCCGAGAAAATCACTTTTGAGCAGGCTGCCATGGTTGAAGCAGTGTCGGTGGCGGTCCACGCCATTGAGCGCACGCCCCTGCCGCCGAAGGCGAATGCCGTTGTCGTTGGTACGGGCATGATCGGCCTGCTTGTGGTGCAGGCTTTGCGCGTGGCCGGTTGTGCGCAAATTATCGCCATCGACCTTGACGAGGAACGCCTGCAACTCGCGCGCAAACTGGGCGCCACCGCCACCTTCAAGGCCGATACCAAGGATTTGCCCGCCCAGATCCAGGCCATGACCGACAAGCGCGGCGCGGATGCGGCGTTTGAGGTGGTGGGCTTGACGGGCCCCTTGAAGACCGCTGTGGACTGTGTCCGTAAGGGCGGCACCATCACACTTGTGGGCAATCTCAAACCCCAGGTGGATAT
Organism: Verrucomicrobiota bacterium; assembly: GCA_048497935.1. Lineage (GTDB taxonomy): Bacteria > Verrucomicrobiota > Verrucomicrobiia > Opitutales > JABDGR01 > JABDGR01. The sequence continues at coordinate 42,933 of JBEHYY010000028.1, forward strand.
GCCTCTCCAGGCCGTGGTCACCCGCCAGCTTACCCTGATCGGCACCTGTGCTTCCGCCGGCGAATATCCGAAGTGCCTGGATTTGATTGCCAGCGGCCAGATCAACGTGACGGATTTCATCAGCGCCACGCCGCCCTTGGCTGAGGGCGCCCAGTGGTTCAACCGGCTGCACGCCGGCGAAAAAGGCCTCATGAAGGTGCTGCTCAAACCCTGATTTTTTTTACCCCTCGCTTATGCAAAAATTACGCACGGCCGTCATCGGCTGCGGCAAAGTGGGCCATACCCACGCCCGCGCGCTGGCCAGCCTTCCGGAATCCGAATTTGTGGCCGTTTGCGGCCGCAGCATGGCGAAGGCCCAGCCTTTTGCCGAGGTTTACGGCGTCACGCCCTACGCCGACGTGGCGGAAATGGTCGCCAAGGAGAAGCTCGACGCCGTCTGCATCTGCACCCCGCACCCGGAACACGCCGGACCGACAATTGCTGCCGCCCGCGCTGGCGTGCACGTTTTGGTGGAGAAGCCCTTGGCCTCCACGTTGGAGGATTGCGATGCGATGCTCGCTGCCGCGCAAAAGGGCGGGGCTTTGCTGGGCACCTTGTGCCAGCGGCGTTTCTACCCGCCGTGCCAGCGCATCCGCCAGGCCATTGACCAGGGCAAGATCGAGCGTCCTGTTCTCGGCACGGCCACCATGTTTGGCTGGCGCGATGAGGCCTATTATAAAAGCGACCCCTGGCGCGGCAGTTGGAAGGGCGAAGGCGGCGGCGTCATGGTCAATCAGGCCCCCCACCAGCTAGACCTTTTGCTGTGGTACATGGGCGAGGTGGAGGAGGTTTTTGGCTATTGGGCGAACCTCAACCATCCCTATATCGAAGTGGAGGACACCGCCGTCGCGGTTGTCCGCTTCAAAAACGGCGCGCTGGGCAACATCATCCTGAGCAACAGCCAGAATCCCGCCATTAATGCGCGCGTCTCCGTGCATGGCTCGAATGGCATTTCACTGGGCGTCCAGACGGACGGCGGCGCCATGTTCATCGCCGGGGTGACCAAGACCATCGAGGCGCCCTTTAACGACATTTGGACGGTGCGCGGCGAGGAAGCCCTGCTGCCAAAGTGGAAGGCGGAGGATGCGGAATTGTTCCAGTCTGTCGCACCCATGGACTATTTTCACAAGCTCCAAATCCAGGAGTTCCTGCTTGCCATCCGGGAAAAGCGCCAGCCGGCCGTCACCGGTCTCGACGGCCGCCGCACAGTGGAACTATTCACCGCCATTTACCGCGCCACCCGCGACCGCAAGGCCGTCAAATTCCCGCTCAGCCCGGAGTGATCCATGCAGCCCACTAATCAACGCCGCTGGTTGCTCGTGATGCTTTTCTTCACGGTGGTCATCACGTATCTCGACCGTGTCAATCTCACCGGCGCCATCGTTGATCTGCAAAAGACATTTAACCTGGATAAGGATCAGAAGGCCAATCTGCTGGCGGCTTTTGGCATGGCTTATGTCATTGCCCAGATTCCCTCTGGCTGGCTGGTGGACCGCGTGCGCCCGCAACTCCTGTTTGCCCTCGTCTGCGGGCTCTGGTCGGTGGCCACCGTGTTGCAGGGGTTTGCCGCCACGCTCTCCGGCCTCATCGCGCTGCGCCTGGCGCTGGGGGTGTTCGAAGCGCCGACTTACAGCATCTGTAATCGCATCGTCACGAGCTGGTTTCCTGATAACGAGCGTGCTTTCGCCATTGCCTTCTATACCGCCGGCCAATACCTCGGACCCGCGTTTTTGCTGCCCCGGCTTACTGACACGCAGTCGAAGTATGGCTGGAATTCCGTTTTCTTCCTGACGGGCGCGCTTGGGCTGGCTTGGGCCGTGGTTTGGTATTTCCTCTATCGGGATCCCTCCCAGTCCCGTCGGGTCAACGCCGCGGAGTTGGATCTCATCCGCTCCGGGGGCGGCCTGGTGGACATTGGTTCGGCCAAGGCTCCGGCAAAAAAAATCTCCTGGGCGGATCTGGGCATCGTCCTCAGCCGGCGCAAGCTCTGGGGTATCTATCTTGGCCAGTTCGCCATCAACTCGACACAGTGGTTTTTTCTCACTTGGTTTGTGGACTACCTGACCAACTTCCGCCATCTGGACTTTGTCAAGGCTGGCCACGTCACCACCTATCCGTTCCTCGCCGCGTTCATTGGTGTCCTCTGCTCGGGTTTCATTTCTGATTATATGCTGAAGCGCGGGGTGTCCGCCACTGTGGCGCGCAAGCTGCCCATTATTATCGGCCTCCTGTTGTCCACCACGATCATTGGCGCCAATTTTGTGGACAGCCAAAACGCGGTTATTTTCTTCATGTGCCTCGCATTTTTTGGCGCCGGGCTGTCTTCGATCGCCTGGGCGATGGTCTCGGCCCTGGCCCCGGCGCGCCTGCTGGGGCTGACGGGCGGCGTCTTCAACTGCATCGGTAATCTTGCGCCCATGGCCGTGCCCAAAATCATCGGCTGGTTGATCAAGGACAATGATTTTGCCCCTGGCCTCGCATTCGTTGGTTGCGTGGCTTTTGCCGGTGCGATGTCCTATATCTTCCTCGTTGGCAAGGTCGAGCGCGTCCAGTAGCGGCTAACCAGCCTAGTCTTCACGGCTCCCGCGGGGTCAGGGTGCCCAAGCCGCGCAAGGTGGCCTCGGCTAGCGCGGAAAAGCGCCAGCGGCCCGGCCAATCGCGGTGCATGATGTGGTCGATGCGGTCGGCCCCACCAGAGATGGCGACGTTGCGCAACATCGGGGTCCCCGTGCCTTTGAGCAGCGGCAACCGTGCCGCGCTGGAGTGGACGAGGCTCTCAATCATCGCAGAAAGCATCTGGGTGCGCGTGGTGGCCAAGGTCAGGCCCGAAAACACGCCCTGTCGTTGGTCGATGTTCACGCGCTCACCCGCCAGATAAGGTTCAAAACGCACGGTGCCGGCGGCTTGCGGGCCTTGCTTGCTCAAGCGGTGCAGCAGGGCGGGGAAGTCTTCCACGGAAATTTCCGGGAAAAATTGCGCGCGTGCCCAATAGAGTGACGAGGCCACGGCGGCCAGGGTGCTGACTTGCAGCCATTTGCCCTGTACGCCCAGCGCGCGGGTCAGCAGTTGCGGGTGCGGCCGTGGTTTGTCGGTGCACAAGGCCAGCACATCCGTGGAGCCGACGACATTGAACAACTGCCCCGTCTTGGCCCCGGCCAGCAGCATCCCCGTGCTGCCGTCGATGATGCCCGCCAGTATCGGCGTGCCGCTGCGCAGGCCATACTGGCTGGCCGCCTCGGGGGTGATGCGTCCGGCAATGCAATCACTGTCGAGAATGTCGGGCAGTTGGGCTGGGTTGATGCCCGCGTTGGCGCAAAGCTCTTTGCTCCAGCCACTGAGTTTGAGCGTGTTGTAAAGACCCGTGAATGATGCATTGGACGGATCAACCACGCGAACCCCGGCCATTTGCCGCAGGATGAATGTGCTGATATGGCCCACCAAGTCCGCGCGTTTAAGCCGGCCAGGTTCATGGCGGAGATACCATGCCCAGGTCGTGGAACTGATGCCACCCGGGAAAGGCCGACATCCGCAGATATTCAAATGGCGCTTCAAGCCGAGGCGGTCTTCCAGCAGGTGCGCCTCGGCCACGCTGCGGCGGTCCTGATGCGTGACGATCGGCGTCAGCGGGCGCCCTTGGGCATCCATGGCCACCCAGGTGGCCGCCATCACCGCCGGGACCACGGCATCCACCTGCTTCACGCGAGGTCCCAGTGCCAGGATGGCGCGGCGGATGGCCGCCAGCAGTTCGGCGGGATCCACTTCGGCGCGGGGCCCCGTAAAGCGAGTGGGGAAGGATTGCCGGGGAGACTGCGCGAGCACTTTGGGGCCGCGCAAAAGACCGGCGATGACTGACGATGACCCCACATCAAGACCAAGCAGCATGGACATGCGCGAATGGCTTACAGGCTGCCTCCACGAGTGACAACGGTTTTATCTTTGCAAAATTCCATCCACTTGAGGCTTGAGCCTTGGGCGGGATGGGTTTGGAGTAATGTCCCCCGTCCGCTCCATTCACCCCCATGAAAGGAGACTCCTTCCCGCCATCCCCCTCGGCGGATGAAGTCATCAAGCATATTCCCGTGCTTTGTCCATGGCTGTACCCGCTTTGGGCAAAGACTTAATCTCCGTCAATCAATCCATTCCATGAAAACAAATACTCCCTTGGCTTTTTCCGTGATGGTTTGCGCCGGGTTGCTCCTTGCTTGTTCGGTCCGCGCCCAGGTTAATGATACGCCCGATAGCGTCGTCGCGGGTATTCCAGTCAATAACACCGAGGCCAAGGTTGGCAACTTTCCGCTCCCCGATCCTTTCACGCTGTTGAACGGCCAACCGGTCAAGGATGCGGCCACTTGGAATAACCTGCGCCGTCCGGAGATCGTGAAATTTTTTGAATCCGAGGTTTATGGCAAAGTGCCGGCAACTGCGCCCAAGGTGTTTTGGGAGGTCACCAGCATCGATCGTGCGGCCTTGGGTGGGGTGGCTGTTATGAAGACCTTGGTCGGCCATATGGGCAGCCCTGCTGGCCCGGGTATCCATGTGACTCTTTATACTCCTGTTAATGCCACCAAGCCTGTGCCGGTGCTGGTGGGCATCCAGTTTGGCAATGCCACGCCGCCTGATGAGAAGGAGACTGACTCGGTTAATAGCGCTGTCCGCCAGTTGATCGCCAAGGAAAATCCCCAGGCGGCGGAAATTCTCCGCAAATATCCCAGCCTGGCCTTGGTGCCGCCACCCGCTCCGGCCACTATCCCGATTGGGGGGGCACCCGTCGCCTCCATTGTCACGCTGCTTTCCAAGGGCATCGGTTATGCGACTTTGCCCAAGGGCGACGTGGAGACTGACATCGAAGGTCCCACGCTCAACCCCAATGTGAACATTGTCCGCAAACTTGCGCTGGCTCCGGGCCAGACCAAACCGGCCGCGGATGAATGGGGCGCCATTGGCGCCTGGGCCTGGAGCATCAGCCGCGTGGTGGATTATTTGGAAACAGACAAGGAGGTGGACGCCAAGCGCGTGGCCATCACCGGTGGCTCGCGCCTGGGCAAGACAGTCTTGTGGGCTGGCGTGAACGACCCGCGCATCGCCGTGGTCATCGCCTGTAGCGGTGGTGAAGGCGGTGCGGCGCTGGCCCGGCGCAATTATGGCGAAACCATCGCGCACCTCGTCGCGCCCACGCGCTACCCGTACCAGTTTGCTGCCAACTACGCCAAATACGCGGCGCATCCGGAGCAATCCCCCATGGACACCAATCTGCTGGTTGCCGCCATGGCGCCGCGCCCGCTCCTGCTGCACACCGCGAACCAGGACAATTGGTCCGACCCGAAGGGGGAATACCTCGCGGCCATCGCGGCCACCCCTGTTTATCAGCTGTTTGGAAAGAAAGGCCTCGATCGCACGCCGGATCAATCTCCGGTCACTTCTGAGTTCGTGGGCAACGACCTCGCGTTTTACTTGAATAACGGTGGCCATGCCTCCATCAACTGGGATATCTACTACAAATTCCTGGAAGAGCACCTGCACCCCGAGCCTCCTGCGGCCAAATAACCCGCAAAACGCGCCACACATTTTTAAAATCCATGAACAAAAAAATTATTCTTTCCCTGGGTTTGTTGACTCAGTTGCTGGTTCCTGTTTTTGGCCAGAATGCTGCGCCTGCCTCTCCCGCCGCCTCGGGTGCCCCGCTTAATGCAAGCGAGGCCGAGGTCGTCAATCGCGCATTCCGCGCGGTGATTGAGCAGCAAAACCCCGACACCAAACAGATTTTCGACAAGTATTCCAATTTGCGCCTGGTGCGCGCCCCGGTGGCGCCACCGGCTGCGGCCCCCGTCGCCACCGTTCCGCGCGATGCGGGCCCTTGGACGCCCAATAATTTCACCGGCGTCAAAGCCGACCTGCCTTCGCTCGTCGTCGTGGGCGATTCCACGGCGCAGACTGGCGACCCCGCGCACCGGGGGTGGGCTGCCTTGCTGGTTGATTATTTTGACACTTCCAAAGTCAACCTGGTCAATCCCGCCATTGGTGGCCGTTCTTTCCGCAGCTTCACCTACGAGGGCCGGTGGGATAATGTGGTCGCGGGTCTCAAGCCGGGCGACATCGTTTTCATCCAATTCGGCCATAACGACGGCACGGGCAACGACATCACCAACCCCAATGGCCGGCCGGAGTTGGGCGGCATCGGCGAGCAAAGCCAGGAGGTCACCCGCGCCGACGGCAAGGTCGAGGTCGTGCACACCTACGGCTGGTATGCGCGCAAGTATATTACCGAAGCGCGGGCCAAAGGCGCCATTCCGGTGATGATGACAAGCACCGTTTACAACCGCTGGAACAATGGCAACTTCGGCCGCGCGGGCAGCAACGTCGCGTTTGCCCGCCAGGTTGCCGAGCAGGAGAAGACGCCTCTGCTCGACCATACCAACATCATCAGCGATTATTATCAGAAGCTTGGCCAGGACGCCGTGCGCCCGCTTTACAACGCCGATAATCTGCATACGACGACCCTTGGCGCCGTCGCCAATGCCGAGATGTTTGTCGCCGGCATCAAGGCCCTGAATATCAAACCGCTGGTTGATGCCCTGAATGACAAGGGCAAGGCCATTCCGGCCTATCAACCGGCAGCCGCGCCCAAACCCGCGGCCCAATAGCCTTCTTGCCGCCTGCCAGATGCACGAGTTGCAAGCCATTCTGCGCCAGTTGGAGCAAAACTCGGCCAGCCCCCGGGCACTGGCCACATTGGTGAGTGTCGAGGGCTCGTCCTACCGCCGGGTGGGGGCGCGGTTGTTGATTGATGCCGAGGGCGCCAGCCTGGGCTCTATTAGTGGTGGCTGTCTGGAATCGGATGTTATTGAGCGCGCGCGGGAGGTAATTCAAAACGGCCAGCCCCAAGTGGCCGTCTATAATACGGCGGATGAAAATGATTTGGTCTGGGGCACTGGCACAGGTTGCGATGGGGTGGTGCGCATTTTGATTGAGCGGCTGCCCCCTCATCCGATGTGGGCAAAACGCCTGCGCGAGAATCTGGCCGCCCGTCAGACGACACAGCTCAAGGTCGTCTGGGAAGCGCCGGGGTCCGCTGGGTTGGGCACGCATGGGGTGGCTGACTTGCCCAAGCGTCTGCCGGCCAAAACCAAGGTTTTTTTAGATGAAGTGGTGCCGCCCGTCCGTCTGCTCGTTTTCGGCGCAGGCGACGATGCGCACCCCATGGTCAGCCTGGCCCGCAAAATCGGCTGGTGGGTCGAGCTGGCGGACGCCCGCCCGGCCCGGGCTTCATCTTTCCGGTTCCCGGAAGCGGATAAAGTCACTATTCTCCAGCCGAGTGAGGCTGGCTGTCTCGCCTTTGATCCTTGGACGGTCGCCGTCATCATGACGCATCGTTATTACGATGACCTCGAGATTCTTAGGCTTTTATTGCCGAAAGAATTGCCCTACTTGGGATTGCTTGGCCCCAAAACCCGTGCCAAAAGAATGCTGAAGGAATTGAAGGCGGCCAATGTCAAAATTTCCGCCAAAATGTTGACCAAACTGCACGCCCCCGTCGGCTTGGACTTGGGTGGCGATGGACCGGCTGCCGTGGCGTTGGCTGTGTTGTCGGAAATCCAGGCCGTTATGTCCGGCCGCAATGCCCGCCCACTGCGCGAACGCAACCGCCCCATCCACGCTTGACAGGCCCTGGCTTTGGGAGAACCCTTGCTGCTTACCCTTTTACCCCCATGGCCACCTACCAATTGAATGTAAATGGAGTTGAGAAGACGGTGAATGTGGAGGCGGACACGCCGTTGCTGTGGGTGTTGCGCGACAGTCTGGAAA
>JBEHYY010000029.1:0-50078 GCA_048497935.1 Verrucomicrobiota bacterium
CGCCGCCGAGCTGGCGGCCGCTGACCAGGGCACCGCGCTCTACAACCTCGCCATCGACCCCGCCGGGGTCGGCCCCATCGGCGTGGCCCGCGCCCGCTACCGCGACCCCGGCACCACCAACTACCACGAAATCAGCTGGACGATCCAGTACAACGGCCTGCCCCCGGCCTTTGACCAGGCCGCGCCCGCCCTGCGCCTCGCCGCGGTGGCCGGCTATTTCGCCGAATACCTGCAGCAAAGCCCGTATGCCACCGGGGTTACGCCGCGTGTATTGCTCAACCTCCTGCGCGGCGTGCCCGAAGCCTTTGGCTCGGACGCGCGTCCCGCCGCCCTCGCCGAAACCCTCTCCGCTGCCGCCGCCCTCGCCGGCAACTAAACCCGCCACTGCCATGAATACATCCAAGCGTTTGTGTATCTTATTGTCTGCTTTTCTATCATTGCTTTGCAGTTGCACGACTTCGAGTGGCCCAGGGCCCGGCTCCGCCACCGTCATCACACTTGACGACTATGTGCTCACCGGCACATACGCCGACGGAGAGGTGACCTTCCAGTTGCGCGCCACGGCCCATGCACCCAAAGCCGCGGGCGAAATCGTCCTTCTCTCCGGTCAGGTAAGTCCGATTTCCGTGCCCGACGCCTTGGCGCCCCTGCTTAATGTTCGCGGCAGTGACATCATTTTGAAAACCGATACCTGGAGCAGCCTCGCCGTGAAGCTGCCCTTCCGCGCCAATGTGCGCGAGGCCGACGGATGGAAAAATGTGGATTTCATCCCCGCCGCGGCGAACATCCGGCAAATCGTGCTCGAGGGCTGGCCCGCGGACGCCAAGGTGGAGCTGCCCGACGCCTCGCAAGCCGTGCGCAAGGATGGCCGCATCACCGCCAATTTGCCCGGCTCCGGCCATGTGCAATTGCGCTGGAAGGACGTGCCGCCTGCCACCGCTGGGAAACTCTTTTTCTCCGCGGAAGGCGCGGTGGTGAACACCTTCGGGCCCGGTATCCTCCGGCAGACCAACCAGATTATTTTCCACGTGCTGCAGGGCAAGCTGGAGAATATCGACCTCGATATTGCCGGCGAAGGCGAAGTCACGCGGGTGGACGGTCAAGGCACCCTGACCCCCACCACCACGCCCGGCGACAAGCCCGGCACCCGCCGATTGTCGGTGAAGCTCAATGCCCCGCAGACGGGCGACTATCTGCTCACGGTGCAATTGGAAACCCCTTTGCCCAAACTGCCGGCCACGGCCACGCCGCCGCGGGTGTCCCCGGTGGGCGCCTCCAGCTTTGGCGGATGGCTGCGCGTGCAAAACGAAGGCGCGGTGCGCCTCGAGGTTCAAAACGCCAGCGGCCTTTCCCAAATCGCACCCGAGCAATTCCCCGTGGCCCGCCCGCCCAACGCCGCGCCCTCCACCCAGGCCTTTGCGTACCGCTTTGCCGACGCCGGCTATACTTACGCCATCAAGGGCGACAATGTGACACCGGAATTCACCACCGACAGCATCATCGTTTACCATTTGGGCGAGACGGACACCAACGTGCAGGCGGAAATCAACCTCGACATCCGCGAGGCCCCGCTGCGCGAGCTCACGCTACTGGTGCCCGCCGACTGGGCCATTGCCGCTCTGAATGCACCCAATCTCGCGGACCGCTTTGTCACCCCCGCCGCCAATGGGCGCGCGCAACTGCGTCTGGTGTTCAGCCAGCCACTCATCGGCCGTCAGGTCGTGCGCCTGCGCCTGGAGCGCAATGCGACTCCAACCGCCGCGGGGGCTGCGATTCCCGCCCCGGCCGACTGGACGGTGCCGCCGCTGACTGTGGTTGATGCCAAAAGCGGCCGCGGATTTGTCGGCGTCACCAGCGATGCCAGCCTGCGCCTGACGCCAACGAATATTGGCGCCAACCTGGCCGACGCCACGGCGTCCTTCCCGCTCAAACTCGATAATCTACAAGCAGCCTGGCGCTTCCATGAGGAACCGTGGAGCGCCGCCTTCCGGGTCGAGCACCTGGCCGCCAGCGTGCAGGCGGATGCGCTGCATATTTTCTCCCTCGGCGGGGAAATGGCCTTGGGCAGCACGGTGCTGAACCTCAACATCGCCGGCGCGCCGGTGAATGTCATCCGTCTGCAAAATACCGGTGGCTACCGCAATGTGGAATTCACCGGACGCTACAAGCGCGACGTGACCCAGAACGGCGACGTGTACGAAGTGCACCTCGACCATCCGGTCTCCGGCGCGTACACAATGCTCGCCACCTATGAACTGCCGTTCAAAGCGACAGGCGACTCGCTGGCCTTCACCGGGATGCGCCCGCTGGATGTGCAGACGGAGCAGGGCCACGTCCTCATCGCCAGCAGCCATCCCTTCACCGTCACTCCGGCCAAAATCTCCCCCGAGATGACCCGCCTCGAGGCCGCGGAAATCCCGGCCGAATATCGCCTGCTCTGCGATGCCCCCATTCTCGCCTGCTATCAATACCCCGCCCGGCCTTTTGAGGCGACTTTGCAGCTGCAACCGCTCGCCGCGGGCAGCACCGTGGACCAAGTGGTTGATATCGGAGAGCTGGATACCCATGTCTCCGCCACCGGCGAAGTCATCACCACGGCGCGCTATGTGCTCAAAAGCAAAGGACACGACTTTTTACGCCTCAGCCTGCCGGCGAAATCCACGTTGTGGTCGGTCACCGTCGCGAACAATACCGTCGTTCCCGTGGCGGACAAAGATGCCGCCGGTGCGCAATCGCTCCTCGTCCCCCTCCCCCGCAAGGGCGATCCGAATGCGCCTGTGCTGGTGGAATTAAAGTACACTGCCGCCGCCAAGGATGCCGCGGAAGTGACCTTGGCCGCGCCCGTGCTGCAAGCGGCTGTGCTCGTCACCGATTGGAATTTGTCGGCGGATAATGACCGGGTGCTGCACACGCAGGATAATGCGCCGGTGGTGGAAAACCCGCGCGTCACCGGGCTGGGCTGGCTGGCAACAACCATCACGGACGGCCCTTTCTTGTCGCCGGAGCCCATCATTGTTCCTGTCAGCGAAGGTGTGCGTCCATCCTTTTACCTTGGATTGGTCAGCGCATTCCTCGGTGTGATCGTGCTGCGCGTGGTGCGTGGTCGCGCGGTTGCGGTGCGGATGCTTGGCGGGCTCGCCGGGCTGGCCTTATCCGCTTACGGCGTTATCCAGTTGCTTCACTTTGGCCTTCTGGCCCAGCACGCCACGGATCTGCTGGCGGCGGGGGCCAGCCTGCATCTTTCCATTCCGGTGACGGAGGCTGGCCATGCCTTGTCGTACACTTTTGCCAATGTGGCGGCACCCAAAAGTCCACCTGCCTATCATGTCGAAATGCTCGCCTGGTTGATCCTCCCTGGGGCGGTGGGTGCCTTGTTAGGCTGGTTGGGCGGGCGCGGCGTGGCTTGGTGTGCGGTCTCTTGGGTGTTGATTCTCGCCGGGGCGCTGGGTTTGCCGCTCGGTCCCTTATGGTTCTGCTTGCTGCTAGCGCTGGGGCTTGCCGTCGCCGGCGTTCGGGGGTTGTGGAAGTTGAAAGGGCCTTCCGTACCTGCCGCGCCGCCCGCCCAAGCGGCCGCGGTTACCGCGGGATTAATCCTCTGCCTCGGGCTGGCAGGCACGCCGAAAGTTCATGCGGCTGATGCGCCCGCCCCGGCGCCCAAACCGGGCTTGGTGCTCTCCCTTACGCAAACTGGCAGTGTGCAGGAGGGCTATGTGCGGATGCAGGCCGCGTTGAGCTGGCGCGCCGAAAAAGGCGGGCAAATCATGCTCCTGCGCACGCCGGCGGTGCTTACCGCGTATAAAGGCGACCCGGCCCATCTGACGCTCGCCCAGGACCCCGCCGGCAATGGCTATCTCCTTTCCGCCAGCGACGCCGGCACTTATCAAATCTCCTTCAATTATGAAGTGCTTGCCGGCGAAGCGCCCAATGGCGATGCCGGAGTCGTCCTGCCCACGCCAGGCGGACTGGTGAACCAGGTGACGCTCGACCTGGCGCGCGCCGATCTCGCCGCGCGCTCGGAAGCTGCCGTCGCACTCCGCACCACGACCGGAGCCGAGGGCAAACCGCGGGTAATGGCGAGTTTTGCCCCGGATGTCTCGCCGCTGCTGCGCTGGTCACCCCGGGCGCGTGATTTGAGCGCCGAAAAGCCGGTATATTACGCCGACTGGCGGCAGCTCTTTGCCCCGGCCGCCGGCTTGGTGGATGGCACCCACCAGGTGCATGTCAACCTCGCCCAAGGTGAAATCAAGGAATTGGTGTTCAGTGTACCGCAGAACCTGACCATCTCCGCCATGACGGCCGAAGGGTTGGTTTCCTGGCGCTTCGACCCCGATCAGCGCAAACTCCATGCCTACTTCGAACCCGCGCGCAAAACCGCGTTTGATGTCAGCATCCATTCGCAGGCCTCCACCTCCACCCTGCCCTACACCGCCACACTGACCCCCATCCGCCTCGACGGTGCGACGGCTGATTCCGGCTTGCTGGCCACGGCCACCGGCTCGGAAGTCGAGCTCGGCACAGTGACGCCGGAAAATCTTTCCGGAGTGAACTTGGATGACTTTCCAGCCGGCCTCGTCCGCGTCGCCGCACCCCAAGGCAATCCCTACACCGTGCGCCGCGCCTACCACTATGGGGCTGAGCCTCCCAGCCTCAAGGCCGAGGCGCTCGCCGTGGAACCGGATGTCCGCGTCGATTCCTTGCAACGCCTCTCCCTCGGCGAGGACCGCGTGCTGCTGGCAGCGCACCTCAATGTCGCCATCACCCGTGCGGGCATTTTCAAATTAAGTTTCGCGCTCCCGGCAGGTTTTGAGCTCGAGTCGCTCAGCGGCGACCAATTGAGCCAGTGGACAGAATCTACCACCGGCGGCAACCGTGTCATCACGCTCAATCTCAAAGGCAAGACACTGGGCAATGCCGCATTTGACATCACCTTGAGCAGCCCGGGCCTGGCGGCGCGCACCAACTGGGCTGTGCCCCACCTGCTCATCACCGAAGCCGGCAAGCAAACCGGGCAGCTCGTGCTGCTGCCCGAACTCGGCCTGCGCCCGCAGGTAAGCACCCGCAACAACCTCACCCAAATTGACCCCAAAGACGCCGGACTCACCATTTCCAATGCGCTGGTCTTCCGCCTGCTGCAAAGCGACTGGTCGCTGGCTCTTAACATCGACAAGGTGCCCCCGCACATTCAGGTGGATACATTGCAGGACGTGACCGTGCGCGACGGCTCCACTGAAGTACGCGCCAACCTGCATTACCAAATCGACAATGCGGGCGTGCGCGAATTGCGCCTGCAAGTGCCGGCGGACGCCACGGGCGTGCGCATCACCGGCGCGCAGGTGAGCGATTCGGCGCCCATTGAGGGCCAAGCCAGCCAATGGCTGGTGCGGCTGCAACGCCGCTCCATCGGAGAATTGAATCTGGCCATCACTTACCAATTACCCGCCGTCGGGGCAGACAACAAAGTTACTGTCAACGGGCTGCTCGCACTCGGGGTCGATCTGCAGCGAGGCTATGTGGATGTGCGCACGCGCAGCCGCCTGGAAGCGCGCCTCGCCACCACCTCGCCCATGCTCCAGCCCGCGGACTGGGAGTCGGTGCCCTCCAATCTGCGCCGGGATTTTGACGGCAGCGCGCCGAGCCAGACCTTCCGCGCCGTGGAGCCCGCCTTCACCCTGCCGCTCAATGTCGTGCGCCACGACGCCGCCGAGGTGCTGCCAGCGCGCGTGGAATCCGTGGCCATGCGCTCCCTCGTCTCGCCCGACGGCCAGTTGCTCACCGCTGTCACCATCCATCTTCACCCCGGCGACAAACGCTACCTCCACGTGCAGCTGCCCGCCGACAGCAAGTTCTGGTTCGCCTTTGTGAACGACAAAGGCGTGGCACCCAGTCTGGCCAGTGCCGCTAATCCCGGCGATGTGATGCTGCCACTCGAACCCAACCCCGTGCCCAGCGAGGCCACCACCGTCGAATTCCTCTACCAGCAGAAAGTGCCCGCAGCCGCCGGCCTGGCAAACCTGGCCGGCCCCCGCATTGATTTGCCGCTCCAAAACATCTCCTGGCGGCTTTACCTGCCCGAGTCATGGAAAGTCGGCAGCTGGGGCGGCCCCTGGCAAAAATCCCTGGACGCCAATCCCCCTCCAGGCGATTGGCCCACCCTCAATGATTATCTCGCCAGCGGCAATTCCCGCATCAGCGCCCAGAACGCCAAGGCGGAAAACTTCCGCCAGCTGGGCACCCAGCTCCTCCAACAAGGCCGGCAGGTGCAGGCCCGCGATTTGTTCAGCAATGCCTACCAGATTTCAGAAAAGGACTCCTCGCTCAATGAAGACGTGCGCGTCCAGTGGCAAAATCTGCGCGAGACGCAGGCCATGGTCACGCTGAACAATGTCGTCAATGTCTTCGGCAACTCCAACAACATCGCCATCAACGGTGGCAATGCCCAAAATTCATCCCTAGCCAACCCGGTGTTGAGCCAGACGGAACTGTTGAGCTTCACCGACCAGGAAGCGCGCAAGGTGCTCGGTGCCAATGGCGCGGAGGAAAACGCCGTGCTGGCCGCGCTGGCGCACAGCCTCGTCATGCAGCAGGCCGACACGCTGCCCCACCCCGTCGCCATCCACGCTACCCTGCCGGAACGCGGCCAGGTTTACGACTTCACCCAATCCCTCTTGGTCAATCCCAACGCTGATCTGTCGCTGAAAATCGCCGCCGTGCCCGCCGGGCAGCCGGTGGCCTGGGGGGCCTGGCTGGTGCTCATCGCCCTGGGGTTGCTGCTCGCCGGTTTGTGGAAACTTTCGGACCAGCCCGCTCGGGCGTGATTCTCAAAAAATCGCGCGTCTTTCCTAGTTGCTTCCGCGCGCCGTGGCCGTGCCTGCCGCTGGGGCTGCGGGCGCACCGCGCCCGGCGCCCAAGCCACCCCGGCCCCGGCCGCCTCCACGGGCCGAAGGCTCCAGCGGGATTTTAAAATCATCGGGCAGCGGCTGGGGATGCTGCGGGTCAAACACGCCGGCATCCTCCACCAGATACTTCACCACCTCAAATTTGTTCTGCTTCATTCCTTCCACAATGCAGCGCGAGAGCAAATAGCCGCCATAGGTGTTGGAATGCAGGCCGTCCACCGTCCCGCGCGGAGCCAGTGGCCCGAGTGCCGTCCATACCGCGACACTCATCGCATTAAGGTCAATGTAGGCGCAGCCGCTTTCCTTGGCCGCATCAATGGCGTCTTTCGGGTAGTTGCGCAACCCGGCGGCATTGATCGCCCCCGTGGCCCGGTCAATCTTCGTCATGGGGGATACGATGATAGGGATGCCACCCTTGGCTTTGACCTCGGCGGCGTACTGCTTGAGCAGACTCTTGTAATCCTCGCCCTCCACATACGTGTTGGGCCAGTCGCCTTCATGGTCATCCGTCGGCCAGATGGCATTGTGGCCGGTTTTATTCAGGTCATTGGTGCCGAATTGCATTAAAACATAATCGCCGGGCTTCAGCGCGCTCATGATTTTATCCCAACGGTGTTCGCGGCGGAAGGCCTTGGCCGTTTCGCCCGATTCAGCAAAGTTCGCCACCACCACGGGTGGTTTGAACCAGCGCGGCAGCATCTGCCCCCAGGTGCCATAGGGCTCGCCGCGCTGGTCGGTGACGGTTGAGTCGCTGGCAAGGAACAAGGTGACGGGCTTTTCCGCGGGCTCGATTTCCACCGCACAGAGCGCCGGCTTGGCATCGCTGAATTGGAGAGTCAGCTTGTCGTCCCAGGTCGGAGTAATGAGTTGGCCGTTGGCATCCACCTCCTGCACGTCGAGCTTGATCTTGGTGCCATCGGGCAGGACGGGGTTGCGCACGCTGACATAAAAAGATCGGGTTTCGAAATGGCCGGGAGCGGTGTAAAGGCGCTCGAGCATGAGCCGTCGCGCCTCGGCCTTGACGGTGGTGGTGGATTCCTCCTTCACATCACCCAGGGTGACCGTCACCTTGTAATTGCCCTCGGGCACCGCCACGGAAAACTTGAAGAGATTGCCGCTGGTGACAAAGCCTGCATGGAGTGGATTGTCCCCACCCCGATCCACCGCCGTGAGGTTGGCGCCCGGTTCAAAACCGTAGCTCGCCTCCTTGCTGTAAATGGCATCCGGCTTCACGAGGGTGAAACCCGGCGCCGCCTTGCCGGGGGCAAATTGGAATTTGAATCCCGGCGGCGGAGCATCGGCGGCAGCAGCCGTGGCGGCCCCCAGGAGGAAATAGACAATGGCAAGGCGGGTTTTCATAAGACGGAGTTTAGTTTCCGGTGGCAGGGGGCGGGGCGGATTCATCGAGTTCCAGACGCAAATAATCATAGACCACGCCGTTCGTTTGGCCGCCGGCCGGCACGGTAAGTGTCACGGTATTGGTCCCGGCCTTCAGCAAGGAGGCGGGAAATGCCACCTCGCGCTCATACCACAGCCCTTGGATGCCGTTGCGGCCCACCGTGGAATCGCCCGCCACGATAATGGGCGCCACTGGCTGGCCGTTGACGGTGACGGGGATGCGGTTGCCGCCGGACACGCTGCCACCTGCGAGGGCCACGCGCAGCACCGCCCGTCCCTGAGGGGCATTCGCCATGTCCCAGGTGATGCTCCACGGGTTGGCGCGACCCGTGCTCGCACCGCCGCCAGCAATGCTGTTGGGCCGCGCATTGGCGTCCTCCACGTGGGGTACATGCTCATAAAACCAGTCCTTGCGAAAGTCGCTCTTGCCGATGACAAAGTTCACATCGTTCGGGAACATATCGCGGTAAACCAGCGCCATGCCGTCGTGGAAGTAGTCGTTGCCTTTGGCGAACTCCGTCCCGTTACGGTTGGGAATGCCGACCTCCCATACCTGTCGGCCGCGACGCACCGGCGTCCACACCAGCTTGCCCAAATCCAAGGGCTTGCCCGCCTCGACTGTGACATCAGCCTTGGCAAATTCGCCCAACACGCCGTCGGCAATGGCATGGAGTGTATAGTGGCCGGCGCGCACGTTGGGCACTGCAAAGCTGCCGTCTTCACCGCCTCGTGCCCAGTATTCGTAATTCTTGGCGTCTGTCATCCAGGTGATGTCGGCGGGGCTGTTCGTCGCCGCCGCACGGCCAGTGGTGATATGGTAGTCCGGGTGCGTCAGGCCCACGCGCACATTGGACATTTTGGCAGCCGGCATCAGCGGGTCCGTCAATACCAACTGGCCGGAGACCGTGGCGCGCTCGCTCTTATGCGGATAATCCACCCCATTGACCCAGTCGTACGGCCACTTGGCGGCTTCCTTGACCTGCTGGGCCTGGGCATCGCGCCAGAGGCCCATCGGATCGCTGCCCGCATTGCAGTAGATGAGAAACGGTCCGATGGTCTTCGTCCAATGCTCCCCCTGGGCCACGTCCGCCGAACTGCCGCCATAGTGGCTGCTGCGCCAGTAGTTCAAAATGCAGGGATAATAAAACGGCCCGGTCGTGTCGCGGTGGCAGACAAACTCCACCTTCGTCGGCCCGCCGCTGAGATACTCCGTGGTGGGGTTGACGAAGAAACAGCCAATCTGGTTGTTGGAGTTGGCCCAGCCAAAGAACGGATGGTCGAACTGGTCGGTGGTGTAGTTATACTTGTCGTCGCCGTCGCGCTCCTTTTCCGGCGGGTACAGCATATGGCGCAAATCGTCCACCAGCATCCAGTTGAAGTCGTTGCTCAACTTCACGCAAAAACGCGCCTCATTCATCGAGGCCTCCGGGTACTCGGGTTTGTGGTCAAAAGTGCAATAGGTATAGACGCCGGAGTCGCCCCGGCCCAGGGTGTAGCGAATCTCGATGTCCGCCGCAAAAGCGCCGCCCGCAGGGGCGCCGGGACCGTGGCCCAGATTGGTGCCGTCGGAATAACCTTTCACCGCCACCTCCGCGCGCGCGCCGCCATTGGTTCGGGGGTCGATAGTGATTTTCGCCTCTGTGCGCGGGGCCATGGCGTCATGCGACCAGAAGCCATACATATGGTCGGTGCCAAAGCCGCCCCGGCCGGGGTCGCCAGGTCGGTCGCGGGTGAAGTCGGGTTGGCCGTCCGCCCCGTAGCTTGTGGCCAGCATTTCCTTTTCCTTGTATTTGAGCGAGACAAGGTCGCCGGAAGACTTGGCCACCACTGCCGTAACGATGCCATTCGTAAGTAGGTAGAACGCGGCGTTTTCGCTCATCGAGACATCTGTGGGCGCGGCGGCCGGAGCCGCAGCGTGCACCGCGGGAGCAGCCAGCAACAGGCTGCCGAGGAGAAGATTTTTCAAACAATGTTTCATGGCGGAGAATTTTGAAGGGTTAACAGCCCAACCTGTGTTTTGCCAGCGCTACTGCGCGGTGGGAGGCGCGGCGGATTCATCGAGCTCAAGACGCAGGTAGTCGTAGATGACGCCCGCCGTCAGCGCCCCGGCGGGAATGGTGAGCGTCATCACATTGGTGCCCGGCTTCAGCAGCGAGGCATCAAAGGCGAGTTCGTTTTCATGCCAGATGCCCTGGATGCCATTGCCCAGCGTGCTGAGCGTGGTGTCCTGCGTCAAGGGCCCCAGCTGGCCGGCGGCCTGGTTGTTGACCAGCACGGGGATGGTCCGCACACCGGTTCCGGAAAAAGCCACGCGCAGGGTGGCCTTGCCCTTCACTGCTGCGGGCATTTCAAAGGTGATATTCCACGGCGTGGCCCGCCCGCTGGGCGGTGGTGGCACCGGGCCGCGCGTGCCCCGGCCTCCCCCATTGGCCAGGCCCGCAGCTGGCGCAGCACCCGCCGTTACCCGGGGCGCCGCATTGGCCGGCGGTGATTCGCCAGGCAGGCGCGGAGCGTTGCCACGCTGGGCGGCGGCGGCCAGGGCCTCGTCCGTGGCGTGGGGCACATGCTCATAATACCAATCCTTGCGGTAGTCGCTTTGGCCGATGACAAAGTTCACATCGTTCGGAAAAGTTTGCGCGTAGATGAGCTGCATTCCGTCGTGAAAGAAATCGTCGCCCTTCAAAAATTCCGAGCCGTTGCGGTTGGGAATGCCAATCTCCCATACCTGCCGGCCCTTGCGCACCGGCGTCCAGTTGAGGCGGCCCAAATCCAGCGGCTTCCCCGCTTCCACCACGACCTCCGCCTTCATGTACTCGCCGAGCACGCCGTCGGCAAATGCGTGCAGCGTGTAGTTGCCCGCGCGCACATTGGGGATGGAGAAACGGCCCTGGTCGTCGCCGCGCACCCAGAATTCATAGTTCTTGGCGTCCGTCTGCCATGTGACCGTGCCGCCAAATCCTCCGGCATTGGGGTAGTCCGGATGCGCCAACCCGACCATCAGGTGCGACATCCGGGCGGACGGCATGACGGGGTCGTTCAAGACCAGCTGGCCTGTAACATTGGCGCGCTCGGCCTTGTGCGGGTAGTCCACGCCATTGACCCACTCGTAGGGCCACTTGGCCGCCTCCTTGGCCTGCATCGCCTGCGCATCCCGGTACATCGCCTCATGGTCGGCGCCGGAATTCACGTAGATCATGAACGGGCCGATGACCTTCGACCAATGCTCGCCCGCCGCCACGGAGACGCCCGCGCCACCGTAGTGGCTGCTGCGCCAGTAGTTGAGGATGGTCGGCGCGGCGATGGCATTGGTGTCGCGGTGGCAAAGGAACTCCACCTTCGTCGGCCCGCCACTCATGTACTCCATGTCCGGGTTTAAAATGAAACAGCCGACATTCTTTGCCGTGCTGGCCCAGCCATAGGCGGGATGGTCGTACTGCACCACCGTGTAGTCGTACTTGTTTTCGCGCGCTTCCTTGGGGTAGAGCTTGTTGCGGTGCGGGTTGTTGTCCACCAGCATCCAGTCGAACATATCCGCCAATTTGACGGCAAACCGGGCCTCGGTGATGGTGGTGGCATCGTAATTGGGCTGGTGCTCGAAAACGCAATACGTGTACACCCCGGCGGTGTCCTTATCCATCGCATAGCGGATCTCCACATCGGCGACAAAATTCCCGTCGCCCGAGTTATAGGTGTTGGCCCCGGGGCCCGTGCCCATCTTGCGGTTGTTGGACACGCCTTTGACCGAGACTTCCGCCCGCGCCCCATTGTTCGACTTCGGGTCGATGGTGATTTTGGCGGCCGCCGGCGCGGTGCCGCGCACGCCCATCGCGTCATGCGACCAGAAGCCATATTGGTGGTCCGTCATGGTGGCATTGAGCCCCTCGAGGTTTTCCCCCGGCGGATCCTTTTCCCAGTTCAGCTGGCCATTGGCGTCTGAAGTATGGGCCGTCATTTCCATCCCTTTATACTTGAGCGAGACCAAATCGCCCGAATCCTTGGCGATGACAGCGGTGACGATGCCATTGTCCAATGAGTAGAAGGCGCTGTTCTCAGTGACAGTCACGGCGCCGGCGGCCACCAGCGGCAACTGGGCAAACAAAAAGCCGCAGACTGCGGCTTTGAGGGGGGTGCGACATTTCATGGCAGGTTCTCCGGGAGAATTATTTTACGGCGAGAGGAGCATTGGGGTGCGCCACCCAGTTTAATGAAGCAATCGTCCAGTCCTGGGTGTATTTCGGCAGGCGCGCATAATCCCAGGGTTCATCGACCATGAGATTGTTCGTTGCCTGGTAAAGCGCATATACCTTGCGGGCCGCCTCCAACGCGGCATGGACATCCGCATGGACAACATCGCGGTCCAGCTCCGGCGCCACGACGACCACCGGCCGGGGGGCGATGGCCCCGAGAATGTCTTGGAAGTCATAAGGAATCTGTGCCTCATGCCCGATGAAAAAAGCCAGACGGGGCAGCAACGGCCGCTCCACGCTCCAGCGCGCGATGCCGCCCGTGCCTTTCTCAGCGGTGTCCATGCGCAGCGGGGTAATGCCATTGACCGCCACCACGCCTTTCACGCGTGGGTCAAGCGCCGCCGTGTAGAGGCCCACCGTCGCGCCGAGTTCATAGCCGTAAACATACAGGCGATTCGCATCCACCATGTCATCCTTGGCGAGGGCATCGAGCGCGGCGCGGGCGTCGTGCACGAGTCGGCCCATTTGCGACCAGTGGGGGGAATCGTTGAAGAACGGTCCGATTTCCGTCTGGCGGCCGCCAAACCCGATCTGATCGTAGGCCAGCACGGCATAACCAGCCTCCGTCAGCGCCAAAATGGGATGCAAATCGCGGCGATAAACCCACATATAACCGAGCGGATAACTGTAACCGTGCAACCAAATCACCGTGGGCAATTTGGTGCCGGGTGGTGTATTGGCGGGATAATAGAGGTCACCCTTCACGCCTTCGCCAAATGCCACGACGTGCGTGCTCACGGCACTGCGTTGCGGGTCAATCCAGCCAAATTCATTGGCCGTGCCACCACTGAAAAAGCCCAAAATATCCGGATTGATGCTGGTGCCCAGATGAGGATTCGGCGCGGCCGGGCCGCCGCGCGCACCCGCTGCGCCGCCACGGCCAGGCGCTGCGGGAGATACCCGAGTCTTGCTCGCATCCACCGGCCCACCCGCCGGAGAAATGGTGGACGGCGCATCTCCCAGCATCCAGGCGATGTTTTTACGAATATCCACGGCCTTGGCTTCCCAGGCGGATACACTGGCTATGGGTTTGCCGTCAGCGGCGACCAGCAAATCGTCCGGCTGGTGCGCGGCATAGGCGGCCAAGTCCACTTTTTCGCCCGTGCGCGCGGCCCATTGCTTGAAATCCCAGGGGAAGAGCAGATGGTTGTCCCATGTGGCCTGCGAACGTCCAAACTGGATATCCAGCCAATCCAGCGCAAAAGCGACATAGTTGCCTCCATCGGCGTGGCGCCCCGGCAGACGCAACAAACCAACCCCCGCCGGCTTCCCCAGCAGCGCATACAATGGCTCAACTGAGTGCAGCGTCTGCTCGCTGCCCCACGTGTTGGAAACTTCATCGTTCAGGCCATATTCGATTAAGCAGGCGCGCGGCGCCATCAGCGCTACCAGCAAGTTGCCATCGATTGGCAGGCGGTCCTCCCGGCCGGCAAAGAACCGCAACTGTGGCGCCATCCAGAGCGGGAACATGCGCGTGGTGGTTTCGATGCTCTCGGCGTTGTTGCGCTCGCCACCCTGGCGCCAGGTGAGGATGCCGCCCACACCGGTGCTGCCCGCCACCACTGCGGCGATGCGTTCGTCCAGCGCCGCGGCCGTCAGCGCCATTTTACCGCCGCGCGAATAACCGGCGATGGCGATATGGGCCTTGTCCACCTGCGGGAGTGTATAAAGATAGTCCACCACTTCCCGCGCGATAAACGCCTGCTGCGCCATGGTGGCGAAATCGTAGTCGGGGTAAAGCTGCACGAGATTTGTGGGCGCATCCACGCTGTTGGGATAATTGCAGGCGATGTACCCGCGCTGCAAAAGCGCCGCGCCATTGCCGCCAATCAACACCGGGAAGGGCCCCGCCCCGGCCGGCAGGGTCAACGTCACCTGCGTCGAAGCCTGGCCGCCCGGTCCGTATTCAAGGCGCACAACGCGCGTCACCGTGCCCGCGGGCAAAGGCGCGGCGGGGCCGCGGCCGCCCGGCACCGGTGTCACACCGTCAGACACCGTTTCACTGACCACCGTCACTTTGTCGATGTTCGCCTTGGGCGGAATGCGGCCCAATTGGTATTTCTGCTCCAAATCAAAAATTTCCTGCCGCCGGGCCGGCCATTCCGCCGCGGTCCTGACTTCGCGGCCATCGAGAAATTTCAGCGGGTCAGGCAGGCCATTGTGCTTTGGCAATGCATCAAAATCCGGCGGCAGCTGCTTGGAGGAGGCCAGCCAGTCGTCAAACGAAGGCGTGTATTGCGTGGCCGGCACAGGCGGAAGAATCCGCCGCAATTTCTCCAAATAATCGCGCCGTTCCGTCTCCGTCATCGCCTGGGCGGGGTGCGCCGACAGGCTGGCGAGCAAAACAGCGAAGATAAATATCTTTCGCATGGGGTATGCGCGGGGGGAAGCGCAAGACGATGCAACCACTCACCTCTCCTGCGCGCAAGGACGGATTTGCCCGCCCCGGCATTTTAATTCGATGTCGTGGAGGCTCCTGTCGCCACCGCGGGCGCCGCTGAAGTGTCGGCAGGCGCGGTTGGCGCGGTGTCCGGGCTCGGAGTGGGTGCCGGGCTGGGTGCGGGCGCTGGCGCCGGCACGGGCACTGAAACAGGCGCAGGCGTGGCCGGAGGAGTGGGCGCGGCGGCTGAACCCAAGGCCTTTTGCAATGACTGCGGGTAGTCCTTGTCGTGCAAATCGTTGTCAATGATCATCTGGTAAGCCAGCCAGGCTTGGTCAAATTTGTTTTCACGCTCGTAGATGGAGGCGGAATGGAAAAGACATTCGGACATCCAGTCCTTGGCGTGCGAGTCCCTCAGCAATTCATTGCGTCGCGCAGGATTCGATAAGAAGGTGGAAGCCACCGCCGTGTACACTTGGTTGGCCGCATCGAGGTTGGTCGTCTGGTCGCTGGCGGCATTGGGATCGTTCTCCAGCAGGTAACCCCAGCGGAAACCCGCCTCGATGCGGGCCGCCACCGGCAGCTTTTCCATGTTGAAGAGCCCCTCCAGCTCCTCGATGACATCGTTGCGCTTGTTGGGGTCGTCCCGCGCCAGGATGAAGAGCACGCTCGCCTTGCCCATCGCGGCGGTGGCCACGTTCTGGTCGTCCGGCTTGTTGGGCAGGCTCTTGAGCAGGTCGTTATAAATCTGCAGCGCGGCGTTCAATTCGTCCGGGGTGTTGAGCTTGCATAGCAAATCCGCCCGCAACAGCTGCGCCTTGTAAATCAGCGGCGGGTCCGGATATTTGGCCACAAAGTCATTGAGCAGCCGCAAGGCCTCCTTGTACTGGTCGGTGCTGCCGCGCTCGGAGACAAAAAACGCCTCCTGGAAACGCGCCACCGGCAGCCAGGGAGAATTCTCCGGCAACCGCTTGGCGAGGTCCGTCATCAACGTTTGCGCGGCCAGCGTCTGGTTCTGCGCGTATAATTCGTTGGCTCGGTTGAACACCGCGGTGATGGCGCCTTCCGACTCCGGGTAGCTTTTTTGCAATTCATCGTAGAAACGGTTTTTTTCGTCCGTCTTCTGGTCGTTGGCCGCCGCCTCCAACTGCAAATTGATGGCGCTGGCCGCCAGTTCCCGCCGCGTGGCCGCGTCCAGGTCGGTCGAGCTTCCCGGCGGCTGCGCATCGATCAACTGGCGGAGCAACCGGCTCTTTTCCGCGGCGCTGGCATCCTGCAGGGTGACGGCAAGATACGCATCCAGCCAGCGCAGGCGCAATTGCAAGCCGGACGAAAGCAGCCCGCCGCCATGGTTGGGATCCAGCAAACGTTTGATGCGGTCGAACGCCTCCTGCTGGCGGCCCGGCTCGCCACTCAAGGCCACCAACGCATTGAACCAGGCCTGCCAGCGGTAGGTGGTGTAGGCGTCGTCAATATCGGCATGGGCGCTGGCCTCATCCAGGCGGGCCAGGGCTTCGTTGATCTGCCGGGCGCGCAATTCGCTTTCCACCGCGCGCATCAGCAACACGCCCGGCCCCGGCGCCGGCGGGTTGGTCTCATTGAGCAGGCTGGTGTAATAAAGGCCGGCATCGGCGTAATCGCGGTTGAGAAAATAAGCGTCCGCCATGCGCAGGCTGATCTCCTTGCGGTCCGGATGGTCCGCCGGCAGCGCCCGCAGCAGCATATTGAGAAACTCGGCCGTCCGGCGGTACTGCGGGGGCTGGGCCCGCCAGGAGACAAACGCCAGCAGGCGCAGCGCCCCTTCACGGGCGGGGTCGCGGATGGCATCCGCCGGCATGGCCAGCACCATGTTCGCCCATGCGGCGGCGTCGGCGTCGCGGTTAAAACTCAGCGCCAGTTGGGCTTGCAGGAGGCGCAACTGCTTCAACAAGGGATGGTCGGGCTGCTTGGCGATCAAATCGCTGATGAATTGCAGCAGGTGGCTCGGATCCGCCAGGGAGGACTGGCCCCGCGTGTCGCTGCCCTGCGCATTCACGCTGAACAGCATATTTTGCAACAGCGTAAGCGCGTTTTTCTGCGTTTGCACGAGGTCGTCCTGCCCGATTTCCCCCGGGTCGAGGCGGTCCTGCAAAATGCTTTCGAGAAAATTCTGATCGAGCGCCGCATTGGGACGGTTGGGGTCCTCATTGTCGATCAGGGCAAAGAGCAGGCGCAGGGCATCCAGCTTGGCGCGGGGCAGGCCGGATTTGACCAGCCACGCCCGTAGCACATCCAGCGCGCGGGCCCGCTGGTCCAGCTTGTTGAGCATGATCGCGTAGGAGCGCACATAATCGGAACCCACGGACGGACTGGGGTTCGAGTCCACCTGCCGGCGCAAGGCATCCGCATCAGCCTGCGTGGCTTCGCCGGTCAGCAGGATTTTTGCGCGGTAAAGCGCGGCGTCGAATTGCGCCTTCTGCATGAGGCTCGTGCTTGTGGCCTGCGCCAGCGTCCAGGCTTTGCTCGCGGCGTCAATGTCCTTGCGCTGCTCGGCCAGCAGCGCCTGGAGCGCGTAAAACCATGGTTGGTCCGCGGCGGGCAAGGTGGCCGGGTTGATCAACGTGGTGCGGATGGTGGCGGTCGGCCAATCCTGATTGCGCGCCGTCAACATCGCCATGCGCAGCAGGTAGGCGGGTGTGTTCGTGTTGGCCACTTGCTGCAAAGCCGCAGTGGCTTCCGGTACTTTGCCTTGGGCAAGATAGGCGGTGGCCAATCCAAGATTAAGATCATCCTTCACCGCCTGGTCCAAACCAGGCTTCGCGAGCGCGGCTTGAAAAAACCCCACCGCCGTCGGCAGCCCATTGGCCAGGGCGAAGTTGGCGATGTCACGCAGCTCCGCCACGCTCGCCGTGTCGCTGATTCCCGGGCCCGGCCGGGAAAAGGGCACTGGCGCAGCCGCCACCTCCCCACCGGCTGGAGCAGCCGCAGGCGGTTGGGCCCAGGCGGTGGCCATACTTATCGCCAGCCCGGCCGCTATCCCTAAGGACTTCATGTTCAAGGGGCTTATCTTACCGATGCGGCGGCGAATATAAAGACCAAAGACCAGCCCAACCCCATCCGGTTCCCTCGCTTGCCATTTTCCGTGGCTGGCGGCCCGGCCTGCCCTATTGTCCGCCATTTTTCTTTTGCGCGAGGTAGTCATAAATCCACCGGTCATGGTCGTACTCCATGTCGGAGGTGCGGTAGCCGTCCTCGTCCCAGGTGGTCTGGCGGCCCTGCTTTTCCTGATATGTCGGTTGCCCCCGGGCATCGCGTTCGATGTGGATCTGGCTGAGCAGCTTCGGGCGCCCATTGGCGTACCATTCCTGCGCGCGGTTGACCAGCCCCGCATCCGCCGGGTTATTCAGGCCGGTCGTCGGCACCACATTCGCCTCCGAATAAATGCGCTTGTTGCCATTCTGCCAGAAGGTGGTGAAGCGCACGATCTGGGTGCCACCCGCATAATCCTCGACGCGCTCCGGCTGCTCTGAGCCGAGAAAATAATACGTGCGCCGGGTCATCTTGCCGTCGGGCCCGAATTCCGCGACGCCGCCAATCATCGTGCCATTGATGTAATAGATGGCCTTTTCCGGCAAACGCAGCGAGGAAAACCAGGTTTGCGAAAGCAGCTGGCCATTCAAATATTCGTTGGCGACGATGCGCCCGTTCGGGAGCACTTGCGGCACCACCCCGCTGAAACCGGGCGCCGTGGCGGTCTTCGACTGGCTGGGTTTGGGCAGCGTCATGCCGGGCAACATCCCCCCCTGGCTGCCCGTCACCTGGGCTAGCGAACTGGAGGATGAACTACAGCCGCTCAGCCCCGCCGCCGCCGCCAGCAATACATGGGCCGCTGTTCGTCTCATGCCGGCGCGCGGGAAAATCATGGGGCCTTGCTCACGTTGATTTTTACGGCAAAACCAGCGCGATTTGCACGCCGGGGCCATGCACGCCTTCAATCAAGATGCCTTCGATATCCGCCGTCTTGGACGGCCCCGTGACCCAGATGACATTCGGGTCGTCGCCCAGCGCGCGCACGGCGTCTTCCAGCGTGCGGTGGATCTGGCTGCGCGTCACCACGGCGATGTGCACCCAGGGCGTCAGCGCGCCGAGGCGACGGGAAGTCAGCGTGTCGTTGAGGATGATGGTGCCTGTCTCCGCAATCCCACCCGCCGCGCGAGTGATGCCAAAGGCGTAGTCATCCACCCGTGTGCGGTCAAATTCCGCCGCGAAGGAAAACTCCGGGCCAAAATGGGGCGCGAGCAGGGAAGCCAGGGCGGGATCGCAATAGCCGCGCAACCAGCCACCGTTTTTCAAAAAGGCCGCCACGGCCTTCGGATCCGTCATGGCGATGCCGTTGACGAGCTTGATGCGTTCGGAAAAAACTTCGAGCACGTCGTGGTTTTCCACGAGTTTGCGCGCCACGGCCAGTTCGGTGTCCCAATCCGGCAGGGGTTTGCGCTCGGGCAGGATCGCCAGGGCCTTGTTCACCCGGCCCAGCATATCATCGCGGGCGGTGCTCATGAGCGGGCCTTGGGTTGGGGGCGGTTTTTCATCCATTTGCGGAATTCGCCGCCGCGCCAGGGCGGCAGCGTGCGGTAGTCCTGCCATTTGCGCAGGGGGCCGGGCATCAGGACGCGCGGCACGTAGTTGATCGCACCGCCCATCGCCATGGCCGTCTTCCACGCCGTTGGCTGGCTGGCCAGTACTGACCACGCTCCCATGGGCGGAGTTCCCGCGGTGGGGCCATGTTCTTTTTTATTTTTGTCGCGCAGCCGCAGCAGCAAATCGGGAATGGGGATGTTGACGGGGCAGACTTCCTGGCATGCGCCGCAGAGGCTGGAGGCCTTGGGCAAATCCGCCAGTTGGGGGAAATTCTCCTTCGCCAAAAGTGGCGACAGCACCGCCCCGACCGGGCCGGGATACACACTGCGGTAGGCGTGCCCGCTGGCCTGGCGATACACGGGGCAGACATTCAGACACGCGCCACAACGGATGCAGCGCAGGATGTCGCGGCATTCGCTGGCCAGCACGTCGATGCGCCCGTTGTCCACAAAGATGACGTGCATTTCATCCGGTCCGTCCGGTTGCGTGGGCTTGCGCGGGCCTTTGATGAACTCGGTGTACACCGTGAGCTGCTGCGCCGTGGCCGAACGGGCGAGCAAATTGAGCAGCAGCGCCAGGTCACGATCGCGGGGCAGGATTTTCTCAATGCCCACCATGGCGATGTGGCAGCGCGTGGCGGCCAGGCTGAAGCGCGAATTGCCTTCGTTCGTCACCAGTACCAGCCGGCCGCTCTCGGCGACCACAAAGTTCGCGCCGGTGAGGCCCACGTCGGCCTGCAAATATTTCTGGCGGAGGAAGACGCGCGCGCGCTGGGTGATGACGTTCGGGTCATCGTTATACGCGCCCAGCCCGTTTTTCTCGAAAGACACCGCCACTTCGCGTCGGCTTTTATGAATGATGGGACGCACGATGTGGCTCGGGTGGTCGTGGTCGATCTGGACGATGAATTCGCCCAGGTCGGTCTCGAGGCACTCGATGCCGTTCTTTTCCAAAAAGTGGCCCAGCTCCGTCTCCTCGCTGACCATCGTCTTGGCCTTGACGATCTTGGTCGCGTTGCGCTTGCGCATGATGTCGAGCACCGCCTGGTTGGCCTCCTCCGCCGTGCGCGCCCAGTGCACCTGCACGCCGTTGGACTTCAGCTTGGCCTCCACCTGCGGCAGGTAGGTGTCGAGGTTTTCGATGACGTGCTGCTTGATGTTGCCCGCGATCTCGCGCAGCCGGTTGGCGTCCGGAAAATGGTCAAAGAGCAGCTTGGTGCGCTTTTCGTGCGTCACCTTGGTGCTTTTATAGACGGCGTCGTGCGTCTCCTGATTCAGGTTCGCGGCAAAGGCGTCAATAGGGGAAGAGCTCATGAAACAAAATGATTCAGGCAGGCAGCAACCCGCCGTTTTTCAGCGCGTCGCGGAGGATTTGCGCGAAGTGCATCGTCTTGATGGGCTGGCCTTCCTTCTCGGCCATCCCGGCCAGGTGCATGAGGCAGCTCGAGTCGCCGGAGACGAGCACATCGGGCTTCGCCGCGCGCACGTGCTCGAGCTTCAGGTTGCCCATGCCCGTGGAAATGTTCGGGAACGTCACCGAGAATGTGCCGCCAAAACCGCAGCACTGCTCGCCCTCGCCAAAGGTGACGAGTTCCAGGCCCTGGATGGAGCGCAGGAGCTGCTGCACGGCCTCGCCGCTCTTCGTGCCGCGCGAGTGGCAGGAGGTGTGGAAAGCGACCTTCGCCGCATACTTGCCGGGCCACGCTTTGATGCCGAGGCCATTCACAATGTAATCCGCCAGCTCCCAGGTGCGGTGGGCGAGTTGCTCAACCTCGCCGAGGTCGGACTCCTTTTCAAACTCCAGCGGCGCGCCGTGGATGAGCATCGCCGCGCAGGACGCGCTGGGCACCACCAACGGGGCGCTGCCGGCGAAAATCTTGGCCGTGTGGCGCACCACGCGGCGGGAGGACGGCCAGTCGCCCGCGTTGAACGCCGGCTGGCCGCAGCACGTCTGCCCCTCGGGAAATTCAATCGTGCAGCCCAGGTGCTCGAGCACCTCGACGGTGGCGCGCGCGGCGTCGTCAAAAAACGCGTCGCACAGGCAGGTGGCCAGCATCTGCACGCGCCGGTCGTTGGGTCGGTTGGAGGAAGGTGCGCTCATTCAAAAAGGCGGTGAGAGTAATCTGCAAAAAAATCGGTTAGGTGCCAGTGGCAAAATTGCGCAAAGATTTTATCCACGAATAAACACGCGATGTAAGGGGAACAAGGAGGGATCACTCTCTTTTTTATTCGTGTTCATTCGTGGATAAAATACTTGTTCAACTTGCGGGAAATTTGGGCGGTGGGCATATCAGCCTCGCGGCAGATAAACAGTCTGCTTGAGCGATGAGGCCAGGTGCGCACGGAAGGCCGCGCGGTTCTTCACCACGCCGAGCGCCACCCACTGGCTGGCCAGATTGCCGAGCGCCGTGCCCTCGAGGGCAAAGGCATAGACGGGGATGCCCGCGGCATTGGCCGTGGCCTGGCAGAGCAAGCGGTTCTTCGCGCCGCCCCCGACCATGAGGATGCGCTTGAAGGACTTGCCGCTGAGCTTCGCCAGCATCCGCATCGCCCCCGCATGGCCCACGCCGAGGGATTCGAAAATCAGCCGTGCATAGCCGGCGACATTCGCGGGCGGCTTGCCTTTGCGCTTTTTGAGCTGGGCGTCAATCGCCGCGCGCATGGAGGGCGGGTTGGAGAAGACGGGGTCGGTGGCATCCAGCAACACGGCGGGCTTGGGCAGCTTCTCCGCCGCGGCGATAAGCGCGGCCCATTCCTTGGTATTCTGTGGGCGGGCGCTGAAATTCAGCAACGTTTGCTCAAGCAGCCACAGGCCGATGACGTTCGTGAGCGGCCGGTAGCCTCCCCTACCCGTGCGCTCATTGGCCACGCGCGCCTTCAACGCCTCGGCGCCAAGCAGGGGTGTCTCGTTCTCGCAGCCGACGAGCGACCACGTGCCCGAGCTGATGTAAAGATCGTTGCCCGCCGGGTCGGCCGGCATGGCGTCGTAGGCGCACGCGGTGTCGTGCCCCGGCACCGCAATGGCCGTGACGCCCTTGAGCTCCGGCAGGCCCGTGACCTTCCCGAGCTTGGTATTGGCCAGCACAGGCTTGGTGAACCACTGCGGCGGAATATGGAAAAAGTCCAGCGCCTCGCGCGACCAATCCTTGCCGTGCACGTCGAGCAGCTGCGTCGTGCTCGCAATGGAAAGCTCGTTCTCCATCCGCCCCGAGAGGAGGAAATTGAAGTAATCCGGCAGGAACAGGCAGCGCGTGGCGAGATCTTCCACCGCCGGGCAGCTCTTCACCGTCTCAGCCAGTTGGAGGCTGGAATTATAAAACGCGTTGGGGATGCCCGTGGCGGCATACACGCGGTCCAACCCGAAATTGGCGAGCGACTTCAGCCCCGGTTGCGTGCGGGCATCGCGGTAGGCGTGCGTGGGGAATACCAGGCGCCCGGCGTCGTTGAGCAGCACATGGTCGCACCCCCAGAAGTCCACCCCCACGGAGGCGATCTTCGGGAACTGCTGCTTGGCCTTGCGCAAGCCGGTGCAGACTTCGTTCCACAGGCCCGGCAGGTTCCAATAATCATTCGGGCCCATGGACTGGAAGGCATTCGGAAAGCGGTGCACCTCGGTCAAAACAGGCTGCTTGCCCCAGACGCCGACAATCACGCGTCCGCTGGTCGCGCCGAGGTCGATGGCTGCACAGGTTACAGATGACATGGGGGAGCGAAAAATTTGCCCGGTTTCCCACACGGAGTAAAATCAAATCGGAACCCTTTACCCCCGCAATTCTCCCCTTGCTTCATCTGCGGTGTGGGTTCATTATATCACACTGTGTGCGATTAACCCTGAAAAAACGCCATGAAAACAATTTACCCCGTTTTTTTGCGTAAGTTTGGTGGCTGGTTACTCGGTGGGATACTCCTCGGCAGCCTGGCGGGACCCCTGCTGGCTGCGCCCGGTGCCGCTCCTGGGGCTGAAAACAAATCCCTCACCCCACCACCCACGACAGCGGTTGAAGCGCCCAGTTCAGGCAAAGCCGCGCAGGCTCAAGCCCAAGCCGAGTCCCATCTCAAGGAATTGACTAACCTGCGCGCGCACCTTGCCGCCGATCTGGGCATCAAGCTCGTGGCGATTCCCGCTGGAGACTTCCTCATGGGCAGCCCCACCGATGAAGCAGGCCGGGTAACCAACGAAGGCCCGCAACGGCGCGTCACCCTGACCAAGGATTACCTATTGGGGGCCACCGAAGTGACGCAGGCACAGTATGCCGCCATCATGGGCGTCAACCCCAGCCGCTTTACCGCAGCGGGCCTGAATGCGCCGGTGGAGACCGTGGGCCAGGAAGACGCACGGAAATTTTGCGATAAATTGACGGAGCGAATGCAGGCGGCCGGCTATTTGCCGGCGGGTTACGGCTTTGCGCTGCCCACGGAAGCGCAGTGGGAGTACGCCGCCCGGGCGATGACCACCGGGCCAAATGCCGGCGACCTTGCCGCCATGGCCTGGTATAAGGACAACAGCGCCCAAACCACCCACCCCGTCGGCCTGAAACAGTCCAATCCGTGGGGCCTCTATGACATCTATGGCAATGTCGCCGAATGGTGCATTGACGGACCCCAGACTTACGCCAGCGCCCCCTCCACTGACCCTGTGGGCCCGTTTCCAAACGTCGTCAACTCCCTCGTTGCCCTGAACGCGCGCGCCCAAGGTCTTACCGCTGTCCAACATCTTGTTCGCGGCGGCTACTGGAGCGCCATCGCCGACTACTGCCGCCCGGCCTATCGCAAATTTATTCCCGGCTTCAAAGGCAGTTTCATCGGCTTCCGGGTGGCCTTGGTTCCGCTGCCCATCCTGCCAGCGCGACCCACCACCCCGCCCGTCGTCGCCTCCGCGGGAACAGGGAAGTGATTTTTCTGCCAACGTTTACTTCTTCCCCAGCTGGCCCATCACTTCGTTGGTGAGTTTCTGGACGAGGCCTTCGAGCTCGGCGTTGGTCATCGTGTTCATGGCCGGGCCGGCGGGCGTGGCGCAGGCCACGGGGCGGTCGGCAATCTGCTCCCAGGGGTCGCAGTCGCACAATTCGCTGGCCTTCTGGCCGTGGCGTTCGTCGGGCAGGCCGAGCTTCTTCTTGAGGTCGAGGAGGATCTTCACCTCATCCTGCGGGATGACGGTGCGCTTCGTGGGTATGCCACCGGCGACCCACAGCGTGCGGCAATACGAGTCGGTGATCTCCATCTTGAAATATGCGTCCTCGACGCTCGTGCCCCAGCAGATGACACCGTGGTTGCCCATGAGGATGGACTGGTGCGTGGGCGCGAGCTTGCCCAGAATTTCGCTCATCTGCGGGCTGCCGGGCGTCTTGTACTCGGCCACGGGAATGGTGCCGACGAAGACCTCGACCTCGGGGATGAGGCAGCGCGGCGGCTCGATGCCCGCCATGGCAAAGGCGGTGGCGTGAATCGGGTGCGCGTGGACGACGGAGGCCGCGGCCGGCACCGTCTTGTAAATGCCCAAGTGGGAGAGGATTTCGCTCGTGCGCTTCCACGGCGCATTGCCGGCCAGCTGCGTGCCCTCGATATCGACGAGGCAGATCATGTCCGGCTTCATGAAGCCCTTGCTGACGCCCGTCGGCGTGCAGAGGAAGTAGTTGCCCAGGCGCGCGGAGATATTGCCGCCGTTGCCGTCGTTGTAGTCGCGCTTCCAGCAGCGGCTGCCCATTTCGCAAATGTCTTCCTTGAGCTTCTTGGCCAGCGGGGAATTGAAGAGTGCCGTGATGTCGGCCTTGGAGGCGGCGGGCGCGGAGGAGGCGGAAGAAGCCTTGGCGGTTTCGGCCTTGGCCGGGGCCACGCCGGTGGTGACGGGGGCGCTGGCCGAGGCGTCGTAGACAACCTTCACGCCGGCGGCGACGAGGATGTCGCGCGCGCCCGGGGTCATGCGCACGGTGTCGCGCGAGAAGCGGAATTCCTTGGCGCCGGTCTTCACGAAGGCGGTGGCTTCAGTCTGGGAGAATAGTTTCATGGTAAATCAGGTGGGCGGGTTATTTGCCGCGGGGGTTTTCGGGTTCGAAAAAGACGGTGTCGATGAGCGTGGCGCAATAGGCGTCCACGGGCGTGGGCTTTTGGAACGGGCGGGTGGCCTCGGTGCTTTCACACACGCCGATGGTGTCACCCGCGCTGGCGCCGAGTTGGTCATACACCACGATGGAATAATCGTGATCCTGGCCGGTCTGCGGGGTCTTGGGCCCCCAGGGCAGGGCGACGAGCAAACGCTCGCCCTTGAGCGAGGGATGCCGTGCGGACAACGTGACCCGGCCGATGACGGTGGCGAGCCTCATGCGGTGGCGCTCCTCTCCGGGCCTTCATCAACCAGGCCCATGACCCACCAGCGCGCGGGGCTGGAGGCATCCTTCAAATATTCGCGCGCCCAGCTGCCGTCGCTGCAAAGAATCACCTGCTCATGCAGGCCCGCGCCCAGCGGGTCGAGCACGACCTGCGGCGCGCCGTCCGGCTTGTCATTCTGGTCCACCGGCTGGGCAATCAACAGCCGCGCCCCGTGGAAGCTTTTATGCTTCACCGTCGAGGTGACGTAGCCGCGGATGTAGGCGAGGCGCATTTAAGTTAGTAAAGGTTCAGGTTCTCCACCATCACGCAGCGGCGCGAGCGGGTGAAGGTCATCGGCGTGGTGACGCCCTCGCCCGTCGGCGTGGCGACGGAGAAGGACAGGAAGCCCTCGCCACCAAGGCCGAGGCCGGTCATGCACGGGCCGTTTTTGATGAAGAGCGTCGTGTCAGCCGTTTGCGCGAACTTGGTGAGGTTCGTGATGTTGCGGCTGTGCATGATGGCCGTGTGCTTGTAGTTGTGCTCGGTGCGGATGGCGGCGGCAATGGCCTCGTCCACATTTTTGACGCGCACAATCGGGATGAAGGGCATCATCTGCTCCTCCTGCACAAACAGGTGGTCTTCCTTCGTTTCGCCAAAGAGCAGCATCGTCGCCGGCGGCACATCCAGGCCGATGGCCTTGGCCAGCACCGCGGCGTCGCGGCCGATGAACGCCTTGTTGACGTGCGCATGGGCGCAGCCGCCACCCTGCCCCGGCTCGATGACAAACGCCTGCTTTGTCAGCGCCTCAACTTGCGTAGAGGTGAGCTGCACGGCCCCGGCGCTTTTGAGCGCGGAGATCAAACCATCGGCCACGGACTCGACGACGAAGACCTGTTTTTCGCCGATACAGAGCAAATTGTTGTCGTAGGCCGCACCCTGGATGATGGAGCGCGCGGCGCGCTCGAGGCACGCCGTCTCGTCCACCACGACCGGCGGGTTGCCCGGGCCCGCGCACACGGCGCGCTTGCCGGCCTTCATCGCCGCGGCGACCACGGCCGGGCCGCCTGTGACGCAGAGCAGCTTCACGTCCGGGTGTTTGCACATGATGTCAAACGTCTGGAGCGTGGGCTTGACGACGGTGGCAAGCAAATCGGAGATGCCGGTCTCGGCGAATATGGCCTCGTTGTAGGCGCGAATGGCCAGCGCGGCGACGTTGCAGGCTGAGGGGTGCGTGTTATACACCACGGAGTTGCCCGCGGCCAACATGTTGATGGCGTTGCCGGTGAGCGTGGGCACGCTGTGCGTCGCGGGGGTGACCGCGCCGATGACGCCCCACGGCGCAAAGTCGATGATGGTCAGGCCGAAGTCGCCGCTGAAGGCCATGCGCTCCAGCATCTCCGTGCCCGGGACGAGTTCGGAGCAAATCTTGAGCTTCTCAATCTTGTGCTCGAGGCGGCCGATCTTCGTCTCCGCGAATTCAATCTCACCCCAGGGCTTGGCATTTTGCGTGCAGGTGCGGCGGATGGCGGCGATGGCCTTCTTGCGCGCGCTGACACCGTCGTCCCGCAGCTTGAGGAACGACTTGTGCGCGGCGGCGATGGCGTCTTCCATCTTGTCGTACACGCCAAAGCCCGTCGCGCCGGTGCGCGCCGCCGACTGCTGCTGCTGCTGCAGGCGCGCGAGGACCTCGGCGACGACCTTGGAGATGATTTGCTGCTGGTCCATGAAGGGAAAGCGTTAGTGGTTGGCGGAATAGACGATCTTCTTCTGCACGTCCACGGTGTCCACGATGCCGATGACAATCGCGTCAATCGGCGTGTCCTTGTCCTTGGCGCCGAGGCGCGCGGAACTGCCCTGGGCGATGAGGACGACTTCGCCCTCGCCGGCCCCCAGGTCATCAACGGCGATGAGGGTGTTGGTGCCGGGCTTGAAGCCGGCCAAGTTGGCCGGGTCCACGAGGAGCGGCCGCACGAAGAGAAACTTCGAGCCGGTCATCTTCGCGTTCTTCTTGGTGGCGACGACGGAGCCTTCGACACGGGCGAGAATCATGGCGGTGGTGTTTGAGGTGGATGGGCGGGTTCGCCGGAGCCCGCCCCACCCCGGCCCAAAGGGGGCGCGGGGGAGGCAGGTTCAGCGAGCCTCACGAGGTTATTTCTTCGCGAGCTTGGGCAGGACCGCGGCGAGGTCGCCATGCGGGCGGGCGATGACGTTGACGGACACCACTTCGCCGAGCGACTGCGCGGCGGTGCGACCGGCTTCGGTCGCGGCTTTGACGGCGGCGACATCGCCCGTCACCACGACGGTGACCATGGCGTTGCCTACCTGGGTCATCGGGCCGACGAGCTCGACATTGGCCGACTTAAGCATGGCGTCCGTCGCCTCGACGAGCGCAACGAGACCGCGGGTTTCAATCATTCCGATAGCTTGCTGGGACATGGTAGTACTTGTGTTGGAGTTTAGAGTTTTGGTTGGAAAGTGTTTCAGTTGCGGCTGCCGAGCTTGGCCCACGCATTGCGGGCGATCACGATTTCCTCGTTGGTCGGAATGACCCAGACTTCGATTTTCGAATCAGGGGCGGAAATTTTCGCCTCCGTGGCATGGGTGGCGGCATTGGCTTTGGCGTCGAGCTTCAACCCGCAAAAGCTGAGGTCCGCGCAGACGGACTCGCGCAGCTCGACGCGGTTTTCGCCGATACCGGCGGTGAAGATGAGCGCGTCCGCGCCGTTGAGCGCGACCAGGAATTTGCCCAGGTAGCCGCGGATGGCGTTGGTGAAGACGCCCACCGCCGTGCGCGCGCTTTCATTGCCCTGCGCCGCGGCGTCCACCACGTCGCGCAAATCGCCGCTGGCCAGGCCCGACATTCCCTTGAGCCCGGCGTTGGTCGAGAGTTGCTTCTCCACCACGTCAAGACCCAGACCGAGGTCCTTGGCCAGGTAGAACGCGGCAAAGACGTCGAAGTCGCCGACACGATTGCTCTGCGGCAGGCCGCTTTGCGGCGTCATGCCCCAGCTTGAATCAATTGCCTTGCCGTTGCGCACGGCGCACATCGAGGAGCTGCCCCCGAGGTGGCAGGAGATGACGCGCAGGTCCTGGCGGCCTTTGATCTGCGCGATGCGCTCGGTGACGAACCGGTGGCTGGCGCCGTGGAAGCCCGTGCGGCGGATGTCCAGCTTCTGCTCCCACTCCAGCGGCACGGGGAAACGCGTGTTCTCGACCGGCAGATGGTCGTAGAACGCCGTCTCAAACGTGCCGATGCAGGGCAGCTTGGGGTACATCCGGTTAAATGAACGCACGGCGTTCACATAGGGCGGGTTGTGCGCGGGCAGGAGCGTGTACAGCGCCTCCATGGCCTTGAGCACTTTCTCATCCAACACCTGCGTGCCGCTGATGCCCTTGGCCATCACCGGCTTGAAGCCCACCGCCGACAGCTCGCCAAAGCCGCCGATGGCTTTTTCCACGTGCGCGATGGCCGCGTCGTAGTTGGCAAACTTGGCCGTGCCGGACTCCGGCGCGCGGCCGGTGAGCTCGAGACGCCACGGGCTCTCGGCGGCGCCGATGCGTTCGACGCCTCCTTTGGCAAGCAGCCGCTCGGACGGCATGTCGAACAAGCGGAACTTGAACGACGTGCTGCCGATGTTGGCGACGAGAACCTGGCCCATGGCGGGAATAGGTGGGTGGATGAGGGAGAGAAAGGCCGCCACGCAGTGGCAGCCCGGCCCGGCGGGAAGTGTTTACTTCCCGGCGGGGGTCGCGGCCTTGGCGAGGAACTTGCCGAGCAGCGGCAGGTCTTCGTGCGGGCGCGGGATGACGTTGACGGCGACCACTTCGCCAATGGCGGCGGCGGCGGTCGAGCCGGCTTCGACGGCGGCCTTCACCGCAGCGACGTCGCCACGAATGAACACGGCCACATTACCGGAGCCGACCTTCTCCCAGCCGAGCAGCTCGACCGTCGCGGCCTTGAGCATCGCGTCGGTCGCCTCGAATTGAGAGACGAGTCCCTTGGTTTCCAACATTCCGATGGCTTGTCCTGACATAATAATAGTGAGTTGAAGTTGCAGTTGAGGGTTTGGGCGCGGCGCTTACAGGCCGGCGTAGAACTCGAGCAGCCCGGCGGCGGGACGCGCGATGGTGTGCGCAGCCACGAGGTTGCCCACGCGCTGCGCGGCTTCCTTGCCGGCGGTGACGGCCGCGTTCACGCTGCCGACGTCGCCCTTGACGATGGTGGTGACGAAGGCTCCGCCAATCTGGATATGCTTTACCAGCGTGACGTTAGCCGCCTTCACCATGGCGTCGCTGGCCTCGATGAGGCCCACGTAACCTTTGGTTTCAATCAGTCCGATCGCTTCATTCATGTGGATGGGTGTTTGGATTTTACGGTTTAATGGTGGATGATTCCGAAAGTTTTATCCCTTGCGCACGAGTTCGCAGCGCTTCGCCCGGGCCAGGTCCGCGCAATTGGCCTCGTCGGTGTCAATGTGCACCTCGAGCTTGAAGGATGGGTCCACGCGCACGAGCATATCGTCAAAGCGCGTGGAGCATTTTTCCGCCTCGACGATCAAAGTCATGTTGTCGCCCGCCTTGACGCCGTAAAAGGCGGCGTCCGCCGGGTTCATGTGCACGTGCCGGGCCGCGCGGATGATGCCTTCCTTCATTTCAATGACGCCCTTGGGGCCAATGACCACGCCGCCCGCCGAACCTTTGATGTCGCCCGAGGCGCGGACGGGGACATTGATGCCCATGAAAATGGCGTCCGTGTAGGAAAGCTCAATCTGCGTAAGGTTGCGGCAGGGGCCGAGTATGCGGAGGTTCGGGAGGATGCGGTCCCGCGGGCCGACGAGGGTCACCGTCTGCCCCGATGCAAACTGGCCTTCCTGGTAGAGCCATTTGTGAACGGTGAGTTTTGCGCCTTTCCCGAACAGGATTTCCAGATTCTCCTGTGTGATGTGCATATGCCGGGCCGAGCTATTGACCACCAAGGTCGGCGCAGCCGACGTCGACGAGGTTTCCCGGCCGAGCTGCGAATACAGCGACTGCCGAATAAGGGATTCGACGAGGGAACGGTTCGGAAGGGGTACAGCCATGGAGCAACAGAGTTAGCTCAAATTCGTTATATGACTGTTTGCAGTCATAACAGGGCTGTAGGGAGGGTCAAGTTATTATTTTCACGATTTTCACTCTCTTTTTCGATGGATTGCCTCGCTTGGGCTTTTAATGCAAGGGCATCGTTATATGCCTTTATATGTTTAATGTCCGTCATATAATCCGGAATCCCCTCACCTTTTAGTGCATCAGCAGGAGCATCGGTCAGCAAAAGGGTCAAATTCTCCCAACCACCGAGAAAAGCGGGGGCGGTGCGGCCCAGTTTAGTGCGATCAAGGAGGATGGCCGAGGCCCGCGACTGGGCCATGACGGCCTTTTGCAAGGCTACCACCGCTGGCGAGGAGTTCCATACCCCTTCGCGGGTCATCCCTTCCGCTCCCAGGAAAGCAAGGTCGAATTTCCAAAAAGCCGCGCCATGGCAGGCATCGTCGCCCAAGAGCACGGACTGGCGGCGCAGGACCTGCCCACCCAGCAGGTGGACATCCACCCCGTCCACCTCTGCCAGCAGATCCGCCGCCGGAAGATTGCTGGTCACACAAATCAACGGCCGCACCGGTGCAATTCGGATAGCCTCGGCGAGAGCGAAAAGCGTGGTTCCCGCATCAAGATAGATGACCGATTCCGGCCGGAGCAGGCTCAGCGCCATCTGGGCAATGGCCTGCTTGCCACTGGTGCCCGTGCCTCGACGGCTGCGAAAGGAGGGAAAACGCAGATTATAATCCGCCAATGCACCGCCGTAGGTACGGGTAATGAGGTTGCTTTTCTCGAGAAAAACCAGATCGCGTCGTACGGTAGCCTCGGATATGCCAAATTCCTTGCATAAATCCGCAATTCCAAGATAGCGGT
Source organism: Verrucomicrobiota bacterium (assembly GCA_048497935.1). GTDB lineage: Bacteria > Verrucomicrobiota > Verrucomicrobiia > Opitutales > JABDGR01 > JABDGR01. The sequence goes on from JBEHYY010000029.1 coordinate 31,793, forward strand.
GCCGCTGCAACAGCTCGGCGAGGCGACGCCGGCGGGCCTCCACAATGTGCTTGGCCACTTTCATGTGCTCACTATAGGCGCTAAATGATTGATTTCAATCGAATAAATCAAGCGGCAAGGCGGGATTTTCACAAAAGGGAGGCCTTAATGGTCTGGACTTGGCCCATTGCCCATGTTTTCTTGCCTGCTTAACCCCACCCCACCCCTTGAAATCGAAAGTCCCCGCCCTCTTTTTTTCTGTGATTCTGGCTCTTGGCTCGCAAATCCAAGCCCAAACCCCAGCTCCTGTGGCCGCTGCCGCCACTCCAACCAGCACCACCGGCGCCAAGTCCACCGCCCAATTCAACGTGCGCGACTACGGCGCCAAGGGCGATAATGCCACGAAGGACACCGCCGCCTTCCAAAAAGCACTCGATGCCTGTCAGGCGGCTGGCGGTGGCGAAGTCGTGGTCCCGGCGGGCAATTATCTTATCGGCAGCGTGGAAGTGCACGCCAACACCACCTTGCGGCTGGAAAAGGATGTCTTTGTCATCGAGTCGCCCGATTTGGCCGACTATCCGATCATTGACGGCAAGTTTGAAGGCGCGCGCGCTCAGGTCCACCGCGGGTTGATCTATGCCGAGAACGCCAAGAATGTCACCATCGCGGGGCCGGGCGGCTTTTCCGCCAGTTCCGTCATCTCCCGCCAGCGCAATCCCCGCGCCCCGGTGGTCATCGAACTGGTGTCGTGCGACAGCGCCATGTTGGATGGCTTTAGCCTCCAATACGACCGCGTGGTGACGCCCGACATCTGGTGCATCCACCCGATGTATTGCACCAACCTCACGGCCAAGAACCTCTACATCCGCAGCCAGGGCACCAACGGCGACGGCATCGACGTGGATTCCTGCTCCGGTGTGTTGATTGAAAATTGTGACATCAGCGCCGGCGACGACGCCATCTCCCTCAAATCCGGCCGCGGCATGGACGCCGTGCGCATCGCCAAGCCGACGGAAAATGTCACCATCAAGAATTCCATCCTGCGCAGCGTGCGCTTTGCCGCGGTGGGCATCGGCACGGAGATCTCCGGCGGCGTGCGCAATGTCACCGTCTCCAACTGCACCATCTCGGGCGTGCAAAATGCCATCTTCATCAAGAGCCGCGACGGCCGTGGCGGCTTCATTGAAAACATCGCCTTCGACAACATCACCGTGGACCAGTCACCGACCTTCATCGGCATTGACCTCATCTCGAAGGGCATCCAGGCAGCCGAGCCGGTGCCGGGCGATCTGGAAAAATGGACGCGCGTGAAAAACCTCAGCTTCAAAAACATCAAGGTGAACAATGTCCGCACCCTCGTCGAAACCCAGCCCAGCCAGGCGGGGCGCGGATTGGTCGGCGGGCCGGGCATCGCGCCGGAGCGCCCGATTGATGGCCTCACCCTGGCCAACATCACGGGCACCTGTCAGCGCGGCATCACCCTGACGAACGTGCTCAATGCGGATTTCAGCGACATCAAGGTCACCGGCTACGCGGGCAAGCTGTTCACGCTGACCAATGTCACCGGCAAGGGCTTGGAGGAACCGGCTGCGGTTCCCGCCGCCGCCAGCACCCCGGCCAACACTGCGAAGCCGTAGGCAAAGCGCGGGTGGTGTGCGCAAAAAATCCCGTTGCGTCGGCGGGCGCACGAATCATCGTGGGCGGCATGGCCGGCTTGTTCGAGGAATTGTCCCAGCATCAGCAACTGCTGCTGCCCCACACGGGCCGGCATATCGGCCCCACGAATCTCGACATTGGCTGCGGCACCGGCATCACGAGCCTTCTCCATCACCAACTGCTGGGCACCGCCCCCACCTTGTGCGACGTGGGAGACATCCGCGATCCAGCCGCCTGCTCTTTTCCGTTTGTCCGCTTGGAGGGCGGCCGCCTGCCTTTTCCCGATGGCGCGTTTGATTCGAGTTATCTCCAATACGTTCTCCATCACCTCGCTGCGGAAGAACACGTGGCCAATCTCCTGGCCGAAGCCCGCCGCGTCGCCCGCCGCGTGATCATCGTGGAAGAAATAGCCGGAGCGCGCACGGATATTGCGCGAGCGAAGGCCTTTGACCGGGAAGTCAACGACCGCCTGCACCCCGGCACACGGATGCCGGTGTACAAATATTACTCGCGGTTGGAATTGGAACAGCTCCTGAAGCGACTCGGGCAAAAATTGCTGTTCCACGCCCTAGTATCCGCCGGCTCTGCCGAAAACGGTTTCTTGGAAACACAGGTGTTTGTGGCGGAGTGATGAGTTTGTTCGACGCAGTGGCACAGTCTTGCTGCGCCCTCCAGCCCTGCGAATATCCACCTCTCCGTTCCTCAATTTACCATCGACGCGGGGGCACCGCCTGACAAAATCCCGCCCATGAAGCCCCGCCTACCCCGCCTGGCTAATGTCTGTCTCCTGCTGGCTGTTTTTCTCGCCGGCTGCGCCACCGCCCCACTGAAGCAAACCGGCCCGGTGCTCACCCTCACCACCCCGATGGCCGCACCTGCCTGGGCCAAACTGGAGCGCCAGGTGCTGGCCGACAATCTCCCCGCCTGCCGCGAATTCTATCAAAAATATTTTGACGACCGCGGCTACCTCCAATGCGTTGTCCGCTGGGGGGCGGATGACGGCGCGGACGACGCCTTTGAAAACTTCAACCGCTGGCCGGAGTTGCACGCCCTCGGCGCAAGCGATGAAATCAGGCAGATGTTCCTCAAGGGCCATGAAGGGATGCTCAAGCAATATGCCGAGGCCAAGACCACCGAGGTGCCCGCGGGCCGCAACGGTATGTATTACCGCGAATTCAACGCCCAGTCGGACTGGATGCACCACGGCGAGGGCCTGCAATTATTCAACCGTATGGGCCTGAGCATCGCGGACGATCCGCTCTACGTCACCCGCGCGCGCCGCTTTGCCGGTTTCTACATGGGTGAAGACCCGGAGGCGCCTAATTACGACCCGCAGCACAAGCTCATCCGCAGCCTGGAAAACGGCAGCATCGGGCCCATGCTGCGCACGGCCACGCCCATTGACTGGGTGGGCGACCCATTTGACCCCAGCGGCTTCGTCACTGTCCATCGCGAGCGCAATTTCCAGGAGATGGTCGCCCATTATGTGGAATATGGCGATGTCGTGGGCGATTCCTTCCTCAACCTCGTTGCCACCACGCTGCCGCTCGACGCCTACCTCGTCACCGGCGACGCCAAATACAAAACGTGGCTGGTCGAATACATGAATGCCTGGCTGGAGCGCATGAAAGAAAACCATGGCATCATCCCGAGCTTTGTGGATCTCGACGGCAAAATCGGCGGCCCCAAGGGCGAATGGTGGAAAAACGCCTACGGCTGGGGCTTCAGCCCCGTCAATCCCGTCAACGGCCAGCGCGAAAACCGCAACCGTATCCCGCGCGCCGTCATCGGCTTTAGCAATGCGCTCCTCGTCACCGGCGACCAAAAATATGCCGATGCCTGGCGCGACATGATCAACGCCGTCAATGCCAATGCGCGCACCACGGTCAGCGGCGCGAAGCAATACCCCTCGATGTATGGCGCGGATGGGTGGTACGGCTGGTCGAATGCGCCGTGGAGTGTCGGAGCGCTCGATTTGTGGTATTGGTCCATGAAAGCCGAAGACCTCCCACGCCTGGGCCAGAACCCCTGGATAAGTTTCCTCGAAGGGCGCAACCCGACTTACCCCGAGACAGCCTTGAACCGCGACCTCGGCCTCATTCAGACCCGACTGCGCACCATCCGCAACGACCAGACAACCCTCAACCAGCGCCTGGCGGACAATATGCTCGACTACAACCCCGCGCAAATCGGGGCGCTCGTGCAGCTCATGCTCGGCGGCCTGCCACCCCCGGCGGACGGCAGCCTGCTGAACTGCCGCCTGCGGTATTTTGACCCCGCACAAAAGCGCGCCGGCGTGCCCGAGGACGTGGCGGCCCTCGTCTCCGAACTGACGGATACAAAGACCGTCGTCACCCTCGTCAATTTGAGCACCACCGAACCGCGGATCCTTATCGTGCAAGGCGGCGCCTATGGGGAACACCGCATTGAGTCGGTGGAGGCGGATGGCAAAACCACCCCGGTCAACGCCAGCAACTTCACCGTGACCCTCGCCCCCGGCGCCGGCGCCAAGCTGGCGCTCACCATGAAACGCTACAGTGAAAAACCGACGCTGAAGTTTCCGTGGGAATAAAGCTTGGCGCAAGGTAGGGCCCGACCTCCGGGCGGGCCTAGCCCATTGTCAAACAGAGTCGCGCCCACCCCTTGCTTATCCCCAAGTTATTCACAGCTTGTGCGCAGGATTGACGGGGTTTTTGGGGATAAAAATATCCCGCCCGGGGCAAAAAATTGTTGCGCGGGGGCGCGGGGGGCTCTGTAGTGCGCCTCTTACCGCTCCACTTTCCCCGCCCGCATGTTCCTCCGCGAAGTCCAGATCAACGGTTTCAAAAGCTTTGCCGACCGCACCCGCATCGGGATGCAACCCGGCGTCACCGCCATCGTCGGCCCCAACGGCTGCGGCAAGAGCAACATCGTGGACGCCATCCGCTGGGTGCTCGGCGAGCAAAGCGCCAAGGCCCTCCGCGGCGGCAAGATGGAAGACGTGATTTTCGCCGGCACGGACACCCGCAAGTCCCTCCCGTTGTGCGAGGTGTCGCTGATCTTCACGGACTGCGAAAAGGAGCTGGGCACTAATTTCAATGAAGTCGAAATCACCCGCCGGGTCTCGCGCGATGGCGGAGGCGAATATTACATCAACAACAAGCAGTGCCGCCTGAAGGACATCCAGCGCCTGTTCATGGACACGGGCGTGGGCCGCACCTCCTACTCCTTCATGGTGCAGGGGCAGATTGACCAGATTTTGTCGAGCAACCCGTCCGAACGCCGCTCGATTTTCGAGGAAGCCGCCGGCATCACCCGCTACAAAAGCCAGCGCCGCGAGGCCTTGGGCAAACTCGCCCTCGTCGAGCAGAACCTCGCCCGCACCACCGACGTCATCGAGGAGGTCGCGCGGCAAATCGGCTCCCTCAAGCGCCAGGCGGGCAAGGCCCTGCGCTACCAGCGCCTCAAGCACCGGTTGACGAAGCTGGACCTCGCCTATAATTCCTATTTCTTCGCCAAGTGGCAGGTGGAAATCACCCGGGGGGAAACCCTGGCGGCCGAGGCCCGCGCCGCCGCCCAGGGAGCCGCCGGCGCCCTGCGTGAGCGCGAGGAGCGCATCAACGAGCTCAAGGCCAACCGTGCCGAGCTGGCGCAGAAACTCCAGGACGCCCAACAGGCCGTTTTTGACCTGCGCTCCGAGATGGAGAATGCCGAGAACCAGGCCCAATTTTCCCTCGTCCGCCGCGAAGACCTCGCCGGGCGCCTCGCGGAAATCGAAAAGGAAATCGCCTCCCTGCGCACGCAGTTGGCGGATGTGGATGAGCGCCTGCAAACGCACTCGACCAACCAAAAGGGCGCGCTGGGCTCGGTGGATTCCTCGGACGGCATCTTCCGCTCCAAACAGGCGGAGTTTGACGCCGCGCTGAAAACGCTGGACCGCTCCGAACGCGAATTGCAGGACCACCGGCAGCACCTGCTCGTCCTCGAAAGCGGCATCACGCGCCTGCGCACCAATTGCACGCATCTCGAGGTCGATCTCAAGACTTACCAGATCAAGCACGCCGCCCTGGCGGACGCGATTTTCCAGCTCAAGCAGGAACAAGGCGGGCTCGAAAGCCAGCAAGCGCAATTGACCGCCGCCCGCGCCGCGCGCGGGGGTGACCAAGCCGCCGCCCAGCAGGCCGTGGCCGAGGCCCAGGCCGCCGAGACAGCCCTGCGCCAGCAGTTCCGCGACAACCAGTCCCGCATCCAGGAATTTGACCGCAAACTCGCCCGCGGCACGGCGCAGCTCCAGGCGCTCGAAGGCCTGCAATCCCGCTTTGAAGGTTTTTCCGAGGGAGCCAAGGCCATCCTCCAGGGCAAGCTTGAGGACATTCTGCCCAAGGGCGCCTTCCATATTTTGACGAAGCTCGTCGATATCGACGACGCCGAGGCCCCCGCGCTCGAAGCCTTGCTCGGCCCTGCGGCCGATGCCCTGGCGCTGGCGGACTTTGCCGCCGCCGCCCCCGTGACCACCCGGCTCTCCGCCGGGCAGCTCGGCCGTGTCTGCCTGCAGGTGCCCGCCCCGCCCCGCGCGAAATCAGCGGCGGTGGAATTGCCCGCGAACATCCGCCCGGCGTTGAGCGCCCTCACCGTGCGCGAGGGCCAGGCCGGCCTTCAGCCGCGCCTCGAAAATTTGCTGGGCGACTGCTACCTCGCCGATTCGCTGGAAAACTTCCTCGCCTTCTGGAGCGCCAATCCGGCTTTTGAGTTCAGCTTGGCCGCCACCCCGCGCGGGGAGATTGTGGACCGCCGCGGCCTCGTCTTCGGCGGCATGACCGAAGGCGGCAAGAGCAAGAAGGAAGGGTCGTTCCTCCAGCGTGAGGCCGAAATGCGCCGCCTGCGCAAGGAGCTCGCCACCCAGAACGAGGATCTCACCAAGCACACCGAGCTTTCCATGAAGCTCCAGGCCGACCTCGACGCCGCCGAAGCCGCCATCCAGGAAAAGCGCGCGCGCGTCACCGAGCTCGCCCGCGAAGTCGCCACCGTGCAGGCGCAGGAAAACGCCCTCAACCAGTCCCTTTCGCAGAATCTCGATAACTCCAGCCGCCAGCGCAAGCAGCTCGACGAACTGGAGCATAACCGCACCGAGGCGGAGCAGCGCCTGACCAAAGCCCAGGCCGACCTGACGGCCGCCGAGCAGCAAATCACCGGCGAGCGCGAAGTCATCACCACCGCTGAAGGCAAGCTGACCGGCCTGCGCGCCGAACGCGACCAGCGCCAGAACGCCCTCGCCGAGGCGCGCCTCGAACTCGCCGAAAAGCGCCAGCGCCTGCAAATCCTCGACCGCAACCTCGACGAGCTTCAGGCCCAGCGCCGTGACCTCGACACCCGCCTTGTCCGCCGCTCCCAGGAGATTGACGCCACCCGCGAACAGATTGCCGAGCTGGAAAAGACCGCCAGCACCGAGAAGGCCCGCGCCGAGCAAATCAAGCAGACCCTTGCCACCGCCACCGAATCGTTGGAGACGGACCGCCAGCACGTGGTCGCCCGCGAAAAGGAAATCGCCGAGATCGAGACCAACCTTTCCGGCGAGCGCGAACGCCGCCGCGAGCGCGAAAACGAAATCCACTCCCACGAGGTCAAGCTGGCCGAGGAGCGCTCCCAGGCCGCCTTCCTCGATGAAAAAGTCCGCGCCGAGCACCAGCTCGACATCCGCGCGATCGACTGGAAGCGCGAGTTGTGGGCCGCCGACGAGCAGTTTGAAACGCGCCTGCGCCTAGACGACCTCGACGAGGACGCCGACCTGGTGCCCAAGCCCAAGCGCGCCCGCGGCGAGGCCACCGAAAAAGACCTGGCCGAGATGGAGAACACCGACTGGGAGCCCCTGGCCCGCGAGATCAAGGACGTGCGCGAACGCATCGTGAGCATCGGCGCCGTCAACCTCGTCGCCATCGAGGAATACTCCGCCCTCAAGGAGCGCCACGACTTCATCAAGACGCAGAGCGACGACCTGTGGAAATCCAAGGAGGATCTCGTCAAGGCCATCGACGAGATCAACCAGACTTCGCTCCAGCTCTTCAAGGACACCTTCGATCAAATTCGCAAAAACTTCCGCTTCACGTTTGAAAAACTGTTCGGCGGCGGCGAGGCGGACCTCCAGCTCGTCGAGGCGGAAGACATCCTGGACAGCGGCGTGGAAATCGTCGCCCGCCCGCCCGGCACCAAGCTGCGCAGCATCTCCCTGCTCTCCGGCGGCCAGAAGACGATGACGGCCCTCGGCCTGCTCTTCGCCATCTACATGGTCAAGCCCAGCCCCTTCTGCGTGCTCGACGAGTTGGACGCCCCGCTCGACGACGCCAACATCGGCCGCTTCACGTCCATGCTGCGCGACTTCACCCGCTACTCGCAATTCCTCGTCGTCACGCACAACAAGCGCACCATCGCCTCCGCGCAGACAATTTACGGCGTCACCATGCAGGAGCGCGGCGTCACCCGCCTCATCTCCATGAAGCTCGACACCGAGACGGGCGAAGCCGTGGCCCACGGCGCCGGCCCGGCCACGCAGACGGCTACCACCCCGCCGCCCAGCACCGAAGCCACGCCCTCCGCGCCGGCCCAGGCGTAGGGGCGCAGTCTTGCTGCGCCCGGTCTGCCCTACTGCCAAAATCGTATCCGCCGGAGAAAGACTTGAGCCGGACGGGGCCCGCAGCTATTTTGCGGCGTAATTCTGTCACGTCTCCCTCGTCTTTTATTCCGGCATGAAGGCTCCCTCCCTCTTGAATCTTGCGGCGCTTTTAGGGGCCTTTGTTTTGGGCGGCACTGTCCTCTCTGCGCAAATCACCGTTGGCCAATTTACCGGCAGCTCGACCATCCCGATTGATGGTCAATCCTTCACGCCCACGGATTTGGGGCCCGATGGCAGCGGCACGCCACCCGCGCCGGGTGATGGGCTGACGATCAATTCCGTCACCTTCGCCTTTACCGGGGCCGACCAGCGGGCAGCCGTCGCGAGCGTGAGCCTCTACCCCAGCCCGACCGCCATTGTGAACTTCGCCTCCCCGCTGCTCACCAGCACCAGCTTTATCGACTCAATTGGCAATGACCCGAATTTTGCCTACCCCAGCCGCACGTACATTTTCACGGGCAATTATGTGCTGACGGCGGGACATACCTATTTCGCCGCCTTGTCCGCCAGTGGCAGCATTCCCTCCACCTACGGCACCACGCCCGGCACTTCCACCAACCCCTACGCCTCGGGACATTTGTTTCATGTGGGGATTGGCGTCCCCGGGCCCACCGGCCCAACCGACCCGGGCGACCCCGTTGATAGCGAGACTGGCCCGATTGGCGACCCGGGTCCCACCGGCCCGACCGGCCCAGGCGACACTGGCCCGATTGGCGAGCCCGGCCCCACGGGCAACATCGTATCCTTCAGTCCCATGCTGGTTTCCAGCAACGCCGGGTTTTCCGTGCGGGCAGCCGGCCCCCTTACCTTCACGGGTGGCCCCGGCGACGCTGTTTTCTACGCCTCATTTTCCCCCGCCGCCATCCCCGAGCCCGGCACCTACGCGGTCATTGTGGGCACCGTGGTCATTGGCCTAGCCATGTGGCGGCGGAAACGGCGGCGCTAGGTGGCCATCGTCACGTTGGTTGAGAGAATGATCCCAGTCTCTGCACCCGGCAGTGACACATTTTGTAGCGCGGTGCTTTAGCCCGCGCTTTTTTGCCTTAATGAATGCTGCAAGCACGGGCTAAAGCACCGTGCCACAACGGCAACCAGACAGCCAAAAGCAGTCAGCACCTGCCACCTCCGAGGTTTGACATAGGGCAGTCGTTCAGGCATTAAGGCCCGTTCACCCATTCTTTTCCGCTCCCCTCGCGATGGCTCTCATAGTCCAAAAATATGGCGGCACCTCCGTCGGCAACCCCGACCGCATCCGCAACGTTGCCCAGCGCATCAAGACCCACCGCGACCGCGGCGACCAGGTCGTCGTCGTCGTCTCCGCCCGCAGCGGTGTGACCAACGAGCTGATCGACCGCGCCAAGTCCCTCAACCCCTTTCCCGATGAGCGCGAGATGGACGCCCTCATGGCCATTGGCGAGCAGGAGACCATCGCCCTCACGGCCATCGCCCTGCACGCCCTCGGCGTCCCCGCCATTTCCCGCACCGGCCCCCAGGCCGGCATCCTCACCGACGACGCCCATACCCGCGCCCGCATCCTCGACGTCACCGGCGGCGACATCAAGGGCCAGCTCGACGCCGGCAAGGTCGTCATCGTGGCCGGTTTCCAGGGTGTGAGCACGGACGGCCAGGTGACCACCCTGGGCCGCGGCGGCTCCGACCTCTCGGCCATCGCCCTGGCCTGGGCGCTCAAGGCCGATGTCTGCCAGATTTACACCGACGTGACCGGCGTGTACACCGCCGACCCGCGCGTCGTCGCCGATGCCCGCAAGCTCGACGTGCTCTCCTATGACGAGATGCTGGAGCTCGCCTCCAGCGGCTCCAAGGTCATGCAGGCCCGCAGCGTCGAATTCGCGCAAAAGTACAACGTGGTCTTTGAAGTCCGCTCCAGTTTTAACGACGAACCCGGAACTATTGTGAAAGCCGAAGCCCCCAACATGGAACAAATCCTGGTCCGCGGCGTGGCCGTGGACAAAAACCAGGTCAAACTCACCCTCAGCGAGCTGCCGGACCGCCCGGGCGTCGCCGCCTCCCTGTTCGAGGCCCTCGGCACGCACGGCGTCGTCGTGGACATGATCATTCAGAACATCGGCCGCGGCGGCCTCGCCAACCTGACCTTCACGGTGGCCAAGGAGGACCTCCTGCGCTCGGAGAAAGTCGCCAAGGAAGTCATCGCCAGCCTCGGTGGCGGCAAGCTCCTGCCGGCGGCGGACATCGCCAAGGTCTCGGCCGTGGGCATCGGCATGCGCACGCACTCGGGCGTCGCGGCCAAGTTCTTCGGCGCGCTGGCCAAGGCGGGCGTCAACATCCTGATGATCACCACCTCGGAGATCAAAATTTCCGTGGCCATCGAGCCCGCGCAGGCGGACGCCGCCGCCAAGGCCGTCCACGCCGCGTTTGATTTGGGCAAAGCCTAAGTCTCCGCCGGCCATGAAATTCATCTCCACGCGCGGGCAGTGCGAGGCCGTCGGCTTCAGCCAGGCCGTCGCCCAGGGTCTCGCGCCGGATGGCGGCCTCTACCTGCCCGAAAAACTGCCCGACATCGGCCCCCTGCTCTCCCGCTGGTCGGAGATGGCGTATGCCGACCTCGCCTACGAATTCCTGAGCCTGTTTGCCACGGACGTTTCCACCGCGGAGCTGCGCCACCTGGTGGACCGTTCCTATGTGCGCTTCGGCCACCCGGATGTCGCCCCGCTCGTCGAATTGCGCGACGGCCTGTGGGTGCTCGAGCTTTTCCACGGTCCCACCCTTGCGTTCAAGGACTTTGCCCTGCAACTGCTCGGCGGCCTGTACGCCAACCAGATTCTGCACACCGGCGTGTTCCTGAACGTGCTGGGGGCCACCTCCGGCGACACCGGCTCGGCGGCCATCCACGGCCTCCTGGGGCTCGACGGCGTGCGCATTTTCATCCTCTACCCGCGCGGGCGCATCTCGCCGCTCCAGGAGCGCCAGATGGCCTGCACCGGCGCGGGCAACGTCTTCCCCATCGCGGTGGCCGGCAATTTTGACGACGCCCAGCGCATCGTGAAGGAGCTCTTCAGCGACCTGGCCTTCAAGGAGAAGATGCGGCTCTCCGCGGTGAACTCCATCAACCTCGCCCGCATCCTCGCGCAGTGTGTGTATTATATCCACGCCTGGCGGCGTCTGCCCAAGGCCGCGCGCGAATCGGGCAAAGTCGAGTTCGTGGTGCCCACGGGCAACTTTGGCAATGTGTTCGCCGGCTGGCTGGTCAAGCAAATGGGCCTGCCCATCGACCGTTTCTGCGTCGCCACCAACCAGAACGACATCCTCTACCGCTTCTTCACCACTGGCAAATACGAAGCCGGCGCCGTGCAGCCCAGCCTGGCGCCGTCGATGGACATCCAGGCCGCCTCGAACTTTGAGCGTTTTGTTTACCACCTCGAAAAGCGCAACCCCGCCCGTGTGCGCATGGTGATGGACGTGCTCAAGCGCGATGGCAAGTGGACCGCCACCAACTTTGACCCCGCCGCCTTCCGCGCCAGCCACGCCAACGACGAGGAAATCCGCGAGATCATCGACGACGTGTATGCCTGCTTCCGCTACGTGGCCGACCCCCATACCGCCTGCGGTTTTGCTGATATCGACCCCGACCGCCCGACCGTCGTCCTCGGCACCGCGCACCCGGCCAAGTTCCCGGAGACCATTTCCGCCACCCTTGGTTTTGAGCCCACCGCCCCCGCGCTGGAGATGCTCAAGGGCCGCTCCATCGTGCGCTACGAACTCCCGGCCGAGACCGGCGCCATCCAGGCATTTATCGAAGAGCATGGTGTGTAGGGCGGGTTAGACTGACTATTACAAAGTGTTTTTCGTGGTTACGGCGTATGGTTTCGGGTCGATTGTGACGGAGCGTTGCCAGAATTTTACTCCGGCGTAACGAAACAGGCCCTTTTGACGTGGACGTTAGCAACGGATGCTCATGAATGGCGGGATGTTGTTCCGCGCTCTCTTTTCCACTTCCCGTTTGTCACTCGCCGCGTGGGTTTTGGCCCTCGCGCTCCCGCTGGCCGCCCGCGCCCAGACGGCCATTCCCAATGGCACCACGCGGTTCCAGGCCACCACGGCCGGTTCCTACAATGTTGCCGCCAATGTGACCCGCTCGGTCATCACCGGCTCCAACGAAGTCATTCAAATCGGCAACACCACCGGCAACTATGCCCTCACCGTGGATGGCCTCGTGACGCAGACGGCCACCGGCCGCGGCATCCGCACCACCGCTGACTTGGTCAACTTCACCATCACCATCAATGCCACCGGCATCGTCAAGGCCATCGCCGATGACGCCGTTCAGGGCCGTGGCGGCCCCGTGACCTTGACCAACCTCGGCCTGCTCTACAGTGGCCCCAATTCAAGCATCACGCCCACCACCGCCGCCGTAAGCGGGCGCGGCCTCAATTTGCGCGACGCCAGCGGCGGCACCGTCATCAATGGCGCGGCCAACGTGACCTCGGCGCTCATCCGCTCCGACGGCGGCGACGCCGTGCGCATCGGCTCCAATTTCACCTTCACCAACTACGGCACGCTGCTGGCGGCGGGCATCGTCAACGACGCCTCCACCAATAACGTCTTTAACGCCGCGCCCAACAACAGCACAGCGCAGACTTTCTCCGCCGGCGGCGGCTTTTCCTTTGAAGATGTGGACGCCACCCACGGCGCCAACAACTCCACGTTGCTCAACTATGGCGTGATCTCCGGGGCGCGTCACGGTGTGCAGGCGGGCACGGCGGGCGACATCCTGACCGTCACCAATTTTGCCACGGGGCAGATGATCGGCCGCAATGGCTCCGGCGTCGGCTTCGACACGCTGGAGGTTGACCCCTCCAAAATTGTTGTGAACAACTACGGCCTCATCCGTGGCGACTATGCCGGCGTGGGCAATGTGGTGGACCGCACAGGCAACCTCAGCTTCACCAACGATGGCGATGGCGACGGCGTGGACATCGACGGCTCGGCCACCATCACCAACTACGCCACGGGGCAGATCCTCGCCACCGGCGCGGGCGGCTATGACAGCGAGGGCCGCCTCAACACCAGCGACGCCATTTCCATCGGCGGCGGCGTGGTCGTCAACAACGGCACCATCCGCGGCGCCAACAACGGCATCATCGTCAACAACGACACCAACGCCGACCGGAGCGGCACCGCTGCCACCAACATCACCAACAATGCCGGCGCCATCATCGAAGGGCAAAACGGCTTTGCCATTCGCATCGAAACCAAATTGGGCGATGCCCGTGACAACGACACCATCCTCAACTACGGCACCATCACCGCCTCCGGCGCCATCCCGGACCCCAACGCCACCGTTACCCTGCAGGACGGCACCACTGACACGGATTCCGTGGGCACCCTCAATGGGGTCACCTATTCGGGCAACGGCTCCGCGCGCTTTATCCGTGGCGATGGCTCGGCCATCCAGACTGGCGAGGGCGACGACGTGCTCACCAACTTCGGCAACATCATCGGCAACAATGGCCGGGCGGTGAACCTGGAGGGCGGCAACGACACGCTGAACTTTTCCGCCGGCAATATCTCTGGTGCCATCGACGGCGGCGCGGGCGCCAACACGCTCAACCTCGGCGCGAGCGTCGTCCACACCGACAGCGTGGCCAACTTCCAAAACATCACCGTCAACGCCGGCACCGCCAGCCTGGCTGGCGTCCTCAGCGGCAACACCCTCACCAAGGGTGGCGCAGGCACGCTCGAACTCTCGGGCGCCAATCTGATCACCGGCCTCACCACCGTGGCCGCCGGCACGCTGCGGGTGAACAATGTCTCCGGCTCCGCCACGGGTACCGGCCCGGTGGTCGTGAACACTGGTGCCATGCTGACGGGCAGTGGCATCATCACGGGCGATTTGCAGATGGACGGCTCCCTCGCCCCGGGCAACACGCTCGGTACACTCACCGTCGGTGGCAACGTGACGTGGAACGGCACCCTGGCCAACCCCTGGCTCTTCGACCTCTCCACCGGCAACTTGTCGGACCAGTTGCTCATTGGCGGCGATTTCCTGAAAGGCACCGGCACGGATTTTACTTTCGATTTCCTGGGCGCCTCCGTGGCCGGGACTTTTCTGCTCGTGAATTGGACCGGTTCGACGGATTTCTCCGCCGACGATTTCAGCTTCACGAATCTGGGCGGCGGCCAGGGCGGCAGCTTTTCCATCCAGGGCAACGGGCTGGAATTCACGAGCACCGCCGTGCCGGAGCCTTCCACCATGGCGATGCTGTTCGGGGCTGCCACGCTCGGCTTCACCAGTCTGCGCCGGCGCAAAAAACGCCCAACCGTTGCGCAAGACAACTGAGGGCCGCCTTGCCGTTGCCGGGAAAGGTGGGCTTGCCGCTGGCGCGAATGTCTGCCTGAATTTCAGGTATGTTTTTTCGCTCTTTTAAGGTCGGCGCCCTGACCGGGATGGCTTGTCTGCTCACCTTGGCCGGTTGCGTATCCACACCGCCAGCCACGCCGGATTACACGGTGGATGTCACCCAGGCCGGCGCGATGGGCGATGGTGCCACGCTGAACACCGTCGCCCTCCAGAAGGCCATTGACGATTGTTCCGCCCACGGCGGCGGCCGGGTGGTTTTCCCCGCGGGCCGCTATGTCACCGGCACGATTCAGATTAAAGACAACGTCACCCTGTTCTTCGCGGAAGGCGCCACACTCCTTGGCAGTACGGACCGGGCTGACTACCGCAATATCGACCCCTTTATTGACGGCAGCGGCCACCCCTTGGGCCATGCCTTGATTGTCGCCGTGGATGCCGCCAACGTGGGTATCGACGGCCCGGGCACCGTGGACGGCCAAGGCTCCCAGCTAAAAGCCCGCGAGCGGACTTTCGATATGCGCCCCTTCCTCATCCGCTGGGTGCGCTGCCGCAATGTCACCGTCAAAAACGTCCATCTCACCAATCCGGGCGCTTGGACGCTCAACTTTTTCCAAACCAAGGGCGCCGTCATCGAGGGCATCACCATCCGCTCGCGCGATGGCGGGCTGGCCAACAATGACGGGATCAATATCGACTCCAGCGAAAACCTCCGCATCCGCAATTGCGACGTGAACAGCGGGGATGACGCCCTCGTCATCAAGTCCACCAGCGCCACGCCCAGCCGCGACATCATCGCCACCAACTGCAAGCTCTCGACCAAGACAAACGCCATCAAGCTGGGCACGGAATCCTACGGCGGTTTTGCGGACATCCAAGTATCCAATTGCGAGATCACCCGCACACAGATGTCCGGCATCGCCCTCTATGAGGTGGATGGCGCAGACCTGCAAAACATCAGCATCAGCAACATCACCATGGACGGGGTCGTCGTGCCCATCAGCATCCGCTTGGGCGCGCGCCTCAAAACCTTCCGCGAAGGCGACCAGCCCCACCCCGCCCCCGGCCACCTGCGCAACGTGACTATCAAGAACGTCACCGCCAAAAATATTGGGCTAATCGGCCTGCTCATCAATGGCGTCCCCGGCCATCCGGTCGAATCGCTATCGCTCGACAATATTCAAATCGAAGCACCTGGCGGGGGCACCGCCGAGGAAGCTAAAGTCGTGCTCGCGGAAAATCCGGCCACGTATCCGGAATACAATATGTTCGGCAAAACAATGCCCGCCTATGGCCTCTACGCCCGTCACGTCAATGGCCTGCGGCTCGCCAATGTGCATATCACCCCGCTGAAGCCCGACGCCCGCCCCGCCGCCGTTTTCATCGATGTTGAGAATGTGACCCCGGCGAACTATGCCGCTCAGTAAGCCGCTCGAGGACGAATTGGAGAGAACGGAAGCAGCCCGGTGCCGTCAGCAACGCTTCAGTTGCTTGAACGAACACGCCGGCGCACACCGGCAAAAATCAAACACCCCACGCCGAGCAGCGCACCCCAGGTGGCCGGCTCGGGCACCGTTGTGGCCGTCCAAACAATCGGCGTATTACCACCACTGAATGTTCCTCCCGATCCTGAAATGCTGAGATCCGCGAGGGTTGTGTTGGCCCAGACATAAGAACCCGAGATTGACGTGTTGGACGTGTACGACGAGGGGCCGTAAGCGTAGCCGTAGTATATTCCCCAGTCGGCGCCGTTAATCTGCGCAGGAGTTGGCAGAAACTGTGAGCCACTCAACGACCATGGCAGCGCGCCGGACATGAGCGCCTGCGTTACCCCCGAAACCGGGTTTACCGACCCATGCAGAACCAGCCACCCATGGGCGTTGAAACCCACCGCGTCAGCATTTCCGAAAGCCGAGGTATCCGTCCCCGCATTGAAATTCCAGGTCCCGACATAGGAAGCCGTCACAGTCCCGGCATTGGTATCCTGCACAAAATCCCAGGTAAAATCCGCCCGTGCCAGTGGTGTACAACATAGTGCTACGGCTAGAAGGATAACCAAATTCGTTGTTTTAAGCATAATGGAATAAAGGATTTGAATGATGAATGGCCATCTTTGCTAAAACCGTCGGCCTGGGTTAGAATACTCATGGATGATGTTCTGGCAATTGATTTTTATGTTTCTAAATACCATAAACTTAATGCATTAACCATCATGAGAATCATCAAAAAAAACCCAAAGGCCTGAAATTGAATAATTAGTGCAAAAGACTCATCTTAAGCGATCAGTAATTCATAGAAAAATTACGTTGTTATGCTTAGGTCTATTCCCGGAATTGTTCCCTGCCCAAGGCCCTACCCTGGGCGAATGCCGAGCCCGGCTCCTCGGCCGAATATCCCATCTGTGGAATTGCGGCTTAATCCGCTGGGGGAATTTCTATCGTGGGTTTTGAAATTTTAACAATCTTGTCGCCCGAGGCCGCAATGGTCCGGCCATCCTTGTCCAGCGCGGTCTCATAAACCACTTCGACACAAATATACCGCGAGCCACGGTAAACATAGGCGCATTCACGCGGGGTGGACCAACCTCCAGCCACTGTAAAAATCTTCAGCACCTCGGCCCGGGTGGAACCAACCTTGAGAGTATTAATGTCGAGGAGACATTTAAGCAGCCATTGCGAATGCTCCTCGGCGGCTGCGGATGATGCTGAAGGCGGTGGCGGGCTAACCGCCGAAATTGAAACCAAGGCCAGGGCGAAAATCGCTATCATTAGTCGAGGGTTCATTTTTTCTCCCTTTGGGGGTTTCACAGCGCGCGCAGCCCGATTCAACGACGCGTGGATGGCTGTTTGCCAGCCCCAATTTACGTAATCCGGGTTTGACTTTGCGGATGATTCGGTGTTTTCTAGGCGGGTAAATGAATCTGCCGCGCCTGATTATTGGTTTCATCAGCGCCCTCCGAATTCGGTAGGGGAGGCGGCGCGCGCCCGTGTTGAGGCGCATTTAAGCGGCCAGCTTCCCCGGTTTTTGAATGTTTCCCGGCCTTTGCGCGGGCATCTTCCCAGGTTTGTCGTGCCCGCTCCCTCCCTCACCCGATTTTACTTCTTAAATCCTCCTTTTTAATTCTTAATTTCCCTTTGCGCCCATGAGCTCCGCTTCCTCCTCCCTGGCCGACGCCCCCGGCCTCGTCCTCACCTACGACACCACCCTGCGCGACGGCACGCAGGGCGAAGGCGTCTCCTTCAGCGTCGCCGCCAAGCTGCGCCTCGTCGAGAAACTCGACCAGTTCGGCCTCGACTACATCGAGGGTGGCTGGCCGGGCTCCAACCCGCGCGACCAGGAATTCTTTGAGCAAGCCCGCGGCTTGAAGCTCAAGCACGCCAAGCTGGCCTCCTTCGGCTCCACCCGCCGGGCCAAGACCCCCGTGGCCGAGGACGCCCAGGTCCGCCTGCTGCTCGATGCCCACACCCCCGTCGTCACCATCTTTGGCAAATCCTGGCTGCTGCACGTGACGGAAGTCCTGCGCACCACGCCAGAGGAAAACCTCGCCATGATCGGCGACACCGTGCGCCACCTTGTGCAAAACGGCCGCGAGGTCATCTACGACGCCGAACATTTCTTCGACGGTTACAAGGACAACTCGGAGTATGCGCTGAAGACCCTCGCCGCCG
>JBEHYY010000030.1:0-48779 GCA_048497935.1 Verrucomicrobiota bacterium
CGACCTCCTGCGTGACAGGCAGGCGTTCTAACCAACTGAACTACCACCCCTAAGATGCTGGCAAACTATCAACAGAAACCATTTGTGCCCCCGATGTCAAAAAAATAAGTGGCGGGACGGGCGCTTGTGAGGGAAAAAAGGGTGGTCCGGAGCCTCCCGGCCGAGGGAAAAACCACTGTTTTTGCCCCGGAAAGTAATGCGAAAGGCAGCTCCGGCATCCGCTCAAACGGTTAGCCTATCAAAATCTGCCAGGGTGGCAAATGCAAAAAGTATGTCATGGGAAAAGTAAATCCATTGCCATGCGCCGGCCGCGGTGATTAACTGACCGGATATTTTTTTGCAAATCACGCCGGTGGACATCCCCAACCGTCGGCGGAAGCAGAAAATCCCCCCGAATGCCCGCCCGCCCCCCGAAGCGCATTTACCGCGCCGGCGCCCTGGAATCCTGGTTCCAGCGGCTCACCGCGCCGTGGGAAGCCAGTTTTTCCGCCGCTGTCCTCGACCGTGGCCGCACCTGGTACCGCCAGGGCTGCGTGCGCGAGATGGAACTTACCGAGGCCGACGCCATCATCCACGGCAAGGTGGGTGAACGCGAAAGCTACGTGGTTCTGGAATGGCCCGACGGCAAGCTGCACGTGCGCGCCTCCGCCGTGGGCGAGGATGAGGGCCGGGCGCTGGCCGTGGCCGGACTTTACGAAATCGAGGAGCTGGTCGCCGAAGAGGCCGCAAATTTGCCGGCGGACAAGCGCAAGGCCGCCGGCGCCAATGGCAACGGCAATGGCCATAAGCCGTCTGCCGAAACCAAAGCGCCCGCACCCGCGGCTCCGGCAGCCGCGCCCACCACCACTGGCCGCCAGTTGGTGCTGGCCCTGAGTGTCAATGACAGCGGAATGTCGCTCGATGCCGCTTGGGCCAAGGACAAGGAGCCCCGCCAGCCCGCCTTTGGCAAAGCCGCCGAAGGGTTGGAGCTCACGGCCTCCGAACGCGAAAAGATGATCCGCCTCGCCAGCCTGGCCCGCCGTTCGGGATTCCATTTCAAGAGCGCCAACAGTTGCTACATCATGGAGGAGTGGGACAAGGCCCCGGTGTTCCTCCGCGCGGAACTCAAAAACTGGCAAAGCTATTTCACGGTCGAGGTGGATCCCGCCGTCAATGCGCTCACGCGTGGCTTGCGGGAGACGGAGCTGACCGGCCGGGCTGTGGCCAAAGGGCGCGCGCGCCTCGCCTTCCATTGGGATTTGCGCGTGGGCGACGAGTGGCTGACGCCCGAGGAAGCCCGCCGACTGCTGCGGCGTGGGCCGGGCACGAGTTTTCTGGCCGGGCGGGGGCTGGTGCGCCTGCCCTCGGACCAGGCCGAGTTGCTGGCCGACTGGCACCGCGTGCTCGACAAACGGCTTTCCGGCGGCCTGCCCAACTATATGCTGCTGTCCGTTTTTGCCCGCGATGCCGGGCACGTGCAAGTCAGCCCGGAATTGCAGGCATGGAAGGATGCGCTCTTCAAGCCCGACTGGTCCATTGACGGGTTGCCGACCTTTTTGCGTCCTTACCAGGCGCAAGGCGTCAAGTGGATGCGCCATTTGTGCGACAGCGGCTGCCATGGCTTGCTCGCCGACGAAATGGGCTTGGGCAAAACCTTGCAGGTGCTCAGCCTGCTGGAAATCCGCCCCATGGGCGACCGCCCGAATCTCATCGTTTGTCCGGCGAGCGTGGTGCCGGTGTGGCGCCATGAAGTCGCGCGGTTTTTCCCGCATTGGAAGGTCGAAGTGCTCAAGGCCGGGCACGACTTTGCCGAGCATCGCGGCCCCGCGCTCTGGCTGGCCAGCTACACGCAATTGCGCCGCCACAAGGCGATTTTGGACAAAGTGGAGTTTGGCTACACGGTGCTCGACGAGGCGCAGTTCATCAAAAACCCCGAGGCCAAGGCCACCCAGGCCTGCCTGCGCCTGCGCAGCCGCCACCGCCTGGCGCTAACGGGCACGCCGCTGGAAAACCGTCCGCTCGATTTGTGGACGCTCTACCGCTACCTGATGCCCGGCCTTCTCGGCCCGCGCAAAGCCTTTGAGTCTGACACACTACGCGACCCCGCGGGCCAGCGCGACCGTCTGCGCAAGCAAATCACCCCTTTCCTGTTGCGCCGCACCAAGCGCGAGGTGGCCAAGGAGCTGCCCAACAAGATTGAGATGGAGCTGGCCTGCCCGCTCACCGACCCGCAACGCGAAGAGTACTCGCGGCTCGTGCGCGAAGGCGTGGGTGCTTTGGGGCAGGACCTGGCCGCCGCCGCGCGCGAGCGCCCGCTCACTTTGCTCACGCTGCTCACGCGCCTGCGCCAAGCCTGCTGCGACCCGGCCTTGCTGCCGTGGATGAACACGCCCACCGAAAGCAGCGGCAAGCTCAGCGTGCTGGGCGAACGTCTGGAGGAAGTCATCGCCGGCGGCCACAAAGTCGTCATCTTTTCCCAGTTTGTCTCCCTGCTGCGCCGGGCGCGCACCCTCATCGAGGCCAAGTTTCCGAAGCTGCCGTTGTGGGAGCTCACCGGCCAGACGCTCGACCGCGAAAAACCGGTGGAGAGTTTCCAGACTTCGACGGGCGCAGGCATCATGCTGGTCAGCCTGCGTGCGGGCGGCACGGGCATCACGCTGCACGCGGCGGATTACGTCTTCCTGCTCGATCCCTGGTGGAACCCGGCCGTGGAAGACCAGGCCATCGACCGTGTCCACCGCCTGGGCCAGGACCGCACGGTGTTTGTTTATCGCATGATCGCCGTCGGCACCATTGAGGAGCGCATCCAGCGCCTGAAGGCGGAAAAGCGCACCTTGTTCGAGAAAGTTGTGGGCGACTTGGCGGACCTCACGGATATTCAAAGCTTCTTCCGTTCCTTGGGCGAATTGGTGGACTTGCGTGGCGAGGTCAAGCAGGCCACGGCTGATGTGGTGGAAAACCACGCCCCCGAAGCACAGGAAGCCGGCGTGGACCTTGAGGAAGCGCTGCCCTTTGAGGATCCCATTGGAGACGCGATTGCAGAAGGCGCGCCAGTGGCGGCGGCGGAAGACGAGGTTCCCGCCGCCTCCTGATCATGCGCCTGTCCCACGTCAATGTGACGATGCCGCCGGGTGGGGAAGCCGCCGCGCGCGCGTTTTACGGTGGCTTGCTCGGTCTGCGGGAAATTCCCAAACCGGAGATTTTGCGCTCGCGCGGCGGGGTATGGTTCGATGCCGGGGATCTGGATATCCACCTTTCGGTCGAGGAAGGGCGCGGCGGGCCGGATAGCTACCGCCACTTTGGGCTGGGATGCACCGAGGTGGATGCCCTGCGCGAAAAGCTGCACAGGGCCGGTGTGGCAATGGATGCCGGGCGCCCAGTGCCTTGGAAACGCTTTCTCATCCACGATCCTTTTGGCAACCGCATTGAAATCCACGAGGCCGGCGCGTTTCGCGGGTAGCTCAATCAAAAAGCGAAAGAGTGGGGCCGAGCAGGAGCAACCACAGCCCAAGGAAAGACAGACCCAGCAATCCGCCGGCTGCCACCATGTCCCGCGACCAGCGTTTGGGCAGCATTTCCCGCAAGCCATAGCTGGCGAAGCCGATTAAAAAAGGCAGCTCGGCATACAAATAGCGGGCATCGAGATAAACCAGGCTGTGCGCCACCCAGAGGGTGAGAAAAACGGTGCCCATCCCGATCAATGCGCGTTCTTTGCGCCAGGCCGCGAGCGCCAGGCCGGCAAAGGCCAAGCCATGCAAGCACGCGGTATAAAGCACGAAATAAGCCGTGGCGGCATTCCGGGGCGGCGGGCTGTGTTCGGCGATTTGATAAAACAAAAACGCCCGCACGATTTGCCGGGAATCTCCCGTCCAAAAAAACAGGGCGTTATGCAGTACGTTGTTGAAGTAAACCGCTGGCTGGGCCCGTAATTGCTCGGCGGCGCGTGCGCGTAAAACGGCATCCACCTCCACCGGCTGGCGCATGAAGAGGTCTTTGTCCTCGGCGGACGCGCCAAGTTTTTCCGTTAAGAGCTGTGCGCCATTTTTCTCCCATAACGCCACCCAGGGAAAGTTTTCCGAAGTGGGGTGGAGCGGCGCCTCCGTCATGGGCCAGAGCGCCGCACCGGTTTGGGCGTTGATCGGGATGAATTTACCCGTGCGCTGATAGTTGGACCACGTGCGGGGGGCGAGTGTAAGCAGCATCGCGGCCAGAAAAATCCCCCCCGCCGCCCAGGCGCGCCGGCATTTCCCGCCATGGTTTCCCGCAATGGCGAGGATAAGCACGCCGGGGAAAATCAGCGTCATGGGGCGCGTCAGCGTTGTCAGCGCGCCTAAGATTCCCGCGGCAGCCGCCCAGCAAAATGACGGGGCCTTGCCTTCCCAAGCGCATTGGACGGCGTAGCTGAACCACACCAAAAGTGCCAGGTGCAGCATATCGTAATGGACATAGCCGGCGAGGATGATGCCGAGCGGATGCAAGCCCAGCGCCAATCCCAGCAAAGTAGCTGCCATTGGTTGCAGCCAGCGTTGGGCAACAAGCAGCATTCCCACCGCGGCAAGGCCCAGCAACAATCCTTGTGCGAGGTAGATTGGACGGTAATTTTCCTTTTGCAGGCCGCCGTCAATCAGGCCGACACCGCGCAGAAACGCCACATACCCTGGCGGGCGAAACAGCGAGGATTCTCCAGCGGGGGCTTGGGCAAGCTCAACATACTCCTCCGCCTGGTGGCGCTCCAGCGGCTGCCAGACGAAGGCCACCACCCAGGCCGCCAGGCATGGTAGCAGAAACACAAGCAGCAGGCGCCGGAGCATCCTTCCATACTGCCCATTAAGAACCGGCTGCCAAGTTGTTTACTCCACTTCGCGCAACTGGATGGTGTCGATGAGTTTTTCGCCCATGATGACATTGGTGACGACGACCACCCAGTCCTTGGGCATCACCCATTCGCGGCGTTTGAGATAGGCAAACGCGTTGAGAATGGTCTGTTCGTAATCTTTGGAAAAATCCATCAGGAACGGCTCGACTCCCCAGTGCAGCAGCAATTGGCGGAAGACACGGTCCACATCCGTAAAGGCATAGATCGGACAGCGCAGCGGGCGCAGCGCGGAGAGCACCGCGGGCAGGTTGCCATTGCGGGTAAAGACAACAATACCGGCATGGTGGTCCTCCTGTGCTAGGCGGGCGGCGGCGCCGAGGAGCTTGTCCTTGTGCGTCTTAAGGATGGGGGCGGGCGCGGGGTGCAGCTGTCCCGAGGATTCCACGCGCTGGACAATGCGCCGCATGGTCTGCACGCACTCCAGCGGGTATTTGCCAGTGGTGGTTTCGCCGGAAAGCATGATGCAATCCGCTTGTTCCAGGGCGGCATTGGCGATGTCGCTGACTTCTGCGCGCGTGGGCACCGGAGAAGTGATCATCGACTCAAGCATATGCGTCGCCACGATGACTGGCTTGCGGTGGGTGATGCACTGGTGGATGGCGCGGCGCTGGATGATGGGCAACTCCTCGAAGGGGCACTCAATGCCCAGATCCCCGCGTGCGACCATGAGGCCGTCCGCCGCAGCGATGATTTCGTCGAGATTCTCGATGGCCGACTGGTCCTCAATCTTGGCGATGATGCGCGCGCTGGATTTTTTCTCGGAAAGGAAACGACGCAGCAGGTCCAGGTCATTGGCCTCGCGCACGAAGGAGAGCGCAAAAAAGTCCACTCCTTCGGCAATGCCCACCTCGATGTCGCCGCGGTCTTTCTGCGTTAGCGGCGGCAGGTTCACCTTCACACCGGGGAGGTTGAGGTGGCGTCGGCTGGAAAGCAGCCCGCTGATATTCACCCGGCAGCGCACTCGGGCGGCGTGGGTTTCCAGCACTTCGAGGCGGATGAGCCCGCTGTCCACCAGCACGGTGTTGCCCACGGCGACATCCTTGGGCAGGTCGCGGTAGTTGACGCCCACGCAGGTGACGCCATCGCCCGCGGGCTGGCCGACGTCGGTGATGAAATCGAGCAACTGGCCTTTTTCGAGGGCAATGGGCTGCGGGACGTCGCCGGTGCGGATTTCCGGTCCCTTCACGTCCATCATGATGGCGATGTGGCGGCCGGTCCGCTCGCAGACAGCTTTGACCCGGCGGATGGCGGCGCGCACCCAGTCATGGCTGCCATGGGCCATGTTGAGGCGGCAAAGGTCCACCCCGGTAAGGATGAGTTTTTCCAGCATCTCCTCGCTTTCGGAGGCTGGGCCGAGGGTGAAGGTTATCTTGGTATGCTGGAAAGGGCGGCGCATGGGACGGACGGTATGTAGCAAATTCGATGCCTTAACGGGACCGGGCGCATCAGGGCGCACCTTTCCCTTTATCGCAGAAAGGCCCGCCCCGGCGCAAGCGTTATGCGGGTATGTTATGGGAATGTAACCCTCCCGCGCCAAACTTCACATGGCGCCCATTTCGCAGGAGATCATCGCGGCGGCGGGGTCGATGACTTCTACCGCAAAGGCATGGCCATTCTTTGCAAAACTGGCAAAGGTCTCGCGGACCAGCTGCACATCGTTGCACTCGCGCGAGAGGTGGGCGAGGTACACCCGGCGCCAGGCGGCATTTTCTGTGGTGCGCAATAGCTCATGAGCGGCGTGGTTCGACAGGTGGCCGTGGCGGCTCTTGATGCGCTGCTTGAGCGAGAAGGGGCGCTTGTGGTCGCGGTCGAGCATATCCGGGTCGTAATTGCTCTCCAGCACCAGCACGTCCGCCCCGCGGATGCGCTCGCGGACAAGCTCGGGCACGTAACCCAGGTCCGTGCACCAGGCCAGGCGCCGGGGCGCGGCGCTGGTGGCGATGGAAAAGAGAAATCCCACCGGGTCCGAGGCATCGTGTGGGATGGAAAAACTGGCCACTTCGAGGTCGCGGAACTTGAAGGTGGATCCCGTCTCAAAGAAATTCCATTTGGGCCGGAAGCGCAGCCGCGTCTGCGCGGCGCGGGCGGTCTCGCGGTTGGCATAGACTTCGACGTGGGGGTGGCGCAGCAGCCCGGCCAGCCCGCAAATATGGTCCGAATGCTCGTGGGTGATGAACACCGCGTCAATATCGGCAAGCCGGACGCCCAGGGGCTCCAGCATTGCGCCGAGCTTGCGCGCGGGCAGTCCCATGTCGATGAGCACGCGGCAGCCGGGCGTCACCAGCAGGGCGCAATTGCCCGAGCTGCTGCTGCCGAGGATGTGAAAAGTCGCGTCCGCGCCCATGCTGGGGAGGATTAAAATGCCTCCGGGCTGCTTTCGGCAAGGCTGAACATCCGTTCAGAAGGTTGAATTTTCTTTTCCCTCCACGATTTTCCCTTTTGCATGGCGGGATGTCTGCCCAGTCGCTGCCCATTCACCAATTGCGCGCCCCGTTGCGCGCGGCGGCGGCGCGTGTGCGGCGTATTGTCATCCAGGCGCCCACGGGCTCGGGCAAGTCCACCCAGGTGCCGCAGATGCTCGTGGATGAGAAGCTGGCCGAAGGCGGGGAAGTCATCGTCCTCCAGCCTCGGCGGCTGGCGGCGCGGTTGCTGGCCAAGCGCGTGGCGGAGGAGCGGGGTTCGCCCCTCGGCGGCGAGGTGGGTTTTCAGATTCGCTTCGACAAAGTGGTTTCGGCCCGCACCCGCATCCGGTTTGTAACGGAGGGTATCCTGCTGCGGCAGATATTGGACAACCCCAAATTACCCGGGGTGTCGGCTATTGTGTTCGACGAATTTCACGAACGCCACCTGAGCACCGACCTGTCGCTGGCCCTGACCCGGCGCGCCCAGGAGACGCTGCGGCCGGATTTGCTGATGGTCGTCATGTCCGCCACGCTCGACGCTTCGGGGCTGGCTGCCTGGCTGCAACCGAGCGAAATTTTGACCTGCGAGGGCCGGATGTATCCGATAACCATCGAATACTCCGCCCAAGCGCGTGCCGTGGCGGACAAACCGGTGTGGGAGCAGGCTGCCTGGCATTGCGGGCGGTTGCTGGAGGAAAGCAGCGGGGGCGACTGCCTCATCTTCATGCCCGGTGCCTATGAAATCAGCCGCACCCTCAGCGCGCTGCAAGGAGTGTCCGCTGCGCGTGATTGCTTATTACTCCCACTGCATGGCCAACTTTCCGCAGCAGACCAAGACCGCGCCGTGGCTCCCGCGCCGCCGGGCCGGCGCAAGGTCATTGTCTCCACCAATGTGGCGGAAACTTCGTTGACGATCGACGGCGTGACGCTCGTGGTGGATGCCGGGCTCGCCCGCGTGGCGCGCTACGACCCGCGCCGGGGTATCGACACGCTGCTCATCGAAAATATTTCCCAAGCCAGTGCCGACCAGCGTGCCGGCCGCGCGGGCCGCACCGCCCCGGGCCGCATCGTGCGCCTGTGGGGCGAGCGCGAGCACACCCACCGCCCCGCCCGCGACACGCCGGAGATCCAGCGGGTGGATCTGGCCGAGAGTGTGCTCTCCCTCGCCGCAGGTGGCATCCACGAATTGGAAAAACTCGCCTGGCTGGAGCCGCCGCCTCCTGCCGCCCTGGCGCGCGCACGAAGCGAACTCCGCGATCTTGGCGCACTGGGTGAGAGCGGCCAGGCCACACCGCGCGGCCAGCGCATGGCGGCATTTCCGCTGCATCCGCGCTATGCGCGCATGTTTTTGGAGGCTCACGAGCGCGGGTGCCTGCCAGTGATTGCTTTGCTCGCGGCCTTCACGCAGGGGCGCAGCCTGATGATGAATATCTCCGACCCGCGCCGGGAGGAGGAGCGTGCCGAGATGCTGGGCGACGCGGATTCGGACTTCTTCCACGTGCTGCGCCTTTGGGAAATGGGGCGGGCGAAAAACTTTGACCCCGACTGGTGCCGCCAATGGGGCCTGCATGGCCTGTCCGCCATCCAGGCGGAGGAACTGGCGCGGCAATTTATACGCCTGGCGGAAGGGCAGGGGCTCGACACTGCGCCGCGTCCGTTGGATGAGGATGCCGTGCGCCGCTGCCTATTTGTGGGCTTTAGCGACCAACTGGCCCTGCGCGTGGACCAGGGCACGCTGCATTGCCGCATCGTGCACGGCCGCCGGGGCGAGTTGCGCCGGCAAAGCGCCGTGCGTCATGCGCGCCTGCTCGTGGCCGCCGATGTGGAGGAAACCCACGCGCGCGGGGAGGTCGTGGTGCTGCTGGGCATGGCCACGAAGATTGAGGAGCCCTGGTTGCGCGAGATTTTCCCGGAGGATTTTTCCGAAAGCGAGGAAACCATCTACGACCCCGTGCAAAAGCGCGCCATGCTGCGCGTCTCGCGCAAGTTCCGCGACCTTGTGCTCGAGTCCAAGGAGGCGCCCAACCCCGCGCTCGATGCCGCGGCCCGCCTGCTGGCGGCGGAGGTGCGGGCCAAGCGCGTGGAGTTGAAAAACTGGGACGAGGAGGCGGAGTCCTTCATCGCCCGGGTGAATTTTTTGGCCAAGCGCGCGCCGGAGCTTGGCATTCCCACCATTGATGACGAAGGTAAGCAGGCGCTTATTGAGGAAATCTGCCATGGGGCGACTTCCGCGCGCGAGGCAAAGGAACGCCCGGTGCTGTCGGTCTTGCGCGGTTGGCTCTCGACAGAACAATCCATGGCCCTCGATACCATGGCGCCCGTATCCATCGAGCTGCCGAATAAGAAACGACCCGCCTTTTTACGCTACACCGCCGACGGCCAGTGTGTCATCTCCGCCAAGGTGCAGGAATTTTATGACGCCGACCCAAGGAAGCTCCGCGTGCTTGCGGGCCAGCACCCGATGACGATTGAAATGCTCGCCCCCAACGGCCGGCCCGTGCAAATCACCAACGACCTTGCCGCCTTCTGGGCGAATTCCTACGAACAGGTGAAGAAAGACCTCCGTGGAAGATACCCCCGCCACGAGTGGCGTTGAAGAAAATTCCCGACCTTAAAACAAATCCGCGTCCGTTACCGCGCCGAGGGAGGCACTGGTGACGAGTTTGGCGTATTTGGCGAGGACGCCGCGGGTTTCGCGGGGCTTGGGCTTTTTCCAGGCACGCAGGCGGGCCTTCAATTCCTTCGCCGGAATGTCGAGGTTGATTTCGTTCGTCTCGGCATCGATGGAAATGGGGTCGCCCTTGCGCACGACGGCCAGCGGGCCGCCCACGGCTGCCTCCGGGGTGATGTGGCCGACCACAAAGCCGTGGCTGCCGCCGGAGAAACGCCCATCCGTGATGAGAGCGACTTCCTTGCCCAGGCCCTTGCCCATGACGGCGGAGGTGGGCGCGAGCATCTCGCGCATACCGGGACCGCCCACGGGGCCTTCGTTGCGCACGACGATGACGTGTCCCGCCTTGACCTGCCCGGCGAGGATGCCTTGCAGCGCCTTTTCCTCGGACTCATACACGATGGCCTTGCCGGAGAAGCGCTGGCCTTCCTTGCCGGAGATTTTGGCCACGGCGCCCTTGGGCGCGAGGTTGCCATAAAGAATGCGCAGGTGGCTGTCGCGCTTGAGGGGGCGGTCGAGCGGATAGACGACATCCTGGTTTGCCGCGTAGGGGGTGACGTCCTGCAGGTTTTCGCGCATGGTCTTGCCTGTCACGGTCATCACGTCGCCGTGGAGCAGCTTGGCATCGAGCAGCATCTTGAGCAGCGGCGTCAGCCCGCCGATGCGGACGAAGTGCGCCATGTTGTATTTGCCGCTCGGCTTGAGGTCGGCGAGCACCGGCACCTTTTTGCCGATGCGCGAAAAATCGTCGAGTGACAGGGGTACCTCCGCCGCGCTGGCCATGGCAAGGAGGTGGAGCACGGCGTTCGTCGAGCCGCCGAGCGCGATGACGACGGTGATGGCGTTTTCAAACGCCTTCTTCGTCATGATGTCGCGCGGGCGCAGGCCGAGCTGGAGCAGGTTCATCACCGCGGCGCCGGCGCGCTGGCAGTCGGAAATCTTGTCCTTCGACACGGCCAGCTGGGCCGAGCTGTTGGGCAGGCTCATGCCCAGGGCCTCGATGGCGGAGGCCATGGTATTGGCCGTGTACATACCGCCGCAGGAACCAGGGCCGGGGATGGCGCAGGCCTCGATGGCGCCAAGTTCCTGTTCATTGATCTTTCCGGCGGCACACTGGCCGACGGCTTCAAACACGCTTACAATATCAACGGGCTTGTCGCGGTACAGGCCGGGCAGGATGGTGCCGCCATAGACAAACACGGACGGGCGGTTCAGCCGCGCCAAGGCCATGAGGCAGGCGGGCATATTTTTGTCGCACCCCCCGATGGTGACGAGGCCGTCAAAGCCTTCCGCGCCGGCCACGGTCTCGATGGAGTCGGCGATGACCTCGCGCGAGACGAGGGAGTAGCGCATACCCAGCGTACCCATGGAAATGCCGTCGGACACGGTGATGGTGCCAAAGATGATGGACTTGGCGCCCGCGGCGTCCGCCCCGGCGGAGGCTTCGCGTGCCAGGCCGTCGATGTGCATATTGCACGGGGTGACCATGGACCAGGTGGAGGCGACGCCCACGATGGGCTTCTTAAAGTCGGCGTCCTTAAAGCCGACGGTGCGCAGCATGGAGCGGTTCGGGGCGCGGTCGGTGCCGTCAACCACCTTGGATGAATACGCGCGCAGGTTGGGGGAATTTTTGGCCATGGGAAGGTCAAATTAAAAGGAAATCGCCCTTTGAGGCAAGGCTGGCGAATTTAAAATTGAAAATTTGAGTGTTGCCCCACTTGGCGGGAATACGCCACGCTTTGGCTGGTATTCAATCCATTTACGCCCCAGCTTTTTGTCCATGGAATTCAATCTCAAGCGAATCCTCCGCGCGATGCTGATGTCCACCTCGGAACCGCTGTCCATCAAGGACATCCAGGCGGTCATCACCCGTTACCATGAGGAGATGGACCAGCCGGCGCTCGTCGCCGTGGAGGCGGGCGAAGCCGCTGCCCCCGCCGAAGCTCCGGCGGAGGCCGCTCCCGCTCCCGTCTGGCCGGTGGTGGCCGGGGTGGAGGAGGCTCCCGCGCCCACGGGCCAGGAAGTCATGCAGGATTTGATGGCCCAGGTGCCGACATTGCTCACCGCCACGCAAATTCGCGAGGCCATGGACTCCATTGCGCAGGATTTGGAAGCCGCGGGAGATGTCTGCCGCCTTATCCAGGGACCGACAGGTTTTCGCCTTTCTGTCGCGCAGGAATATGCCGAGTGGGTGCGCTTGCTGCGTGATGCGCCCAAGCCCCTGCGCCTTTCCCAGGCCGCGCTGGAGACTCTGGCGCTCATCGCCTACCGCCAGCCCATCATCCGCGCCGAGATTGAGGCCGTCCGCGGTGTGGCGACGGACAGTGCGCTCAACCGCCTGATTGAACTGGAGTTGGTTTTTGTCTCCGGTCGCGCCGATTTGCCGGGCCGCCCCATCCAGTATTCCACCACGGTGAAGTTTTTGGAATTCTGCGGCATCCGCTCCATCGAGGAATTGCCCGCGACGGACGTCGTCTCCCCCGGCCAGCTCAACGAGTGGATTCGCCGGGCCATTGAGCCGGAAGCCCAGCCGGAGCTCTTGTCCGACAGCGATGTTGGCCTGTCCACCGAGCCGGCGGCGGACACCGCGCAGGTCGATGAACAGCAAGCCGACGAACAGCAGGCGGATGGGCATCCCACCGCGATCTAACTTTTTCCCTTCCCGACATGGACCTCGACTCCTTGCGCAAAAAAATCGACGCGGTGGACCTCGAAATCATCGAGCGCCTGAACGCGCGCGTGCGTCTGGCTGGCGAGGTGGGGCAGGCCAAGCTGAAGCAGGGCTCGCACACCTACGTGCCCAGCCGCGAGGAGGCCATTTTCGAGCGCCTGGCGGCAGCCAACCCCGGCCCGCTCGCGCCCACGGCGCTCAAGGCCATCTACCGCGAGATTATTTCCGCCTCCCTGGCGCTGCAAAAGGAACTTCGTGTCGCCTACCTCGGGCCCGAGGCGACGTTCACGCATCAGGCGGCGCTTAAGAATTTTGGCTCCAGCCTCCAATTCCAGCCGTGCGCCACGATCCCTGATGTTTTCACGGCGGTGGAGCGCGGCGAGGCCGACCACGGGGTGGTGCCCATTGAGAACTCCACCGAAGGCGCGGTGTTCCATTCGCTCGATATGCTGGTGGAGACCGACCTTAAAATCGTCGCGCAGGTTTACCTGCCCATCGAGCATTGCCTGATTTCAAAGGAGCCGCTGGATAAGATTCGCGTCATTTATTCCCGCGATCAGGCCCTGGGCCAGTGCCGCGATTGGCTGCGGCGCAATGTGCCCGCCGCGCAGACGGAGGCCGTGGACAGCACCTCCGCCGCCGTGGTGCGTGCGCGTGAAACCGCCGGCGGCGCCGCCATTGCCAGCAGGATTGCGGCGGAGATGCACGGCGTGCCCATTGTCACCGCCGGCATCCAGGACAAGGCGGACAACGTCACGCGCTTTTTGGTCTTGGGCAAAAATGTGTCGCCCGCGCTGGGTGGCGGCAAGGACAAGACCAGCCTCGTCTTCTCGTTGCATGACCGTCCGGGCGCTTTGCTGCGCGCACTGGAACCGTTTAGCTCGCGCGGGGTTAACCTGGCGAAGATCGAGTCGCGCCCCAGCCGCCAGAAGGCCTGGCATTATTATTTCTTCATCGACTGCCTGGCTCATTGGGATGACGCCAGCGTGCAGGAGGCCGTGGCGGCGCTGCGCAAAGAGTGCCCGTTCGTCAAATGGCTGGGCAGTTATCCGAATGTGAACCAGACAGCATAAGGTTTGACCGCAAAAACCGGCTTACGGCAACGCCACGATCTCGGCCATGTTCACCAGTCGCCGCAAATTTCTGCAAGTCGCCACCAGTGCCACCGTCGCCGCGGCTTTGCCGTCAGCGCGGGCGGCGGAAACTCCTGCCGCCAAAGCTCCCGCCATGGGCTCTGATGATCGCGCCTATTGGGTGGCGATGCTCCAGCGGGTGGTCGAGCCGGTGCTCGTAAATCTCGCCGCCAATAAATTGCGTGAGAAAATGCCGGTGGAGGTGGGCGTGGGCACCCCGGACGGTCGTCGTCCTTTTACACATCTGGAGGCTTTGGGGCGCACCTTGGCCGGAATTGCGCCATGGCTTGAGCGGGAAGGCGAAACCTCACCGGAAGCCGCCAGCATCCACCGTTTAGGCGACCTTGCGCGCCAGGGCCTGGCCAATGCGACTGACCCGGCTTCGCCCGACTATCTGAATTTCAAAGACCGGGGCACGCAGCCGTTGGTGGATGCTGCGTTTCTGGCCTTGGGCCTTTTGCGCGCGCCCCAGGCTTTATGGGCCAAACTTGACCCTGCCGTGCAAAAACGCGTGGTGGCGTGCCTGCGTGAAACCCGGGTGCTGAAGCCGGGGCAGAACAACTGGGTGCTTTTTTCCGCCACCATCGAAGCCTTTTTTGCCGCTATCGGCGAATCCTGGGACGAAGCGCCGGTGGAGCGCGGTGTCCAGTCGCTTCTCGGCTGGTATAAAGGCGATGGAGCATACGGCGATGGGCCGGAGTTTCATTGGGATTTTTACAACAGCTACGTCATCCACCCCATGCTTCTCGAAGTAGTGGAGCAGACGAAAAAAGTCTCGGACAAATGGTCGTCGCACCTGCCCGAGGTTCTGTCGCGCGCACAGCGTTACGCCGTGGTGCAGGAGCATATGATTGCGCCGGACGGCTCTTTCCCGCCCTTGGGCCGTTCCATCGCCTACCGCTGCGGGGCCTTTCAACTCCTCGCACTCATGGCCCTGCGCCGCGAATTGCCCAAACCGCTCGTCCCGGCGCAGGTGCGCGGCGCCTTGTCGGCCGTCATTCGCCGCACGCTTGAGGCCCCGGACACCTTTGACGCACAAGGCTGGCTGCGCATTGGCCTGGGGGGGCACCAGCCTGCCCTGGCGGAAAATTACATCAGCACGGGCAGTCTTTATCTTTGCACGATGGCGTTCCTCCCGCTGGGTCTCCCCTCCACAGACCCCTTCTGGGCTGATGCTCCCGCGCCGTGGACGCAGGCCAAGGTCTGGTCCGGCCAGAATGTCGCGGCGGACCATGCTCTACCTGCCGGCGCCTGATGTGCCTGCGAAATCCCATGTTTAAGTGGCTGTTTTCAGCTCTCGTCATTTTGGCTCTTGGCCAGGCCGCCGCGCAAACGCCGCCCGTGACGTCCGGCGTTCCGGCGGGTTCGACATCCGCCAAACCTGAAGCTGCGGCGCCTGATCCCAAAGACCCGCGCTCATGGATGTGGTTGTATCAATTGCCTGATTTTTCTGAAAAATCCTATCAGACTGCGGTCGATGCGTTGCTGGCGGACTACGAAAAAAAACTGGGCCGCAAGCTGGAGCCGGGTGCCCTGCGCCGTGCGGGCATCAAGGTGAACACCAACACGCCCGGGCTGGCCACGCCTTTGTCGCTGGTAAGGGCGGTCATCACAGCATTGGAGGCACGCGGTTTCAAGCCGGCGGAGCTGTTCATTGTGGACCAAAGTGAAAGCCGGATGCATGACACAGGCTTTTTGCCGCTGAATGCGCCAGCAGGGGAGGGTATGTTTGACGGCGTGCAAGTCATCGCCCTGGAACGAGGGCGCTATTATAGTCTAAAATGGAGCTATGACAGCAATGTCTCCTCGTCCGATACCCAGGAGCAGGCCTCCGACCGCAGAAAGTTCGACTGGGGCATCGAGCCCACTTTTCGCCAGAGCCTCTTGCCGGTGCCGCTGCTGGTGGCGGTGGATTTTTGGGTCAACCTGCCCGTGGGGTTGGACGACGGGGCGCTGGGGGTGTCTGGCACGCTGGTAGACGCCACGCTCTATTCGGCCAGCAACACGACGCGCTTTTTCCAGAACAGCCAGTCGGGCGCCAAGGCCGTGGCCGACATGGCCGCCATCCCCGAATTGCAGCGCGGCTGGGTGTTTTCCATCCTTTCATTGGAACGCTATCAGTTCATCGGTGGTCCGGTGTTTAATTCCCTCTATACGCGGTCGGAGCCGCTCCTGTTGATGAGCCCCAATCCGGTGATGCTCGATCAGATGCTCTTTGAGCGCATCAATTTCGCGCGGAAGCTCCGCGGGCTGGAGCAGCTGGACCGGCCTGACTATCTCAATTACGCCAGCGTGCCTGCTTTGCACCTCGGCACCGACAATCCCCAAAAAATGTTTCTCGTGCGCCTGCCCTAGGGTGGGACGGCGGCTTGCCTTCCGGCTTGCCATGGGATGGCCGCCCATGCTTGATTAATGGAATGGATTTGCAAGCGTACCTGCCGGTTTTGATCCAAATCATGCTCGCCGCCGTCATCGCGGTGGTGATTCTGGTTGCCCAGCGCCTTTTCGGCCAGCGCGCCGCGCACCACCCGCGCAAGGATTCGGCCTACGAATGCGGCATGGATCCCATTGGCGACCCGCAGCCCCGCTTTTCGGTGAAGTTCTACTTGACGGCGATGCTGTTTATTTTGTTCGACCTCGAAGTGGTGTTCCTGCTGCCGGCCGTCCAGGTTTATCGCGATTTTCTCGCCGCGCACCTCCCCATTGTGCTGCCGTTGCTGTTCTTCACCGGCGTGCTGGCACTCGGGCTCTGGTACGAACTCCGCAAGGGCGCGGTGGATTGGGAACGCTAGACGACGCGCCCGCCCAAAATGCGGCGGATTAACAATTGGATTGAGCGGGCGGCATCCGGTTGGTTAGACTGACTCTTCCACTTCGCCTTAACATGCGCCTCGACCGCTATTTCGCCAAATCGCGCATTATCGACCTGCACAGCAGCGATTTTGGCGAGGCCTTGCAGGAGATGCTGAAGGCCCTGCCCCCGGCGGCGCTGGCGAAGCGCTCGCGCGAGCAATTGCGCACCGAGCTGCTCGACCGCGAGCGTACCATGACGTCCTACCTCGGCAACGGGGTGGCGCTGCCGCACCTGCGCGTGCCCATGAAGGTGCCGTATATTTTCATCGTGGGGCGCTGCCCGCACGGATTGGAGTTCAACGGCGGCGGTGACTACAAGAATCTGCGGCTGGTGTTCCTCATGCTGGCAGGTGAGAGCGAAAAGTCGTACCTCAACGTGCTGGCTTCCTTGGCCCGGGTTTTTCAGAACCGCTCGCTGCTCAACTTGCTGGTCGAGGCCCCGGATTTGCTGACTTTCCAGCAGGCCGTAAAGCAGGTCTTTGGCGGCGAGGCCGGCCGGCCGGACACGCAGGAGAGCGAGTTCAACCGCCTCATCCTCAGTGTGGCGGCCAAGGTGGCGCGCGGTGCACGGTGTTCCAGCATCATGGTGTTTGGCGACACGTTTGCCGGCGGTGTGGACCTTGGTAATTCCTTCGGCTCGTTGAAGACCATCCTCGTCACCCAGACGGCGCAGGAGGTGACCGGTCTGCCCGGTGTGGCCGATGCCTTGATTCCGGTGCGCTCTTTTTCCAACAATCGTCTGGGCCAGCTACGCAGCGCCGTGCTCATCGGTCTTTCCCGGGGCATCATCAAGCATGACGAGCGTCTCTGCTGCCTGGGCGGCATTCCTGGCAGCAACCAGTTTGACACCGTGGTGGTGGTGGACATCGAGCGCGAGTTCCAGTCCGTCTTCACCCGGCAGAGCGATATGCTGCCCGCGACTGTGAAGCCCGAAGTGCTGGAGCGCGTGCTCGGCGTGGCCACTGAACTCGCCATCGAGGGCCGCGAAGGCCGCCCGGTGGGTTGCCTGTTTGTCCTGGGCGAGTCGGAGAAAGTCCAGCCCTACATCAAGCCGCTCGTGCTAAACCCCTTCCATGGCTACAAGGAGGAGGACCGCAACATCCTCAATCCATTCATGGATGAGACGGTGAAGGAGTTTTCTTCGCTGGACGGCGCCTTTGTCATCAGCAACGACGGCGTGCTTGTTTCCGCCGGCAGCCTGATCCATGCGCCCGACTATGCGCATCAATTGCCCAGTGGCCTGGGCTCGCGCCACGCCGCGGCCTGTGCCATCTCCCTCGCGGCGGACTGCCTGGCCATTGTCGTTTCCGCCAGCACCGGGCAGGTGACGCTTTTCCGCCGCGGCCAGTTCCTGCCGCTGACGGAAAAAGGCATTAACCGTAATCTGTAGGCGCTTTTTGCCGGATTCAATGACCGCTCCCGCCTATATAATCCAAAGCTCACCCATCGACGGCTGCGGGCTGTTTGCGGCCCGGTATTTGGCCAAAGGCGATGCGATCGCGGCCTACACCGGCGAGCGCATCACCAAGGATGAGTCGGCCCGGCGCCAGGCCCGGGCGGAAAAGGTTTTTATTTTCGAGTGGGACGACAATTTCGACATCGATGGCAGCAGACCCGACAACCCGGCTCGCTTTATTAATCATGGTTGTGAGCCGAACTGCGAAGCGGTTGTCGAAAGTGATGTCATTCAACTGCGAACATTGCGGGACATTGCCCCCGGCGAGGAGCTGACTTTTGACTACGGCTATCAACTGTCCGCTTTTTTAGGGCACCCTTGCCATTGCGGGGCGCCGTCTTGCGCGGGTTACATCGTCGCCCGAGCGGAACGCTGGCGTGTGCGGCGTTTGCTAAACCGTCCCGGCCGTAGTTTGCGGGCGGCAGCCCGGCAGGAGGCCAGCGCGTGAGCGATCGGCCTTTGCGAGTATTGGTGCTTTCATCAAGCACGGGTGGCGGGCACGATTCGCGCGCCCGCGCTTTGCGGGCCTGGGCGGGGCTTAACCGCACGGGTGCTACTTGGGCGATTCAGCAGCATCAGGCATTGGAGGATTCCCATGTGGTGTACCGTTTTGGCGTTGGCATCTACAACACCATTCAGCGCACCTGGCCGCGTTTGCACCACATCTATTACAATATTTTGGAAGGCGTGAGTTTTTGCGGGGGATCTGGCGAGGGTGGGGTGCTGGGCCGCGAAGCTTTTCAGGAAGGCGTCCGCCAGGCCCGGCCGGACTTGGTCATCAGCACTCATGACCACCTCAACCACGGTTTTTTTGCCGCCGCCCGGGCGGCGTTGCCCGAAGCGCCACCCAAGTGCGCCACTTATTGTACCGAGCTGAATGGCGGCTATGGCTTCAGCCGGCATTGGGTCAATCCCAAGGCGGATTTATTCATTGGCGCGGTGCCCGAAGTCTGCGCCCAGGCGCAAAAACTGGGCATGGCTCCCGAACGCACCTTCTGCGGTGGGTTCCTGCTCGACCCCGCCTTTTGGTCACCGCGCGAGGCGGCCAGCGCCCAGGATTATCTGCGTGGCGAGCTGGGGTTGGAACCCGGCCGTTTCACCTTGTTGCTGGCCACGGGCGCGAACAGCGCGCAGAACCACCATGCTTTGCTCAATGCGCTGGTCGTCAGCGGTGCCTTGCCGATTCAGATCATTGCCTTATGCGGTTCGGATGAGCGCACGCTGCGCGAACTGAACACCTGGGCAGCGCAGCATCCGAATTTGCCTTTGCGCGCGCTGCCCAAGGTACCCAATCTTGCCCAACTCATGCGGGTTACTTCGGCGGTGGTGGCGCGGCCCGGCACCGGCACGACCACGGAGGCGATTCTTTCGGGCGTGCCGGTTTTGTTCAATCCCTTCGGCGGCATCATGCCACAGGAGATGATCACGGTGAAGTTCTGCCGCGAGCATGGCTTTGGCCGGGTGATTAACCGCCCGGTCGATCTGGCGACGACTATTCGCAACTGGCTGGCCTATCCCGACCAACTGGCGGCCGAGCAGGCCCGCGTGCGGGCCGCCTGTCCGGATCGCACGCCGGCGGACATTCTCCGCCGGTTGGAGGAGTTGGTGGGTGTCTCCCGGTAGATTTTTGTTTTTACTTCTTGTCCAATCCTCTCTGCCCGGCAACATCCGCTTATGCGCCTTTATTTCATCGGGATTTGCGGTACGGCCATGGGTCATGCCGCGTTGCTCGCACGGGAGTTTGGCCACGAGGTTTGTGGTTCGGACACCGAGGTCTATCCGCCCATGTCAGAGGTGCTGCGCCAGGCCAATGTGAAGATTTTTGAAGGTTATGACCACGGCCGTATCACGGCCCTGCGGCCGGATTTGATTGTGGTCGGCAATGTCGTGACCCGCGGCCACGATGAAATGGAATGGCTGCTCGAAACACGGGCTGCGCCCTATGTTTCGCTCCCGGCTTTTTTAAGCGAGTTCATCCTGCGCTGGCGGCGCAATCTCGTCATCACCGGCACCCATGGCAAGACGACGACCACCGCGCTGGCCACCTACTTGCTGCGCTCTGTTAAAGCGGACCCAGGCTGGCTTATTGGCGGGGTGCCGCGCGATTTGCCCAATGGCGCCACCATAGGCCGTCCCGACGCCCCCTTTGTGATCGAGGGCGATGAGTATGACACGGCGTTTTTCGACAAACGCAGCAAGTTCATCCATTACAATCCCTGGCTGGTCACCATCAACAATCTGGAGTTCGACCATGCGGATATTTTCCGTGACCTGGAGGATGTGCAGCGCACGTTTTCGCATCTGTTGAAAATCGTGCCGCGCAGCGGCTTTGCGCTTCTCAATGGCGATGATGCCAATGTGGCCGCGTTGCCCCCCGCGCCCTGGACAAATACCGTGCGCGTTGGCGTGGGTGAGTGGTGCGACTTGCGCATCGAAAATTTTTCCGAGGACGACCGGGGCGCGCGATTTGACCTCGTCTGGCAGGGCCACCGCTGGGGCACGGTAAACTGGGGACTGCCGGGGTTGTTCAATGCCCGCAACGCCGCCATGGCCGCGTTGGCTGCCGGGCTTTCGTTGGACCCGCGCAATCCCATGCGTCTCCCGCTGGCCCCGCTCGATGCCTTTCAGGGAGTGCGCCGCCGGCAGGAAATCCTGCGGGCGGACATCCATGTCATGGTGATGGAGGATTTTGGCCATCATCCGACGGCCATTCGCGAAACTTTGGTGGCGTTGCGCCAGCGGCATCCCGGCCGGCGGTTGCTGGCGTGCTTTGAGCCTCGCAGCAACACCGCGCGCACCCGCGTCTTTCAGGCGGATCTGCCGGGGGCGCTGGCCCAAGCCGACCATGTTTTCATCGGGCCCATCCACCGCGCGGAGAAGACGCCCGCGGAGCAACGCCTCGACCTTGATGCCATTTGTGCGGAAATCAACCAAGGCGCCGCGCCCGGGGCGGTCGCCAAGGCGCTGCACTTTGCATCCAATGCCGAATTGCTTGAGGCCGCCCTGGCCATTGCCCGCGATCCCCTCAATCAGCCGGTGCTGGCGGTCTTTTTCTCCAATGGCTCGTTTGACGGCATTATCCCGGAATTCGCGCAAAAGGCGTAAGGCCGGTCAAAGGCTTAGGCTCATTTCTCGTTCGCGCAGGGTAAAGCCAAGTTTTTCATAAAACCCGCTTTTCCCGGGCCAGTGGTGGAGGGAGACAGACTTGGCGCCGGATTTTTTTGCCTTAGCCACCAGCATCGCCATCAACCGGCTGGCAATGCCTTGCCCGCGGAACTTCGGGAGCACATAGACATTCAGAATATAGGGTGACAAACCGGTGGGGTGCCCCGGGCGCGGAGGATGGTGGTCAAGGACCATGCCGCATAAGGCGATGATTTCTCCTTCACGCTCCGCTAGGGCGACCACAAAATCTCCGGAAGGCAGGAATTTTTTGAAATAAGCCCGGATGGCCGGGGCCAGCTTGGCGACGCTTTTTGGATCGTTGCCGCCTTCAATAAAAAAATCAAGGCGCAGCCTGACGAGTGCACCAATATCGTCCCGGCGGGCGAAACGGTAGCGGAGGCGGCTCACGATTCTTTGGCCGCGGGCACGGCCACGCGTTTGACCAGGATGCGGGAATTCCGGCCATTCTTGAGATAATCTTCCTGCCGTGCGGGCGGCAGATCGTCCACCGTGCCATCCTCAAACCCGCATACTTCACGGAAGAAGGAATGGCTTTGGGTGGACAGCGCGAGTACCCGTGCGAAACCGCGGCGCTGGGCTTCCAGGCAGGCAAATTCGGCCAATTTATGGCCCACGCCGCGCCCTTGGTAGAACGGGGTGACAAATACGGAGGCCAGTTCCGCGGCTGTGCCGCCTTCGAGCGGCAGCAGCGAAGCGCAGCCGATGACACTGCCATCGATTTCGTAAATATAATAGTTCTCGATTTCCCGCTCAATCTGATCGCGGGTGCGCTGGCGCAGCATCTCCGTCTTCACAGCCGCACGGGTGATGTTGTAGATGGCCTGCGCGTCCTTTTTGCGCGCGGGGCGGATTTGCTGGTAGTCGTTGGCGTGGATCATTGTGCCCACGCCGACTTTGTCAAAAATCTCCGTGAGCAAGCCGCCCAGCACCCGTCCGTCCAGGATATGCGCACGGGTGGTGCCGCCTTCGAGGGCGCGCACGGCATAGACGCATTTGCTGCGCAGGCGGTCGTCAATCTGGCCAGCGTGCTTTTCCAGCAGCGCTTCCAATTGCTCCAGGGGGATGTTCGCCTCGACCCGGCCGCCGAGCATCAGGCCGGCATGCGGGGTGAGGAAAATGAGCTTCGATGCTTCGAGGCGGATGGCCAGCTCGCTGGCCAGGTGGTCCGAATTGATGCGCAGCGAATGGCCGTCGCGGTCAAACCCAATGGGGGAGATCATCGGCACAATGTCCAGGTCGAACAACTGGCGGATGAGGTCCACATCGACCTTGTCCACCTTGCCGCTGAAGAGCTGGTCCTTGCCCTTGACAATGCCGACGGTCACGGCGCGCACGGCGTTGGTCAGCGCGCACTTCAAGCCGGCATGGGTCAGCCCTTCGATGATTTGATGGCTGGCAAACGCCGCCGCTTCGATGGCAAGCTTGAGCGTGGCGGCATCGGTGGGGCCGCCGCCGTAAACATCGCTCACCGTCACCTGGCGCTGCTCGGCCAGCCGTTTGAGCTGGCGGCCGATGCCATGCACCAGCACCACGCGGATGTGCAGGCTGCGCAGCACGGCAATGTCCGTGAGCACATTGGGGAAATTCTCATCGTCCACGATGCTGCCATCGACGGCGATGATGAAGACATGGTCGCGGAACTGCGGAACGTAGCGCAGGATGCCGCGCAAGTCAGCGGGCTTGAGCGTGCCGGTTTCTTCCGGCGTCGCGCCAGGCGCGGCCGGGGGAAGGTTGTCGCCGTCACTCATCGGGGGGCAATAATCACTGGGAATGAATTTCTTTTTAGCGTGCGGAGCGGGCGATGCAATGCGGAAAATATTGCGCCGCGTGCCGCCGCCGGGAATGATGCCGCCATCATGCCGCGTGAGAACACCCTGCGCAAGCCCGCGCCCGCCCCGGTGCCGCCGGCTTTTGCTGAGGACGTGGATGCCTTGCTGGCGCACTTGGAGCTCGAGCGCGGCCTTTCGCGGCACACGCTTGCCGCCTATGAAAGTGATTTGCAGCAGTGCGCGCTTCATCTCCACCAGGAGGGGGCGCGGAATTGGCGCACGGCTTCTCCGCCGCAGGTATCATCCTGGCTGGTGACGCTTACCCGACAGGATTACGCTGTGGCCAGCCTCGCACGCAAGCTGACCGCCGTCCGCCTGCTGGCCCGGTTTCTCGTGCGGGAAAATTTGCGCCAGGACGATTTTGCGGCCTTGCTGCCCGGCCCCAAACCCCGGCGCAAGCTGCCCGGCACGCTCACGGCGGCGGAAGTCGCCCGCCTGCTGGAGGCCCCGCCGGCCTCGACCCCGCATGGCTTGCGCGACCGGGCGATGCTCGAGTTGATGTACAGCAGCGGGCTGCGTGTATCGGAACTTTGCGCGCTGAAGTTGCAGTCGCTGGACTTGGAGCAGCGCGTAGTGCGGGTTTTTGGCAAAGGGGCCAAGGAACGCGTGGTGCCGGTGGGTAAGCCCGCGGCGGACGCCGTGCAGATCTACCTTTCCAGCGGACGCCCGGCACTCGTCAAAGCGCGCACCGGCAGCGAGCTCTTTCTCAGTCAGCAGGGCAAGCCTCTGTCGCGAAAAATGTTCTGGGTGTTGAT
The DNA here is from genome assembly GCA_048497935.1 of Verrucomicrobiota bacterium. Classification (GTDB taxonomy): domain Bacteria; phylum Verrucomicrobiota; class Verrucomicrobiia; order Opitutales; family JABDGR01; genus JABDGR01. Next base: position 23,812 of record JBEHYY010000030.1, read on the forward strand.
CAAGCAGCATGCCCACCGGGCGGGCATCACCCGACCAGTGAAACCCCACTTGCTGCGCCACTCCTTCGCCACCCATCTGCTGGCGCATGGAGCAGATTTGCGGGCCATCCAGGAGATGCTGGGTCACGCGGATTTGGCCACGACCCAAATTTATACCGCCGTCGCCGGGCGGCGCTTACTGGATGAGCACGCAAAACACCACCCGCGTGGGCGCACAGCGGGAGGGGCGAAACGCTGATTTCCTTTAGTATGACTCCGTCTCCTGCCTATCAAGAACGCGTGGCGCAAGCCCTGCGCGAGCTGGGAATTTCGCCGGCATACGCGCAGGAAAGAAAAATGTCATTTTTTGAAGAAGCGGTGGATTTGGTGGGGGTGGGACATGACTTGCGCGGCCAGGCGCTCCAACTGACGCCACCTGCGGCCCAAGCCTGGCAGCAGTTGCGCACCGCTGCCGCCAGGGATGGGGTTGGGCTGCAATTAGTTTCCGCCTTCCGCAGCCTCGAACACCAAAAGGCCATCATCCAGCGCAAATTAGCCACCGGTGTGCCGCTGGTCCGTGTGCTGCAAGTCAATGCTGCGCCGGGTTACAGCGAACACCATACGGGACGGGCGGTGGACGTAAACGATCCGGGGGGCGCGCCCTTGGAGGAGACTTTTGAGCAGACACCGGCCTTTGCGTGGTTACAGGCAAAAGGAGGAGGCTTTGGCTTCAGTCTCACCTATCCCCGCGAAAATCCGCAGGGTATGATCTACGAACCCTGGCATTGGACTTACCGGGAAGGGTAAGCCGGTGAGAGCGCAAGCTATAGCCTTGTCATCCGGAGGCCACCGCGTTTAATACTTAAGCGATGAAAGTCACCGTCTTCGTCACTCCCAAGAAAAACCTGCTCGACCCGCAGGGCGACGCCGTCGGCCACGCCATGGCCAGCCTGGGCTTGCCCGCCGAACACGTGCGCGTGGGCAAGACCATCGAGTTCTCCGCCGCAGGGCCGGACTCGCCGGAGTTCCGTGCCACGCTCGACAAGCTGTCGCGTGATTTGCTCAGCAATCCGGTCATCGAGGACTATCGTTTCGAAGTCCACCCGTGAGTGCCTAAAGGCGCTGCTACCCCTTGGGTGATATTTTATGAAAATCATCCGCTATTCGCCTTTGTCGGGAGGCGCCCCGCAATGGGGCTGGCTTGACGCGCAGGGCACCGCCCGCCGCTTTCGTGACGGCACCCAATGGGGTGCTTGGCAAAAGACAGACGAGCCTGCGCCGCCGCACAAGCTGCTGGCCCCAGTGGCCCCGCCGGTGATTTTTGCCATTGGCTTGAACTACCGCGACCACGCCAAGGAAACCGGCGCGCCCATCCCGCAAAAACCGGTGTTGTTCATGAAGTCGCCCTTGACGGTGCAAAACCCTGGCGACCCCATTGTGCTACCGCGCGGCTTGCGCAGCGACCAGGTGGACTATGAGGCCGAGCTGGCCATCGTCATCGGCCGCACCTGCAAAAACGCGACGTTGCAGACGGCGTTGGATTTTGTCGCCGGTTTTTGCAATGCCAATGATGTCAGCGCCCGCGATTGGCAGCGCCAATGGGGTGGGGGGCAGTTCTGCCGGGGCAAGACTTTCGATACCTTTTGCCCGCTGGGACCCTGGCTGCTTACGCCGGAGGAGATGCCCCCCTCGCTCGACGTCGCTGTGCGCAGCCGGGTGAACGGGGAACTGCGCCAGAATGACCGCAGCACCGGCATGATTTTCAGTGTGCCCGAGCTGATTGTTTTCCTGAGTGGGGGGACGACTTTGCCGGCTGGCGCGGTGATTCTCACCGGCACGCCGGCCGGCGTTGGCATGGGGCGCACCCCGCCGGTCTTTTTGCAGCCGGGTGACCAGGTGGAGGTGGAAATTGACGGTTTGGGAATTCTCCGCAATCCTGTGGTTGAGGAGGCTGTTTGACCGACCCCACTGCCAAGCCCGCTGCCCCCCATTTTCGATCCGGCGCCAACACGGGGTCGCCCTTTGCGTCGAAGAAAAGCTATCGTGCCATCTGGTTCGAGCGTCCAGAAATCTGGCTGATCCTGCTGGCGTTGGGTGTCGTGGTTTTGGCGGGCGGAGGCACTCCCATATGGGCACGGGCATTAGTGCTAGTGGCCACCGGGGTTTGGATCATTCTGCAACCACCCAGGGAAACCCCCTCGCGCAGTTTTGAGATTTGCGTGATGGCTTTTTTGGTCATCAGCTTCGCCTCGTCATTTTTACCAGCCGCCTGGTTGGGTCGGATGCCCTGGCGTGCCGACCTTGCCCAGTTGGGCGTGGCGCTGCCATTCACCAATGCCACCTCGCCTTGGCTGGCAGGCGAGGCCTTTGTCCAACTGCTTGCGGGGTTGGCCTGGTTCTATGCTTGCTGGAATTTGCGGCTCGACCATGAATCGCGCAAGCGGGCTTTATGGGGCTTTGCCGGGTTGGCGACGGTCTTGGCGGCCGGGGCGGCGGCAGGCAACTGGCTGCAGTTGAAATATCCGCTGGGCCTGGAGGCGATGAATTTCAGCTATTTCCCCAACCGCAACCAGTCCGCGCTGTGGTATTGTTTGGGCGGATTGGTCGCCTTTGGCCTGTTGGTGGATGGGCTGCATCGCAAGCGAGGCCGCCGCTTGTTCATCACCGGCGCGATGCTGGTTCCCTGCGCGCTGGCCTTGGTCATGGGGCGTTCCCGCATGGCCCTTGTTCTGTTCATGCTGGGCATGGTCGCCATCGTGGTGGAGCGCCTGCGTAAAAATTCCGGGGCCTACTTGCTGCGCTTGGTGCTGCCTTTCGGTTTGCTTGGCTTGGGCCTTATGCTGGCTTTTTCCGATAGTGACACACTCAATCGGGTTCCGCTGCTGGGGCGTGTGGGCGGTGTGTCGGATTTTCGTCTCTCCCTCTGGCACGACACGTTGAATCTCGCCCGGGCCCAGCCGGCGGGCGTCGGGCTCGACCAGTTTGCCCAGGTGTTTCCCCAATTCCGCAATTATTCGAGCACCTACCAATCTGTGCGCCACCCTGACAGTGATTGGGTGTGGCTTTTGGGTGAAACAGGGTGGGCGGGTGTGGTTGCCGCCGCAGTGGCGCTGGCGGCCCTGCTGCGGGTGTATGCGGGCAAGCGGTGGAGTGCCAGCGGCCCTTACCGCCATCTCGCGGCGATTTGTGTCTGCCTGTTTTTATTGCATACGTTGGTGGATGTACCCGGCCACCGCTGGGGCACGTGGATGCTTATGGCTTTTCTCACCGGCATTGCCGCGCCGGATGACGAGAGCTTCCTGCCCAAGAACACGTTGGTTCCGCGCATTCTTTGGCGCGGGCTGGGAGCGGTATTCTTGATGGTGGGCGGAGTTTGGCTGGCTGCCCAAGCGGGAGTCCCGGCCAGTGCAGAGCTGGTGGAGCGGCGCGCCCAAGCGGCGGCGGATGCGGCCTTGGCGCAAAAGGACACGACTGCGCTATTCGCTGCAGTTGACCGCGCCCAGAGGGTCGAGCCACTGCAATGGCGGCCCTATTTCCAGCGCGCTGGCGGAGAGTTGAACTTGTTGAACAGTCCCGCAGCCGCACTCAATGATTTTCGGATTGCCCGGTTTTTGGAGCCCACGTGGGCGCGGGTGCCGTATTATGAGGGCGTCTTGTGGGAGCCCACGGATCGTGCCCGTGCCTTTGCCGCCTGGCGCGAAGCCGCCCGCCGCGAAGATGCCACGCCCGAAGGACTTTGGCGCAATATGTACGACCGCATCAAGCTATGGCCGGACGGGGAGGACTATGCCAGCATCCTGTCCAAGGCGCGGCCGGTATTTCGCGCGGAGTTTTTGCTCAAGCAGGTTTCCGCCCGGCGCTTCCCCGCGGAAATGGCAGATGAACTGCGCGTCAACCCGGCCTTGCTCCAGTACTCCCCAATGGAGCGCATGGACTTGCTCAAACGCTGGGCTGACATTGACGGCCACGCCGCTCTGGCCTTTCTCGGCGCGCACGCGCAGCGGATTTCGAATGGCTGGATGGTCGAGGCCTCCGCCTATGCCTCGACGGGGCGCTTTGTCCAGGCTTTGGACATCGCCCGCCAGCATCTGCCCCCCCAGCCGGTGCCGGAGATGAGCTATTACGGCCCCAAGAGCATCGAAAGCGTGCAGTTTGATTTTGAGGCCCACCCCGACAGTCTCAAAGCGGGCGCCATGCTCGCGCGTTTGCAGCTCCAGGCCAAGGATTACCCCGCTGCTGTCGCCACCCTGCGCAAGATGGCGCAATGGCCGAACCCGCCCATGTTTGTTTACTGGAGCCTGGCCGATGCCCTGGTTTCCGCCGGCAAGCCCGACGAGGCATGGGCGGCCCTCCAGCCCTATTTGGAATACAACAAAAATTCCTCCATGCTCTCGCATTGAGCAGGGCTTTGCCGGACTACCACCGTGGCGGTGTAAGCGGGCACTGGGAAGTGGCCATCCAAAGCTTGTAGATGGAACAGCCGCACTTCCGGCATTTTCCAATGCCCAATCTGGCATCGGGAAGCCAGAATTCGCACGTTTTGCACACGGCATGGCGCTCCTCAAAAGTTTCGCGCTCAACCACTTTGAATCCCGCTTTGGCCCATCCGGAAACGGCCTGGGTGAAATTCGCGGTCATTTCCGCCAGGGTTGGTTCTTGCGGAAGGCCAAATACGGGCACCGGAAACTTTTCGTGCAATTCATCGAGTGTCTCCAGATTCAATTCCATAAAAAGGCCGTTGGCCTTGCCCCGGGCTTGGATAAAGTCAGCGAAACCGGGGGGTAATTGCGCGGCTTCCCGCTGAAGCTGGCGGATGGGGAATTTGGCTGGCAGCAGGGTTCGGGCAAGCTCCGCCTGATCGGCGTCGTTTAAAAATACAAAATCACCCTCAATTTTTCCGCGATGCAGCGCGAATTTCACAAATCCCTCTGGCCGGCCAGCGGCAGATGCCTTGAGTTGGGCAATGTTGTATCGCAGCATGGATGGGCATCACGGCTGGGTGACTGGCGGGCTAGTGCCAGCCATGACCCTGTGCACCGCGGCCTCAGCACTGTGCTGTGCTTCACCCGCAGGCAGGCTTTGGGCCCAGGCCAATGCGGATTGGGGGTTGGTGGCGCCCCATGTTTCCGCAACTTTGACGGCTAGCGCGCCGAAGTCGGGGTCCATGGTTAGGTTTTGCTGAAGAAAGGCTGCAGCTTGGGCATTATTTTGATATCCATAAGCCTCCACAATCGCAGACAAGGCCGCAGTGCGGTTGATAGTGCTGTTAACTGGGATTGCCTTGGCCCAGGCAAGAGCGGATGGTAGGTCTTTTCCCGCCCACGCATAGGCGATGGCCGAGGTAATCTGGTCTCCAACCGGGGTTTTCGGATTTTGACCCAAGTATGCCGCAGCGGCGGCAGGATTGGTTCTGCCCCATTGAGTCAATGCCGTCGCGGTGGCGGTCTCATAATTTTTTCCGGAGAGAAATTGGCTGGCCCAGTCCAGCAAGCCGGTTGGGTCGGACTCCGCCCAGGTGAGTGTCAGCGTGTTGAGAAGAAAATCGCGCTTTTCACTCTCAGGCAGATTCAAAGCGTATGCCGCAGCGGCTGGAGGATTTTGCCGTCCCCATGCCTGCAAGGCTGTTGCCACCGCGCCGTCCTGGCCTGCTCCGGGGGGTAGGGTCGCAATCCAAGCCATGGCCCGCGTTGGATCTTGTGTCGCCCAAGTGGAGGCGATGGCGGACAAGGCCTGATTGCGCGCAGGGCTCAACGGCAGATCCAACGCTGCGACAGCCGCTGCTTGGGGATTTTGGCCGGCCCATTCGTGAAATAAAGTGGTGTAAAGCTGCTCCGCTTGCTGGGCGGCGGGCAAGCTGCGTAGGGCCATTAACGCGGTGACAGGGTCTTTCCGGGTCATATTTTTGAGCGTGGCGGCTGTCGCATCCTCTGCTCCAGGGGTGCCTTTTACCCGAGCCAATGCTGCGAAGGCATTCGGGTTGTTGGCAGAGAGCACATCAAAAACATCCTGGGTTAGAACGGCTTTCACATTCGGGCTTCTGACATTTTCGATCCACATTAATGCGGCTTCCGGGTCCAACTCCGTCAGCCGGCTGATCAAGCCACGCAATTTTCTATCAGTATTGGCGGTACGCGGTTCCTTCTCCACAATGGCTAGCAGGCCCTTGACTGTTCGTGCATCGAGGCTGGAAACATAGTCCAGCATTTCACGCTGGCTGCGGACCATGCCCCGCATTCCTATTGCTTCGTCAAGGCGGCTTTTGGCTGCAAGGAAGTCGATCGCTGTGGCCACAGCCGGGGAGGGGACGGCTTTACGAATGCCCGGCCTGCTATCCACTTGGCTATAGCGACCGTCTTGTGTCTGAGCGGAAAAATAGGTGCCACTCAAAAAAGCAAGGGTGGCTCCCGACGCTAAAACCGACCGTGCCTTCCAGCCGCGTGGAAAGGTCTGAAAAAAGTCGGACAATGACTGGAGGAAAGACAAGAGATGTATTTTGAGCAATCAGTGGCGGGAGATTGCGATTTTCCGCAAAGCGGTTTGTTGCTCCAGGGTTAGATTGGACAAATGACTCAATGCATTTTGGGCCGCATTTCCAGCCTGGATTGGATCGGTTTTTGTCCATTGGCTTAGCACTGCAATGATTGCAGGGTTTTGTTGGCCGGACGGCAGGCTCCCCGCCCAGTCGACGGCCGCCGCTGGGTCGCTTTTTGCCCAGATTCCCGCCACTTGGGCGGTAGCCTTGCTGAAAGCCTCATCCGACGCCAAATTTTGCTGAATATAGGCAGCGGCGGTTGACGGGTCCGTGGAGGCCCAGCCGGAGAAAACATTCGCCACCGTTGCATTGCGCAACGAGATGTTATTGGCGGGCATGGCCAGCGCCCACGCCAGGGCGGCGGAGGTGTCTTGCCGGGCCCAAGCCATGGCCAGAGCTGGCGCTGCTTTGTTGCTGATGGCTGTGTCCACCGGTCCCGCGAGATAGCTGGCGACCGATTGGGGGTCAGTGTTGGCCAGAGCATTCAATGCGGTCAACGTGGCTGAGTTATATTCACCGCCCTTGAGATTGGCTCCCGCCCAATTGAGCAGCATAACGGGGTCTTGAAACGACCAATTGGCAGCAATGTTTTGCAGGAGTGCATTGCGGTTATTCCCATCGGGAAGGCGGAGCGCGTAAGTGGCTGCCGTCTGGGCGTCTATTTCAGAAATGCCACGGATGGCGCTCGTCATGGCAAAGTCCTTGGATTGCCCTTGTGGCAGCGTATCGGTCCAGGCCAGCGCGGCAACCGGGTCTTGGAGGGCCCAGGCCTTGCTCACACTCTCCCAAGACATGAGTTGGAGGGTGCCGTCTGGCAGGGTATAGGCCTCCTGTGCAGCGGCGGCAGGATCTGTTTCCGCCCAATTTTTAAAAATGGAAAAAGCAAATTTTTGCAATCCTGACCGATTGGGCGCATCCACCGGCAGTGCTTGCAGTGCGGCAAGCGCCCCGCGGGGATCCTCCTGTGCATAGCTATGCACCACGGTCGCCTCAGACATGGCAACCCCGTTACTCATATCACTGAGGTTTGCCAAGGTTTCCAAGGCGATGGCGGGGTCTTTGGCCGCATAGGCATCAAACATACCCGGCAGGCTGTATTCTTGTACCTCTTTGTCAGGATGGTTTTTACACCATTGCAAGGCTGAATCAAAATCCAACTCTGCCCATCGGTAGGCGAGACAGTTCAGTGGCTCCCTCTTTTCCGCGGTTAAGGGCTGGGTTACGAGATATTCCAGCAAATCTTGGGTGGTCTGGGCGTCAAGCTTGGCGGTCCAATCCAGCAGCATCCGCTGACGGTTGTAGCCATCGGGAAAACCCAATACCTTGTCCAAGACCGCTTTTGCTTTTGAGAAAGAATTGACTGATGATGGGGATATAATCTGAGCGGTAAGATTGCGCCACTGGCCGGTGATAATGGCGTCATTTATCCGCCCTTTCCGCCAGCCCACGCAAAAGGCGGCAAGTAAGATGATGCCAAACCACGCAAAATGTCGCGACCTCGCGGAGGGTTTGCCGCTCTTAATCATGACATGAAATGTAGGGTTTAAAACCTTTACTATAGCAGCAAATCATTGAAATTCAATACTCATTAGTATTATTATCAATGATTTACAGGCGAACTCCCTAAAATGCACATGAAAAAGTATTGATGAAATGATAAAATGAAAGATCGGTGCTTTCGAAGCCCCGGAAAGCATTTTGCGGATGAAATTGTTTGCTCAAAACGGTCGTTGGGCAAATGGCAGGAGATGGCTGTTCGGTGACCTTTGCACCAGCTTTTTCGCTTTGATGAGTGAGCTAGGCCCGCTTGGGGATTTGCTCCATGCATCCAGCAAACTGCGGCTGCCTTTCCCGGATGGGGAGATGGCTGCTTTCATGACAGGGGCCAGCGCGACTGCTCCCGATGCAACACCGAGACGATTGATAAATTTTCTACGGGAGAGGGATTCGCTTTTCATGGGTTATAAAGAGGTGGGCGGAAGGGTTAGGCGGTGTAACGCTTGTCCCCAAACGCAATGCCGCCAAGTCCAAAAACCTCCACTTTATGGGAGGTATGCAGATTATTTGAGGTTAGGGTTGACCCCGGCAGATCGGCGTGCTGCCAGCCTGCAACCGTTGCTAGGGCGCAATTGGCAAACCGGCCATCAATCAGGGGGGTATGGTTGACGGCATCGGCGCCCCAGGCAACTTCATCGCCTCCTCCCTTGAACCCCCGCAGCACACCCATGTCATAGCCTTGGTGATCGATCCAAAATTTGACATTACTATTGCGTGGATCTACATCCAATTCGAAATAGACCGCCTGCTTGGCAGGCAGTGTCAGCATGGGAGAGAATGAAATCCCCGTCGGCGTTTTATAGCTGAAAAGCAGGTCAAGTCCCGGCAGCATGGGTTTTCTGAGCAATCGCAGCCTGAGGGAGTAGCCTTCGTTCGAACTTAAATTGAAGCTGGCCGAGCTGAACTTCAATCGCTGCCGGCTATGATTAGAATTGTCGCCGGGTGACCAAGTGGCGGATGCATTGGTGATTCCGGAAAGTCTTTGAGTGACAGCCACCGTGGAGAGGAAAACTGCTTCCGACTGGATTGGAGTAGGCATGGGGAAAACGAGGTCGTGTATGGCAGTAATTTCAGTGAAGAGGTGGTTTTAAGTGCAATCGTAATGATCGCAACCGCCGGCATTGTGCTCATTCAGGCATGCGAGATAATAGGTGCACCGACAATCGTGGGCAGACTGGCTGGTGCCTTTCGGGCAGTTTTCCAGGGCAATACACATACAAATTATGCACCAGGTTGCTCCGGGATTGGGCAGACAGCCCGATGCAAGCATGGATAGATTATTGAGCTTAACAGATTTGAGCCAGCTTCTGGTATAATGCTTTTTGGTATACGAAGCCAAAACACATTTTTTGGCGCGTCGATAAGGGGCATTCATTAAGGCTGTAAGATGTGTGATAATAAAACCATTACAAGAACAATAATGAACAATTTATGATATTTATAATCTGTGGCGTGCAAACGACGTTCGTGGATGAGGTATACCACCTATGTTTGTTGGCTAATAACTGTAGTTAACGATCAAAGATCGTAAAAACCCAGTTGGTTTGAGCAATCACTTTTTACCCGTCGGCGGTGTCTCCACAATCGCGTGCTGGAGGAAATCGCGTACCAGGGCGGTGGCGGTGGCCAGCGAGGGCGTATGGCCCACGGCGATTTCCAGCAATTGTTTGCCTTCTTTGCGGTCGGCCACCCAGGCGTCAAGAAGCCGATCCAGCCGGTAGCGCCCGGTCTTTTCATAATAGCGGTAGCCCGCAGGGTCCCATTGGCAGTAGAACACATACAGCCGCGTGGAGCCGTGGTCGAAGGCGTATGTGTTGAAGATTAATTCCGTGTCATTGCGCTTCCACACGAGGTTCTCGCCTTGCTGCGCCATGACCCAACCGACTGCAGGTAGGCAACTTTCCGGCGAGTGGACACCGCCCAATTGCGCGGCCCGGCCTTGCTTCCATTGGAGATTGAAGAGCGTCCAGTCATGCCCTTCGCTATCCACCCAGGCGGCCTGGATGCCCGAGCTGTAGTAAAGCACTTGCTTAAGCTCGGCATCAGGCGATTCCACTTGGGCCTTGGGCGCCACGGTGGCGAGGTCGAGCTTCCAGCCAGTCTTGGCGGAGACATCCGGCCCGCGCAAGGCATACCAGGCCACACTGGCGGGCAACGCCCCAGCTAGCAGTATGATGACCGGTAGCACCAAGGATTTGGGCAGCCAGGCCGGGGCGGTGGAGGATGTGGTAACCGCAGGGTTTACCAAAGTTTCCTTTAACCGCGGCCGCACCAGCCACGCGCCAACGAGCACAATGGCAAAGCTCAGGCCAAAGACGAGGTACCCCGCCGTGTCATGCCAGTGGGACATGGCGGCAGGTCCGCTGGCGGCGTCAATCCAGGCCAGGGCCAGCGTCCGCAGCAGGTTGAAAAACACGGCAATAAAAGAAGCCCAGACCATCAATCCCGCGCGACCCAGCACGCCAAAGCGCCACCATTCGCCCACCAGCCAGCCAGCCATGATGGTGGACTGGATGGAGCGTACGCCGCTACAGGCCTCCTCCACGGCGACAAAACTGCCGGGCAGGCTGATGATATGCCCCTCGCGGGCGGCATCGTAGCCCAGCAAGTTTAGAATTTCCGTCACCACTGTGGCGACAAATGTCATCAGGTGGTCCACCAGCGTGATTTGCAGATAGCTGGGCCAGGGCACCGCAAAGAGAAACAACAGCAACGCCGGTGAGAAATGGCGCACCCACGCCCAGCCACCCCATTGGGCCAGCAGCAGGATGCTGGCTGTCAGTGCAAGCATCGCCTCGCCCCAGGCCAGCAAACGCCAGTCGGCATTGGCGGTGAAGATGACAGCGATGGGATATTGCGCCAAAGCGGCCAGGCCAAGGAAGCCCACGACCCAGCCGGTCGCGCGCCAGGGTTGCGGAGTGGGGCGGTCCTGCGCCCGCAGCCAGAGGAGATAGCCCGTCAAAAACGGCACAAACAGGCCATAGCCGTATTGCTCGCTCAGGGACCATTCGAACCACAATTCGCCGCCCAGCCATAGCCAGAATAATCCCGCGAGCGCCAAATTCATCTTTGCCAGCGATCCCCATGCGCCAGGCCGGCCAGCGGCCAGCGGCGGATCGAACGCAGAGGTGGCGTTTGCGGACATGGAAAATCAGTTGTTGAAAATACCCAGGCCAATCCAGCTCTGCCAGCCAGCCCAGAGCACACCCACCGCCAGCGCGCCCAGCGCCGCCCGCTTCAACCAGCGCTGCCACTCCAGCCGGTTATCCGTGCGGCTGGTGCGAGGCCGGCCAAAGGCGCCCGCGCGCCAGGCAGGCTGGCTGGTGCGGGGCATACGCGCCGAGCTCGGCAGGCCGCCCCGGCGGCGGAACCAGCGGTTGAGGTTATGTTTCCAAGTGCGCTTCATGCCAGAGAGGGAATTATAGCCGATTGCCGCATGGAAAACGACTCCTTTGGCGTTGCGTTTTCTGCGGCCAAGCCAGACAATCGTCGCTTGGTGAAAATGACAACCCAAACCCTCCGTGCCCTCAAGGGCCAGCGGCCCATCGTCTGTGTCACCGCCTACGATACGCCCACGGCGCGTTGCGCCGACGAGGCGGGAGTGGACCTCATTTTGGTGGGCGATTCCGTGGGTAATAACGTCCTTGGTTTTGCCAACACGGTGCCGGTGACGCTGGACATGATGGCGCACCATGCCGCCGCCGTGGCCCGCGCCAAGCCGCAAGCCCTGCTGGTGGCTGATCTGCCTTTTGGCGATGCGCATCTCAAGCCCGGTGATGTCGTCAAATCCTGCCGCCGGTTGATTCAGGAAGGCGGGGTGGAGGCGGTCAAGGTTGAGGGCGGCGTGGCCGTGGTCCCCACAATTGAGCGGCTTATTTTGGCGGGCATCCCCGTAATGGGCCATATCGGCCTGCAACCCCAGCAGGTCAACGTGCTGGGTGGCTACCGCCGTTTCGGCCAAAAAGTGCCGGAGGCCGATGCCCTGCGCGCTGACGCCGAAGCTTTGGAGCAGGCCGGAGTCTTTGCCATCGTGGCTGAGATGATGGACCCGCGCCTGGCCGCGGAATTGTCGCGCAGCCTGCGCATCCCCATCATCGGCATCGGCAGCGGGCCGGATTGTGACGGGCAGATCCTCGTCGCCCACGATATTTTGGGCATCAACGAACGCGCGCCATCCTTTGCGAAGTCTTACGCGAATTTGCGCGAGGGTATGCGCACAGCCTTTGCCGCCTATGCTGAAGAGGTGAAGAAGAAGGTTTATCCACCGATGCCTGCGCCGTCCAAACCCACAACCAAAGTTTCGGGCTGAGGATTTTTTTATGCCGATTCCAACATGATGTTCCGATAGGGCGCCATGTCCGCCGTGCGGATGAGGCCGATGCAGCCGGGCACGCGTCTTTTGAATTCAATGTGTTTTTCGTAGGTGAGACGAACGTCATGGGTGCGCAGTAATTTCTCGGAAGCGAGCACGGCTTTGGCTGGATTGTTCGCCTTGAATTCCTGCGCCATGAAAGCCGCGCCGACGGTGCAAACAGGCAGCACAGCCTGCAATACCTGTTCGACGGTGGGGATGCCATCGGTGAGGCTCAGGTCAATCGTCGGCACCTGCGGCCAGGAGGGAAAACCGCGGTCGGCAATGACAAGAGTGTTGGTGTGCCGGAAGCGGCCCAATAGTTCGAGCAGGTGGGGATTCAGGATGCCGTGTTTTAGCATAAGACAGGAAGGCGTAGATTAAGGTGCGGCGGTTTTCACCGTGGGAGCCGCAGCTAAATTGAGGCCGGAGATTTTCAGGGTATAGAAATTCACGCCGCCCGCCGGCCGTTCTGCGGGCATTGCTACCTTCAGCCCTTCGGCATCCTGGGTGTAGTCCAACGCGCCAGCGTGGCCCAGCAACTCAACTTTGATTTTGTCTTTCGCAGGCACGGCGTCCTTGGCCAGTGAGGTGAGCACCGCCTGGTCACCGGGCCAGTTCGAGGAAATGGCATAAAGCGTGTCGCCTTTCACGGTGAAATGGTAATTCACCGTGCCGCGGGCCGTCCCGCCTTCCATGAATTTCGTCCAAGCATGGGTGCCGTAAATGGCCTCGCCGTTGACATCGAGCCAGGCACCCATGCCGAGCAGGGTGTCTTGCTGGGCTTGCGGGATGGTGCCGTCAGCCATGGGGGAGATGTTAAGCAGATAGTTGCCTCCTTTGCTGACAGTATCGATCAACTTGGTGAGCACGGCGGCGGGGCTGGCGACCGTCATGGTGGTGGAGTAGCCCCACGTGCTTCCGATGGGGTCGTCCACCAGCCAGGGGCCGGGGCGGATATCGCGCGGACCGCGCGGGGCGCCGGACTTTTCAAAATCGAGAATGGAGCCGATTTGCTTGGTATCGTCGTTGTTTGGGGCGTAGGCGTTGAACTTGGTGCTGAGGGTCACTTCCTTGCCCCATTCCTTGGCGCGGTTGTAGTAATAGGCGGCGACGTGGAGTTTCAACGGGTCGAGCACGCGGAGGTTGACACCATTGTCGAACCATAGGATGTCCGGCTGGTATTTGTCTATCAGCTCAAGATTGCGATTCACCCAGTCGGTGAGGAAGCGCGTCATGGCGGCGTCGCTGCGGTCGGCCACGTTGTAGAAGGTTAGCCAGTTCGGGTCGTACAGGTCAGCCTTGGCGGCCTTCAGCTGCTCATTGAGCGCGTTGGGTGGGTTGACGAAGGTGAAGTTCTCCACGCCGTGGTTGGACACGCCAAATTTCAACCCTTGTTTCCGCACCGCCACAGCAAGGTCGCCAATCAAATCGCGCATCGGGCCCATGCGCTTGGCGTTATAGGGTGTGACCTGGCTGTCCCAGTTCGCAAAGTTGTCATGGTGCTGTGCGGTGGGAACGACGAATTTGGCTCCGGCCTTTTTAAACAACGCCGCCCAGGCGTCGGGGGCCCAATTTTTTGCCGTAAAGAGGGGGATGAGGTTTTTGTAGCCCGCGGTTTCAATGGAACCGTAGGTTTGGATGTGCCACGTGGTGTCCGCCCCGCCGGCATACATATGTTTTTCATACCATTCGGAGGCGCTGGGGCCACGGGCGGGCACGGAATAAACGCCCCAGTGCATGAAGATGCCGAATTTGGCGTCGTTAAACCATGCGGGCACTTGATAATTTTTTTCCAGCGAATCCCAAGTCGGTTGCACCGGGCCGCCCGCCATGGGCTTGGCCACCGCCTGATCTGCGGCGGCCACGACCTCCTTGGTCGCAGGCGGGCCCATTTCGCCGTAGTCATACGGCTGGGTGGCGCTGCGCGAGGGCACCCCCGCGCGGTCGGGCAGGGGCAGCTGCACGGCACTGGCGGCGGCGCGAAGCGAGGGCGTGCAAACAGCAAGCCACATTGCCGCCCATACCAAGGCTGGGCTGCAAATCAGGTGTCGGCGCGTTTTCAAATGACAAGGATGGGGCATTTTATTGAGTGGGAGATGCTGCCGTACCGCTGCCACCGCGTGGCGCGGGGGCCCGGGTGGGTTGGGTGGCCGCGGCGGTGGGCGGATCGGCAAATTCACCCGGTTGGCCCGCGATGGGCACGCGTTCGGTGGGCAATTTGCCGCCACCGGGTAATTTGGTCGGGTCCAGCTGCGGGTCGGGTGGCAGCTTGAAGCTTGCCAGCGAGTCTGGATGCTGCGGGTCAAAGGTCTTCCAGTCCTCCACCACGTATTGGGCAAAGGGCAGCTTGGAATCTATCGCCGCCTGCACCACGCATTTCGCCAGCTCGTAGCTGCCATAGGCGTTTTGATGGGTGGTGTCCACAAAGGCCTGGGGGAGGTTTTCCTGCCCGATGGCTTCGTAGAGTGGGATGCTCATCGCGTTCAGGTCGATGTAGCCGGTCTTTTGCTCGACGGCGACTTCCCACATCGAGCGCGGATAGGTGCCCAAGGTCTGCTGGCCCTTGCCGTCCGGCCCCCAAAAACCACTGCGCAGATTTTGCGAGGTGACCAGCACAGGGATGGCGCCCTTTTCGCGTGCTTCGGTGATAAAGCGATTGAAATATTGGTGTACCTGCGCGGGTGCCAGTGTGCGGTCATTGATGCCGAACTGGATGAGGATGTAGTCGCCCGCGTGCACTTCGCTCATCAGCTTGGGCCAGCGGTTTTCGCCAAAGAAACTGGCGGCGGATTCACCTGACTCCGCATAGTTGGCGATGACCACCGGCGGCTTGAACCAGCGCGGGAACTGCATACCCCAGGCCCCCCAGGGTTCCATCATTTGGTCGGTCATGGTGGAGTCGCCGACGAGATAGACCGTGATGGGCTTCTCCGCCTGGGTGATTTCAAGCGTGGCCAGCGCCGGATTGGCATCGGAAAATTCGAGCGTCAATTTCTCATCCCAATCCAGTTCCATGAAAGTCATGGGTTTGTTTTCCTCCCAGTAGAGGAACAGTTGTGAAATCTGGTTCTCCCGCGGCTTCATGCGCACCACGCCGCCGGGGTATTGGGGCACGCGCACGTGGGTGTAGAATTCACGGGTGACGGTCTCGTCCGGCTTTGTCCGCACGGCTTCGAGCATGAGGCGGCGGGTCTCGGACTTCACGGTGGTCGTCGATCCATCCTTCGCGCCACCCAGGGTGACTTTCACATCATACACGCCCGGGTCGAGCTTCACGGAAAAGAAAAACGGCTTGCCCTTGGCCCCCGTCGCATAGCCACCACCGGGCGTTCCTTGGGTCGTAACCACCATGGCAGAAGAACTGAGGTCAAAGCCATAGCCCCGCGCGGGGGTATAGTTTTCCTCGGGCTTCACCTGGGTATAGCCCGGCACGGTCGCCGGCCCAAAGGAGAATTTTAGGTCAAGACTGGCTGGGGCCGTGGCCCCATGCAGGGAGGTGAAGGTCAACAACGTGCCGGCGAACATCGCCAGCATCATGCAGGGTAGGGGTGTTTTCATGGCTGGTTCTACCCGCAAGCGTGTCACTGGCAATTTAGCCTGGCAAGGGTTTCCACGTTGTTGGCTTGGGTGCCCGTTTGTGAATGGACCAAACCTAGTTGGCCATCGTTTTGGCGGTCTGTTCTGCCTTTAGCTTCAACCCGGTGATTTTCAGCGACACAGCGTAGTCACTGGGCAGGGTTGTGGGCAGTTTGACTTTGAGTCCACTGTCCTCCTGGGTGAACACCAGCGTTCCGGGGTAGCCCAGCAATTCCACTTTTTCAATTTTACCGGCGGGAGCCTTGCCTTTGGCGAGCGAGGGTATGTTCACTTCCGTGCCCGGTGCGACTGTGGCTGGAGAGTTGGCTTTCGCGTCCGCCCCTGTTGCTTCGGACTGGGCGGCGATAGGCGGCAGAATGGTCTCTTCCGGAGTGGTCGCAGCCGTGGGCGCAGAGGCTGCTGGGCGGGCCCCCGTGCGCAGTACAATGGCGTAGAAGGTATCGCCCTTGGTGGTGTAGCGGAGATTGTCCTCGCCATAAATTTTCCAGGCGCGTGTGCCATAGATGGCATCGCCATTGACGTCCAGCCACTTGCCCACGCCGAGGAGAATCTGCTGCTGTTCGTCTGGTATGGTTCCGTCTCCGCGCGGCGAGATGTTTAGCAGGAGGTTACCGTTGCGGCAGGTGTTTTCGATGAGATTGCGCACGACCCCGCCGGCCGTGGTCAACTTCATGCCTTCGACATAGCCAAATTTTTCGCCAATCGGGTCATCGGCCTCCCAGGGAAAGTCCGTCAAGGTTTTGGGTGCACGGCCCTCGCGCTCGAAGTCCTCAATGCTGCCAGCCAGGTAGGCGTTGCTCTTGGTGCTTAGCGAGACCTGCTTCCCCCATTTGGCCGCACTGTTGTAGTAGTACGCCGCCACCGCGAGTTTGAGGGGGTCGAAATTGCGTCCGTTCACGCCATTGTCGAACCAGAGGAGGTCAGGCTGGTATTTGTCGATGAGTTCGTCATTTTGCTTAACCCAATCGCTGAGGAATTTCACCAGTGATTCCGGGGTGCGGTTGGCCACGAGGTAAAAGTCGGCATAGGCGGGGTCATAAAGGTCGGTCTTCAGGTTCGCGGGCGGAGGCGGGATGAAGGTATAGTGCTCCATGCCGTGGTTCGACACGCCAAACTTCAGCCCCTGTTTGCGCACGGCGGTGGCGAGTTCGCCAATGATGTCGCGCTTGGGTCCGATGAGCACGGAGTTGAACTTGGTGTAGGCGCTGTTCCAGTTGGCGAAACCGTCGTGATGCTGGGCGGTTGGCACGATGTACTTGGCGCCGGATTTTTTGAACAACGCCGCCCAGGCGTCCGGGTCGAACTTGGTGGCGTAGCGGTCGGCCAGCTTGATGTAACCAAATTGGTCAGCCGGGCCGAAGTGCTCGATATGCCACTGCGCAATGGCGGCATTCACCCCGTACATGTATTTCTCGTACCATTCGCTGCCATGGGCGGCGACGGAGTACAGGCCATAGTGCATGAAGATGCCAAACTTGGCATCCAGAAACCACTCTGGCGTCTGGTAGTTGGCTTTGATCGAGGCCCAGGTCGGCTCAAACGGCCCGGCGGGAATTTTCGGCGTATCCACCAACGCCGCTGCCACTTGATCAGCCGAAGCGCGGGGACCGGATTGGGCGGAGGCTGGAGAGTACATGAGCATTCCCAAACTCAGCAGGCAAGCGATGGCGGTGGCAAAACGGTGCAAGCGGAGGGAATGCATAGGGTATATTGACCATAATACACTTGCGGTTGCCTTGTGGGAATGCCTAGAAGTGGCATTAGTATGTCTAAAATTGACCGAAAAAGTGCGGCCAATCTCCTTTCCCGGCAGGTTTCGGATGCCCGGTATTTTTTTCTCAACCTCGCGCCGCGCAAAACCGCGCGGTTGGAACTGGTCATGGGCGGCTTTGAGCATTGCAACCCGGACTATTTTGTCAGGCGCACGCGTTTCCCTTACACCTCCATCGAATACATTGTTGCCGGGAAGGGAACGGCGGTGGTGGCCAGCCACCGGCTGGAGCTCGGCCCCGGGCTCGTCTTTGCCTATGGTCCTCATACCGCCCACGAAATCCGCACCGCGCCGAACGACGTGCTGGTGAAATATTTTGTTTCCTTCAAAGGTGCGGAGGTCAGCGAGCGTCTGCGCCGTTGCGAGATTGCTCCGGGCGAGGCGCGCACACTCACGCCCCCCACGGAACTGGCCGCCGTATTTGAGGGGATTTTGCGCGAAGGCCAGCGCACCGGCCCACGCCGTCCGGCGTTATGCGCGGCCTTGGCCGAGTTTTTATTGTTAAAAATTGAGGACACCGCCCTCCTGGAGGCGCAGACCAACGAACGCGCGCGCGATGCTTTCCTGCGCTGCAAAGCGTACATCGACGCGGAGACTGAGAACCTGCGCTCGCTGGCACAAATCGCCCGGGCCGTCGGCGCGGAGACTTCCAGCATATGCCGCTGGTTCCGCCGGTATGAGGGCATTAGTCCGTACCAGTATCTGCTCCGCCGCCGCATGAATCTTGCCGCCGAGCGGCTGGTCGAACACGGTGGCCTTGTCAAGGAAACTGCCGCCCGGCTGGGCTTTGCCGACCCGTTCCACTTTTCCCACCAGTTCAAGGCCGTGCACGGCGTGGCGCCGAGCGAATTGCTGCGTTACAACCGCGCGCGGCCGCCGGTGCGTCGGTGAATCACAGCCGGTAGGCTTCCCGCGCGGTTTCACCCAGAATGCGTTGCTGCTCGGTGGGGGTAAGCTCGGCAATCCATTGCCGCACCAACCGGTGCCAGCGTCCATAGTCGCAGGCCACAAGGCACACCGGCCAGTCGCTGCCCCACATCAACCGACCTGGCCCAAAGGCTTCGAGGACGGTGTCCACATAGGGCTGAAGTTGATCCTTCGTCCAGCCTGCATAGTCTGCTTCGGTCACCAGTCCGGAGACTTTGCAATAGACATGAGGGCGGCGCGCCAGCTCACGGATGTTTTTCTGCCAGAGTTCGAGCAGGTTCTCTTTGATGCGCGGTTTGGCAATATGGTCGAGCACGAAGACTTGCTGGGGATGGCGGTCCACAAACTCAATTGTCTGCGGCAGGTGGCGCTCGAAAATCAGAATATCATAGGTCAGGCCCAACGGGCGCAGGGCTGCGATGCCGCGGTTAAAATCAGGGCGGAGTATGTAGCGTTCGTCGGCTTCGCCCTGCAGTACATGGCGCACGGAGCGCAGCTTTTTCGCTTCCGTCAGTTTTTCCAGAATGGCCGGTGCTTGTGGATCGATGAGCGGTACCCAGCCAACCACCCCGCGGATGAAGGTATGCTGGGCGGCCAACTCGAGTAGCCAGTGGGTTTCCTCCAGGCTTTGCCGGGCCTGGACGCTGATGACCCCTTCCACTCCGGCAGCGTGAATTTCCTTCTCCAAATCTTCCGGCAAAAAATCCCGGCGGATGACGCGCATCGGCTCGTCAATCCAGCCAAATTCCTGCGGATTGTAATGCCAGAAATGATGGTGGGAGTCGATGACGGGCATGGCGTTCAACCCACTTCGATGTGGATTTTGGTGACGGCGCCCGGATTGTCCGACCAAGCCGCCAGTGCCGCGCCGGCCTCGGCAAAGGGCACCGTGCGGGTGATGGTCTCCGCCACGGGGTAGCGGCCGCTTTCGAGCATTGCGATGACGGCGCGGAAGTCCTCGGTCGTCGAATTGCGCGACCCGAGAATGTCGATTTCCTTCATGACAAAATACTTTGTCTCGTAGGAAACTGGAGCCTTGGCGTAGCCGATATACACCACGCGCCCGGCAAAGCATACCTGTTCGATGGCTGCCTGGAAGGTCGCCGGCGCGCCGACGGCCTCGATGACCACGTGGGCGCCGTCACCCTGAGTCAGCGCCTGGACGCGCTCGGAAAGGGACTCTGTTTTCGAATTGATGACGTGGGTGGCTCCGGCCTTTTTGGCCAGGGCGAGCTTGGCATCTTCAATGTCCACCGCAATGACCGTGGCGCCGCGATGCAAGCCGGCGGCCGCGATGGCGCCCAGGCCGATCATGCCGCAGCCAAACACCAGCACCGTGTCCTCCGTCGTCACCCGCCCGCGCGCTGCGGCGTGGAAGCCCACGGCCAGCGGCTCAACCAGTGCCAATTCACGCAGCCCGAGCTTGGCGGTGACGACTTTCTGCCAGGGCACAGCGATATAGTCCGTGAAGGCGCCTTCCTGTTGCACGCCAAGCGTCTGGTTGTATCGACAGGCGTTCACCCGTCCGCTGCGGCAGGAGGTGCATTTCCCGCACGCCGTATAGGGCATGACGGTGACTTCCTGGCCGATTTTCAAATTCGTGGGCACCCCGGGCGTCACCGCTTCGATGGTGGCGGCGATTTCATGCCCTGGCACACGAGGGTAGGCGACCAGCGGATTTGCGCCCCGGAAGGTGCTGAGGTCCGTCCCGCAAAAACCCAGCCGGCGTATTCGCAGCAGCACTTCGCCGTTTTTGGGCGTGGGTTGCGGCTTTTCGCCATAGGAAAATTTCCCCGGCGCATCGATGACAAGGGTTTTCAATTGTTCTCCTTCCGGCCCGAGGGCCAGGTACGGTTATGGACGGGGGCGAGGATTTTTTGCACTTCGGCCAGCAGGCTTGGGTCCAGCGGCTCCTCGATATCACGCAGATTTTGCAGTACTCGCCGCGGGTCGGCTGTGCCGACAATGTGGGTGTGAATATCCGGGTTTGCCAACGAAAATTGCAAGGCCAGTTTGCCAATGTCGGTTCCGCGGGTTCGGCAGAGTGCCGCGGCCTCAGCGCATTTGGCGCGCAGGTCGGCCGGGGCCGGGTGCCAGGTGGGCGGGCCTTCGTCGCTCAAAAGCCGCATGGCCAGCGGCGCGGAATTGAAAATGGCCACTTGTTTTTGCTTCAGATACGGGAGTAAATCAGCCAGGGCCGTGTCATTGAGGCAGTAATGGCAATAGGATTGGATCTGGTCCACCTCCACCCGGTCGAGCACGTGGCGGAACAACTGCACGGGCAGGCAGGAAATGCCGATAAAGCGCGCCTTCCCGGCGGCTTTCACCTTTTGCAGGGCCGGGATCGTCTCATTCACGATTTGATCGAGGTTGCCAAATTCCATGTCGTGCACCTGGATAAAGTCCACATGGCTCACGCCCAGGCGCGCCAGGCTTTCATCCACGCTGGCGGTGACACGTTTCGCGGAAAAGTCGAAATCCTGGATGTCTGCGCCATAGCGGGCCACTTTGGTGGCGAGGTAATATTTGTCGCGCACAACCCCTTTGAGGGCTTTGCCCAGCACCGTCTCTGCGGTGGTCGCACCGTAGTAAGGCGCGGTATCGATCAGGTTGATGCCGTGGTCAATCGCGGTGTGCACCGCGCGGATGCCCTCGCCTTCGTTAATGGCGCGGAAAGCCGAGCCCAGCGAAGAGCCGCCGAAGGCGAGCGCGGAGACTTTCAGTCCCGTTTTTCCGAGAGTTCGATAATGCATGGGTCGAAGTGAGCGCCTGATGCGCGCATGGAAATGACGATCTCTGCATTTGAAATCAAGCTGAAAGCCACCAGGGCTTGGGATTTCAAAGATGAGCCTACATCTGGCGATCGCGGAACATTCACAGCAAATTACTGGCGATTTGCCCGGCAAAATGGCGATTTATGGTGCGGGCTTGATTCGCACCAACACGACCCCGTGGGAAGGTACGCTGCGCGTGAACGCGTTGTCATACGTGCCCAAATCCTGCTGCCGCCACAAATCACGCACAATGCGTTTGCCGGCCAACCCCAGGTCCTTCCAGGTGACGGTGATTTTCTCCGCCCCGGGGCCGACATTGAAAAGCCCCACGGCAAGCGAGCCATCTTCCAGCGGTTTGGCAAAGATGAGGCCGTTGCCGCCGCGGTTGTTGCCGCCCTGGTCGTGGGTCAGCAGGTTGTAACGCGGATATTTTTCGAGGATGGATTTAGCATCCGGGTCTTCGGCCAAGGCTTTTTTTAGCGCCTCATCGACGGCGTTAATTTCCTGCTGGGTGAGCGGGGCATCCGCGGGTTGCCCTGCCGGGCCGTCGCGCCCCCGCCCGCCCGCCGGGGGCGGAGCCAGGGGCACTTGGAACACCGGACCCGAAACCTGCCGCGCTTGAATGCCAAGCGCATCCTGATCGATAGCCAGCACTTCATCGTTGGTGAGCAGACTCCTCGTAAAGTCATCGAGCTTATCCATGTCGCAACCGATAAGCAACGGAGCCGAAAGCAGGCACCACATACTGATGTGCGTATACTGCTCATCCGGGGTCAGCCGGGTGGGGTGCATAGCCGAGCCGACGCTGACCACCCCTACGACCAGCATATCGGGGTCATTCCAATGGCCCGGGCCGGCGTGGGGAGCCCAATTATCCTGGAGAAAACCGATTTCACCCACGCCATGGTGGTAGTCGGGTGGCCGGCCCCAGCTATCGCCGATATCGCCGGTGGTGCGCCAGCTGTTGGCCAGGCGGACCCAGTCTTCCGCATTTTTCATCGGTGCCGCATTGGAGAGGCTGAAGACGATGTCGCGCCCGCAGGCATGGAGCGCTTTGTTCATCGATTCAACATGCGGCACATCGTTCGGATTCCAGTCATATTTTAAATAGTCAAAGCCCCACGCCGCCCATTGCCCGGCGTCTGCCTCCTCAAAGGACACTGCCCCGAATTTATGAAACTGGCTGTTGCCCATGGCGGCTTTCTCCCACGCGCCATCCTCGCTATCGCTGGAGCCGCCGGGGTAGTTGGCATAGGAGGTTATCCAGGGTGTGGAGTAAATGCCCGCCTTGAGCCCCAGGACATGGAGTTGTTCGACGAGCCCCTTCATGTCGGGAAATTTCTCATTCGCCAGCAAGGCACGGTTGGGCCCGTTGCGTTCCCCTTGCCAGGTGTCGTCGATGTTCACGTAAGTCCACCCATGGTTGGCCAGGCCTTTTTCAACCAGCGCCTTCGCTGCGCGCAGCACCCGCGCTTGGTTTACGTTGCCGGCCCAGGAATTCCAGCTGTTCCAACCCATGGCCGGGGTCAGCGCGATTTTGTCTCCAATCACGATTTTCAAGTTGCGCGTGGCCTTGCCCAAGGCGTTTTCCACGCTTAATTTGACAGTGTATTCGCCTGCTTGCCCGGCGACGCCGGAGATCTGCCCGGTATCGCGATTAAGCTTCAAACCCGGCGGCAGCCCGTCGGCCGAAAACATCAGCGGACGGTCTCCGGTGGCTGGTACGGCATAAAGGAAAGGATTGCCCGGCCGCTGGCCATAAACACTGGGGCCATTGATGCGGGGAGTGTGCGCTTCGGGTGGGGTGAGTATGTAGCCAGCGGGGGTGCCGGACCCTGCCGTGGCCGAACCGGCGGGCGTGATGGGCTGCGCCGCGAGCTTTGTCGCAAAGCACCACACCCCGGCGGCAAGAAAGGCTTTCCAAGCGAGGTGTTTCATGAGGCGGGCAGGTTACCATTTTGTGAATTTCGAGGGCTTTGGGAACAAAAATCATTTCCGCCCCGGTTTGGTGTTTACGGCTTGGCGTGGCGCAGCGGGTGGCCTTTACTGTCGGCGATGAATGTCACCATCCTTGGCGCTGGCGCCTGGGGCACCGCCCTGGCCTTGCATTGCCACCGTGCCGGCCACGTTGTCACGCTGGCGCCGCGGCGGCTGGAGCACGCTTTGGCGTTGGCGGCGGCGCGGGAGAACCGGGAGTATTTGCCGGGATTTGCCTTGCCGGCAGATCTGCAAATCGGCCTTGAAGTGCGCCCAGCCCTGATGGAGGCGGATTTGGTGTTGCTGGCCTGCCCCATGCGCGGCTTGCGCGAACTGGCCCAAACGGTGCGCCAGCAAATGGACGCCGCCTGGGCCCGGCCATTATTCATCACTTTGTGCAAAGGCTTGGAGATGGACACTTTCAAGCTGCCCTGTGCGGTGGTCGCGGATGTCCTGCCAGGGGCCGACACTGCTGTACTTTCCGGCCCGTCTCATGCTGCGGAGGTTGCTGGCGGGCAGCCCACTGCAGTGGTCCTCGCCACCCAGGCTGCGGATGACCGCGCTCGACGCGTTCAAGCCGTCCTGAGCGGCCAGACCCTGCGCGTGTACCGTTCACGCGATGTGATCGGGGTAGAGGCGGCGGCAGCCTTGAAAAACGTTTACGCCATTGGCGCTGGCCTTTGCGATGGATTGCGGCTGGGTGACAATGCAAAGGCCGCCTACCTCACACGCGCTTTACACGAGATGGCCGCGGTGGGCGTGCATCTGGGCGGACAAACTGCGACTTTCTACGGCTTGGGCGGATTCGGGGATTTTGTGGCGACCTGCAATGGCCAATGGAGCCGTAACCGCACCTTTGGTGAAGACATAGCCAAAGGCAATGCCCCCGCGAAACTGTTGAGCAACCGTCATACCGTGGTTGAGGGCTACGGCGCCACCGGGGCATTTGCAGCGCTTTGCCGGCGGGAAAAGATTGAGGCACCCATTTTGGCTGAAATCCATGCCTTGTTGTACGACGGCCGGGACCCGCGCGAGGCTATCTTGCGTTTGATGGGTCGGGAATTAAAAGAAGAAGCTTAAATTACCTCGAGGGCATATTTTTAGGGGAATCAGACGGTAGATGTTCGCTTGGCAGGACACCAGTTCAGTATTGATGTTAAGTTCATGACTTTGAGCAGGTTGCAAATATTTTTGAAATAGCTAAAATAACATTCTAATTTTTCCCGTGTGCGGAAGTCATTAATAGTATCGACGGATAGGAACCTAATAAAAAATCCTCTGTCGTATTTTTCAATGAACCTAGCCGCCTGCTTCCGCCCCCTTCATAATTCACTGTTCGCAGCTGGTCTAGCCCTCATGGCTTTGACTGTGTCCGCAGTCCCATTATTGGCCGCCGCTGCCACGGCGGAGCCGATGCCGGTTTTCAGTTTGGATGTGAAAAAGGCGGACCCTAAGGCTGCCCCCGCTCCCAAGCCTGGCGAAAACAGCGCAGCGACAGGC
>JBEHYY010000031.1:0-47560 GCA_048497935.1 Verrucomicrobiota bacterium
CTATTGGTTCTTCAGGACCGAGCTGGGGTTTTCGTCCTCTTCATGGCGGTGTGCAACTGCACGCACGCCGCCTTGCTCAGTGCTGAGCAGAACGCCCGCACCCAGGCCGAAGTGGCTTTCCTCGCCCAATCTGGCGCCCATCTCGACGGTTTTGCCCAGCGGCCCGAGGTTGCCATCAGCGCGGCGGACAACCGCGTGCGTCCCATCGACGTCCAGCGCCTGCTGGCGGAAGCCCGCAAAAAAGAGTTGCCCGCCGGCCGCCTCGCCATCCACCACATTCGCAATTCCTTTAAACTCGACGGCAACCCCGTTGCCGACCCCATTGGCCAGCAGGGCGAGAAATTGGAACTCGGCTTTTGGACAGTCACCGGCGGCGAGTCAAACCTCAGCAATGCCATCCACCTGGTGAATGGCTACAATGGCCTCGAGGTGAAGGACATCATCGTTTCCAGCGTTTCCTCCGCCAACATGGTCACGCCGGAGATGGAAAAGAAGATCGGCGCGCTCGTCCTCGACATCGGCAGCGGCATCACCGATTACGCTCTCTACCGTGACGGCCATATCATCAAGACAGGCAGCATCCCCGTCGGTGGCGACCATTTGACCAACGACCTCAGCCTCGGTCTGCGCATCAGCCGCAAGCACGCGGAAAAGGTGAAGCTCAGTTTCGGCCAGGCCGCTGTGGATGTGCAGGCGCGCTCGGAAAAGGTCTGGATGGTGGGCGATAAAAGCGTGGGCGACCGCTACATCCCCCGCCTTGCCATCTGCCAGATCATCGAGTCTCGCGTGGAAGAGCTTTTCTGTATCGTCAAAAAGCACCTCGACGGCCTGCTGGTGCCCGAGGATGTCGCCGCGGGGGTGATTTTGACGGGCGGCACCTCCCGCCTGCCTGGCATCGACCGCCTGGCGGAGCGCACCTTGGGCCTGCCTGCCCGCCGGGCCGTCGAGCCGTCCTGGTTGACCGAGTCGCTCCGCGGCCCGGAATACAGCACTGCCGTCGGCCTGCTGCTCTTTGCCCTCAATGCGCCCGAGCGCGAAAGCGGCAAGACTGCCGCCCGCAAAGGCGATGGTCTTCTCAACCATCTGACTCGCTGGCTCGGGGCCTGACTTTGCATCCTATCACGCCATGAGTTCTTCTGCCTCCCAACCTTCCTCCGCCGACCGCATCCTCCCCGGCAGTTTGCCCGAGGATGGTGTGCGCGTCAAAATCGTGGGTGTGGGCGGCGCGGGCACCAATGCGGTGGACCGTCTCCAACTCGACCAGGAGTCCACCCGCCTGCATCTGGCCGCATTGAATACCGACGCCCAGGCACTCAATTCTTCCCCTGCACCGGAGAAACTGCTCATCGGCCGGGGTTTGACGCGTGGCGTCGGCACGGGCGGTGAGCCGGAAGTGGGCCGCAATGCCGCCGAGGCCGACCGTGAGCTTATTGCCAAGATGTTTCAGGGCATGGATATGGTGTTCATCGTTGCCGGCTTGGGCGGCGGCACCGGCAGCGGCGCGGCCCCCGTCGTCGCGCAGATTGCCACGCAGGCCGGTGCCCTAGTCGTCGCGTTTGTGATGCTGCCGTTTACCACCGAGGGCGGCCGCCGCAAGCAGATTGCCGACCAGGCGCTGGGCGAACTGCGCCAGCATTGCGACGCCGTCATCCCCCTGCCCAACGATTTGCTGCTCCAGCACCTGCCGGATGACTCCACGGTGCTCGACGCCTTCGGCCAGGCCGACGCTTGGATTGGCCGCGCCATCCGCTCCATCTCCGCCATCCTCTTCCACACCGGCCTGATCAATCTCGACTTTGCCACACTGCGCCGCACCTTCACGCCGCGCGGTGGCAAGACTCTCTTTGGCTTGGGCCAGGGCGCGGGGGAGAATTGCGTGGCTGACGCGTTGCAGGACCTCATGCTCTGCCCGCTGCTGCATACGCCCGAGCTTTCCCGCCGGGCCGACCGCCTGCTCATCAATATTCTCGGCGGCCCCGAGCTGAGTCTTTTGCGTGTGAATGAAATCGTCGCGGCCATTGCGGAAAAATTCGGCAGCCGTGAACAGACCGTCCTTGGCGCTGTCATCGACGAACGGCTGGCGGGCAAGCTGGAGATCTGCGTCATCGGCATGACGGAATCGCGCACGAACCCGATGGCCGCCCTGCGCACCGCCCCTTCCGGCCTGCGCGCCGAAGCCCCTTCCACGCCTGCCAGCACCGCCACGGCTTCTACTTTTCCCAAGACAGCCGCCGCCTTGGCTATGCCGGGCGCTGGCCCGCAGCCGGTGCATACCTCCAAATTGCGCGGCTCCAAGAGCAGTGGCGCGCCCCAGAACGAATTCCATTTCGTCGGCGAGGACGAGCAGCGCGGGTACTTCGATCAGACGGAACGCAACTTTTTCGAGGGCGAAGACCTCGACGTGCCCACCTACCTTCGCCGCGGCGTCAAGGTGCAGCTTTAAGGACTCCAGGCGGGGGTGGGGCCTCCGCACCCGCCGCATCTCTCTCGTTAGCTCAACGCCTTGATCACCGGTTCCAGCGACGAATGCACGGCCAGATAATTGGGGCCGCAGAAATTTTCATCGCGGAAATTGTAATCCCGGAAATCCACATACGTTGGGTAGATTTTGCCGATTCTCATGCCGTGGGGTGTCAGCACGTCATAGAAATCCTTCAGCAGAAAACGCGTCGCGGCATTGATATAGCCGTATTCGAACTGGATGATCTTGATTCGGCCGCTTTTCAGCATCCCGGCAAACCCGCGCAGCACATTGGGCTCAAAGCCCTCCACGTCCATTTTCAGCAGATCGATGCTTTCAATCCCGTTTTCCGCGCAAAAGGAATCGCCCGTCACCACCTTCGCCTGTTCGCTCTTGGGTTCATACTGGTGGAAGCTCTGGCTGAAGCCTGGCACGCAGGTTGCCAGCACACTCTGCGATTGCGAAAAATAAACCGTGGTCGTGCCATTTTGGTCCGACATTCCCAGATTGTGCGGCCGCACATTCGCGCACCCCTGGCAGTTTTCCACCAGCTTGCGGTGCGTGCTGGACACGATCTCGAAGGAATGGATGGCCGCTTGGGGGAACGTCCGTGAGGCGATCAGCGACCAGTCCCCTTGGTTTGCCCCCACATCGAGGATGGTCTTGATGCCGGCCTTGGCTTGGAGTGTCTGGAGGACAAACGCCTCGCCATTGCTGTCAAAATCATAGTCCAGGTTCTCAAACCCATGATGAAACCGCACGAGGTACCGGTCGAATTTGGCCACCACCCGGTTGCGGCGGTGCCGGGCCAGAAATTGGCAGATTTGGCGTTTGAAAATCATGAAAAACTCTGGGCGCTGGTAAACCAGAGTTGGAATATGACCGCAAGTGTAAACAGCCCTTTTAACCCCTTGCCCTGCAATCGCCATTGCCATTTAAGACCGATGCGCTAATAAGGGAATTGGACGGCAGGCTGCCCCCTGCCGTCTATACCCCCATGAGCCAACCCCACCTTACCCTATCCCGTTTAGCGTTATTCTCTCTTGTCACCACGGTTTTGGCCGTCGGTGCTGATGCGCCTCCTGTCCCCGCCGCTGCCCCGGGTACTCCGGCCAAGCCTGCCGAAGTCAAATCTGCCGAACTTAAACGGTATCTTATCACTGATTACGGTGCCGTGGGTGACGACACCACCTTGAACACTGCCGCCATCCAAAAGACCATCGACGCCGCGGCCGCCGCGGGCGGTGGCGTGGTGGTCATTCCCAAGGGCCGGTTCTACAGTGGCGCCATTTTTCTCAAAAAGGGGGTAGAGCTTTACCTCGAGGAGGATGGGGTGCTCTCCGGCTCGCAGGACATCAAGGACTTCCCGATGCAGCGCACCCGTATCGAGGGCCACTTCCAGGACTGGCGCGCCGCCCTCGTCAATGTCGAGCCTTCGGACCGCGTGCGCATCAGCGGCCAGGGTCAACTCAATGGCAATGGCGCGCCTTACTGGGCGGACTTCTACAGCCGGCGCACTGCCAACCCCGCCACCACGAACCTGGATGTGGAGCGCCCGCGCCTGATGTTTGTGGACCGCTGCACCGATGTGCGCATCGAGGGCATTTCCTTCCAGGATTCCGGTTTTTGGAATTTGCACCTCTATCATTGCAACGGCGTGGTCATCGAGGGCCTGCATATCAATGCCCCGCGCAGCCCCAGCACCGACGGTATTGACGTCGATAGCTGCCAGAACGTCGTCATCCGCAAATGCCAGATTTCCAACAACGACGACGACATCGCCCTCAAGGGCAGCAAGGGGCCGTTTGCTGACAAGGATGCCGACAGTCCGCCGGTCGAGAACATCCTCATCGAGGACTGTGAAATTGGCAGTGGCAATGGCCTGCTCACCTGCGGCAGTGAGGCCACCATCGTGCGCAACGTTACCGTGCGCAACTGCGTCATCAATGGCAACGCCACCATGCTGACGCTCAAGCTCCGCCCCGACACCCCGCAGCACTATTCCAACATCACGGTGGAAAACATCACCCTCAATGGCGCCGGCCGGCTGTTGAATTGCGCGCCCTGGACCCAGTATTTCGACCTGCAGGGCCAGCCGGGCCCCGCCCGCAGCATCGACAACATTACCATCCGCAACATCAAGGGTTCCTTTGGCTCCTTCGGCACCCTTCGGGGCAATGTGGCCAACCCCCAGCGCAACACCCAGGGCGACACGCTGAACGGCTTCACCTTTGAAAATATCGATGTCAAGCTACCCGCCAACGGCACGGTGCTTTCGCGCGGCGAGGTTTCCAATCTCGTTTTCAAGAATGTCGTCATCAACGGCCAGCCGGTGGAAGCTCCGCCCGCCACGGCCCTGCCCGCTACCCCACGTCGTGGGGGTGCGGCCGGTGCGGCGCCAGCCCCCGCGGCTGCTTCGGCCTCTGCCAGTGCTTCCGCCGCCCCCGCTGCTTCTGCCCGCGGCCCGGCCACGCCTTAGCAAAAGGCATGACCTTGTAGCGGCACAGCTAGGCTGCGCCCGAAGCTTCCTCGGTTTTTTACTGCGCGGGCTTGCCGCCCGTGCCTTACGCGACGAACGAGTCGAGCGAGTGGTAGATCCACTTCGCGCCGAGTTCAAAGCCGTGCTGATATTCCTGCGGCTTCGCTTTGGCGGCGGCCACGCGGCTGCCAAACTCAATATGCGCTTCTTCCTTCAGGTGTTCGTCAAAATACACTGTGTCCTTTTCGGCAAACCCGTAATGCGCCAGCAAACCGTCCTTCTTCGTGCGGGCGACTTCGGGCTGCTGGACTTCAAAGGCTTGCACCGCGCCGAGCAGCTCGGAGGGGCTGAGCTTGTCCAGCGCTTCAATCACCGCCGTCATGCGCGGGTGCGTGCTCGGCTCGGGAAGCTTCGCGGCCCACTTTTCCCACAACACTGCGTGCGCGGTTTCTTCAGCGACGAGCTTGGAGGTATCGACATTGAGGCCCTGGCCAATGCGGGCCCAATAGGCCGGCATCAGGCCGATGAATTCGGCATAGCCACGCGCATAGCGGGCGAGTTGGTCTTGGGTGACTTTCCCATGCGACCAGGCTTGATAAAACGGGTGATCGAGGAGCTTGTGGGTCAGGTTCATCGGGGAGAGTGTGGCGGATTTTGTGGCGTTTGTCATCGCGGAAGTTTTTGGTGTCAATCGGACCCTGTCCGGGGTCCAGAAATCCTGTTTTGCCGGTCTTTTTTTGTTCGGTCAAGCGAATATATCAACATATACGGATATGTTGATGCGATTTTTTAAGTTTAGCATTGTCATCCCGCAAATCCCCTTGCAGCATGACGGTGTTCTTTCACTGGCGCCTGTGTTTCTACAGACACCGCGCGCCGACGAAGCCTGTCCTCCAAACGGAAGTCCGTGCAAATCGGACGCGGTCGCGCCGCTGTAACCGGTCGAACCGCCCGCACACTAGCCACTGTCCCTGTCCTCGGGGATGGGAAGGCGCGGGCGGCCCCTGCCGTAAGCCAGAAGACGAGTTGGACGGGATTTAACCCTGGAGCGCTTTCGCGGTTGGACGTCCAGGCCAAGGGAAAAGGAGCGTGGGTGCGGCATGATGTCATGCGTGCTCACGGGGCTTTTGCGCTTGCGCCTGGTTGGTCTGTCTGTGGCGGCGCGCCCGCTCCGGTCCGCGCGTCACGGGCCGCTGTCCTCCATGACCATCCATCCATTCCCTGCCCTTGTTAAACTTCCGCGCCTCGCCGCTCAGTTGCGTCGTGGCGTGTTCCTCGGCCTCGGCCTGTTGAGCCTCGCCCCTGCGCTCTCCGCGCAGACGTTTCTCACCCTCGATTTGCCGAGCCTCAATGCCGCTCCTCCGCATTTCGGGGCCATCGGTTTTTCCCACCTCCCGGATGGCCGCTATGTGTATGGCAATAACAACGCGCTGTATCTGCAAAACAGCTTTGGCGCCTCAGCCAACACCGCCTTTGCCACGCCTCCCAATGTGGACCCGAGTTTTATTACCGTGTTGAATGGGACGACTGCCGTTGTCGGCGCCGGCCAGTTTGCGCCCACGCCAGTCTATCAATTCAACCCTTCCACGCCCGCCACCCCGGGCTACACCAGCCTCACGTCATTGCAGAATTTTTCCGCCGCGCGCATCAATGCCACTGGCTTGTATGTCGTTGGCATCAATGGCGAAAATGGCGACAGCTCCGTCAGCTATGTGACCACGGGCGGCGCCCAGCAGGTGGTCATCGACCCGGCGGGCACCTTCAGCGCCGGCATCGCGGTGGATGCCGCAGGCAATGTCTATGTTGGCAATGACGACAACAATAGCGTCTATAAATTCACCCAGGCGCAAATCCAGAATGCCATCAACACCTTCTCCACCCTGCAATTTGGCGACGGTCTCTTGGTGCACACCTTTGCCAATGACGTGGTGGGCAGCCTCGCGGTGGACGCCGCGGGCCGCATCTGGGCCGCGGGCTTTGGCGCGGATGGCCTTTATTGGTTTAATCCATCCACCAGCCTCGACGGCGTCATTACTCCCGAGGCTCCGGGCGGCGCCTATTCCGTGAATACCTTTTCCGATGGCGTCAGCGACTATGTCGGCTATGTCTGGCAATCAGGCTTCAGCAATGGCAGCCAGGTCATTTACGGCTACAACACCGTGCAGAACGTGCCTGAACCGGCGACTGCGGCCTTGGTGGCCGCTGCTGCGGCTGCGTTGGCACTCGGCTGGCATCGTCGCCGGGCCTGAAGCTTCATTAGGTAAGAGCCCAAAATGAACATCCGCCGCTCACCCGCCTCCCGTTACCCACGCTTTCGAGCGTGGGTCGGGCGGGGTATGGGCGTGGGGGTGCTTCTTTTCACTGGCAGCGTTAGTCTTCCCGCCCAGGAAACCCTCCCTCCTGTTTCCAATCCCTATGGTGTGCTGGGCGTGCCGCCGGGACCCTATTCCGCTGGCGTGGGAAACATCGCCTCTGGCGCGCCGGATGAACCCATTCCAGGTTTTGTCAATGGCGAGGTCAATCCGCTGATCCTCGGCTGGGCGGCGGAGATCACCCGCTACGCGCCCGCCAATCCGTCCGCCATCGACGATTATTGGAAGAACCTGGCCACGGTGTTGCGCCCGGTCAGTGGCAATGTCTTCGACGTTGTTTCCTTGGGCGATCTTTCCGCCGCGGATATCGCCCGGGGTGTCGCCCCCGGCAGCCTGACGGTGAAGCTGGCCCAGTCCGCTGGCGATGGGCCGGGGCCGGACTTGGTTATCTTTGGCAATGCTTTCCAACTGGCCCACAGCACGCGTGTTTTTGCCAAGCTGGCCTATGTGGAGGTTTCCACAGACGGCGTGGTCTTTGCCCGCTTCCCCTCGGTGGACACCAACCCCCGGCCCTCGGGTTCGGGTTGGCCCTATATTACTTCTGACGCCCGCAAGATTTATAACCTCTTTGGCAAGGCCGTGAATGCCTATGGCCCTTCGTGGGGCAATCCGTTCGACTTGCGCGACCTCGCGGCCCATCCCTTGGTGTTGTCTGGTGCGGTGGATTTGCAGAACATTCTTTACGTTCGGTTGGTAGCCGTCCCCGGTTCGGGCTCTTATCAGGATTCCTTCGGCAACCCCATCTATTGCCCCTGGCCCACCTACGGTTCGCCCGGTCCGGAGGTGCAGGCCATCGGTTATCTCAACCTCGGCCACCCCAAGGAGGTTCCAGCCGCATCTGGCGCGCCTCACGCCAAGTCCTCGGGCACTGGCGCCGCGCAGCCCCTCCCATCCACACCGGCACCTGTGCCTTCAACGCCCAGCCCGGCTGCCACCCCTGCCATCCGATACCTCGGCGGAGCCGATTCCCCCTCAACTCTGCCCAATTCTCCGGATGCTGCGACGAGTGAAACGCCTGCGGCAGATGCCCAGGACGCTTTGTCCGCAACTGATGATGCGGCAGCGGCGCAGGCAGTAGCCGCCAATCTGGCGCTTCGGGCCCGCGGCCTTCGTCGTTCCCAGGCCAATGCTTCCGGCGGCCCATCTGCCACCGCGGCATCTGAAGGTGGTTTGCAATCGGGCGGGCGTTATGACGACCAAAGCTTGCGCCTTTCCGGCGTGCAAGCCCGCCTGGACTCATTTGATGCCACACCTGCGCTCTGGGGACGCACAGTGCAGCGGGTGGCGTATCTCACCGGATGGGAGCCTTCGCTGCCTGTTTTGATTGGGGGCGCGGCCGCTGGTTTTGGAATCTTATTTGGACTGGTTCGCTTTTGGCGCTCGAAGGGCAGGCGATGAGCACCGCACCCCGGTGGCCCGCCTTAAAATAAAACAGGCCGGCAGCACTGAATGCTGCCGGCCTGGATTATGCCAATCGCATGGGTAAAACCAACTCCCTCCCCATCGCCCAATTGAACTCCGTAAAACCCAGATTCAACGGGACAGGCAAGATGAGAAACCGGCCTTGCTCACCGCGCGATTGTTTCTTCGGAATCAACCAAACCGCTTGGCGCTTTCGGCGGCCTTGACCCCGCGCTGGCTGGAGAGGTCTTCCAGGACCGTGGCGATGAAGTTGGACCGGTTGCGGTTTTCCGCATCCGCCATTTCGTCTATCTTACCGACAAGTCCTTCGGGCAGGCTGATGGAGATTTGCGTCATGCCAGGGGCGCGCGCGCGTATTTTACGTTTCTTAACCATTTTATGTATTGTTGCAGGTTATATGTTTAGTAGTAGCTGTCATCGCCATTCTCTAACGACGATGCTCTAATCTAATACGTTTGTATGAAAAGCGCAAGTGGTTTTTGCCCCGCGGGGTCGTCCTTTCCCTCGGAAAACCGGCTTTTCAAAAATCGCACATTTTTGTGATGTTTTGCGCAATAGGATTCCTAATATAAATGATTATGGCTATGCATAGGGGCGGTTAATTCCAAGTATGTTCCAAACCGGAACATTCCTCATTTCCCTCTTAACGGGCTGCGCTGGCCCCTGGCGGGGGAATAGTAATGCTAATATAAATGATTACACCTATTTTTCGCCCCGCTACACCGGCTTATGTTCCAAAAGGGAACAAGCCGTCCTTAACCCCGGTAGCGCTTCAGTAATGTTTCCGCAATGTCCGACGGGGTGGGCGAGATGGCGATATTCGCGTCCTGCAGCGCCGCAATCTTGGCCGCCGCCGAACCGCTGGATCCCGATACAATCGCCCCGGCATGGCCCATGCGCCGCCCGGCGGGCGCCGTGGCCCCGGCAATGAACGCCGCCACCGGCTTTTTGACGTGGGCCTTGATGTACGCGGCCGCTTCTTCTTCCGCGGTTCCGCCGATTTCACCAATCAGGATGATCGCCTCGGTCTGCGGATCTTCATTGAAAAGTTTGACGGCGTCCAGGTGGCTCGTGCCGTTGACGGGGTCGCCCCCGATGCCGATGCACGTGCTTTGCCCCAGTCCGCGGGAGGTGATCTGCCAGACCGCTTCGTAGGTGAGCGTGCCCGAGCGCGAAACGATGCCGACCTTGCCCGGACGGTGGATATAGCCGGGCATGATGCCGATCTTGCATTCGCCGGGGGTGATGATACCCGGGCAGTTTGGCCCAATCAGGCGCGTGGAGCTGCGCAGCAGCTTTTGCTTTACCGGCAGCATATCGCGCACCGGGATGCCCTCGGTGATGCACACCACCAGCGGCAGCGCCGCGTCAATCGCCTCCAGCAGGGAGTCGCCCGCATAGGCCGGCGGCACAAACACCATCGACGCATTGGCGCCCGTCTGCTCGACGGCCTCGCGCACACTGTTGAAAATGGGCACCTTGTCCAGGAACTTCTGGCCTCCGCGCCCGGGCGTCACGCCCGCCACGATATTCGTGCCGTATTCCAGGCACTGCTGCGCGTGAAAGCTGCCGGCCTTGCCGGTGATACCCTGCACCAGCAGGCGGGTGTTTTTGTTGACCAGGACGCTCATCGAAATATTCCGGTTAGTTTTTCACCGCGGCGACGATCTTCTGGGCCGCGTCGGAGAGGGAGTCGGCCGCTGTGATCGCCAGGCCGCTTTGCGCCAGGATCTCGCGGCCTTCCTTCACATTGGTGCCTTCGAGGCGCACCACCAGCGGCACCTTGATCTGCACATTCCGCGCCGCCGCGATGACGCCGCGGGCGATGATGTCGCACTTCATGATGCCGCCAAAAATGTTCACCAGGATGCCCTTCACGGCCGGGTCGCTCAGGATGATGCGGAAGGCCTGCGTCACCTGCTCCTCGGTGGCGCCTCCGCCCACGTCGAGGAAGTTGGCCGGCTTGCCGCCGAAATACTGGATGATGTCCATCGTCGCCATCGCCAGTCCCGCGCCGTTGACCAGGCACGCAATGTTGCCGTCCAGGGCGATGTAGTTGAGGCTGTACTTGGAGGCTTCGATTTCCTTCGGGTCCTCTTCATTCAGGTCCCGCAGGGCCTGGATCTCGGGGTGGCGGTACAGCGCGTTGTCATCGAACGAGACTTTCGCGTCCAGCGCCTCAATCTTTCCCGCCGGGGTCACGATGAGGGGGTTGATCTCCACCATCGCGCAGTCCTTTTCCCAGAAAAGCTTCCACAGGCCGTCCAGCAGCACCGTGAACTGTTTGATCTGCTCCTCATTGAAGCCCAGGCGATAGCCGATCTCGCGGGCCTGGAACGCGCGCAGCCCCACCGCCGGGTCCACATGGCGGCGCAGGATTTTCTCCGGCGTATGCTCCGCCACGTGCTCGATGTCCATGCCGCCTTCGGTCGAGGCGATGATCACGGGCAGCGATGCCGCGCGGTCCAGCAGGATGGCCAGGTAATATTCCTTGGCGATGGCGCTGGCTTCGGTGAAAAAGATCGTCTGCACCTTGCGTCCGGCCGGACCGGTCTGGTGGGTGACAAGGGTGTTGCCCAGCATCTTGCTGGAGTATTCCTTCGCCTGCGCGGCGTTCTTGGCGATTTTGACGCCCCCTTTGAACCCGTCGGTGAACGTGCCCTTGCCACGGCCGCCGGCGTGGATTTGGCTCTTCACCACAATTTCCCCCGCCGCCACCTGGGCCAGCGCGGCATCAACTTCGTTGAGCGCCTTGATGACGGCGCCGCGTGCCACGGGAACGCCGAATTCGCGAAAGAGTTGCTTGGCCTGGTATTCGTGGATGTTCACGGGAGCGGAAAGGGGCGTTTGCGCAAAAAATGAAGATTTAGGGAACTTTGTGTCATTGACAATTCTTAAATGAACTGCCGCGCCCTATTCCCAATGCTTATCACACCTATTTGTTTAAAATCTTCTGCTGCTCCCGGGTGATGTGGGCCACCCCGGTCTTGGCCAGTTCCACTAGTGCGTCCAGCTCCTCGCGCGAGAAGGTCGCCTCCTCGCCCGAGCTTTGGATTTCCACAAACCGGCCCGCGCCCGTCAGCACGATGTTCGCATCCACTTCCGCGTCCTTGTCCTCCAGGTAGTTGAGGTCGAGGATCGGTTGCCCGCGCCACACGCCCGCGCTGACGGCCGCCACCGAGTCCGTGAAAAAGTCCGTCTTGATCTTGCCCTTGGCCATCAGCTTTTGCATCGCCAGCCGCGCCGCCACATACGCACCCGAGATGGCCGCCGTGCGCGTGCCGCCGTCCGCCTGCAGCACATCGCAGTCCAGCCACAGGGTCATGCCCGGCAGCTTTTGCAAATCGACCACCGCCCGCAGCGCCCGGCCGATGAGGCGCTGGATTTCCACCGTGCGCCCGTCCAGCTTGCCTTTGCTGATGTCGCGCGGCTTGCGGTCAAGCGTGGAGTAGGGCAGCAGGGAATACTCCGCCGACAGCCAGCCGCCCGGCACCTTTTGCTGCATCATCCAGCCAGGCACCTTGTCCTCAATCATCGCGGCGCAGATGACCGTGGTGTTCCCAAATCGGGTCAGCACCGAGCCGTCGGCGTGGGGCGCTATGCCGGGTGTGAATGACACCGGGCGCATTTGGTCCGCGGTGCGGCCATCAGGGCGGGGGGAGGAGGGGGCAAAGTCGTTGCTCACCACGGCATTCCAACCCGCCGCCGGAGCCGAGGCAATTCCTTTGCGCGGAAAATTACGGGCGGGCCGTCGGCAGGCAGGCCTCTATCTCGCGCAGGAGCGCCTGTGATTCAATGGGCCGGAAAATATATTTGGCCGCGCCCAGCGCCAGGCCTTTGGCGCGCGCGGTTTCGTTGCAATAGGTCGAGGTGAGGAGGATGAACGGAATCTGTTTCAGGCGCGGGTCGGTCTTGATCGCCTCGCATAACTCGAAACCGCTGCCTTCATGCATGCGCACGTCGGAGATGATCAGTGTCGGCAGATGCTCGCGCGCCAGGGCCATCGCTTCCGTCATGCCGCTGGCGATGATCACCTGGTAGCCAAAGGGCTCCAGGAGGCTTTCCAGCAGCTTGTTGTTGGCCATGATGTCGTCCACCGCGAGGACGAGGCCTTTTTTGGGCGGCGGGTGGGGTTGCCCGTCCGGGATGTGCCCCGCCGGTTTGGCCCGGCCCCGGCTTTTGAGGAAATTCTCTACTTGCTGCACAAATGTCTGGGCCTCGATCGGCTTGCTGATATAGCCGTCAAATCCCGCTGCCAGGCTTTTTTCCCGATCGCCCACCATCGCCATCGCGGTCACTGCCACGACCAGCGTCTCGCGTAATTCCGGGTCCGCTTTCACCTGCTGCGCCAGCTCGTAGCCGTCCAGCTTGGGCAGTTGGATGTCGCATAAGACAAGGTGCGGCCGCTCCTTTTTGATGATTTGGAGGCCCGTTTCCCCATTGTTGGCCACCCGCGGCGTGTAGCCGAATTCCTGGAGCAGGTACACCATCAGCTCCAGGTTCATCTCATTATCCTCAATGAGGAGGATACGCCGGTCTGTGGGGTGGGTGAGCATGGCTTTACTCTTTGGGTAGCACCAGGGTGAAGCAACTGCCGCGCCCGGGTTCGCTTTCCAGGTCGATATGGCCGCCCAGGAGTTCGGCCAGTTTCAGGCTCAGATGCAAGCCTAACCCCGTGCCTTCGACCTGGCCTTCGTTGCCTGAGCTCAGCCGCCGGAATGCTTCAAAGAGTTTGGCTTGGTCCGCCGGGGAAATGCCCGGCCCGGTGTCCCGCACCGCAAAGGCGACCAGCGCCCGCCCGTCCTTCATCCGCTCGCTCAGGGAGATGCTGACGGACCCTTGCTTGGTGAACTTGATGCCGTTGCCCGCCAGATTGAGCAGAATCTGGTGCAACGCGCGCCGGTCCGAGCGCATGGCAATGTCCTCGGGTGGCAGGATTGCCGCCAGCGTCAGGCCTTTCTTGGCGACGAGATGCTGCAGCGACACCGTCACATCCGACACTGCCGCATTCGCACTGAGGAGCTCGACATCCAGCTTCATCTTGCCGGCCTCGATCCGGGCGAGGTCCAGCAGGTCATTGATGAGGGAGAGCAGGTGCTTGCCGCTGTTTTCCACAATCATCAGTTGCTTCTCCTGCTTGTCTGTCAAAGGCCCGGGCAGGCGCATCAGCATCGTCCCCGTGAAGCCGAGGATGGCGTTGAGCGGCGTGCGCAGTTCGTGGCTCACACTCGCGAAAAATTGCGTCTTCACCTGGTCGAGTTCCATCAACCGTGCGTTGAGCCGCGCCAGTTCCTCATTGGCGGCCTGGAGTTCGCCGGTGCGCTCGCGCAGCCGCTCGTTGGACACCTGGATTTCCTGGGCGCGCTTGAACACCTCCGCCTCCAGGTCTTCACCATGTTTTTTGAGGTGCACAAATTCGGTGACGTCTTCCACCCGGTGGATGATGTAGGTGGGCTGGCCGTCCTCCCCCAGCACTGGCAGGTTGCGCGGGCTCCAATACCGTTCCTCAAACCCGCCGCCTTCGGACTCCGGCCGGCGGATGTCGTACTTTTGCACCGCCATCGTGTCCGGTGCGCGGTTTTTCAACACCCGCTGTAGCGACGCCCGCAGGTTGCGCACGCCGTCGGCATTTGGGTCGTTGGGATTGTCGGGAAAGACTTCAAAGATGCCCCGGCCGAGGATTTCCTCCTGCTTGGTTTTGGTCGCCCGGGCATAGGCCTCATTCACGGCCGCAATCGTGAACTTCTCATCCGGCAGCAGTATCAGGTAAAGCCCCGGGGCGGCCTGGAAGAGGGCTTGGTAATCGGCCATGGGGAGCGATTTTGCGCCTGGCGTCGGCGCGCCGGGCGCATCTTTTTTCCCTGCCATGGGAAGCTGGCCATCCATGGGTGCTTTGCGAGCCCGATCCTGCGGGCCGCTGTCCCCATTCTCACATTCCTCCCCACCGTTAGCAAGCGAAAGCCCTGTCGGATTCCCCCCAGTTTTCTAAAAAAATTCAGGGAGACGATTTTCAGAAAGGCGCGTTATTTCCCCGTCGTCGTGGTCGCCCCTGCCATCGGTTTTCCGGGCATCACCACGTCCGGCTTGAAGAGCACCGGCAGCGTTTCCTCCAGCAATTTGCGCCACACGATGAAGGTGTGCGCGCCATCCATCTCATAAAAGATGTGGTTGATGCCGTGCTCGTAAAAAATGTCCGACACGCGCTTGTTGTTCGCAAACTGCACGGTGGTGTCCTGCCGCCCGCAGCCCAGCCACAGCACCTTGAGCTTCGCGTTTGTGCCTTGGGCGTCGTTCAGCAGGGCGGCATAATTGTTTTCCAGCGTCTGCGGGGTGAAGGCGTAGCTAAAGCCGCCCACCGACGCAAACAGGTCGAGGTGGCTCAATCCGATGTTCAGTGCCTGCCCGCCGCCCATGGAGAGGCCCACAATGGCGCGGTTTTCCCGCCCGGGGGTAATGCGGTATTTCTTTTCCACCGCCGGCATCACCTCATCCAGCAGGTAGCGCTCAAACTGGCCCGAGGCCAGCGACCCTTGCTTGTCATGCCCCCACGTCATCACAATGATCATCGGCGTCATCTTCCCTTCGGCGATGAGGTTGTCCGCGATGAAATTCGCGCGGCCGACCGTCGTCCAGTCGTCCTGCGTGCCATTGCTGCCGTGAAAAAGGTAGAGCACGGGGTACTTCGTCGTGGAGTCCGCCGCGTAACCCGGCGGCGTATAGACATTATACGCCCGCGTGTCGCCATGCAGCGGCGATTTCGCCCAGTTCACCTCCACGGTGCCGTGCGGCACGTCCCGCGCTTCCCACACCTCCGGCGGCGTGCCCGGCACATAGACGACGCTGCCCGGCGAGCCATTGTTGGTCCGCAATTTGACGCGCGGGTTGCTCAGGTCCGGCGTCGTCACGCCATCAATCGTGAAATTATAAATCGCATTCATCGGCGCGAGCGGGCCGACCGTCACGCTCCACACCCCCGCCTCATCCTTCGTCAGGGGAATCGTCGCGCCCAAGTCCGTCCAGTCCGCCCCGCTGATGCTCACCGCCTGCGCGTTGGGCATCCGTGTGCGAAACGTCACCGTGCGGTCGGCATGGACTTCCGGTGAAACCAGCGCCGGCGCGCCGCCCCGTCCGCGTCCGCCGCCGGTGGCGCCGCTCGCCGCCGGAACCGCGGCTTGGGCAAAAACTACCGAGGGGATAAAAGCGGACATCAGCAGCGCGGCGCACTGCAATGAAAGGGGAAGGGGAAAGGACATTTTCATTGCAGATGGCAGATTTTTAAGGGGGGATGAGGGGGAAGCCCAAAAGTGTGCGCCCGTGCTCCACCAGCGGCAAGCATGTTTAAGGCAAGCTGGTCTGCCTTGGGGTATGGGCGGGGCCTCCGGACCCGCCTCGCACTGCCTTTATAAATAGCTCCGCCGTTTCGCCCACGCCTCGGGATTCAACAGCGACGGCGGCTTTTTCCCGTCCAGCGCCGCCAGCAGGTTTTTCACCGCCAGGTCAAACATCGCCAGGCGCGTCGCGCGGGTGGCGCTGCCGATGTGCGGGGCCAGGGCCACGTTGTCCAGCTTGAGAAAATCAGCATGAAACGCCGGTTCGTTTTCAAAGACATCCAGCCCCGCGGCGGCGAGGCGCCCCTTGCGCAGGGTGGCCAGCAGCGCGCGGTCGTCCACCAGTCCCCCGCGCGCGGCGTTGACGAGCACCGCCGTCCGCTTCATCTGCGCCAGCTCCTTCGCGCCGATGATATGGTGCGCCGCGGCGGAGTAGGGCAGGTGCAGGCTCAGGAAATCCGACTCGCGCAACAGCCGCGCAAAGCTGACATACCGCACCCCCAGCGCCTTTTCCGTGGCGGCGGGCAGCCGGTGGCGGTTGTGGTAGAGCACCGTCATCGCAAAGCCCTGCGCGCGCCGCGCCACCGCCTGGCCGATGCGCCCGAGGCCCAGGATGCCCAGCGTGGCATGGTGGATGTCGCGGCCGAGAAAAGCGTCGCCCATCCAGCCCCGCCACTGGCCATTGCGGAGGAACCGCTCCGCTTCGGGTCCACGGCGGGCGGCGGCAAGGAGCAGCATCCACGTCAGGTCCGCCGTCGTCTCATCGAGCACGCCCGGCGTGTTCGTGGCCAGGATGCCGCGGGCTGTGCAGGCCGCGACGTCGATGTTGTTGTAGCCCACGGCCACGTTGCACACCGCCCGCAGGCGCGGCGCGGCGTCCAGCAACGCGGCGTCCACGCGGTCCGCTCCGGCGGTCAGCAGGCCGTCCTTGTCCGCCACGCGCCGGTGAAATTCCTCCGGGCTGAAGCCCGCCCCCGTGGGATTGACCTCGACGATGCAATGCTTGCGCAAGGCGCGCAATGCCTCGGCCAGCGGCGGCCGGGAGACAAGAATCCGGGGTTTCATGGGGGAATGCGTGGGGAAACGCGCCCGCAGGTTTTCGTGTCCCGCCCGCGCAGGCAATTCAATAATAGCCTGCCGGTAGGGCGGGCATTCCTCTTTTGAAGGTTGCTGGGGTTTGGGCAAGGGGGAATAATTTACCTCTTCTTTCTGCCATGCCGTTTCTGAACATTTCCGCCTACAAATTCGTCGCCCTGGAGGCGCCGGCGGCCTTGCAGGCCGAACTGCGCCAGCGCTGCGCGGCGGCCCAGCTCAAGGGCACCATTCTGCTGGCCACCGAGGGCATCAATCTATTTCTCGCCGGTACAGAAGCAGGGGTGCGCGGCGTGCTGGCCTGGCTGGCGGCCGATCCGCGTTTTGCCGGGTTGCCGGTCAAGGAATCCTGGTCGGACGAGCAGCCCTTCAATCGTATGCTGGTGAAAATCAAACGCGAAATCATCACCCTGCGCCAGCCGATGATCCGCCCTATGGACCACCGCGCGCCGTCAGTGGATGCCGCGACGCT
The DNA here is from genome assembly GCA_048497935.1 of Verrucomicrobiota bacterium. Lineage (GTDB taxonomy): Bacteria > Verrucomicrobiota > Verrucomicrobiia > Opitutales > JABDGR01 > JABDGR01. The sequence goes on from JBEHYY010000031.1 coordinate 17,627, forward strand.
CAAAACCTGGCTCGACCAGGGGCGCGACGACACCGGCCGTGAACTCGCCCTGCTCGACACCCGGAATGAGTTCGAGGTGAAAATCGGCACCTTCGCCAACGCCCTCACGCCGCCGCTCAAATCCTTCGGCGAATTTCCCCAACAGGTGGCGCCGCTCGCACCCCACCTGAAGGACAAAACCGTCGTCACCTTTTGCACGGGCGGCATCCGCTGCGAAAAGGCGGCCCTCTACCTGGCCGGACAGGGCTACGCTCACGTTTACCAGCTCGACGGCGGCATTTTGAAGTATTTCGAGGAAGTCGGCGGCGCGCACTACCAGGGCAACTGCTTTGTATTCGACCGCCGCGTCGCGCTGACCCCGGCGCTCACCGCCGCGGGGTATGTGGAGTGCTTCAACTGCCGCGCCGTGCTCTCCCCCGCGCAACAACAATCCCCCAGCTACGTCAAAGGCCAGTCCTGCCCGGAGTGCGTGACCGCCTTTTTATGATTTTTGCGAAGGAGAAGATTGAACGGTGGGAAGAGCAGCCAAGATTAATGTTACACAAATTCCCACGGGCCATATTATGTAAAGAAACACAAGATAAGGTGACATACCCGCATCCCTGCATCGCTTAAGGTGCGCGCAAATAAATGCCGAAATCGAGGCTAGGTAGAATGGCAAACTTAAAAAAATGGCGGTAAGGGAGGGGTCTTCTCGATATCCGTAGTAATTATGGGTTGCTGAATTTGCCAATGCATTTGTAATGAAGGAAATTAAAAAAGCCAAAAAAAGAATTCCGATATAAGCCGATTGTCCAATTCGCCCTTTTGGGGAAAATAAAAAGTTAATTATACTTTTACGAAATCTGGAATAAACGAAATTTTTTTCGTCTCTGATGAGTTGTTCGGCGCGAAATTTCAAATAATTTGCCTTGGCCTTTTTTTCATCACCTTCTGAAAACGCCACCGCTTTGGCAAAAACACTTGAGTGGAGTTGCTGTGTTTGCATTTCTTCAAACGCAATTTGATATGCCTGCTCTTCGGTCATTAGGCTGATAGAAAATCACTTTCTTATGTATTGTCCAGTTCAGGAGATTTATTTTTATTCAGCTTTGTAAAATACTTATTCATCTTTGTTTACGGCGCCATGTAAATCTCGCTGCCTTTTTTCACAAACTCCTTCGCCTTCTCCTCCATGCCTTTCTTTAGGGCTTCTTCGGCGGAGAGGCTTTGCTCGGCGGCGTATTTGCGCACGTCTTCCGTGATTTTCATTGAGCAAAAGTGTGGGCCGCACATGGAGCAGAAGTGCGCGCTCTTGGCCGACTCCTGGGGCAGGGTGGCGTCGTGGAACGACCGGGCCTTCTCCGGGTCGAGCGAGAGATTGAACTGGTCCTCCCAGCGGAATTCAAAACGCGCCTTGCTCAGCGCGTTGTCGCGGTATTGCGCGGCGGGGTGCCCCTTGGCGAGGTCTGCGGCGTGCGCGGCAATCTTGTAGGCGATAACGCCTTCGCGCACGTCGTTCTTGTCCGGCAGGCCGAGGTGCTCCTTCGGCGTCACGTAGCAGAGCATCGCCGTGCCGTGCCAGCCGATGATCGCCGCGCCGATGGCGCTGGTCAGGTGGTCATAGCCGGGGGCAATGTCCGTCGTCAACGGCCCGAGCGTGTAGAACGGCGCCTCGTGGCACCACTCGAGTTGCTTCGTCATGTTCTCGGCAATCATGTGCATCGGCACGTGGCCGGGCCCTTCGCACATCACCTGCACGCCTCGCGCCCACGCGCGCTTGGTCAGCTCACCCTGGGTCTTGAGCTCGGCAAACTGCGCCTCGTCGTTCGCGTCGGCAATGGAGCCGGGGCGCAGGCCGTCGCCAATGGAGAACGACACGTCATAGGCGGCCATCAGGTCGCAGATGTCATCCCAATGGGTGTAGAGAAAATTTTCCTGGTGATGCGCCAGGCACCACTTGGCGAGGATGGAGCCCCCGCGCGAGACAATGCCCGTCACGCGCCGCGCCGTCGCCGGGATGAACGCCAGGCGCACGCCGGCGTGGATCGTAAAGTAATCCACGCCTTGCTCGGCTTGTTCAAGCAGCGTATCGCGGAAGATTTCCCATGTCAGTTCCTCCGCCCGTCCGCCGACTTTCTCCAGCGCCTGGTAAATGGGCACCGTGCCCACTGGCACCGGGCAATTGCGCAGGATCCACTCGCGCGTCTGGTGGATGTTCTTGCCGGTGGAGAGGTCCATCAGCGTGTCGCCACCCCATTTGACGGACCAGCGCATCTTCTCCACTTCTTCGTCGATGGACGACGCCACCGCGCTGTTGCCGATGTTCGTGTTGATTTTGACGAGGAAATTCCGCCCGATGATCATTGGCTCCAGCTCGGGGTGGTTGATGTTCGCCGGGATGATGGCGCGCCCGCGAGCCACCTCGTCGCGCACAAACTCGGCTGTGATCTCGCGGGGCAGCGCCGCGCCCAGCGGCTGGCCGGGGTGCTGGTGCCACAGCGAATCGCGCGGTGCGTTCGCGGGCACGGCCTGGTTTTCGCGCGCGGTTTGCAGCCGCGTGTTTTCGCGGATGGCGATGTATTCCATCTCCGGCGTGATGATACCGGCGCGCGCATAGTGCAGCTGGGATACAATCTTGCCTGCTTTGGCCCGCAGCACCGGGCGGCCCGCGCGGTTGAAGACGGTCAGCTTGCTCTTGTTGCTGCGCAGGCGGGCGCTGGCGGCGTGCGCCTCGGAAAGGTAGCCATCATCCGTGGCCTTGTAGTGGCGGCCCTGGATTTCCTCGACGTCCCCGCGCTCGCGGATCCAATTCGCGCGCACGGCCGGCAGGCCGCGCTCCACGTCGCCATGAAAGTCGGCGTCGCCCCACGGGCCGGCGGTGTCATACACGCGCACGGGCTCGTTGCCCTCCACGGTGCCGTCGGGCCGCTTCGTCGGCGTCAGCGGTATCTCACGCATGGGCACGCGCAGGTCCGCCCGCGATCCGGTGATATAGACGCGCTTGGAGGGCGGAAAGAGGGTGTGTTCCGCAGCCTTGGCCCCTGTGGAGGCGCTGTCTTGCTGCGCCCGGGCTTGGGCGCCGTTTTTGGCGGTTTCGTTGGCGATGACGTTGACCATAAAAGGCGGGTGTTGTTGCGCAATCCACCCCGCCCTTGGGAACCCGCCCACCGCCGCGCCTGCCAGGGGCGGCGGTATCGTATTCCCTCCGGCGGTGCTAACCGCGTCAGGTTCAAAGGGTTTGATGGCGGCAGCCATCCTCTCAGCCCGCGTGTCCCCGGGCTCCCCCAACTTTTTGTGTGAAATTAATCTACCCAGCCATGCCCAAAGCGCAAACGAAAAGAATGTTGGGGATTGGCCCGCCCATCCCTTGTCAGGCTAAAGCATCAACCTCATGGCAATTTCCAGCTTCCTGGGCTACGGTTTTCAAACTTATGAAAAACTATCCCGACGAAACCTCTTCCGACCCCGCCGTCCACAGCAACCACATCCAGGACGCCCTTTCCGAGCTGATTGACCATATGCGCAAGGACGTGGACCGGGTCTCGGAGCCTCGCTTCCAGGCCTTGCTTGAAACCGGTGCGGAGGTCTTGAGCGGTTTGCGCCTGGCCATGGTGCATTACGACCAGAACGCCGAAAAAGCCTGGCAGCGATAAGGAATGGGCTTGCGCATACGGCCGGGCCAGATGCCGCAAAATTTCCCCTGCAAAAGAAAGTGCGTTGGTGGGTCTTATGCTGATCCAGACTCTGGTCATGGATTGAAGTGCTTCCGCGTTCGCTCGATGTCTTGCGTGGGTGCGCGGGTGTTCCTGCAAAGTCTTCGACTTTTCTGATTTGCTGAAAACGTGGTCAGGATTAGGGATAAAATAATGTTGATAAATTCAGCGTTATCTCCCATGGGTGAATTTATATCCCAATAACTTAATTTTTAAGGATATTGGCATTGCTCCTGCTTTTTGCTTTCACCGCTTGCTTCACTCGTACACCCAACCTATTCCCCTATGAAGATTCTCTCCACGCGTCTGCTTTTCTTACTCGCCGCCATCGGCCTTTCCTCCTGTGCCACGGTGGGTGTCGGTGGGAACGTGGGCGGTTCGACACAAGGTGGCGGGACGGAGAAACAGTATCGCGAGGCCGCCGGCAAGTTGGACGCGGTTGACCAATACCGCCAGCAATGGGGCTCCATGACGATTTCCTCCGTCGTGCCGGTGCCCGCCGCCGATTTATTTGGTTTTGACCCGGGGCTCAAGGATGCCGACTTCCTGGCCAATGCGCAAAAGGAGGTTAATGTCTCCGCCGCCCAGTCTCTGGCAAAGTCGGTCATCACCTCGCTCGGTGCCCGCGCGTCCATTGCGCAGCCCATCAATTTCAGCAAGGCGCCCACCGACAAGCAACCGGCCTTGCCCGCCGAACCGGACGGCAATACCACCACTACGCCTCTCGCCCTCAAGGATTTGGGCGCCACCACCATCCCCATGCGGCTGGCATTGCTCCAGGCCTACAATGACAAGGTGTTTGCCAAGATTCTCGACCTCACCGGCCATCCCACGCTCCCCAAGGGCCATAAATTGCTGGCCTTGGTCTGCGTGGCCTCCTGCGTGCCGGGCACGCAAACGAGCGTGGGCTACAAGGGCGTGCTGCTGGGCAGTGTGGATTATGCCAAGCACCCGGTGGGTAACGTGATCGCCAAGACGGGAAATTACACGGTTGAGGATATCTCCAGCTGGTACTATGGCATTCAAGACCCCAACCATTATGTGCCTGGGATTTTGGCGGTGCTGCCGTTGAGCGATTCGCAGTTCATCCGCGAAAACAATCTGAACAAGGATGCCAGCACGCTCGCTTTGAGTCTCGCGGCCTTGTTTGAGGCCCAGGGCATCAATATCGGCGCGGATGCGATGTTCAAGGCCTCCAAGGAGCTCGACTCCAGCCGTGATTCCACGGTGGCCGAGGCCGCCACCATGGCCATGCCAACAGCTCGCGGCTTCAGCCTGATTTTCAACCCCACCTTCCAGGCGGTGGCCGATTTGACCGCCAAAAAATCGCAGCCCAATTACAAATTGCAGGCGCAAACCTTTCCTATCGTGATTCTGGTGGATCTTAATCCCGCGGAGGCCAAGGGTTACAACTATTTGTCGGTCAGCATCGAACCACGCTGGGAACCCTTGAGCGATTGGCAGCCGGCCACTAGCGTGAAAAAGTCTGTGGAGATGGCGGCTAAGTTGGATGAGGCTTACGTTGCGGTAAGCAATCTCGTCGGCGCCGCCAACTCCACGCTGGATGACGATACACTGAAAAAGGCGAAGGATAAAATTGAGTCGCAGCAGACTACCCCTGCGGAATCGTCATCTTCGGGCGGTCAATCGGGCGGTCAGGGCGAAGCGGACCGCCACCCTGGATCAATGCGTGCCTTGTCCGTGATCGGTATTCCCCATGAAACGATTGTGACTGTTACCCCTGTGGCCAAGCCGGGCGCTCCAGCGCCCACTGAACCCAAGCAGACATTTCCCATTAATCCCAACCCTTCGGGAAATATTTCGACTAATTATTTTAAAAGCCTCGTTCTCAAAGGTTCGCTCGACAGTCTGTTCGACCGCGTCGTGGGCTATCAGCAGTTTGTCGATATTTCGAGTTTCACCGTGCAGAAAAAAGACAAACCGACTGTCGAACTCGTCCCCGCCGCCACGCCGATTGCCAGCGGCGCGGGCAAAAAATTCTACCTGGTGGCTAGCGACACAATCGATTTGCCCTCGGTCACCTTGTGTGGCCCGGATGGCAATGTCTCGCTGGCGACCACTGCGGTTAAGGGTAATGACTCCTTGTTTGAGGTGGCGCTCCCTGCGGCTCCGCTGCCGGCCTTTGCCACGGGCAACCATACCGCCGTGCTCTCTGTGGTGTATCCGCAGAATGACCCGCAGCTCATCCCCATCACGCTGGCGGGTGAAAAGGAGAAGCCGGACCCGACTCTCAAATCTTTCAATCTCAAATGGGATGACAATGGCAAGTTGACGACAGTTACGGTTCCTTCCACGGAAACTATCGATACGGATGCCCATATTATCAAATCGTTGGCCCCGGCTTTTACCACGCCAGCGCCCAAGGCCGCCGCTGCTGGCACGGCTAAACCGGCTGGCACCGGCACGGAGAAGGACCCGGCCACGCCCGCCCCCGCCAAGGGCACTGGCAAATAGGCGGCTTATTCGTTGGGGTCCTTCAGCTTCCGCTCCAAATCCGTCCGGCGCATCGCCGCTTCTGCGCGGCGCACGGCCAGCGTATAGGCCTCCGGGTCGCCCACGAGGAAGACTTTTTTGCGCCCGCGTGTCAGCGCCGTGTAGAGCAGGTTGCGTTGCAGCATGATATAGTGCTGTTTGAGCAGCGGGATGATGACCACCGGAAATTCACTGCCTTGCGACTTGTGGATGCTGATGGCGTAGGCCGGGGCAAGGTCGCCGATGGCCGCGCGGTCAAAGTCAATCGTTTCCCCGTCAAAATCCGCCGCCAGTGTGCCGCCGTGCGGGTTTACCGCCGTCACACGCCCCAGATCGCCGTTAAACAGGCCGATGTCGTAATTATTGCGGAGCTGGATGACCTTGTCGCCCACTTGGAACCGTGTTCCGCCCAGCGGCACGCCACGCGCGTGGGGGTTCAGCGCCGCTTGCAGCGCATGATTGAGATTCGAAATGCCCGCGATGCCCTTGTGCATCGGCGCAAGCACCTGTGCATCCATCACCGGGTCGAGCCGGTACCACTTGGGCAAAAAGTCGCGGCACAGGCTGGCCACCAAATCCACGCAGGCGTCCGGGTCCACCGCGCGCAGGAAATGCACATCTTCCTTCGGGTCAAGCTTCGCCGGGTCTGCCACCGGCGGCGGGGGCGTGGCGTTGCCATGCAGGATGCCGTGCGCCGTGGTGACGATGCCGCTGCGCTCGCCCTGGCGGAAAATCTTTTCCAGGCGCGTCACCGCCACCACCTCGCTGTTGATCAAATCCTTCAGCACGTGCCCCGCGCCGACGGAGGGCAGCTGGTGCGCATCGCCCACCAATAGCACATGCGCCTTGGGCGGCACCGCGCGCAGCAGCGCCGCCGCCAGCCGCACGTCCAGCATCGACGATTCGTCCACCACCAAAAAATCGCACTCCAGCGGGTTGCCGGCATTGACGGTGAAGCCGCCATTCGCGCCCTCGAATTTTAACAGGCGGTGGATCGTCTTCGCATGGACGCCCGCGGCCTCGCCCAGGCGCTGCGCCGCCCGGCCTGTGGGTGCGGCGAGGAGCAACTGTGTCTTTTTCGCCTTCAGGATGTCCGCCAGCGCGCGCAGGATGGTCGTCTTGCCCGTGCCGGGGCCGCCCGTGAGCACGGAAAATTTTTCCTTCAACGCCGACATCAGCCCCGCCGACTGCTCCGGCGCAAACGCAAATCCCGCGCGATCCTGCGCCCAGGACACCGCCTTGTCCGCCACAATCGCCGGCAGGGCCGACGGCGCATCGAGCAGCCGGTGCACACACTCCGCAATCGTCTTCTCCGCCTTTTCATACGCCGGCAGTTGCAGCAGACCCTGCGGCAGTTGGACCAGCGCCCCATTGGCCACCAATTCCTTCACCCGCGCGGGGAGCAGCCCTGGGGCGACATCCAGCATCTCCGCCGCTTGCGCGACGAGTTCTTCCACTGGCCAGCACGTGTGCCCGTCGAGCGCCAGTTCATCGAGCGCAAAGAGCAGGCCCGCGTCCAGCCGCGCCGCGCTGTCATTGCCCAAGCCCAGGTTGCGGGCGATTTTGTCCGCCGTCAGAAATCCGATGCCCGTCACTTCGCGCGCCACGCGGTACGGGTCCTTTTGCAGCAGCGCCTTGGCGTTTGCGCCATATTGTTTCACCAGCCGCACGCACAGCGAGGTCGTCACGCCGTACGTTTGCAGGAACACCATCACATCGCGCTCCGCTTGCTGGTTGTCCCACGCCGCCTTGATGGACTTCACCCGCTGCCGGCCGATACCCGGCACTTCGCGTAGCCGCCCCGATTGCTCGGAGATGACGCGCAGCGTGTCCTCGCCGAATTTTTCCACAATCCGCTCGGCATAGACCTTGCCGATGCCCTCGACCAGCCCGCTTGCCAGATATTTGCGGATCCCATGGATGGAGGAGGGCAGGGTGGACTTGAACGTCGCCACCTTGAACTGCGGCCCATACGTCGCATGGCGCGTCCATTCACCACTGATGACCAGCGTCTCCCCGCATTGCACGCCCGGCAGCTCGCCCGCGATGACCATCGGCGCCGTCCGCGCGCTCGTCTGCAGTTCCGCCACGCAGTAGCCGTTCTCCTCGTTGAGGAAGATGAATTTCTCCAGCACGCCCGACAACGTCTCCTTCACGCCCGGCGCGCCCCCTGGCGGGTTGGCGGCGGGCGCGGGCTTCGGATTCTTGCGGAACAGTTCGGGCATGGCGGCGTAAAAGTATTGAACATGATGACCAAGCAAAATATGCATTTGAAGAATAATTTTCGCCTAATGCGACATTCCCGTGCGATAGAATTCGGTCAGATGACCAATGGTGAGGTGTTGGCTCAAATTTACCTCAAGCAGGCTCCTGCCAAGTCAAACAGCAATACCTTTATAATTTTAATTTTTAGCCTTTTTCTTTTTGTCGGAGCCGGTCTCTTTCAATGGCAATGGCAATTTGTTTTATTGCTCGTTGTTGCGCTTTTAATCCACGAACTGGGCCATCTGCTGGCCATGAGAATTTGCCGATATAAGAATCTCAAGATGATGTTTTTGCCTTTTCTAGGCGCCTTGGCGATGGGCGAGCCGGATGAAATAGACTCCACTAAGATTGCCATCATTGCACTGGCGGGACCATTATTGGGTTTGTTGGTCTCGCTATTCTGCATCGCCTTAGCCGGCGGTTCTCATAACCCACTGCTGACAGAATTCGTGGGTGTGTCATTCCTTCTCAATATCTTCAATTTATTGCCCGTGGTGCCCTTGGATGGTGGCGTGTTTTTACGCGAGACACTTTTTGCTTACTTTCCAAAGTTGGGTCACCTTTTCAAGGCCGTCAGTTTGTTTGTTTTGCTGGGGTATGCCATGTGGTCACAGACATGGTTTTTGGGCGGCTTCGGCTTGGTGTTGCTGTTTTTCTCCCCATTTGCCTATCAGGAGGATGCGATGGCGCTCCGTTTAGGTGGTGAGAGTGGTTTTGCCCAGGGGGAATTGGACGAGGAAAAAATCGCCCGTATTCGTGCAGAACTCAAACAAATCAATCCCTATTTTGAGTCGAAAAAAAGCATCAAGGGACTGCCGGCAGTTGTGGAACGCATTTGGAACAGCGTACATAAAAAATTGCCACGCCCTGCGATGCTGGCGGCACTCTTGGCCATATATCTCGCCATTTTAGGTTTTTTAAGTGTGCTCGGTTTAAGCGCACTCCAGCAGCTCAAAGCGCGTACCGCAAGCCATCCCTCGGCTCCAGTATCCCAAGAGAAGTGACGCTTCGTAAGGCGGGGCGTCCTCGACCCGCCTAGGACGGGCGCAGGGCTGGCTCTCCCAGCGGCGCGACGGTCTTCTTCACCTGATTTGCGCGGGCATCCTCCACCGCGGCCTCTCGCGTTTCCAGGCGGTACTCCAGTATTTCCGCCGGCTGGCACTGCAAATATTTGCAGATGGCTTCCAGCGTCGAAAAGCGAATCGCGCGGACTTTGCCATTCTTGAGCAGCGATAGATTTTGGATCGAGATGCCCGTGTTCTCGGACAAATCGTTCAGGCGGCACTTGCGCTGCGCCATCACCACATCCAGGTTGACGATAATGGGCATATTAGACGGTGAGCTGTTGCTCCGTTTGCAGTTCCTTGCCTTCGCTGAAGATCCAGGCAAACACGAGCAGGAAGACGCCCAGCGTCAATGCCGGCCCCGGAAAGGCCATGGGTGCATTGAAATACAAGGTTTCAATGGCGTTGAACACCACCGCGCCGAGCGATGTCCCCAGATAGAAAATGCCGGCCGCGCGAAGATACCGCACGGTTTTCGCCCCAAACAAATTCCCCTTGGAAAGCTGGTGGAAAAACGCCGCCATGAACGCCGTTTTCGGTATGCCCAGCACCGTTACCACCAACATTAACAGGGAATAGGTGCCGGTGCGCAGCACCACGTGCTCCCACAAATTCCCGCTTCGCACAATCGCCGGAATGACCACGGCCGCCGCCACCCCGCTCAACACGACATAGCTAAAGGTGCTAAAGGCGAAGAAATAAAAAATCACACGACTCACTTTTTGAATGTTCTCGGAATTTTGGGGAATTTTCATGGCAAAAACACTTTTAGGTTAAAAATTTAATGTAATTCATGAAAAAATTAACCTATAAACTTAATATCGCGCAAGAAAAATCAACTCAAAAGCGCACAAGCGATTCACTTGGAATCACTTAAAACAAAAAATATTTCAAAAAAGAGAAAGTTTCCTCTATCCAAACAGCCTCGCTTAAGGGAGAGCAGGCTCTCCCGACCCGCCGCGTAGGGGCGCAGTCTTGCTGCGCCCATTTGGACTATCAGATGCCTACCTGCGCCGGAACGGCTGGTTGGCCGAGGCAAACCCACGGTTGCGGCGCTTGGGGCCGGCGGGGGCCACGCTCGTCAGCATGGGCTCGGTGCGGTAGTTGAAGTTGTCCAGCTTGCGCCGCTCAATGGGCCGGCCGATCATTTTTTCAATCGCGCTGAGGTACGTGCTCTCGTCGGAGGAAAACAGCGTGTACGCCTCGCCCTCGGTCATGGCGCGGCCCGTGCGGCCAATGCGGTGCACATAGTCCTCCGGGTGCTGCGGCACGTTATAGTTGATGACGTGGCTGACGCCCTTGATGTCCAGGCCGCGCGCCGCGATGTCCGTGGCGACGAGAATGTCATACTTGCCGCTTTTGAAGCCCGCCAGCGCCTCTGTGCGCTCCTTTTGTGAGCGGTCGGCGTGCATGGTGGTGACGGTGTGCTGGTGCGCTTCGAGCCACTCCGTGATGCGGTCGGCGTCGCGCTTCGTGCGGGTGAAGACGATGACGCTGTGGTACTCCATCTTCTCAAACATCGCCAGCAGCAGGTCGTATTTCTGGATGCCGTCCACCGGGAACACCGCGTGGTCCACCGTGTCCGCCGGGCTGACGCGGTTGCCGATGTTCACGTCCACCGGGTCGCGCATCTGGCCGGAGATCAGGCGCTTGATGGCGTCGGCCACCGTGGCCGAGAACAGCAGCGTCTGCCGGTTGCGCGGGCATTGGTTGAGGATGCGCGTCACATCATCAATGAAACCCAGGTCCAGCATCCGGTCCACTTCGTCCAGGACGACGATTTCCAGGTTCTTGAAATTCACATTGCGCTGCTCCATGTGGTCGAGCAGGCGCCCCGGCGTGGCGACGAGCACGTCCACGCCCGACTTCAGCGCATCCAGCTGCGGGCCGTAGCCCACGCCGCCGTGGACAAGCGCCACGCGAAAGTTGCCATGCTTGCCATACGAGCGAAATTGGTCGTCCACCTGCGCGGCCAGTTCGCGCGTGGGTTCGAGCACGAGCACGCGCGGGCCGTTGGGCTGGTGCTTGCCCAGGCGCGCCAGCGCCGGGAGGGCGAAGGCCGCCGTCTTGCCCGTGCCGGTTTGCGCGGAGCCGACGAGATCGCGCCCCTGCAGCAGCAGGGGAATTGCCTGCGCTTGAATGGGCGTGGGGGAGGTGTAGCCTTTGTCCGCGACCGCCTGGACGAGTTCCGGCGGCAGGCCGAGTTCTGCAAATGTCATAATAGTAAAGGTTAACGCTAACCAGCCAACCCCCCTTGCACAAGGACGGATTTGGCCTGGGGTAGGGCGGGGCCTCCGGACTCGCCTAGCTTTCCATTATGTTCAGACAGCGGGGTAGGGCCCGGCGTCCCTGCCGGGCCTAGCTTCTTACCTTCGCGCCTTGGCGCGAAATGATTTGGTGTAAACTCAGCTACGGGTTCGCCGCGCCTTCCTTCAAGAACCCCAAATGGACTTGCGACCTTTCTTCTCCCGCCACATGATGACTACCATGTCCGTCCCGACCTTAGCCGCGCCTGATGGCCGGGTGGTGGATTACCTGCGGATGTCCATCACCGACCGCTGCAATGAGCGTTGCCTCTATTGCATGCCCGAGGGCTACAAGGGCTGGCAGGCCCGGGCCGACACGTTGACGGATGACGAGGTCATTCGCGTCGCGCGCCTCGCCGCTGGCTTGGGCTTTCGCAAGTTCCGTATCACCGGCGGCGAGCCTTTGGTGCGCAAGAGTGTGGTCGATATCATCGGCCGCATCTGGGAACTCCCGGGCGTGGAGATGATTGGCCTCTCCACCAACGGCGTGATGCTGGATAAGCTGGCCGCGCCCCTGCGCCAGGCCGGCCTCACGGGCATCAATGTCAGCCTCGATGCTCTCGACCCCGCCGTTTACCACCGCGTCACCGGCGGCGACCTCGCCAAAGTCCTCGCTGGCCTCGAAGCCGCGCGCGCCGCGGGCTTCGAGCGCATCAAGCTCAACTGTGTGCTCATGCGCGGCGTGAACGAGCAGGAAATCTGGCCGCTGGTGGAATACGCCGCCGCCCGCAATTTCCCAATGCGCTTTATCGAGCTCATGCCGCTCACCCGCCGGGACGTGCTCAACGAAAGCAACTTTTTCCCCATCGCCGAGATGCTCGCCATCCTCCGCGCGCGGGATGAACTCATCCCCGTCGAAAAGGAGCGGGAGAAAATCGGCAATGGCCCGGCGCGCTACTACCGCCTCCGGCGCACCGGTGCGCTCGTCGGTGTCATCGGCGCGTTGACAGAGGCCTGCTTCTGCGAGCGGTGCAACAAGATGCGCGTCACCGCCGACGGCAAATTGCGCCCCTGCTTGGGCGACGCCCTGGAGTTTGATTTGCTCCCGGCCCTGCGCGGCGGTACGGATGGCGATGTCGTCGCCGTTTTCCAAAATGCCCTCGGCAAAAAACCGCTGGCGCACGGCTTCCGCGATGTGTACCAGCCCGCGCGCCCGATGACCGCCATCGGCGGCTAGTCCGCGTTTTTGTCCCATGAAAATCCTTTATTTCGCGCACGTCGCCAAGGCCTTGGGCTGCCGGCAGGATGTGCTCGAAGTCAAGGAGCCGCTGGCCGCCGAAGCCTTGTGGGAGCAACTCGTGGCGCTCCGCCCCGGCCTCGCCCCCTACCGCGCGTCCATCCGCCTCGCCCGCAACAATACATTTGCCGGCCCTCAGGAGCGGTTTGCCAATGGCGACGAGGTGGCCTTGCTCCCGCCCGTTTCCGGGGGTTAATGCTTTTTATGTGGATGGAAATTAAATTTTTCAACACGGCGCTGCCCGCGCCGCCACCCCTGCCGGAGGCCGTGCGCGGCCAGGCCGGGGCCTGGGCGGAGTTTCACGGCTCTGTCCGCGGGCTGGAAAAAGATAAAAACATTTCCGCGCTGCGCTACGAGATTTACGAAACCATGGCCAGCCAGGTGCTGACGGCCCATATCGCCGAACTGGCGAAGAAACACGGCCTGCTCGCGGTGCGCTTTTGGCACCGCGAGGGCATTGTGCTCGTGGGGGAGGCCGCCGTTTACGCCGCGATCGCCGCGCCCCACCGCAAGGAGGCCTTCGCCGCCCTCGCCGAATTGATGGACCGCCTCAAGGCCGATGTGCCGATTTGGAAGGTGGAGAGCATCCCCGCCTGATTTTTTTCATGCCGCACAAAAAACCGCCCGCCGAGCTTGCCGTCGCCGACATCTGGCAAATTCTCGACCAGCGCGTTCGTCCCCTGGGTGACGAGCGTGTCCCGCTGGCGCAGGCGTTCGGGCGCATCTTGCGCGAGGATGTCAAGGCCGACACCGACCAGCCGTCGTTTGACCGCTCGGCCATGGATGGTTATGCGCTTATCCCCGGGCAATCCCGCTACCGCGTCATCGGTACGGTGAAGGCGGGGGAGACGGCCAAACGCGCGCCGAAGAAGGGCGAGGCGTTGCGGATATTCACCGGCGCAGCCGTGCCGGCGCGCGGCCTGGCCGTGCTCATGCAGGAGGACGCCACGGTTGACGGCGAATACATTACAGTCACGCGCCGTCCGAAGGTCGGCGAGAACGTGCGTCGGCGTGGCAGCGATCTGCGCAAGGGCGCGCGGCTGGTTCGCTCCGGATTGTATCTCGATGCCGTCAAGCTGGCCTTGCTGGCTTCCGTCGGCCATACCGAGCCTCGCGTTGTATCGATGCCGCGCGTCGTCCATGCCACCACGGGTGATGAAATTGTGGCGGCCGCTCGCGTTCCCGGTCCCGGCCAGATCCGCAATAGCAACAAGGAGCTGATCAACGGTTTCTTGCGCGCCTTGAAGATAGAGGGAAGTCACCTCCATCACGAACATTGGGGTGACGACCCTGCCGCCGCTTCCCGTCGCCTGTCCTCGGCACCATTTTCCCAGGCGGATGTCATTCTCATCTCCGGCGGTGCCAGCGTGGGCGAGCATGATTACACGGCGCGCATTCTGGAAAAGGCTGGTTTCCGCCTCTTGGTGCGCAAGGCTGGCCTGCGTCCGGGGCGTCCGCTTATTGTTGGTTTTCGTGGCCGGCAAATCGTCTTCGGCCTGCCGGGCAATCCCGTTTCCCATTTCGTGTGCTTCCAGCTCTTTGTCAGCCGCGCGCTTGCGCGGCTGCGTGGTTTTCCCCCGCCGCCGCTTCGGCGCTGGCCCTTGTTGCAGCCCCTGAAGGATTGTGACAATGCCCGGCCCACCTATTGGCCGGCCACGCTGGAGTTTGACCGCCAGCATCGCCGCGCCGCCGTGCGGATTTTGCCGTGGAACAACTCCGGCCATCTGGCCGCTTTGGCCGATGCCGAGTTGTTGGCCCACATTCCCGCCCACACAAAGAAATTGCCCGCGGGCGCCCTGGTTGACACCTTGCTCTTTCCTCTCCGCGGTTGATCCCCATGCCCAAACCCCGTCTTTCCCATGTCGATGCCCGCGGCGCCGCCCGCATGGTCGATGTCTCGCCCAAGCCCGTGCAGTCGCGCCGTGCCGTGGCGGAGGCTGTCCTGCGTTGCGCCCCGGCGACCATCCGCCTCCTTAAAAAGCAGGCATTGCCTAAGGGCGATGCCCTGGCTGTGGCGCGGGTGGCCGGCATCCAGGCTGCCAAGCGCACGGCCGAGCTGATTCCCCTCTGCCACCCGTTGCCGCTCAATCATGCCGGGGTCGATTTCAAAATTTTGTCGGACCGCATTGTCATCCACGCCGAGGCCAGCATTGAGGCCCGCACCGGCATCGAGATGGAGGCCCTCACCGCCGCCAGCATCGCCGCGCTGGCACTGTACGATATGCTCAAGGCCGTGGATAAAAAAATGTCCATCACCCACGTGCGCCTCTTGAGTAAAACTAAAAGGTAGGGAGAAGGAAGATGGAGGAATAGACAATGGAGAGGGTAGGGATGCTCTCCAACGCTTCTGTGATTTTGACTGAACAGCCCCTGTAGGGGCGCAGTCTTGCTGCGCCCGCAGCTTGCTTTCTCTTTGCTTCGGGGGCGGCTTTGCGGTTAATCATTCCGCCATGTCCGCCGCCACCCCTTCTGTCAAAATCGGTCGCCTCACCGTCAGCGACCGCGCCAGCGCCGGCGTTTACGAGGACCTCAGCGGCCCTGCCATTGAGGAGGCCCTGGCCGGACTCTTTGGCGGCGCGGCGGCATTTTCCCGCCTGCTGGTGCCTGATGAACGTCCGCAAATCGCCGCTGCCCTCCGCCGTTTGTGTGATGAGGAACATTGCGCGCTCGTGGTCACCACCGGCGGCACGGGGCCGACTCCGCGCGACGTCACGCCCGAGGCCACGCTGGAGATTTTGGAGAAAACACTGCCCGGCTTCAGTGAAATCATGCGCGTGCGCTCCTTCGATATTGCGCCGACGTGCATTCTCACCCGCGCCGTTGCGGGCATCCGTGGGCGCTCCCTCATTGTCAATCTTCCCGGCAGCCCCAAGGCCGTGCGCGAATGCCTGGCCATCCTCGCCCCGGCTATCCGCGAGTGCCTGAAGCACCTCCGCGAGGGTTGAATCGGGCCGCCTGGCTGTGTTTCTTCCGTGGGATGGGCGTCTTTCTGGGGATGCTTATCCTTGGGTATGTAATCTTGGGATAACCTTTCCTCTGCTAGATTGGTCATCCATTCCCTAGCTATGAAATCCCTTCCCCGCCTCCCGCTATCCTTGTTCACTGCCGCCACGCTGGCTGTCACGCCCGCCTTGGCTCAGACCGCCCCGGCGGCCAAACCGGCGGAAACCCCGTATAAAATTCTCAACACCATTCAGGTGCCTGCCACGGGTGGGCTCGACTATGTCTTCGTGGACAGCGCTGCGCGCCGCGTGTATGTGCCCTCCGGCCCCACGGTTCATGTCTTTGACCTTGAGGCCAACAAAGAGGCCGGCACCGTCGCCAATGCCACGGGCCACGGCGTCGCCATTGACCCCGACAACCATCACGGTTTTGTGTCAGGCAATCCGAGCGTGATGTTCGACACGCAAACGCTCGCCCAGATCAAAACTAATCCGGCCCCGGGCGCGGACGGTATTCTTTTCGATTCCTTCAATCACCGCATTTACATCCAGAGCCACCGCGCGCCCAACTTGCTCATCATCGACAGCAAGGACGGTTCGGTCGTGGGCAAGATTGACGCCATCGGCAAGAACGACACGAACGGAGCCACCGAGCAGGGTGTGACGGACGGCGAAGGACACCTTTACTTTGACGTGGAAGACCAGGGTTGTGTTGCCGTTGTGGATGCCAAGACGCTCAAGGTCACCGCGGAGTACGATCTGGGTGAAAAAGGAGCGGGTGCCGCGGGTTTGGCCATCGACACCAAGAATCACATTCTCTTTGCCATGTGCCGCGGTGCTCAGGGCGGCCAGCCGACCTGCGTCGTCCTCAACGCCAAGGATGGCAAAATCATCACCACGCTCCCCTTGGCCGGCAGCAGCGATGGCGCGGTTTTCAACCCTGCCACGATGGAAGCCTTCAGCTCCCACGGCAACGGCACGCTCTCCGTCATCAAGGAGAACAGCCCGACTGATTTCACGGTGGAGCAGACTGTGCAGACCAAGTCGGGCGCCAAAACTTGCGCCCTCGACACCAAGACAAACCATGTCGTGGTAATCACCACCGAAGCGGCCCCGGCTCCGGCGGCTCCTGCCGCCGCCTCCGCTTCCGCATCCGGCTCTGCCCCGGCGGCGGCCAGCACTCCGGCAGTTGCTTCCGGTTCAGCCGCTGCGTCGGATGCTTCCGGCGGTCGTGGCGGGCGCGGTGGACGTGGTGGCAACAATGGTGGGCCCCGGACTTTGGATGTCATCGTCGTCGGCCACTAATCCTTTGCCGCAACGTTCTTTGCGGCGCGGGCATTTCAGCCGTCCAAAGGCGTCAGGTTGATGCTCTTGATGCGTTTCTGATAACCCGCGGCGATGGGGATGGCGATGGCATCGGTCACATGGCTTGTGCCGGTGGGGCGGAAGGTGTCGGTGCTCACCTCGCTATTGGCCCAGGTGGTTCCGTATGCGCTGGAGTCACCCAAGCCATTCCCCATGGCTGTCCGCTGCTCCCAGACGACCACGTAGCGGTAGAGCACCCCTGGCGTCAGATTCGCACAACGCAATTGGCAGGTTCCCGATTGATGGCCGAAGGTGATCCACGGCGCGCCCGGGCGTGTCTCATGCAACGAATATAAACCCGCGGCAAAGCCGAAATCATCAGTGCCCGTTCCGTCCGCTTCCATGGGCGTGCCACCGGTTGCCGCGCGCGCCACCGCATCTTCCTCAGTGTCGGGATTAACCAGCTCGACAGAGTGCGTCACCGCATTGATTTCATAGGTGGCGGTTGATCCGCCCGCCGCTCCCGTAACCACCTGGTGGATTGTTTTTAGCTGGAATAACGTGGCACTGGCGAAATGCGCCTTCCATTTGAAGCCATGCAGCCGTGCACCAGGGTCAAGCGCATCATTTTCACTGATGCCATCCGCGCTTTGACCGCTTAGGCTGGGGAAGCTGCCACCAAGAGTAGTGTCGAATGCGGAATTCGCGCCCGGGCTCAGCGCGGCATTGGTGATGGCGATATGCGTGTCCGGCGTGGTGTTGTCCTTGGGGCTCGTGGAAAGCGGCGAAATTGTCTCTGTCTCCATTTGCGGAAAGCTGCCACCCGTGCCGGGAGAGCTTGGCGTGATCGTCATGACGAGACTGGCGTCTTGGGTAATGGTGAATTGCCGGTACAGCGTGTAGGCGTCGGCTCCGAGAATGAAGGGATAATACCCCTGCAACGTGCAAAGCAAGGGGGTGACCATGGCCACGGGTGCGATGGTTGGGCAGCCGCCCGAGCCAAGCCAGATGGGATTCGGCATAAGGAGAAATAGTGCTCAACCGGCCGGGTCGAAGGGTTCGGTGGCGAGCACGAGTATGGTTTTAAGGGCAGTGCCGCCGCTTCCGTCTGGCAGGCAAACCTGGATGGCCCGCCATTGGCCGGTCAGATTGGAGGGCACTTGGGCCGCGGCGGCATCCTCAATCTGCGCGTGCCGGATGGAAATCTTATGCGTGCCGGGATTGTCCTCTGCCGCGGGACCGACCCAGGTGTCCAGGCTCGGGGGTGCTTTGCTGCCCACGCCCGCATGATCGTACTTGCCGGTGCCGCCCATGGGCGTGCTGCCGAGGGTGACAAGCCCGTTGACCTTGTTGTATAAATCGCCCTGTTGGCGCTGGCGGTTATGGCGATTGAGGTCAACCCAGTCCTTTGGCGAAAGGTAATGGGCCGGCCCAAAACGCAGGCGTGTTTTGCCCGTGGCCAGGTCCTCCGTCGTTTCAAAAATAAGCGCCCGCATCGTGGTCCATTCCGATCGTCCCCCGGTCAGGTTCAGTACCCGGCCCAGGAACGAGGTACAGGTAGTGCCACATTCTGGCTCGGTGATTTCGAAACTTCCCTCATACTGTAATTGGGCCAGGGCTTCATGGTAGTTTTGAGCCAGGCCCTCCGGCTGCGGATCACCGATATATACAGCACTTAATTGCCGATACCAGGCGGTGCCCAGGTCGGTGCTCATTACTTTGACGAACACCGCTTCGTTGGCATGGCGCTCGATGACAGGATGGCCGTTGTTGTCATGGCCCATGGCCACATCGTAGTTAATTCTGGCTTGGGCCAGTGCCGTTTGCGCATGCAACTGGCCAGGCGCCGCGAGCCATTCGGGAATCTGTCCCTCAATGACATAATTGGCCAGGACGATGGGACTTTCGCCGCCGGTGCCGGCCACACTGGCCGGATCACTGGCAGCACCATCTTCCGCACCGCCATCGGAATCAAGGGAAGTCACCAGCGTCGAATCGTCAACGATTGTGAGATTGGAGATATTCGTGTCCACCAGCCAGGGCAGGCGTTCCTGCCACCAGGCCACTGAAGTGGGCGTGATTGGCGCAGTCTTGAGGTATTGCTTCACGTACTGGCTGCGGGTGCCTTGCAAATCGATGGTCATCACGATTGCACCTGGCTGTAATTCGCTTACCCCCATTGGATACTGGTCCACCATGATGTAGCTTTGATCGACGCCATCGACATGGTTGAGAATTTGATACTTCAACGCCACAACCGGAGGCACAAGGTCCGGCCGTGCGGCAATATCCGTTCCGGTATGTGGCGACCCAGCGACTGAAAACGCGACTGCATCCAGGCTGGTACGGCGGCGAATATGCAGGGTGGGAGGCGTCGTTGAGTAGTCAAACCACGTCACGCAATCCGGTTGCCAGCGCAGCATCCGGCGGATGACTTCGGCACAGGTCAAATCCCGTCCGGCCTCGGGTGGTACGGTAAGGGCGCAGTCCGTAACACCCAGCTGCAAGACAGCCCCGGCTGACTGTGCCGTGGCCACAGCGTCGGCAATCTGCGCGCCGGTGGTGATGAGCGAACCGTCGTTGCCAATGGCGAGCACCAGGTTGGATACAGCGGCCAGATTGTCGCCCGACACATTCAAGAATTTCCAGTTTTGCTGATAGACAATGTGATCGAGATACCACCAGGGGCCTTCAAAGGAATAGCCCACGCCTTCTGCACTGGGCCGGGCCATGCGCGGAGTTTTGACCGCCACACCCGTATAATAAGCCACCCCCTTGTGTTTGAGTGTTACCGCGGAGCCATAAGGAAACAACTCCACGCCATCGAAGGCTTGGCCGTCAAAATTCAGCTCCAGAGTGTCACTGCGTTGAGTGCGCCGCACTAATCGTGCGGTAGTGACGCCCCAAGCCGCCAGGCTTTTTTCCATGGCATCCTGATTGCGTCGCAAGGTCCAGATTTCCGTGATCATGGCGAAGGGACAAATGATTTGTTCAGGCCTGTTTGGGTTGGGGCACAGCTTCACCCGCACCGGCTTGGTAAGAATGGAATTTTTCCCATGCGATCCAAGCTGCCACCAAGCCGAGGCCCAATACGTAGGCCCAGCCATATGATTTCACGGTGAGTGCGAGAATGACCATGCCCAGCCCGGCCAAAAACAATCGAACTCCTATCTGTGGCCAGCCTTGGCAAAAAAGCGCAATGCCGGCGCCAAGGAAAACAATGCCGGCGACCAGACACCAATAGGGTGTATAATCTGGGGCGGCGGGAAGGGTTAAAATGGGCTTCTCGACCGTTCCAAATAAAACCCGCAGCTCGCCGTGGGGCCCCGTTTCGATGGTGGAGGGGCTGTTGGCGTTCTCACCCTGGGTGAATTGGAGTATTTCGCTCGCAGCCGCTACCGGGTTCATTTCGGTTTGAGGCGGGGGCCGTTGGACGAGCAGACGGCCACCCGCGGTCGGCACAGCCTGTGTCATACCGGAACCAGCGCAACCCGTCAGAAAAAGCATACCGAGCACTAGAGCGGCAAGAGTGATCACTAGGGTGAAAACCGCCAGCTCCTCACGGGTGGGTGGAAGATGTGGTGGTTTTGAATAATGGTGAATTTGTTTCATGGCGGGATTTAGTTTTCGTTGTCGCGGGACGGTAGCTCGCCGATCAAATGATCAAGCAAGGCTGCCAGTGCTCCGTGGGGGATGTCATTGTCGTCCAGGTTCAGGTCGGATTCGACCAGTGGTGTCAGAACCACGTCGGATTTCTCCTTGAGCAGCTCTTCATGGCGATGGCTGAATTCCGCCAGTTTACCCTCGGCCACCTTGTCTTCGCCTTCCGCGGCCAGCTCGCGGACAAGGCCAACACGCGCGGCATCATAGTCGGCAAAGGCAGCGTCCACCGCGCGCAAATTGCGGGCAATTTTCAACCGCGTTCGGCCGGAAAATTTGAAGGGTTTGACGATGACTTGCATCTGCCCCTTCGTTTCGATGGCTTTTTCCCGGCCTTCGAGAGCGTGGAGCGCCGCGCGCAAGATGAGGATGTTTCTGTTGGTGAGTTTCATGGGGGATTTCAGTTTTGAGTCATGTTTTAGGCCAGGGCCAAATCACCGATTTTGACGGTGCCACCGGCATCCTTGTAGCGCACGCGGAAGACGGCGGTGCCAGCATTGTCATACACGGTGAACTGGTATTGGCTGTTCGCCAGCGTGGCATTCGGCGCGCTCGTCGTGACATTGGCCGCCACGAAATTCTGCGCGGCATCAATGGTAAGCGCCAGAACGCCGGCCCCGGAGCCCAGGCGCAAGGAGGCTCCGGCATCCGTGGTGTAGATCGACATACCGCCAGAGCCACTGCTAATCAGGTTGGCGGCGCGGTTTTTATACATACCGCTGACCCCCGCATTGCTGGATACCATATTGGCGGTGAAGGCATCGCCATCTTCATTGTAGGCTACAAAGCCGGCCGAGGCTTTGGTGCTGCTGGAGTACCGGTAGCCCTGGGTGCCACGCACAATCCATTGCGCATAGCCGTTATTGGAGGGGGCGGGCAGTTCCACGGTGCGGCCGCCATTATCGCCACCAATGGCCTGGTAATAAGGATCGCCGATGAAAACCGAGAAATCATGGCGGGCGGCGAAAACCGGCCGGATGTAATAGGTATGAGCGCCACTGTAAATTCCCGCGCCGGAAAGCTCACCGTTGTCAGCCCACTCCTGATAGAGGCCGACGCGGCCGATGCCACTCGTCGGCGGTGAGGTCGGGTCCGACAGCAGCCAGCCCGGCTGTCCGGAGATCCCGATGCCATCGTCGCTTGGATAGCCATTGCCTTCATTGGCCAAAAAGATGCAGCCATAGTTGGCATTGGCAACCAGTCCGCTTTGTGGATTTGCACCTGTGGCAAAGCCGATGTCGGCCGAGCCGCCCGTGCCGGTACCTGTGCGCTGAATGGTCAAGACGGTGCCCACCACATCCACCCCGGTATCTTTCCGACCTTGGAGGAGGGTGCTGCCAGTGGGGTTATACACTGCCAAACCACCTCCGCTGATGGAGAGCAGTGCGGGGTTGCCAGATTCCAGTGTAATTGGGCCGCTGCCACCGATGTAATAATGTCCGCTGCCGTCATTTGACACAGGGAAAGTGTAGCCGCGCACCCAAGCGGTGGTGGCCACTTTGGTGGAGTTGTCACTGCCGCCCGGAGTGGGCGCGGTGGGCGTGCCAGTGAACGCTGGAGAGGCCAGAGGTGCTTTGGCGGCCAAGGCACCCGTCAAATCTGCCTGGCTGGAAAGCGTTCCGCCAATGGAGCCCCAAGTGCCTCCACCCCCTGCCGCGGTGATGGCGGCTTGCACAAATGCGGTGGTGGCAATCTTGGTGCTAACATCTGTTGCAAGTGAAATGGTCGGTGCCGTCGGTGTGCCGGTGAAGGTTGGGGAAGCCAGCGGTGCCAAGGCAGCCAGCGCTGCGGTCAATCCTGTTACCTGGCTTTGCGCAACGGTAACCGGGTCGCTCCCGCCACTGGTGTGTTGGTTCGCATGAATGGCTGCGGCGCGTGCGGTGTCGGTTGGGTGCACATGGTCGGCCCGGGAATAGGCCATGGCCGTGCCGGGTGCGGCAGTGCCATTCGCAAGAGGATTGCTGTCGCCCGCCGGTGCGCCACCTTCGCCCCCCGCGCCAAGCAACGCGAACCGGGCATCACTCTGGGTCGAGGTGTAAAAGGTATCTGCCGCAGGCAATGGCGTGGTGGCTAGGCCAGCACCATCCTCCAGGACGCGCACGGGGCCGGCGCAAAGAGTGATGACGCGCCCGGGGGTATCCTTCGTGATGGCAAAAATGGAGAGCCACGCTGCGCCTGCGGCAATATTGCTTTGTGCGGCGGTAAAGGCCACGACTGCCTGTTGCTTTGCCCCTGAATGCCAGTCCTCCAGCGTGGTGGTGTCATCAAAGCTTGAGATGGTTGCGCCCATGAGGGGCGTGAAGCTGGGGTCGGGCGGGCCGCCATTAGCGCCAAGTGGACGGACTTCCAGCGTCAGGCTCGCCAGATTGGACACACTGAGCAGGGTGCCATTGAAAAACAGCGCCAATTCGAATTGCAGATCATTGCCACGCCAAAATTGCGGTGTGGTTCGGCGCAGGATGTCCAGCGGGGCATCAAAAACAGCGAGGTCGGTGGCAAGACGGAGGCGGGTGCGTCCAAGAGTGGTCATAATATGGGTGGGAGGGGATGGTTGGGTGATGTTGGTGAAAAGGAACGGTCAGGAAGCCGTGGGCTGGTTCGTCAATGCGCCGCCGATGAATTCGTATTCCGTATGGGTAACCAGGCCGGCTGGCTCGCAATGCAGGCGGTGCAGCACGGCATGGGGCAAATACAGCTCCGCAGCCACGGGGCCGTCTTCGCTAGTTAATACCAGTCCATCGCTGGTAGCCGCTAGCTGGGCTGGGTGGGTTGCCGCAAAGCGCAGTGCGCGTTCAGCGCAGTCATGCCTTCGGGTGATGGTGAAGGTGACCACAGTTTGTGCGTTACCACGGTCAAAAACCCTGCCCTCGGCTGCGCGCACTGTCCGGGCCACTTGGATTTCTCGCCGGCTGGCGAGTGAAAACCGGGTGGGGGACTCGCGCAGGGCCAGGCCGCGTGACAGTTCGATGTTACCAAGGCGGATTTTCATGATAATCAGGGGCAGCCCACGGCCACCGGTCCGGCGGCTATGAAATGAAGATCAAGTGTCACTGTGCCCCGCACAGGATTTGCCAGGGTGGTCCACGGGTTTCGCTCGGCCAATCGCAGGACACTGTCTGCCCAAGGCGTGGGCAGTGGCCATAAGTGGAGTGCATGGCTGGTTTGTTCGGCTGCGGCCAGCAAACCGGGGCCGTTTGGCTTGATCAGCAAATTTTCAACAAGCCGCAAGGTGATGGTGATTTCCTGGAATACCGGACCTGGCAGTGACAGCT
Organism: Verrucomicrobiota bacterium; assembly: GCA_048497935.1. Classification (GTDB taxonomy): domain Bacteria; phylum Verrucomicrobiota; class Verrucomicrobiia; order Opitutales; family JABDGR01; genus JABDGR01. Next base: position 41,866 of record JBEHYY010000031.1, read on the forward strand.
CGACGCGGCTTGGGCAGGGATCGAGCACAATAATGCTCATGCCCAACGATGCTTGCGTGGCCGCCTCGATTTGGCTGTCAAGGTCCACGGTGCGTCGCGCCATGATGGTTGCACTCGCAAGAGTGGATTGCTCGCGCAGCTGGCGCACGACCGCCATCTGCAAATTTTCAAGAATGCTGGTCATGGCAGTTCTGGGCGATTAAAGCCCGGTAAGGTTGCGCCCTGACACACGACTGCGGCGATGGCTCACAACTTCGAGCCCATAGGGTGTGGCGGTCTCCAAGGCGCTGTCGGGCTCGACCGGAGGGGCAATGGGCACTTCGCCCCGGGCAACTCGTGCAAGTAGCGTGCGGGCTTCCGCCGCCAGACGTACTTGATCGGGAGAAAGTGCCAGGTTGGGCAACCGCGCCTGGAGTGCTTCTAGCGCGAGATAAGTAGCGGCCAATTTTAATTCCGCTGGTAACAGCACGGGATTTTGCTCAACCCGGTTGCGGCGGTTGCCGCGAATCTCCGCACGCACGCGGGCGGTCACATCACTGAGGATGAGGGAGAGTGGATCATTTTGTCCGGGGGCAAGAGAGCGCTGGCGCAAGGCATCCACTTGTGGTGCGGCCAGGCAGGCAAGCACGTCTGCGGGAGTTAAGGGTGACCACGACATAGAAGGCCTTGGCTGAAGGTTATCCGGACCACGCACCCCCGGGATGGGACCGGAGGTGCATGGAATAGGAGGCGAGGGGTTTACGATGCGCTGATCGTCAGGCCATTGAGGCCCAGCTCAGAGGTGACAATCACTGTCGAGTAGTGTTCGACGGAGATGTCGGTGTACTTGGCATGGTCTTCGAGGAAGACTCGGAAGGGACCGCCGCTGCCCGTGGGCGTGTAGAATCGCTTGAGGTTGGCTGGTTCGTCCTTGCCGGGCAGCGGTTCGGCATAAAAACAAAACACTTGGTTGCCCACGATGGCGGCCTTGGCGCTGGGCGAGGTCTGGTAACGAGCCGCGGCGACCCGTACGCCATCGACGAACAGCTTGCGCGCCAGATCATCAGGTGTGAGATCGGCCGAACGACGCGCGCCAGCATTGTTTTGGGCGTCATAACACGCGCTCCGCAAGGCCCAGGCGCCTTCGCCAAAGAGCACGCGGTTGGGCCGCACACCCGAAGCATCCGCGGCGTCAATCAAGGCGGCACGCAGATCGGCATCCGGATTGGCGGCGGTGCCATCTTCCGGCCAAGTCTTGGTGTCGATGCTGGCTCCAGCTTGCAGGGCCCCAAACGCCCGGCGCACTTCATTGCGCAACAGTCGATTGAGCAGCAGCTGCACATAGCGTTCCTGCCAGTCATCGCCCACGGCCTCGTCATGATCCACCCGGATGGTTAGTCCCTTATTGAGGGTTTTGCCGAGGACGGAGTCGCCGGTGTATTCCACCCGCTTGAAGGAGGAGCCGATGGCGCGGATGTCGTCTGATTCGGAGAAGAACGCCTCCGCATTATCGTGGCGCTTGAACTCAAATCGCCGGCCGGCCGGCACCGGGGGTGCCAGGAAGTCCAGCAAGGCCTGGAGGTTTTCCGGGTCGCGCCAGCCGACAGTGAAGGCGGTCAGCGGCTCGGAATAGTGGGTGGAGGCGAAGCGTGCTTCATTGGCGGCGCACACGACTTGCGAAGGATTGTGGCCGGTATCAGCGGGCAAGGTATGCAACGCCGGAGGAGTGGGGAGATCGTTCATGATTGGTGGGATTTTTCTACTTCAGGTTGAGGGTTGATTGATTAGACGGTGAGCACTTTGAGCAGCGTGGGCGTCGCGGCTGCGCTGGTAATGGCCAGAAAATCAGTCGCCAGCGTGGCCACTGCGCTTTGCAAGGCCTGGGCTTGGGCCTGGGTGGGCGTGGAGCTGAAGGTCAGCGCGTTGATGGCAGCGGCTGTGCTCGTCGGCTTGGCAAGGACGATGAGCTTCACGGGCACACAGGTTTCCACCTCGATCTGGTCGCCTGCGCCGCTCGATGCCGTCAGCGCACGGCCGACGAGATAATAAGTGCCTGCGGAAGTCGGTTCGCCCTGCACACGGCCATTGGCCGCCGCATAAATGTAGGCGCCGGCAGCCAGCGTGCCGCTAGCCGTAATCAACACAGATTGCGGGCTGACTCCAGGGAGCTTCAGCGCCAACGGGTCACCGATGTCCGCTTCGTCAGTGGCGACTCCCGCGGGACAGTCGGACACGCCGCACGGGTCAACTTTGCCCGCACTGGCATTGGCTTTTGCCAGCAGGTATTTGCCGGGGAAGCTGGAAGCGGCGGTCACGGTCACATAACCGGCATGGGTGCCTTGGGCAATGTTGGCAAACACCGGTTGACGCCAATCACGAATGCTGGCGCGGTGGAGGGGGCGATGAGCGGCAATCAGCGCGCACAAAGCCCGGAATCGGTAGGGGATCATGGTCATGGTATGGTTTGGGTTGGAGGGTGGGAACTGAGTGGTGGAAAATCAGGCATCAAACAGCACCGCGTGTTCACGCTTGGCGCGGGCAAAGGCGGTGGCGTAATCTTCTCCCGTGCGGGCCATGCGCTCGTTGACCAAAGTCAGAAAGCGCTCCGCGTCCGCCAACCGGGTGGCGCCGGGTCGCCTTGTGGCCAACTGCGCCGTGAGTGGAATGGAGCCGGCTGGCCGCAGGCGGTTGGACTCCAGCGCATTGGCTGTTGTATGGGCATTGGCGAGCGCAGTTTGCGCTTGGTCAAAATCAGCCTGAAACTGTTCACGCCAGTGAACACGTTCGGCGGGGGGGATTTGCCCTCGCCACTCTGCACAATCCAGAATCGCTTCAATTCGGGCGGTACGCTCCGCTTCCACCCGGCGTTCAGCGGTCTGGCGCGCGGAGTCGGCATCAGTGGCGAGACGGTAAAAACGCGCCGATTCGATTTGCGCAGCGCGGGTATCGCGCGCCGCTTGGGCCAGTTGTTCAGCCTTCGTCAACAATGCTTCCGGCGGGGCGGCGGCATCCAGCTCGAGCGTTTCGATTAACTGGGGTAAAAGATGCTTCGTTAATTCCGGTGTGGACGTAGATTGCTGGTTGGCGATGGCTTCACCGGGGATATTGGGATGATTCGTCAGCCCGATGGAAAGCAGACGCACCGGTTCAAATGCCCCATTGCCCAATGAGCGCAGTTGCCAGCGCGGGGATAGGAATTTATAGAACGCATTGTCCAGCAATTCATTGCCAGCCTCGCTCCACTGGGGCAGCATATACAATCCGTCAGGGCGTGCTTCGAGGGCCGTGACCCACGCATAAGCCCGCGTGTCGTCATGTCCAGACTGGCCGGCAAAACTGGGGTCGTCGGGGTGGCCGACATATACCGGCACACCACCAAACTTGCGCCGCAAGCGGCCCCAGAGTGATTGAAAGTGTTGCACCATTTTTCCGGCCGCATCAGGTGTGAAGCATTGCAAGCCCGAGGGGTGGGGCCAGTTGCCATATTCGGCCAACTTCAGCCACCGGCCCGGTTTGAGCGTGGCAGTGAGTTCATTCGCCGCGCCCAGCGCAGCCGGGTGAACAGGATTGGAGACGGGCTCGGTTATGGCAGATGGATTAGACATGGGAGGAAATTTAGGATTTCAGGGGCAGTGTGGCTTCGCCGACGGCGGGCACGGGCAATCCCAGGCGTTCATGCAAGCCGGCAGCAGCCACGGGCACACCGAGGCGAACAAGACGCTCCAGCAGTTCAAGATGCGCCAGCCGCGCGGCGTCGGTATCGGTTTTCAGGTGAAAGCCCGCGCGCGGTCGTTCGTTGCCAAATAATTCCCGCACAACGAAAGCATCAACCTGGCTATTGAGGGTTTCTGAAATCAGGGAGGCGTCGTCCTGCTGAAGCATCAGAGTTTCATTGGCCTGAAGCGACGCGCCGAGGCCTTGGCTTTTTGATAGGGTGGAGAGATCCGCCCCGCGCCAGAGTGCCGCCATGGCCCGGTCCATGCGTTCGACTAGCAGGGGATAGGGCAGTTCGCCTCGGGTGGATAGATCCACCGGTGTTATTTCCGTGCCTTGTGACATCAAGGCTTGAAACTCCGCTCCGAAATCGCGCACTGCCTCGCGGGCGGCATCCCATTCTGGCGTCCCAGGTGCAGCCTCGGTAACCCCACGTACTCCAGGCATACCATTGCGTTCGCAGTAAACCAGCCAATCGCGCAAAGGTAGATGCTTGAATAAAAAGGCAATGGAGCAGCTCTCCATCAAACCATCGCCACAGGTGACCAGCCATTGTCCGGGTGCCAAGTCCACGCCTTCATATGCCAGCTCTTCCGTCAGAAAACGCAGGGGACCGCTGCGGGCTTCAAAGAACCAGAGGGGGGCAAATCGAAACGTGGCGGTTAATTGGGTGCGGGGAAAGTCACCCCCGGCAGCCGGGTTGGCCGGCAGGCGCTGCCAGATAATTTCATGCACGGCGTATTTCTTCCCCAAGGCATCCAGCATCTGCTTGATGAGGAGGCCCACACCGCCGCGGTGATGCGGCTCACAGGCATGGGTGGCGGTCAGGTTGCTGTAGAAATGATTGAGGGCGAGGCGGTGGCGTTGGGCGGCGGGAGAATCGTCATAAGCCAGAATCTCCCAGTCCAACTGTGCCACGGCCTTTTTGCGTTTAGCCGAGACACCTTGCAGCACATCGTCCCGCCGTTCCATGGCATCCCACAGCAATGCCGCCGGCTGCAGATAACCCAGGTTGAACGCATCCAGTGCGCGTCCCAAAGATTCCGGCGAAAGATGGCGGATGGGGTTGAAGCGCAGCCGGCGGTCCGCGGCTATGCGCTCCCGGGTAAAACGGGCCGAGTCCCCGTGGCTGCTGGAGTGCTTGGCGGGTGGAGAGGCGCGATCGGGGGCGGAGGAGGTGGTCATGAGCGCGGCGGGTTGCGTTGGATGCCGCGCACTTTACCAATATAAAAATAAAAGTGTTAGGGGATGGTTGGCTCCGTTGGCTTGGTTGGATCGGTTTGATAGGTTGGGAGCACGGCTCGGGGGAAACGTCTGCACTACACGTTGTTCAATCGACAGCTTTACTTAACCCGCCGCGGTTACCTATGCCATCTCCCCTGTCAGACACTATTTCTTTTCCACAGGTAGCTCTGACAACCGGGGAGGCGGCGGCAGTTCGGGCAGTTCCGGCGCGCCTTTGGCGTCGGAGGGATGGCCGGGAATGGACGGGCCTTCCACAGTGCGGTCTTCAAAAAGCCGCAGGGGGTTCATGCTCACGTTCCACTCCGGTTTTTCAATTTTGCCGTGCAATTTCAAGGTCACGGTGTTGCTGAAGGGGTTCATGATGCTGGCAATCTGCTTCAGGAGAAACGAGTCCCATTCGCCAATGGGAAAAATCAGGGCGTTGAAATCCAAATCACTGCCCTGGATGTTATAAACACCGGCGGCGAGAATGCGTGCTGACGGTCCGGTTATGACCAGGTTGGGGAAACGCAGATATTGGTGTGCGATTTGCAGGTCGCTGGAGGCCGCCGTAAGCGAAAATTCGCCGAGGGGAAACTTGATATCCGCCAGGGTTCGGGAAAGAGCCCCCAGTAATTGCAGTTGGCCAAGCTGCGCATTGCGCACTCGGACCTGCCCCAAGGCGACAAACGAATCAGGCTCGCCAAGGAGCATCTGTCCACTCAAGGCCATCTACGCGCCGGTGATGCAGCCCGCGCTGACCGAAGCCGCCGGCCGC
>JBEHYY010000032.1:0-46663 GCA_048497935.1 Verrucomicrobiota bacterium
CAGCGTGCCCCCACCGTAAAACTCATTGAACGGATCGCTGCCGTCCACCGGGTCAACGTCGATGACCTCGTGGACATCCTTGTCGAAGGGGAACTCCTCGCGAAGCTGGTGCAGGAGCGGGGCGATGCGCGTGATGCTATCAACAAAGTACCAAAGGTGATAGCGGTAGTAGCCTTTGATCTTTTCCAGCGGCGGGGGCGCGGGGCCGCGGAGCTCGGCGGCGTCCTTGAGCAGTTCCTCAGCGCGGCGAGCCCATTGTTCGGCAAAGAACTTTACCTTCTCGGCGTTGTGCCCGCGGAAGACGTGGCGGATGAGGCGGCGGGCCGGCGGGTAATGGTATTCCTTGCGCTGGGCGAGCTCGGCATCGAGAAAGCCATCGAAGTCCGCGCGTTTGGCGAACTGGATGGGCGTGGCGGCGGGGGCATAGGTCTGCACAAAGACCTCGCCAGCGGTGTCGCCCCGGCCCGCGCGGCCGGAGACCTGCACCAGCAGCTGGAAGGTGCGCTCATTGGAGCGAAAGTCGGACTGGTGCAATGAAAGGTCGGCATCGACCAGGCCAACGAGGGTGACGTTCGGGAAGTCGAGACCCTTGGCAATCATCTGCGTGCCGACGAGGACATCGATCTTGCCCTTGCGGAAGTCGGCGAGGATCTGACGGAAGAGCGTGCTCTTGCCCATGGTGTCGGAGTCGAGGCGCACGATCTTCGCGCGGGGGAGCACGCGGTGGGCGGATTCCTCGACGCGTTGGGTGCCAAAGCCGCGCCAGCGGATGTCCTCGGCCCGGCATTGCGGGCAGCGCTTGGGCGCGGGCTCAGTATAGCCGCACCAGTGGCAGCGCAGGCGCTCGTCCGTGCGATGGTACGTGAGCGCGACGCTACAGTTATGGCAATGGGCGACAAAGCCGCACTCCTTGCACAGCATGGAGGAGGAAAAACCGCGGCGGTTGAGAAAGAGGATGGTCTGCTCGCGCTTTTCAAAGCGTTCGCGCATGGCGCCGGCGAGCTCGCGGGAAATGACGGCGGGGCCGTGGCCCTTGGTGCTTTGGTGGCGCAGATCGACGAGGCGCATGGCCGGGAGGCCGCGGCCATCAACGCGCTCGGGCAGGCGGTTTAATTTGTAACGACCCTGGCGGGCGTTGTGCAACGACTCGAGCGCAGGCGTGGCGGAACCCAGCACACAAACGGCCTCGCACAGTTTGGCGCGATACACGGCGGCGTCGCGGCCATGGTAGCGGGGGGCTTCCTCCTGCTTGTAGGCGGGTTCGTGCTCCTCATCCACAACAAGGAGGCGCAGGTTGGCCACCGGCGCAAAGACTGCAGAGCGCGCGCCGACCACCACCCTCGCCTCACCCCGGGCCACGGCAGTCCACGAATCGAACCGCTGGCCAGCGTTGAGGTGGCTGTGCCAGACGACCACCTGCGCACCGGTATCGGCCAAGGCAGAGCGCAAACGGCCGACAGTCTGCGGAGTGAGCGCGACTTCGGGCACGAGGTAGATGACGCCCCCGCCGGCAGCCAGGGCCGTGCGGATGGATTGCAGGTAAACCTCCGTCTTACCGGAACCGGTGATGCCGTGCAGCAGATGGGTTTGAAATTTGCCGGCAGTGAGACTGGCGGCAATATCAGTCACGGCGGCACGCTGGTGCTCGTTCAACTCAAACTTGCCCACGGCGGCGGCCTCCGCGCGGGAAAGCTCGTCATCATAAGCATGGCGCGGACTTTCGCGGGAGACTTCCTCGGCCAGGCCTTTTTCCACCAAGGCATCGAGGGTGGCGGCGGACACCTTGAGGCGGGTAAGCAGCAATCCACGCGCGACGGGGATGGCCTGGGCCTTAAGGAAGCGATAAACGACCGCCTGCTTTTTGGCGCGACGCTCGAGCCCGGCAAGCTCCTCATCGGTCAACGTCAGGCGGCCCGGCCGCAAGAGGCGCTCCAAGCGGGACGACATACCGGCGCGCACGGGCGCGGGGATCATCGTTTCAAAAACAGTTTCAAGCGGCGCGAGGTAGTAGGCGGCAATCCAGCGGGCGAGCGCGAGCAGCTCGGGTGTCAATATCGGCTCGGGGAAAACAAGCTCGAGCACGTTCTTGACCTTGGAAGCCGGGACATCCTGCTCCGTACCCAGCCGTTCGACGATGCCGAGGACGGGCTTGTGCCGGAGAGGCACACGCACGAGGCAGCCCGGCGAGACCACGCCCACGAGATGCGGCGGCAGGCGGTAGGCCAGCGCGTGGTCCACGCCCGCGAGCGGCAGAACCTCGATGAGGTGGCTGTCCTTGCCCTCCCCGCCCGCGGAGGCCGATGCCCCGGCCTTGCGCCCGGACTGGGCGGCAGGCGCCAGCTCGGGGAAAAAGTCGGGTTGTGGTTCGCGAGGCATGGGAGCGATGACGAGATGACGGTGTCATCCTGACGTTGACGTTCCGGGGCTTTAGTGTCAATTTTGTCTCAATAACCGAACCGCCGTTTTTGATGGCCGCACCCGCCTCCAACACCACAACCTCCGGCACGCCGCAGCGCATGCCCGTGGGCGAGCCATCGATTGCCGTGGAAAACCCGCGCGAGACGTTCAAGGAATTCCTGGCGAGCAAGGGCCTGCGCGTGACAAACCAGCGATTGGCGATTTTTGATGCGGCCTTCAACCAACACGACCACTTCACGGCGGAGGACTTGCTGGAGCGCGCCCGGGCGCTGGATGACTCGGTGTCGCGCGCGACGGTGTACCGGAGCCTGCCCATCCTGACGGAAAGCGGGCTGGTGCGCGAGGTGGACGTGGGGCGCGATTACAAGTACTACATGGCCAATGCGCGGGTGCGCACGTTCCAGGCACAGCTCATCTGCCTCGACTGCGACAAGATTTTTGAAGTGGATGCGCCGTTCATGGAATGGTACGGCAAGACGGTGTGCGACAAGCGGGACATGGAGCCGGAGGCCCAGCGCCTACAGGTGACGGCGCGGTGCCGGGCGCTGGCCCGCGGGGCGCGCTGCCCCCATGCATCCACGGCGACGGCGTCCTCCACCCGCCAAAAATAAATTTTCATGTCCAAACCCGACACTGAATTTCAGATCAAGTTCTACGAAGGCGTGTTGCGCCGCAACCCGGCGGACCGGGAAGTCATCGAGCTCTTGGGGGGGCTGTACACGAAAGAAGGGCGCATCGACGAAGGACTGCGGATGGACCGCAAGCTCGTGCGCCTGGCCCCGAACAACCCGACGGCGCACTACAACCTCGCCTGCTCGCTGGCCCTGAAACGCCGCAAGGCCGACGCCATGCGCGCATTGCGCCGGGCCGTGGAAGTGGGCTACCGGGATTTGGACTGGCTACGGGAAGACCCTGACCTGGCGGGGCTGCGCAAGTATGCGGCCTTCCGTGAAATCGAGGCGGACATCGCCCGGCTGCGCGCGAGCGAACCCACGGAGCCGGAGCGCTCGTAGGGCTCTTATCCGCACCGGCTGAAACACGGTGCCGCCGAGTGAAGACGCAAACCGCAGGTAATCTTGCGCAAGTTTGTTAAAGGGAGGCTTGGCATTTGTGTTGCAGCGGTCAGAATCAAACTTTCCCCTGTTCATCCATGGCCACCGCCACCTTCCCGTACCTGAATTATGAGCCGCTGGTCATCGCGCCACAGCGGGGCGAACCGGCACCGCTCACGGCGTTGCAGGAGGAAGTGCTCCGGCTGAAAAAGGAGCGTAATGCCGTCATCATCGCGCACAACTACCAGGTGGATGCCATCCAGCGCGTGGCGGACTTTGTGGGCGACTCGCTGGGGCTTTCCTACGCGGCGGAGAAGACCAATGCGGACGTGATCGCCTTTTGCGGCGTACACTTCATGGCGGAGACGGCGAAAATCGTGAATCCCGGCAAGACGGTGCTGCTGCCGGATCTGGACGCGGGGTGCTCGCTGTCGGACTCGTGCCCGGCGGGCAAGCTGGCGGCGTACAAGGCGGCGAACCCGGGGATTTACGTGGTGGCGTACATCAACTGCTCGGCGGCGGTAAAGGCGCTGAGCGATGTGATCGTGACCAGCGGCAACGCGGTGAAGATTGTCGAGCGCGTGCCGAAGGAACGGGAGATTTTATTCGTGCCCGACCAGAACCTGGGCCAGTGGGTGATGCAAAAGACGGGGCGGCAGATGCGTCTGTGGCCGGGAAGCTGCTACGCGCACGTGCTCTTCACCACGCGCGCGATTGAAAAGATGAAGGCAAAGTTTCCGGGCGCGCCCGTGGTGGCCCACCCGGAATGCACGCAGGCTGTGCGTGAGCTGGCTGATGAAGTGTGCAGCACGGAGAAGATGGTGGCCTATTGCCAAAAGAACAAGGCCGAAGCCTTCATCGTGGTGACGGAATCGGGGATGCTGCACCGGCTGCACCGCGAAGTGCCGGGCAAGACCTTCATCGCCGGGCCGACAGACAAGTGCGCGTGCAATGACTGCCGGTACATGAAGCTCAACACGCTGGAGAAGCTCCATGCGTGCCTGAAGAACCTGGCCCCGCGGATTGAGCTGCCCCCGGAGGTGATGGAGAAGGCGCGCCTGCCGCTGCAGAGGATGCTGGAATGGAGCAAGTAGGCTGGCGCATGGAAAAGCGGGCGCAGCAAGACTGCGCCCCTACATGAGAGGTACAGGCATTTTTTGCGAGGTAGCGGCGTGAATTTCCCCTCGCATTTTTAATTGGCGCGGCGGGGATAAATGTGTTCAAAATGGCCCATGCGAAATTTCGACGGACGCTGGATCACGGGCCTGCTGGCCGCGGGAGTGCTGCTGCTGACGAGCTGCGAGACAATCTCCAACGGGGAATTGCAGGAAAGCGTGGCCTTCAACTCCGCGCCCAGCCATGCGAACGTGACCATCAACAACACGGTGGTCGGGCAGACGCCGATGTCACTCATCCTGCCGAAGCTGGCGAACACCCATGTGGTCATCACCAAGGCCGGGTTTGTGCCGGAAGATCTTTACGTGCGCGCCGAAGCGGGCGGCCTGACGCCGAACCCAGTGGACGTGAAACTGCGGACGGAGCTGCTGCCGGAAAAGCCCGGCGCGGACCGGCAGGCGGGGCTGGAAACCTGCCTGGCGAACCTGCGCAAATATATCGCCGCGGGCTCGATCGACCCGGAAGACGCCGCTTATGCGGAGGCGCAGATCCGGGAATTCTACAAGTAAGAGGGAAAAGAGAGCCGACAGTCGGACTTGAACCGACGACCGACGGTTTACAAAACCGTAGCTCTACCAACTGAGCTATGTCGGCGAAAGGAAGGGCCTGTATATCCCGGGTGAGACGCACAGCCTATCTGCTTTTGACTATGCGGGGACTCCAGACCGGCGGCAAGCAAATCCGCGCGACATTACTCTATTGGTTAAAAACTTGAAATACATACTTTCATAGAACAAGATGAAGTTACAAAATAGTTATAAATCGTTATAAAACCTTATAATTGAATCGAGCCAAAGTAACAAGATAAGGCATAACTTCTCTTTTTACTTTAGCAGGGGCGAAGTTCATCAGAAGTGGAGTCCAAAGTATGATCAAAAGAATTGACCATCTTCGCGGGTTTGGCATTTACCGTAATTTTCAAGGAGGCGGAATCCCAGCCTTCGGAAAATGCAATCTAATTTATGGCTGGAATTATTCCGGAAAAACTACCCTTTCTCGACTATTTCAGATCCTGGAGCGTCCTGAGAACATTTCCAGCTGGCCAACTTCGACGTTTCAACTTGCTCTCGGAGACGGCTCAGCGGTGACGCAAGCATCTCTCTCAATAAGTCCCCCACCAAAGATTCGCGTGTTCAACCGTGAATTTGTTGTTACAAACTTCGCCCAGGAGCATACTGCTCCCGCAGTTTTTATCCTTGGCGCTCAAAATGTTGCACTGCGTCAACGCCTTGAACTATTGAACCGCAGACGCGATTATGTTCTGCGGTTGGAAACAGAGCTACAAGAGCAAGCAAGCCGGGCCGCAGCAGAGATTGACCAACTGGGCACAGACAAGGCCAGAGACGCAGGAAGTCTGATTGGAGACCGAACCTTCCGTCGACCTAATCTAATGCGGAGAGTCGATGAGGTACGACAAAGTTACACCGCTTCTCTTTTGACCGATGCTGAGGTGACTGCAAAACTTGAGATTTGTCGCACGACTAACGCTTGGACAGCGCTGCATACAGTTCCGATAATCATGCCGGATTTGATAGCACAAGGCGCAATCATCTCCACCTTACTATCTCAGACCGCCTCAAATCGAGCAATTGACCAACTAAAATCCGACCACAACCTAGAAGCTTGGGTGCGCACAGGCCTAATGCTTCATCAAAGCAAGCAAGAGTGTGATTTCTGCGGTTCAGCCATTTCTGATGCACGGCTAGACCGACTAAGGGGGCATTTCTCCCGTGAGTATGAAGCTATGGTCCAAGAGCTTAACATGAGGATTCAGAATCTCCAGAATCTCCAGTTGAATATGCAGCTGCCTGATGAGCGAGATTTTTACCCTGATCTCAAGACCGAGTTCATGGATTTGCGGAATCAAATCCAGAACTGGTCGGAATGGGTCAATCAGTTGCGCGCAGCAATGATTGAAAAACTTGCTGAGAAGCAAACACGAATTGAAACTATGGTTGCCTGGAAGGCAGATCTTGCACGTGCAGCGGAAGGGCTAATGCTCGTAGAGCAGGTTAATGCACTTATCCAACGACACAATCAAGCTGCCAATGCGTTGGCTCAAACAAAGACAAATGCGCGAACAGCACTAGAAAAGCATTTTGCTGGACTGCTGTTTCGTGACAATGATCTGACAAGCAAGGAAAGTCGTCAGATTGAGACTTTCAATCGCGCAGAAGATGCAAGACGAGTAGTAGGGCGGGTTGTTGAACAAATCACAGCCATTGAATTGCAAGTGCGTCAGCAATCTATCGGTGCAGCAAAGTTGAACGACGTGCTTCATTTTCTATTGACGGGAAACAATATCGAGGTCGCGGCCGTTGGCGATGGCCTCTTCGAGTTCCGTCGAGATGGCGTACCGGCTGCAAACCTTAGCGATGGAGAGAAGACTGCAATCGCGTTTGCCTATTTCCTCATTAGCCTCGAAGCTAATGGCGCAGTGCTGGCCGATACTATCGTCTTCATTGATGACCCCATCTCCAGTCTCGATTCAAATCATATTTACGCAATCTACGCGTTAATTGCAGAGCATCTCTCTGCTTGCCTGCAAATCTTTGTCTCCACGCACAATAGTGAGTTATTTAACCTCATGAAGGACGAGTGGTTCGACCCACGCTCGCAATATAGGAATAATCCTGATGCCAGTGCATACTATGTCAATAGGACGCTTGACGGTGGCGCGCAGTGGATTGCAACCTTAGAAGACCTTCCTGTATTGCTTCGCAAGTATAAGTCGGAATATCACTTTATTTTCGCGCAATTATATGCTTTTGCAAACGCTCAAGCCCCTTCAATGCACGAAGCATACACGGCACCAAATCTACTGAGGAAATTTCTGGAGGCGTACCTAGGTTTCAAAAAGCCTTCCATACCTAAATGGTCGGCTAAGCTCGACCTGTTATTCGCAACACCAGAGGAACAACGTGAGATTCAAAAATTCGCCGATGATGCATCCCACCTTCAAGGTGTGAATCGGGCATTGCAGCAACCGAGCTTTATCACCGCTGCGCAATTATGCGTCGGCAAAGTAATCAGTGGACTAAAGTCTAGAGACTTCGATCATTACAAGTCACTATGCGACGTGATTGGTGCAACGCCATGATGCCACTTAGTATTAGAGAATTTGCGATAATCTACCCCTACTCCCGGAACAGCATGAGGCGGACGTTGCCCGGTTCGGGTTTGGGGCGGCCTTCGAAGCGGACATCGATGGCGGAGACGATGTTCTCGTGAAGTTCCTCGAGGCAGGAGCCTTCGGTGTAGATATTCTCGCTATAACAGGCGGCGACGAAGCTGCCTTCCAACTGCTGGATGACTTCAAAGGTAAGTTCCATAGGAGGGGCTGCGCCAACGAGGGCAGCGAACCATTGTCTCAGTTTAAGGGTTGAAAGTCAATGTTTTCCGAAGTGTAACACACACCAGAACAGGGCGGCAAAAACCCCCGATGGGTGGACAAAAAATGCGCCATCGAAATTCAGTTGCGCGGGGGCGGGAGCTGTGCTTTAACCCCCATCGAATGCAACGATTTACGCCGTCCACCCGCTCCCTGGCGCTGCTGCTGGGTTATCTCGTATTCACCCCGGTTTTGCCGGCGCAAATCGCGGCGATGCCGTCGGGCGCGGCGGCACCGGAAAACGCCAAAGGGGCGGAATATGCGCCCGCTTTCCCGAGCGGCATCTGGGAGCTTTCGCATGAGAATGACTGGTTCATCCATGACGACCGCGACTTCACCTCCGGACTGCGCCTGGCGTACACGACGCCGAACTACCGCAGCTGGGAGCAAGTGCCGCTGGTGCCGGTGGGCCTGGGCGATTGGTTCAACTCCATCAGCTTCATCAATGACGAGTGGGCCTCGGTGGCCGCGGGAGCGTCGGTGCAGTTGAATATGTACACGCCGAGCGACCTGAAGCTGAATCCCCCGCCGGCGACCGACCACCCGTATGCGGGCTGGCTGGGCGTGGGCATGGACCTGATCCGCCAGACGGCGGAACGCCGGGCGCTGTTTGAGGCGAACATCGGCCTCATTGGCCCGTATTCGGGCGCGGAGGATTTGCAGCAGAGTTTCCACACGCTCATCAAATCGACCGACCCACAAGGCTGGGGCCACCAGCTGAAGACGGAGCCGGTGCTGCAGCTGACGTACCGGCAGGACTGGCGCGTGCCGGGCTTGACGAACTACAACGGCGCGGTGAAGCAGACCTTTGGCTACGACGTGCTGGCCCACGGGGTGGTGACGGCGGGCAATGGCTGGGACTACGGCGCGGTGGGCGCGATGGGCCGCATTGGCTACCATCTGCCGCTGGACTTTGGGCCGTCGCGGATGCGGTTGGGCGAAATCTCGAGCATGGCGTACCAACCCGGCGGCACGGCGGCAGGCTCCGCCACGAGCTACTCGCTGGACTCCCTTTCGGCATATTTCTGCTTTGGCGGGGAAGAGCGGGCCGTGGCGCGGGACATCAGCCTCAATGGCAACACGCTGGCCAAAAGCGCACACGTGCAGCAGGAGCCGCTGGTGGCGGAATGCTTTGGCGGCTGGGTGGTGGAATACGGCCACTTCCGCGGCTCCTTCCTGATCATTTACGAGACCAAGACCTTCCGCACGCAGCCGCAAAACGACCAGTGGCGCGGGGCGCTGACGCTGGGGTGCAGCTTCTAGGGAGCGGGGCTATAGATTGAAGAACGCAGCAAGCCTGCGCCCCCATGGGAGCATTATCTTTGGGCTTGCCAGCACGGAATAGGCACCTCATCGTGGCGCGGTAAAACGTGCCTGGCAGTTGCTGCAACCATGTGGCGTTGGCCGGGGTTAAACGAAAGAGCCGCTCACGTTTTAGCCGTTTGGATTCCGGGGTGTTGTCTGCGTACCACGCCTGCCCGCCTTGGAGACTTATATCCCCGCTTGCGCGGTGGAGAGGCGTCGTCCCCCAGGGACTGACCGTTGACGGCTTGCTCCCTTAGCTGATTCCCCCCGGTTGCGCCACCCTTGCGGCGGCGCCGCCCACCCACCATGACTGATACTCTCACGCCCCGGAACCAAATCCAGGTCAAGGGCATCCTCGAGCCCGACAACAACAAGTGCGGGAGCCTGCTCGACCCCGCCCGCAACGGCAAAACACGCCCGACGGACCCGTTCCTGCCGCGCGAGCTGCTGCACCGCTTCAAGCTGAAGCGGGGCTCGCTCATCGAGGCGCAGGCCATGCACGACGAGCGCTTCCCCAACCCCAAGGTGCGCTTTATTGAAAAGGTGGACGGTCTGACGCTCGACCAACGCCGGCACCTGCCCGACTTTACGCAACTGACCACCATCCAGCCGGACAAGCAGCTCAAGCTCGAGTGCAAGGACGGGCGGATGACGACGCGCGTGATCGACCTCTTTTGCCCGATTGGCATGGGCCAGCGCGGCCTCATCGTCTCGCCGCCCCGCGCGGGCAAGACGACGCTGCTCAAGGACATCGCCATGGGCTGCCTGGAGAACCACCCGGAGGTGCACGTGATGGTGCTGCTGGTGGACGAGCGGCCGGAGGAAGTCACCGACTTCAAGCGCGACCTGCCGACGTGCGAAATCTACGCCTCCTCGAACGACGAGGAACTGGAGAACCATGTCCGCGTGGCCGACATCGCCATCGAGCGGTGCAAGCGCCTGGTGGAGACGGGCAAGGATGTGCTGCTGCTGATGGACTCGCTGACCCGCCTTTCCCGCGCGCACAATGCCTTCCGCAACACGGGCAAGACGGGCACCGGCGGCCTGGACGTGCGCGCGCTGGAAAAGCCCCGGCAGATATTCTCCTCCGCCCGCAATACGGAGGACGGCGGCAGCCTGACCATCATCGCCTCGGCGCTGATCGACACGGGGTCGAAGATGGACGACATCATCTTCCAGGAATTCAAGGGCACGGGCAACATGGAGATGGTGCTCGACCGCAAGGCGGCGGAACTGCGCATCTGGCCGGCGATCAACCTCCACGCCTCGGGGACGCGCAAGGAAGAGCTGCTGTTGAGCAAGGAGTACCTGGAGGTGGCGACGCTGCTGCGCCGCGCCATGACGGGCACGAAGATTGAGGACGCCACGGAGACTTTGATTGAACGCCTGGCGCAGACGAAGAACAATGCGGAGTTCCTGCGGAAGATTTTGAAGTCGTAGGCACCGCGGCCAAGCAGGAAGGGAGTATAACGCTCGCGGCTTGCCGGGCGCGGTTTTTTGCGTTTTATTGATCGTTTTCGCGCCCTGCGCCCCCACGCCATGAAGCCCTATTTCATCACCACCGCCATTGACTATGCCAATGGCTCGCCCCACCTGGGCCATGCCTACGAAAAGGTGCTGGCCGACGTGGTCGCGCGCGCCCAGCGTCTGCGGGGCGTGCCTGTGCACTTCCTGACGGGGCTCGACGAGCACGGGCAGAAGGTGCAGCAATCGGCCCAGACGCGCGGCATCGAGCCGCAGGCGCTGTGCGACGCGGTGGCCGTGGAGTTCAAGGCATTGCTGCAAACGCTGCACATTTCCAACGACGACTACATCCGCACGACGGAACCGCGCCACAAGACGGTGGTGCGCGCCATCCTGCAAAAGCTGTTCGACCAAGGAGACATCTATCTGGGCGAATACCGTGGCTT
Source organism: Verrucomicrobiota bacterium (assembly GCA_048497935.1). GTDB lineage: Bacteria > Verrucomicrobiota > Verrucomicrobiia > Opitutales > JABDGR01 > JABDGR01. The sequence goes on from JBEHYY010000032.1 coordinate 11,253, forward strand.
CTACAGTGCGCGGCAGGAGCAGTTTCTCCAGGAAAAGGACAAGGTGGACGGCAAATGGCCGGAAATCTACGGCGAAGTCGTGGAGGTGGTGGAGAAAAACTATTTCTTCAAGCTCGCCCGGCACCAGGACTGGCTGATCCAGTTCCTGAACGAAAACCCGGAATGGATCTACCCGACCTTCCGGCAAAAGCAGGTGGTGGAGTTCCTGAAGGAGCCGCTCAATGACCTGTGCATTTCGCGCCCGCGCGAGCGGCTGGCATGGGGCATCCCCCTGCCCTTCGACGAAAAATATGTCACCTACGTGTGGTTTGACGCGCTGGTGAACTACGTCTCGGCGGTGGGCTATGGCACGCCGGAATTTGAGCAGAACTGGCCGGCGGCGGCCCATGTCATCGGCAAAGACATCCTGGTGCCCCCGCACGCGGTTTACTGGCCGATCATGCTCAAGGCCATGGGTGTGCCGGCACCGAAGAAACTGCTGGTGCATGGCTGGTGGTTTAGCGGTGGCAAAAAGGAGTCGAAGACCGACATTGAAAAAGCCAAGGCGGAAGGCCGAAAGGTGGAGAGCCCGCTCGACGTGGTGGCAAGCCACGGGGCGGACCCCTTCCGCTACTTCCTGCTGCGCGAGATGGTCATCGGCCAGGATGCGGATTTTTCCCTCACCCAATTCACCGCGCGCTACAACAGCGAATTGGCGGATGACCTGGGCAACTGCGTGGCGCGGCTGCTCAACATGGGCGCGCGCTACAGCGGTGGCAAGGTGCCGGCCGCCAGCGTGGATGAAGACCCGGAGAAGACGCTGCGCGCCGAGTGGGACAAATTCGCCCCGGAGATTTATCCGTTGTGCGACAGCTTCCAGTTCCACCTGCTGCTGGAGAAGCTCAATATTTTCGTCAAAGCCGTGAACCGCTACCTCGACGTGCGTTCACCGTGGAAGCTTGCAAAGTCCGCCGATCCAACGGATCAGGCACGCGTGGCCACGTCGCTCGCACACCTAGCGGAGAGTGTGCGCCTGATTGCGGTCGCGCTGGCGCCGGTGACGCCCGGTATTTCCACAAAGATTCTGGGATTGCTCGGGCAACCACCGGTAGAAAAGTGGGAGGGCGAATTGAGCTGGAGCGCAAAGCTGACCGGCGCGCCGCTGGGCGAGAAGGTCATTTTGTTTCCGAAGCCGGAAGCGGAAAAGAAAGCCTAAGCGCATCAATTTTTTATGCTGCGCGTGCCGGAAGAGCGTTTTCCCCGAGGGGACCCCGCCGCGATGGCCGGGTTTTTTGAGTTTTGCCGGAACGAGGTGAAGCGCGATGGCAAGCCACGGATCGGGAGCATTTCGATCGAGGTGGCGCACATCGACCCGCTGGCGGTGCTGCAGTCCATCTACGCGCCGCATGAGCAGCATTTTTACCTCGAAAAACCCGCCGCCGGCGAGGCGTTGGCCGGGGCGGATGCCGTCGAGTCAGCCACCTTTTCCGGCACCGGAAGGTTTGCGGCGGTCCGCGACTGGGCGGCCGAAGTGCACCCGCGCCTGATTGCGATGGGCGACCTCGACATCCCGCGCGCCGGACCGCATTTCTTTGCCGGGTTTGCCTTCGCCGATGATGCGGCACCCGATGCGGCATTTGCACCGGCCACGGTGTTTCTGCCCCGCTGGCAGGTGGCCGCCAGCCAGGGGCGGTACGTGGCGGTGGCCAATGTACGGGTGACGGCCGAAGCCGACCCGGTGGAGTTGGCCCGGCGCGTGCAAGCGGCGCAGGCGAAGTTTTCCGCCTTTCCTTACGAGGCGACGGCAGCCCGGCGCACCGTGGAGCATCCGAAAATCAAGGAAACCGGGGGAGATGGCTGGTTCGAGGAAGTCGTGGCCGAGGCGCTGGCGCAGATTCGCGCGGGAGTTTACCGGAAAATCGTGCTGGCGCGGGCGCTCGACCTGGAGCAATCGACACCTTTCCTGCCGCTTGATGCGCTGAACCAGTTGCGCGGACGCTACCCGGCGTGTTACGGATTTTCGCTGGCAAACGGCCAGGGACAGAGCTTCATCGGCGCGACACCCGAGCGACTGGCCAAGCTCCAGGGGCGCGAATTATGGACGGAAGCCCTGGCCGGGTCGGCCCCCCGCGGCGCAACCGCCACGGAAGATGCGCGCTTGGGCGCCGGATTGCTGGCCCGGGCCAAGGAAGTGCACGAGCACCAAGTGGTGCTGGAAGCCATGGTGCGGCGCTTGAAGCGGCTGGGCCTCTCGCCGGTGGCGGCGGAGCACGCGCGGCTACTGCTGCTGTCGAATGTGCAGCACCTCTGGTCGCCCGTCAGCGCGACGCTGCCGGCAAAGATGCACCTGCTGGACGTGCTGGCGATGCTCCACCCCACCCCGGCCGTGGGCGGGCAGCCGCGGGACAAGGCGGGACCGGACATCGCCCGGCTGGAACGCTTTGACCGCGGGCTCTACGCCGGGGCGGTGGGCTGGTTTGACCATGCGGGCGATGGTGAGTTTGTGGTGGCCATCCGTTCCGCCTTGATGGATGGCGCCCAGGCGCGGCTGTTTGCCGGGGCGGGCATTGTGGAAAATTCCGTGCCCGCTGATGAAAAGGCTGAAACTGACTGGAAGCTGGCGGCGCTGCTGAATGCGCTGAATGGGGCGTGAGCCAAACGCGCGTTGGGATTTGCACCCGAGGCTCGACAAGGCCGCGGGGGCGTGTCATCGTAGGCCCTTTACGCGCTATGAAAGTCTATATTAACGACCGTTTTTATGAACAGGCGGAGGCCAAAATCTCCGTCTTCGATCACGGTTTTCTGTATGGCGACGGCATCTTCGAAGGCATCCGCCTGTATGACGGCTGCATCTTCCGCCTGGAGGAGCACCTCGAGCGGCTCGAATATTCCGCCAAAGCCATCCTGCTGGAAATGCCCTGGACACGCCAGGAAATCGCCGACGCCACGTGCGAGGCCTGCCGCGTGAACAAGCTGAAAAATGGGTATATCCGCCTCGTCGTCTCGCGCGGCGTGGGCAGCCTGGGACTTTCGCCCAAATCGTGCGCGAAGCCGCAATTGATCATCATTGCGGACACCATCCAGCTTTACCCGCCGGAATTTTACGAGAAGGGCCTGAAGATCATCACCGTGCCGACGCGCCGATGCAGCCCCGCGGCCCTGCCGCCGACGGTCAAGTCGCTCAACTATCTCAACAACATCCTGGCGAAGATTGAGGCGCAGAACCTCGGCTTCCACGAGGCGATCATGCTCAATGACCAGGGCTATATTGCCGAATGCACCGGGGACAACCTGTTCCTCGTGCACAAGGGCAAGCTGCTGACGCCGCCGTTCTCGGCCGGGGCGCTGGCGGGCATCACCCGCGGCGCGGTGTTTGACATCGCCAAGAAGCTGAAGCTGACGGTGGAGGAAAAGAACCTCACCCGTTACGACACCTGGATTGCGGACGAATGCTTCATCACCGGCACGGCAGCGGAAGTGGTGGCAATTGTCGAGATTGACGGCCGCCCCATCGGCACCGGCAAGCCGGGCAAGGTGACAAAGAAGATCACCGACGCCTTCAAGCGCCTCGTCAAGCAGGACGGGACGAAGATCTGAACAGTTTTTTCGTGTCCACAGCCGGAGAGCAACCGGCAATCCACTGTTTCTCCATGAAAAAAGCGCGCACCCAGGCCGCCCTACGGTTCGACGCCGCCACTGTGCGCGGGGATTTCCCCATTCTCGACACGCAGGTGGGCGCGCATACGCTGGTGTACCTGGACAATGCAGCCACGGCGCAGAAGCCGCAGGCGGTCATCGATGCCGTCAGCCACTACTACGCCTCGACCAATGCGAACATCCATCGCGGGGTGCACTACCTGAGCGGCGAGGCCACGGACGCCTATGACAAGGCGCGCATCACCGTGGCGAAATTCCTGAATGCCGCGGAGCCGCGCGAATGCATCTTCACCCGCGGAACGACGGAGGCCATCAACCTGGTTGCTTCAAGCTGGGGGCGGACCAACCTACACAAAGGCGATGAGATTCTGCTCACGGGCATGGAGCACCATGCAAACATCGTGCCCTGGCAGATGGTCGCCGCGACGACGGGGGCGGTCCTCAAAGTCATCCCTGTGACCGACCAGGGCGAACTCGATTTAACAAAGATCGACCAGTTGCTGACGCCGAAGGTCAAGCTGCTGGCTATCACTCATGTTTCGAATGCCCTGGGCACAGTCAACCCCGTCCGGGAATTGATCCAGCGCGCCCACAAGGTCGGGGCTTTGGCATTGGTGGACGGCGCGCAATCCTCCCCCCATCTGCGGGTCGATGTACGGGCGCTGGACTGCGACTTCTTTGCCTTCTCGGGCCATAAGGTCTTTGGGCCCACGGGCATCGGCGTGCTCTACGGCAAAGCGGCGCTGCTCGAAAAAATGCCCCCTTACCAAGGCGGTGGCGACATGATTGAGCGGGTGACCTTTGACAAGACCACCTACCGTGGGTTGCCGGAACGTTTTGAAGCAGGCACCCCGGACATCAGCGGCGCCATCGGCCTGGGCGCGGCGATCAACTATCTCGCCAAGTTTGACCATGCCGCGCTCGCCGCCTATGAGAGCGACTTGCTGGAGTATGCGACGCAAGCGGTCGGCAACGTCAACGGCATCCGCCTGATTGGGGAAGCGCCGGAAAAAGTCGGCGTGCTCTCCTTTGTGATGGATGGCGTGCACCCGCATGACATCGGCACGGTGCTCGACAGCGTGGGCATCGCCATTCGCGCCGGACACCATTGCTGCCAACCGCTGATGCAGCGCCTGGGACTGGCCGGCACGGCACGAGCTTCCTTCGCCTTTTACAACACGCGCGCGGAGATTGACCGCCTGGCTGACGGGCTGGTCAAAGTCAAAAAAATGTTCAGCTAGCCGCCATGTCCGACGAACTTGACGATCTTTACCAGGACATCATCCTGGACCACCATCGCCGGCCGCGCAACCGCGGGCAGATGGAAAATCCGTCGTCGCAGGGCGAGGGGTACAATCCGATGTGCGGCGATGAACTGACGGTATTTTTGAAAATGGACGGAGACAAGATTGCCGACGTGAAGTTCATCGGCCAAGGCTGCGCCATCTCGCAAGCCTCAGCCTCGCTGATGACCCTGCGCGTCAAGGGCAAGACAACGGACAAAGCGCGCGAAGCCATTGCGGACATGAAGGCGCTGCTGGTGGAGGACAAGGAAGCGCCCATCGCCGTGCAGGAGCGCGTGGGCGACGCCATCGCACTCAAGGGCGTGCGCAAGTTCCCCGCGCGGGTGAAATGCGCGACACTGGCCTGGCACGCGCTCGATGCGGCGTTGTCAGGGGCCGGAAAAATTTCAACCGAATAAACACACCTACCATGTTATCGGTTCGTGTCATTCCCTGTCTTGACGTCAACAAAGGGCGTGTGGTCAAAGGCATCAATTTTGTGAACCTGATTGATGCGGGCGACCCGGTGGAATCGGCGCGCAAGTATGAGGAGCAAGGCGCGGATGAACTGGTCTTTCTCGACATCACGGCCTCCAGTGACGAGCGCGGCATCATGCGCGATGTTGTGGAGCGCACGGCCGGCGAATGCTTCATGCCCCTGACGGTGGGCGGTGGGCTGCGCAGTGTGGAGGACATCCGTCTGATGCTCAATGCCGGGGCGGATAAAGTGAGCCTGAACACGGCGGCCATCCTGGAGCCGGACCTTGTGCTGCGGGCGAGCACCAAATTTGGCAACCAGTGCATCGTGGTGGCAATTGACGCCAAACGCGAACCGGACGGCAAAAGCTGGCGCGTGTACACCCATGGCGGTCGCAAGCCGACGGAGCTCAACGCCGTGGAATGGGCCAAGGAAGTCGTCAAACGCGGCGCCGGGGAAATCCTGCTCACGAGCATGGACCGCGATGGCACCAAGGACGGCTATGACATCGGGCTAACCCGCGCAGTGAGCGACGCGGTGGAAGTGCCGGTCATCGCCTCCGGTGGAGCGGGCAAGCTGGATGACTTTGCGGATGTCATCAAACAAGGCGATGCGAGCGCGGTGCTGGCGGCGTCCCTCTTCCACTTTGGGACCCTGACCATCACCCAGGTGAAGGAGCGTCTGAAAAGCGCGGGCCTGCCAGTGCGGTAAAGAAAGACAGGGCGCAGCAAGACTGCGCCCCTACAAAGGCAGCGATTCCCTAGCAGCCTCCAAGGCAGGCCATCCCCTACTCGTCCGCCATCACGATGTTAGGCTGGAACTGGACGGTAAGCTTGTATTGCTGGCCCGGGCGCATGACCAGCGGGTGGTCACGGTGGAGGAGCTGAGTGAAGTGCAACGCGCCCCAGCAGGTGCGGAAGTTCGGGTTGCCGGCGACGGTCTCCGTGGGAGCCCAGACAGCGGAGAAGTCATCCTTGAGCACCTCGCAGCGCAGGCTGTCGGGGCCGAGAGTGAGCGTGGTGCCGATACGGTAGTGCGAGTGCGGGGCGCTGATGGCGAGCATATAGCGCATCTTGTCCATCTGCACCTGGTTCTTCACCATGAAGGTGAACTCGCTGGTGATTTTGTTGCCGGAGAAGGTCCACTGCACCTTGCAGGAGCCGAGGCCGTTGACAAACTGCTCGTCCTTGGTGACGAGTTCCGGCTGCTCGTAGCGGAAGAAGAAGGAATTGCGCATACCCAGGCCCGTGGTGCAGCGCTTGCCGTAGAAGGACGGGATGATGACCTTGTCGCCAAACGTCAGCTCCGGGAGCATGACAGGGAGATACTGGCCCACCGGCCAGTCAAACACGCCCGGCGAGTGCGGGAAGGCGAGCGAGCTGCTGTCGTGCTTGGTGCCGCCGCTGAGGAGCGGGATGGTGAGGTGGAGGCCACTGTCGGAATCCTGATAAATGAAGAGACCCTGTTCCTTGCGGTGGGACTGGTCGTAAATGATCCAGCGGCTGGAGCTCTTCTGGCCGGTGAACTTGGGGTTCATCTCGCCGCCGATGGTCTTGGCCAGGCGCGACCATTGGCAGAGGTAGCGCGCGGCGTCAAAGTTGGCCATGCGCGTCGGGTGGTTGCTGCCGGTGTCGCGCTCGCCGTCGCGGATGACAAGGAAGCCGTGCTCCTGGTCCAGGTATGTGGCGAAGAAGAAGTGGAAGAGGCGGCGCAGGATGTCGAAATACATCGGCTTCTGCTCCTCGATGATCCAGCCATCGCGCATGGCCTGGAGGATGAGGCTGATGCAGTGCATCTGGCCGTAGGCGCCGATGCCGCGGCCGTAGTTCCAGCCCAAACCGTCCTGACGAACGAGGTCGGGCAGGAGACGGAGGTATTTCTCGGCATGAGTGCGCAGGCTGGGCAGCTTGCGCTCGCGCAGGTGGATGTTGGCGTGAAGCTGGATGGCCTGGCGGATGAAGACAAAGCAAAGGATGCCGTAGATGTCGTAGCAGCCGCCAAAGTCCTTGGGATGCTCGTCAAAATAGCCGCCGGTGCTGTTTTCGGAGATACGCTCGATGAAGCGCTCGACGAGCTTGGACGTTTCGTCCTTCTTGGAGAGGCCCAGGCTGAAGCGGGCAACCGATTTGGCGATGTTAAAAGCCTGCTGATGGTCGTCGTAGTCCGTGCGGGCGAGAAGGCGGCGGTCGAGCTTCTGGCGGGTTTCCTCAAAAAGGCGCTCCCAGACCGGGTTGCGGTCCTTGGCGCAGCCGAAAGAGAGAAGACCCAGGGCGCTGTAGGCGAGGCCGATTTCCTCCTCCTCCTCCTCGATGAATGCCTGGGCCGTGACAGTGCGGGCGGCAAGGTCAACGAGGTCGAACTGGCCGAGGGTGGTCTCACCCGTGGCGCGGTAGAATTCACCAATGGCGAGGGCGGCGTGACCCGGTTCATCAGGACGGCCCTGCTCACCCGGCATGGGGGTGACGGAGCCGTCCGGGTTAATCGCGTCCAGATTGTGCCCCAGAATAGAGCGGGCCATATCGAGGCACTGGGCGGCAAAGTTTTGCATTCGGAGACGTAACGAGGTTCAGACCGCTAAAAACAGCGGGAAAAGAGTTTGATTTGAGCAAGTCAAACGGCAGTTTGTCAACCCGTTTCGGAAGGCGGCGGGTGACAGTTGCGCAAAAGGCGGGGGGCCCGCCCCCTTGGCGGTGTCAGCCCCCAGTGGGAGGTTTAACCTATCGACGCAGGTGAAACCGACTAAAGCCCCCCGGTTGGAAGGAGGGCGCCCAGCCCCGCACTTTTCAGTTGCACCGGGCCGGGCATTTGTTCAAGCTGACCCTTTACACACCACCTTTCGTCATGTCCCAGCATCCCAGCTTCCGCCTCGGCGGCACCACCGGCAAGAAACGCAACGTGCTCAAGCGCTTTGAACGCGTCGATCTGATGAAGAAGCGTGGCACCTGGAAAGAAGGCACGCGCGTGATCGGCCTGCCGAAGACCCGCGTTGAGGTCTAAGACCACGAAAGGGCCGGCAACAGAACGGGACGCCGCAAGCGATGCCCCACCCTGTTTTCCGGAACCCATGGATTTTGCAACTGAGGGACGCCTTAAACCGCGTCCCTTTTTTGTCGGCCGATTTTTTGCCTAAATGGAATCAATCAAGGAACCAAGGGGGCTGGCGTCGGGGCATCGGAAAGTTTGACATCGGCCGGGGACGCGGCGAACTCGCCCACGACATAGCCCAGGCGCCGCAGTGTGGGCCAGGCGGTTTCCTCAAAGGCGCGCAGGCATTCGGGGGACAATTCGCTCCGGTAGCTGCCCGCCTCACCCCGGCGGAAGAAATGCGCATCCCGGGGTTTGCCGGCCAGGGCCGGGTTCTCCTCTTCTTCGCGCTGACGGAGATTCTGGAAACGGCATTCCTCCACGGCCCACTCCAATACTTCGCGCGGACGGGAAAGGCCGGCAAAAGCGCAGAAGCGCTCCATTTGCTCGACCGGATAGCGCAAGAGGTCTTCGTAGCGGATGAGCAGTAATTCCGCCCCGTGCGGGTTGGCCAGCCATTGCTCCACGTGCTGGTGCCATTGCCCGGCGGGAAGGCCGGCCCCCGTGCGCGCCGCCGTCAAATCATCCGTCAAGCGATGCTCGAAATTGCGGGCGTAGTGCAGGTAGGACACCAAGGCATCCCGGCCATCGCGCACCAGGTAAACAACGCGACGATACTGCGGCTGAGGCAGACTATGCGACTTGATGAACATCGGGCTGGCAAAGCGGTGGTAAAAACGCCGCTGGTGGACATCGGGCGAAAGGTCCTCAAGCAAGCCCTTGGGGGCATAAGCCGGGCTGACGCCGTAAACAACGCTCATCGTCAGATACCGGAACCAAGTATTGCCCGACTTGGGGTAGCTGATGAGAAAGATGTCTTCGGGCAGCGTTTCGGCCATGGGGTATTGCCGCAACTCCTGCCGCAGCCAGCCCGTCATCCGGCGAGACAGCCAGCGATTCCATTTGCGCTGGAGGGATTTTACCATGGGAAACTCCTTTTCAAAAGCGGCGTCCCATCCCCGCATGATGACCGCAGCATTATCACGAGGTTACAAATGTGTGACGCCCCAATTTCAGGCGCAACTAAAGGCGAGCAGTTAAAAATTCCATCCATTCTAGGCTAGGGTACGTTACTTTCCAATCAACCTAACCCCAGTAAGCGCCGTTTGGTTACACCCCGGCAAGCCTAATCTTCCAGCCGCGATAGAATACCGGCGGTGTAAAATGAAACGTTCGTTCGAAGTTTTCCCAAACCGAGCCCCCGGTCCGCAAGCAACTACGCCGGCATACCGGCAGGCGTGGCCCCGGGGCCGAGGTCCTCACCCAGGCGCTTGGTTTTCTCGGGTTGGGCAGCGTCCGTCTTGGCTTCGGGCTTGCGCGGAGGGTTGCTGACCACGGGGGAGATAATCGCACCCTTGTCGAGGATTTCGTGGACGTGCTTGCCCTCGATGGTTTCAAACTCCAGCAAGGCGGCGGCAATCTTGTCCAGCGCCTCGCGGTGTTTGACGAGCGTATCCTTGGCGCGTTGGTATTGCTCCTCCACGATGCGGTGGATCTCGGAATCGATCTTGCGCGCGGTTTCCTCGCTGTAGCCATGGGCGCGGGAAATCTCGCGGGCGAGGAAAATCTGGTCCTGGTTATCACCCAGGGCAATGGGGCCCAGGGCGCTCATGCCCCAGTCGCAGACCATGTGGCGGGCGAGTTTGGTGGCACGCTTGATGTCGCCGGCGGCGCCGCTGGTGATGTTACCGAACTGGATTTCCTCAGCCACGCGGCCACCCATGCCGCAGCAAATGTCGTTGAGGAGGCGCTTGAGGCCCCAGTTGAGCATATCCTTGGTCGGCGCAAACATCGTGCTACCGAGGCTCTGGCCGCGGGGGATGATGGTGATCTTGTGGAGAGGCATCTTGCCGTCGTCGATGACGGCCTGGACGAGCGCGTGACCGGCTTCGTGGTAGGCCACAATCTTGCGGTCCTCCTCATCCATGAGCTTGCGGCGCTCACGGCCAAAAGAGATTTTTTCGCGCGCCTCATCAATGTCCGTCATGTGCACTTCGGACTTGTTGTAACGGGCGGCGACGAGGGCGGCCTCGTTGAGCAAATTAGCCAAGTCCGCGCCCGAGAAGCCCGGGGTGTTGCGCGCCGGGATGGTGAGGTCAACCTCCTTGGAGAGTTTGATCTTTTTGGCGTGGACGCGCAGGATTTCCGTGCGGCCATTCAAGTCAGGCAGGTCGATGAGAATCTGGCGGTCAAAGCGGCCGGGGCGCAGCAAAGCGTTGTCCAACACGTCGGGACGGTTGGTGGCCGCGATGATGATGACGCCCTCATGGCCGTCAAAGCCATCCATCTCCACGAGGAGGGAGTTCAAAGTCTGCTCACGCTCGTCATTGCCACCACCCCACCCCGCGCCCCGCTGGCGGCCCACGGCGTCAATTTCGTCAATAAAGATGATGCATGGGGCGTTCTTGCGGCCCTGCTCGAACATATCGCGCACGCGGGCGGCGCCCACGCCGACGAACATTTCCACAAAGTCAGAACCGGAGATGCTGAAGAACGGAACCTCGGCCTCGCCGGCTACGGCGCGGGCCAGGAGGGTCTTGCCGGTGCCCGGGGGGCCCACCATGAGTACGCCCTTGGGTATGCGGCCGCCGATGCGCTGGAATTTCTTGGGGTCCTTGAGGAATTCAACGACCTCGTGGACCTCTTCCTTGGCTTCGTCGCAACCGGCGACATCGGAGAAGGTGATGCGTTCGCGGTCACGCGTGAGCATACGCGCGCGGCTTTTGCCAAAAGCCATGGCGCCCCGGCCCGCCATCTTGAACTGGTATTTGAGCACGTAATACAACACCAGGAGGATGAGGAACCACGGCAGCAGGCCGATAAGGATGTTCAGGAAAATGCCGTTGCCGCCGACATCGGCCACCTGGACATCGGAATGAATCAGGGCGGAATAATCGGTTTCGGGGATCTTGCCGGTGGCGATAAAGTCGGGCGAGGAGGATTTGGTCACCGTGCCCGGGGGGCGGGACGAGCCATTAGCGGACTCGGGATTGGCCGTGGGTGTCTTGTAGTGACCCGTAACGACATACGAATGCTCGTCGCCACTGCTGGAATCGACCTTGATCTTCATGTCGCTGATTTCGCCAGCCTTGACCTTTTGCAGCATGGACTGGATGGTCAGCTTTTCCGTGACGCCCGAGGGCTGCGAGTAGGAAACGACCCAGAGGACGACCAGCAACGCAATGAACCCAATCCAGATAAGGAGCACCTTGGGCTGGAAGGGTTCGGGTGAACCGCCAACGGTCGGCGGCTTTTTGCGGATGTTGGGATTGTCGTTCATAGCGTGCGCAAACGGGCTATTTTCCCCTAACGGGGGTGATAAGTCAACTCCAGAGCCGAACGGGACGCCGTGGTAACCCGCCAAAGGTGGGCCGGCGGCAAACCTGGCACCCATACTGGCTTATCGTCACTGCTACAGACAACCGGAAGCCGGTGACGTTCCTTAAGCGGCACCTTTTTATCCGTGAACAAATCCTGGAGTTTGCGTGAACCGGGCGCGCCGAGCGGGCGATAGCGGTCGCCCGGTTGCCAGGAACGGACGCGGAAAGGCGCGGCCTGGGCCTTTTGCGGCAAGGCCAGCCAGGCCGTGGTGGCGGGATTGATTTTTCCGCGTTTTAATTCCGCGAGAAGTTTTTTATCCACGGTGACCACCCTGCCCGACAAGCGGGCGCCGGTTGGCAAACTGAGCGTGGAGCCGGGCAAAATAATTTGCGGAAGCCAAGCGGCCGCGGCGGCTTCACCGCCGGACAAGGCAAGCTCCGTTTCGCCCAAGACCAGCCAGCGGCCCGGCCCGGCGCTCCAACGGCCAGGCTGGCGGTGCAAGACGGCCATGAGCAAGGCGTGCACGGCATGGGCGTTGAGGTTGTCCTTCACGCCGTTCTCATTCAGCCACCGCCACAAGGCCCGGCGCAGAACGGCGGCGGGCTGGCCTTTAAAACGCGCCAAGGGCCAAGGCTGGCCGACAGGCAATTCGCCATAGGCGGCATCAGTCAGCGCGCACAACGCGTCATCATCGTCCTCCAAAGCGGCCCGGGAGCGTGCGACACCCACATCGAGGTCGCGGCTGCCCAGCACTTCACGCCAGACAGGAATGACGTGCTTGCGAATGCGGTTGCGCAGGTAAAGGTCCTCAACATTGCTGGAATCCTCGCGCCACGGAACCCCCGCCGATTGCAGAGCCGCGCGCAGTTCCTGACGGGAAACATCCAGCAAGGGCCGGAGGGCAAAAATATCTCCCGCATGATCCTGCACGGGCCGGGGCACACAGAGGCCCGCCGCGCCGCTGCCCCGCGCCAGGCGCATGAGCATGGTCTCGGCGATATCGTCGCGCTGATGGCCGAAAAAAATCAGGCGAGCCTGATGAGCCGCCAATTGTTCGCGGAAAAACTTCCAGCGGGCATCGCGCAAGGCGGCTTCGCTGGCCGGGCCGGGGGCCGCGCGCCGCCCAGTCACAAATTTAGCGCCCAGGTCTTTCGCCAGCTTTTCCACAAAGCGGGCGTCTCCCGCCGAATCCGGGCGGGTGGCGTGGTCGAAGTGCAGCACCAGCAATTTTTTCCGCTGTTCAGGAAAGTGCTTCCACAGCAGGAGCAACAGGCCCACGGAATCCGCGCCACCGGAAACCGCGACCGCCCAGGGTTCGCCCCCGCGGGCATTAAGCTCCAGCCAGCCGCGCACTTTGAGGTGCAGCTGCGCAAGGGGAAGCGTGCCGCCGACAAGGGTGGCGAGTTTGGTCCAAGACGGGGTGGCTGGCTTGCTCAAGCAGTGGCGTTTTTGCCAATATACTCACCCCCGTACCAGCGATGCAATACCTCGGGCACGCGCACACGACCATCGGCCTCGAGGTTGTTTTCCAAAATGGCGGCCAGCACGCGGGGCACGGCGAGGGCCGAGCCATTGAGCGTGTGCACGACCTCGGCCTTGCCGCCGTCGGCGGGGCGGTAGCGGATGCCAGCGCGACGGGCCTGGAAGTCAGTGAAATTTGAGCAACTGGACACCTCGAGCCAGCGCTTCTGCCCGGCAGCCCAGACCTCAAGGTCAAACTGCTTGGCGTGGGGGAAACCGATGTCGCCCGCGCAGATGAGCAAGACGCGGTACGGGAGGCCGAGTTTTTGCAACAGGCGTTCGGCGTCGGCGCGGAGTTTGTCCAGCTCCTCAAAACTCGACTCGGGCTTGACCCACTTGACGAGCTCCACCTTGTCGAACTGGTGCAGGCGGTTAAGCCCGCGCACGTGGGCGCCCCAGCTGCCGGCCTCGCGGCGGAAGCACGGCGTGTAACCGCAACGGTAAAGCGGCAGTTCCTTCTCGTTGATGATCTCGTTGCGGAAGAAATTGGTGACCGGGACCTCGGCCGTGGGGATCAGGTAGAAGTCGTCCGCCGTGGCGTGGTACATCTGGCCTTCCTTGTCGGGCAACTGGCCGGTGGCGGTGGCGCTGGCGGGGTTAACCATCAGGGGGGCCCAGACTTCCTCGTACCCGGCGAGGCGCGCCTCCTCGAGGAAGAAGCTGATGAGCGCGCGCACGAGGCGCGACATATCGCCAACATAGAACGGGAAACCCGCGCCGGTGACCTTCACCCCGCGCTCAAAATCGATGTACTGCGGGAACCAAGGAATGTCGAAGTGCGGCTTGGCGTGGGGCGAGGCCTTGGTCGGGTCGCCCCAGGTGGCGGTGACGACGTTGTCCGTATCCGCACGGCCATCAGGCACGCTCGGATGCGGCAGATTAGGCAGGGTGAGGAAAATCTTTTCCCATTCCTTGTCCACCACATCGGCGGCGGCCTCCAGCTCCTTGACCTTGGCGGAGAGCTGCTTCATCTCGGCGACCTTGGCCTGGAACTCCGGCGAACCTTTGGGGAGCTTGGCCATGTCGTTGTTGGCGGCCTTCTGGCCGGCGCGGGCGTTCTCAGCCTCGGCCACGGCGGCGCGGCGCTTGGCATCGGCGGCGGAGATGGCGTCGAAGTCCACGGCGAATTTCTTGCGCGAGACGGCTTGGCGCACGCGGTCGGGTTCTTCACGCAGCAGCTTGAGGTCGATCATGGGAGGGAAAAGGGCTGAAAATGTCCAAACAGAAGGTCTATTGCGAGCCGGAAAAGCCAGCCTACTAAGCTGTCTTCAAGGCCATGCGAATCTCCATCGCCACGCGATCCACGCTCAGTTGGGCGAGTTTGCCATCGGGGGCGCGGAGGATGTGGTGGCGGGGGTTATCCAAGGGATAGGGGCCAAAGCGGCCATGGTCGGTGGGACCGAAGAGCGCGAGGACCGGGCGGTGCAGCGCGGCGGCAAGGTGCATGGGCCCGCTGTCGTTGCAAATGGTCAGGCGGGCAGACCCAATCAAGCCCGGCAGTTCCGCCAGAGTGGTACGGCCCAGAAGGTTGATGAACTTGTTTTCGGGCCAGGCAAGCTCCGGCTCGGGCCCGCGGCTGCCAGCCCAGACAATGGGATTGGGAAGCTCCTTGAGCAGGCGGACCGTAAGATCGTAAAAGCCCGGCCATTCCTTTTTTTGCACGCGGCTATCGGGAAACATAACGATAGGCCCGCGGCGGACAACCTCCGCCGGGAGGATGGCTCGCTCCGTGTGCAGAAATTCCAACGGCAGGGGGGACAACTCCGGCTTGAGGCCGAGCAACGGCAGGAATTGCAGCAAAATATCCACGGCGTGGGAGTAGGTTCCCTCGGGTGGCAAGGCCGGCTTGCGGCGGGCCAGCAGGCGCGCGCCCTCGCGGCCATCGGCCCGGCCAGCCTTGTACTTGGCGCGGGCAGCGGCGAGGAGCAAGGCGCTGCGGGCCAGCCCCTGCATATCAAGGGCCCAATCGTAGCGCTCCTGGCGGATTTCCCGGATGAGCCGGGTGAAAGCGCCCATGGAGCCGTGGCGGTCGAACTCAAAAACCCGGTCCACCACGGGGCAGGCGCGCACGAGGGGCGCAAAGGCCTTGGCCGCGACCCAATCGATCTCCACCTCGCCCATTTGGGTGCGTAAAGACTGGGCAACCTGGAGCGCGTGGATGATGTCACCCAGCGAAGAAGGCTTGATTATCAGGACGCGTGGCATTTCAAAATGAAGGGCAACCCGCACGATGGCCGGGTTCCGCCACCAAATCCAACGTTTTTTGTGCTTTATTATCTCCTCGCAGGGTTAGGCCGCCTGCTCGCGGCAACGCCGGAAGGCATCCTGGCCGGGCTGTGCCGGTTCCTCGGCTGGCTGGCGGCCAGCGTGCCGGGCAAGCGCCGCCGCACCCTGCGCGCCAACCTGCACCATGCCTTCCCGGAAAAGACGGAAGCCTGGCGGCGAGCCATCGCGCTGGAGTCCGCCCAGCGCAGCGTGGAGATGGCGCTGTTCGTGTTGGCGTCGCCGTATTTTTCGAAAGAGAGACTGAAAAAACAATTCACCCTGAGTGACGAGTTGCGCCAGCTGCTGGATACCTTTGCCGCGGACCCGCACCCGGTGGTGGTGCTCTCCCCGCACTTTTCGCTGATGGAGGCGAACACGCTCGTGCCGATGCTCTATGGCAAACCCCTGCCGACCCTCAGCGCGGTGTACCGGCCCTTTGACGCGCCGGCGGTGGAGCGCTGGGTGAAGCACACGCGCGAGCGCTGGGGAATGAAGCTGCTCTCGCGCAAGGAAGGCTCCTTCCAGGCGGTGGACGTGCTGCGCGGGAATGGCGCGGTGGTCTTCCTCTTTGACCAGAATGCGGGCGGGCGCGGAGCATTGTCGCTGTTCATGGGACGCATCTGCTCGACGAGCGAACTGGCCGGACTGCTCGCGGAAAAGTGCAAGGCGCGGGTGGCATTTATCTACCCCGAGCGGCGCGGGTTCATGCGCTCGTCAATTCGCGGCGAATATCTGAACGTGGCGAGCAAGAGCGACGACGTGCTGTTTGCCTCCAATCAATGGCTGGAGAACAAGCTGCGCGGGAGCGACGATGTATGCGCGGACTGGCTGTGGCTGCACAACCGCTGGCGCAACCAGGACGGCTGGGACAAGCGCTTCCGCCTGGAGCAGAAGCGCAGTGTGCTGCCGGAGCAACTGGCGAGCCTCGGCCTCACCACCCTGCCCCGCCGCACGCGCTTTTTCATCCGCCTGCCCAACTGGCTGGGCGATGTGGTAATGGCACTGCCGCTGGTGAATACGCTGCGCCAATCGCGGCCAGACGCGGAGTTGACGCTGATTGCGCAGCCAGGAGTGGTGCCGCTGCTGGAGCGACTGGGCGTAGGCGACCGCTACCTGGCCGTGCCGCCCAAAGGCCAGGGGCAATACAAGTTCTTTTGTGGACTGCGGGAGGAATACCCGGATGTTTATATCCTCTTCACCAATTCGCCACGCGGCGACTATGGGGCGCGGGCGACCAACGCACCGCAACGCTTTGGCATGGTGCGCCCCGGCAAGCGCCGGCCGATGTTGACCCACGCCTGGAAAGTCCCCCAGGAACTGGATGAAACCAAGCTTCACCAGACCCGCGTGTGGGAAAATTTTTTCCAGCATTTCGGGCTGCGCCAGGAGCTGGACTTGACGCCCGTCGCCTGGCCGGCGGACGGGCAAAAGAACGGCGCCGCCCTCAACATTGGCCTGATTTGCGGGACAGAAAATTTTCCGGAAAAACGCTGGCCGGTGGAACGCTGGCGCGAACTCATCCAAACCCTGCTGGCGGCCCGACCTGACGCCGTATTCACCCTGCTGGGCACGGCGAAGGACACGGCCATAACAAAAGCGGTTGCCGCAGGATTCCCACCGACGAATATCCGCGACCTTGCCGGAAAAACCAGCCTGGTTCAATTTGCCGATGCATTGAAAAATTGCGACGTGGTGGTGTGCAACGACACCGGCGGGATGCACCTGGCAAATTTAATAGGCGTGCCGGTGGTGGCCGTGTTTGGCCCGACCAACCCGGTGCGCACCGGGCCGATATTCGAGGCGCCGCGCATTCTGCTGCAGCCACCGGGCTGCCCCGCCACGGGTGGCGCATCCTTGGCGGAGCTGGCGGCCGCGCAAGTATGCAAAGCATTGGAACCCTGGGTGGCGCGGCGTTGACGCTGGGGGATGATTCCGCTACTTTTTGCGCCAATGCCCGTCGTGACCGAAAAAACCCTCCGCCTCTGCCCGCTTTGCGGGACGGACAACCGCGCGCAGCCCGTCAACCCCTACAGCCAAGCCCCCTGGCAGATTAAAACCTGCGCCCGCTGCGGCTTTGTGTACCTGGAAAATCCGCCGGCGTACGAAGAGCTGGAGGAGAACTTTGCCTGGGAAAAGACCTCGGCCGCGGAGGAGGCCCGGCGCATCCAGGCCCGCCCGCTGGCCAAGCGCATCAGCCGTACCTTCCGCCATTTCCGCCAGCGGGTGCTGAAGCGCGACAAGCTGACGTACCTGCTCTTCCGCCAAGTGCCCAAGGGCAAGGTGCTCGACATCGGCTGTGGCGGAGGCGGGGTGATGAAGCTGCTGCCCCCCGAGCGCTACCAGCCCCATGGCATCGAAATCTCAAAAGCACTGGCAGCGGAGGCCAACAGCCTGGCCCAGGCGCGCGGCGGCCATGTGGTGCAGGCCAGCGCGATTGAAGGCTTGGCGCAATTTCCCGAAAACTCGCTGGATGCGGCCTTGCTGAGCAGCTTCCTCGAACACGAAGTGCAGCCAGGCAAACTGCTCACCGAGCTGCGGCGCGCCTTGCGACCCGGCGCGGTGGTCATCATCAAAGTGCCCAATTACGCGAGCCTCAACCGCAGAGTGCGCGGGGCGCAATGGTGTGGATTCCGGCATCCGGACCACGTCAATTATTTCACGCCACAAAGCCTGGCGCAACTGGCCCGGCAATGTGGTTACGACATTGCGCGCTGCACCTTTGGGGACCGCTGGCCGCTGTCGGACAATTTGTGGATGGTGCTGGCCAAAGCGGCGCCGCGCGGGTGATTTGGGGTTGCGCGCGCGGGCGGCAGGCTGTCATAAGATTGCTTTTACCGGGTGAAATTATACCTGTCTTTTTTGAAGTATTTGAAGCCGCACTGGCGCAAGCTGCTGCTGGCGACCGTGTGCGGCGTCATCTACGGAGCCAGCAGCGGAGCGGGCATCCCGGCGATGGCCAAAACGGTACTGGAATATGTCTCGGGCGGGGGCAGCCAGCAATTCAAGGTTTACGGATTTCCCAATGGGCAGCATTACCGGGTGGATGCGATTGACGTGAAGGACAAGTTCTACGTCGTCGAAGCCACGGATGAAAATGGCGAGCCGCTGGACCAGCCGCCCCGCACAATCACCCCCCAAAAAGGGGCGACGCCCTCGGCCGACCGTGCGGGGGCGGACATCGCCGCGGCGGTGGGCACGACGGAATACAACGTCAGCCTGATGGTCTGGCTGGCGCTGGGGATGCCGGTGCTGTTTTTCATCCGCGCCTGCTTTGGCTATGCCAGCGGCATGTTGTCCACCCGGGTGGCCGTGGAGGTGGCGACGAAGATGCAGCAGGATGTCTTCGACAAACTGCAAGCGATGCCGATGGAGTATTTTGACAAGCACCAGCGCGGCGACCTGCAAACCCACCTGACACGCGACACCCTGATGGTGCAGGCCAGTATGCTGGATTCGACGCCGGAACTGCTGCGGCTGCCCTTCACGGCGTGTTCGGCCATCGGCTTTCTGGTTTATGAGTCGCTCAAGGCGCATGACGTGGTGTTCATGGCCTCGTTCCTGATTGTGGCGCCCATCTGCCTGATCCCGGTGACCATCCTCGGGCGCAACCTGCGGCGGCGCGCCGCCCAGCAGGCGCAGAACTACACGCAGATGTCGCAGCACCTGTGGGAGAATTTTGGCGCCATCCAGGAGATCCGCTCCTTCAGTCTCGAAGAGGCGCAAAAGCGCGGCTTCAACCAAAAGCTGCGGACGTACTTTGCCTCGGAGTATAAGATTAAAAAATACCTCCAGCTCCAGCAGCCCAGCATGGAGGTGGTGGTGTCGGTGCTGGTCTCGGGGATTTTTGTCTATGCGTTCGTCCAGCACATCTCCATCGCCAATCTGACGGCGCTGGGCGCGGCACTGTACATGGCCTTTGACCCCATCAAGCGCATGGGCCAGGCGCTCAACCGCCTGCACCAGGCCGAGCCCAATGGCCAGCGCCTGAACGATTTCTTCAATATGCCCGCGGGCATCACCGACCCCGCGAACCCGCGGAAGATTGAGCGGGTGCATGGCGAAATCACCTTTGACCACATGACCTTTGCCTATGGGGCGACGCCGGCCCTGAGCGATGTGTCGATCCGCATCCCAGCCGGCTGCAACTGCGCACTGGTGGGCCCGAGTGGCGCGGGCAAGAGCACGTTTGCGAAGCTTATCCCGCGCTTCTACGAAGTCAGCCAAGGGCGCGTCCTGCTGGATGGCGTGGATGTACGCGAGGTCACCCAAGCGGATTTGCGGCGCAATGTGGCCATCGTGTCGCAATTCCCGGTGCTGTTCGACACCTCGATCCTGGAGAACATCCGCCTGGGCCGCCCGGGGGCCAGCGACGAGGAGGTCATCGCCGCGGCACGGCGCGCACACGCGGAAAGCTTCATCCTGGAATTTCCCGAAGGCTACAAAACCATCACGGGCGACCGCGGCGACCGGCTTTCCGGCGGGCAAAAGCAGCGCATTGCCATCGCGCGCGCGTTTTTGAAAAATGCCCCGGTGCTGCTGCTTGATGAAGCCACGTCGGCGCTGGATGCCGAGAGCGAGCAGGCCGTCCGCGAAGCCCTGATTGAATTGTCCAAGGGGCGCACGGTGCTCACCATCGCGCACCGCCTAAGCACTGTGCGCAATGCGGACCTGATCCTCGTCTTTGAGCAAGGCCGGTTGGTCGGCCAAGGCCGGCATGAGGCATTGCTCGCGAGCAGCGCGCTGTATAAAAACCTGTGCGAAAAGCAGGGATTGCTCGTGCCCTAAGCCAGCGCCACCACCATGACTCCGCCCGACCACCGGCCGCCGCTGCGCATTGACTTTCTCAACGGCGGATTCACCAAGAACGACAATTTCTTCCACAATCTACTCGCCCGGCGCTACAATCTCCGCATCTCGGACAAGCCGGATTTCGTCTTTTTCAACCATGCCGGGCACAAGCACCGCCTGTTGAATGCGGTGCGGATTTTTTGGACCCAGGAGGCCTACCCGGCGGATTTCTCCGAGTGCGACTACGCGTTGACGACGCTGCGCACGGATAATGAGCGGGAATACCGACTGCCCTACTATGCGCAGGTGATGGAGCCGCAGGACTTGGTGCGTCCAGCGGGGGTGGACTACGAGAAAATCGCCGCGGGCAAAACACATTTTTGCGCCTTCATGGCCAGCTACGCCAACCACAACACCACGACGCGGGTGGACTTCTTCCAGCGGCTGGGGAAGTACAAGCACGTGGATTCCGGCGGCCGGCTTTTCAACAATATTGGCGGCATGGTGCCCGGCGGCTTCGCGGGGAAACGCGCCTGGCTGACCAAGTACAAGTTCCATATCGCTTTTGAAAACCGCGCCGTGCCCGGATATGTGACGGAGAAGCTGCCCGACGGCCTGCTGACCCACACGGTGCCCATTTACTGGGGCGCCCCGGACGTGGTGAAGGATTTCAACCCGGCCTCATTCATCAATGCCAACGACTTTAAAAGCCTCGATGCATTGGCCGATTACGTGGCGAAAGTGGACAACGACCCGCAACTCTACCTGAAATACCTTTCCGCCCCGCCCTACCATGGCAACACGCCCAATGAAGCCATGGACCGCGCAAAGCTGCTGGCGTTTTTTCACCGTATTTTCACCACGCCCATCGAGCCTTTGGCCGCCCGACGCTGGCGTTTCCGCTGGAACCGCTGGACGCTAGCGAAGCGGGATAAGTTTGAAAAAATCCGTTTTTTGGATGCCACCGACGCGCCTCCACCCGCCTCGTGAAACATACCCTCTACCGCCTGCTGCCCAGCTGGAGCAACTCCCTGCACGCCAAGCGCCGCAAAGGCTGGCGGCGTTGCGCGGAGGTGGAGCATCCCCTGCAATTCGGCCAGCAACTACAGGATCTGGTTTTATTTGAGAATATTCTCAAGGGACAAAAAAACGGCGTGTTTTGGGAATGGGGCGCGGGCGACGGTGTGGTGGGCCTGCATTCGCTGGCCTTAGAGATCCGACATGGCTGGGCCGGCGTGTTGATTGAACAGACTCCAAGACCCCTGCCGTGGAAAATGATGCGGGAACGGCGCACCGCAACGTGCCTGGAGGGCACCCCTGAAAGCATTCTCAAGACGACTGGCAGCCTGCCGGAAAAACTCGCGCGGCCCGACCTGCTGGCCTGCCACTCCGCGCCCTGGAATGAGGCGGCGGTATCGGCGATTCTCGCAGAGAAACTAAGCCCGCGCGTGCTGATTCTGCAACTCCCCAAGGCGGAGGCCGCCTGGGTACGCCGCCTGCAGCCACGCTACCGCCTGGCCTTCGCCTACCATGACGACGAATACTACGTCGCGCGCCGTTCATGAAAATCGCCTTCCACACCGGCTCCATCACCCTGCGCGGCACTGAAGTGGCGACCTTCGACTACGCGGCGGCGGCGCGGCGTTTTCTCGGGGTACAGCCCTTTGCGCTGCTGCCCCATTGCCCCGATGTGGAAAAGAATCCGGTCTTTCAAAAATTCTCCGCCGCGTTTCCCACCTTCACTTACCGCACCGATGCGGAGCGCGAAGGCATCCTCCGCGAGCAAAAGGCGGACCTGCTCTATGCCACCAAGGCCGGTTGGGTGGATGAAGCTGTTTCCAAAGCGGTGCCCACGGCGATCCATGCTGTTTTTCTGGAAAATGCGTTCCATGGCGATATCTACGCCTATATTTCATCCTGGCTGTCGCAAGTGATGACTTACGGAGAGGCCGGCTGGGTGCCCTACATGGTGGATTTGCCCGAGCCGCAAGGCGATATGCGCGCGGCATTGAACATCCCCGCGGACGCCGTCGTATTCGGACGCTATGGCGGGGCGGAGACCTTTGACATTGTCTGGGTGCAAAAGCTGGTGGTGGAACTGGCGCAGAAAAACTCCCGCCTGCACTTCGTGTTCATGAATACGAACCGCTTTGGGCCGGCGCTGCCCAATGTCCACTTCCTGCCTGGCACGGCTGACCTCGCGCAAAAGGCCCGCTTCATCGCCACGAGCGACGCCATGCTCCATGCACGGTATTGCGGAGAGACCTTTGGCCTGGCGGTGGCGGAATATTCGTGCCTGAACAAGCCCATCTTCACCTTCGAACACAGCCCGGACCGCCACCATCTCGAAGTGCTGGGCACGCGGGCCTTCCGTTATCGCGATGCCGATGAACTGCGCAAACAGATTCTTGGCTTCACGCCGGACCCACAGGGCGACTGGCGCGTGTTTGCCGAATTGTGCCGTCCGGTAAACGTGATGCAGCAGTTCAAGCGCGTGTTTCTCGACCCGCTGGGTTGAGAATGAGGTTGAACCCGCGCCCCACCCTTTTTTGAATTCCGCCATTACTCCGGATTCCCCATCCCCGACCAGCCCCGCCATCCTTTCCCGAGAAGATGGCCATCTCGACGTCATCCCGGACAGGAAAACCCAAGCCGGGCGGGAGATTCTGGACAATGAAGCGGCCCACCAACTGATTGGCTCGTTGATCCAAAACGGCCAACCCGCCGCAATTGGCAAAATCGGCGGAGTGGAATGCCGGGCGGTGGACTATGGCGAACGCCTGCTGCAAGTCGATTGGCCACGGGCGCTCTCCTGGAAGCGCGCGGGACGGCAGCTTTATGAACAAGCCGGCGTGTACCCGTGCGGGAAAGAGACCTTTTACCGGTTTGTGAATTTTTTCCGTGAAATCCTACCCCAGTGCGATGTGCTGGTGGCATGGTTCAACAAAGGCGAAGACCGGCTGCTGCGCCGCTATGCGCCCCAGGCGAAGCTTGTCACCTTCTACGTCCTGGGCTACCCCCCCTACAAGGTGCAAAATCCCTGGCCCGCGGCGTTGGCAGGGAAAAAAGTTTTACTCGTCTCGCCTTTCACCGAAACGGCGCGCGCGCAACACGCAAGACTGGGATTGGTCTGGCCCAAAAACCCGGAAATGCGCGCCGCTTATTCCCTGCAGACACTCCGCACCCCCTTGCACGCACATCTGATCAAGGAGCCGCAGTATGCGGACTGGTTCGCCGGGCATGAGCAACTGTGCGCCGCGATGGATGCGGTGGATTACGATGTCGCACTCATCGGCTGCGGGGCGTGGTCGCTGCCCCTATGCGTGCATGCGCGCAAGCGCGGGAAAATCGGCATCCACCTGGGTGGCGTCACCCAGCTCTTCTACGGCATCCGCGGCAAACGCTGGGACGAGCACCCTCCGCTGGTGCCGTTGTACAACGAATACTGGGTGAGGCCCAGTGGCGAAGAGGCGCCGAAAAATGCTGTCTCGATTGAAAGCGGTTGCTATTGGTAGGCAGATTTTCCATCCATTTCCTTTCCCATGAATCACTCTGTCCAACTTGCCTGGTATCGGCTGCTCGCCGGCCTGGCCCCGCGCGGTTCGGAAGCACGCAAACGCTGGTCGGCGGAAAAAGACCGCGTGCGGGCGCAGAAACGCACCCAAGGTGAAACCGCGGAATGGGAGCGGCGCATTGCGGATGTGCTGGCGTGCCCGGATTTGGAACGCCTGTCACGGGTGCCCAATGCCGGAGCGATTGAGGGGAACGACCAGATCATGCACAGCGGTCTGCGGGTGGCGGTAGGCTCCTACTACAGCTCCCACGCCCAGCGCCTGATTGCCGCCAGCCGGGGTGTGCATGAGCCGCAGGAGGAATGGGTTTTCGCCGAGGTGCTGAAGCAAATGCCCAGCGGCGCCACGATGCTGGAGCTGGGCGCCTACTGGTCATTTTATTCCCTGTGGTTTCACCAGCAGGTTGGCCGGGCGCGCAACATCATGATTGAGCCGGATGCGGTGAACCTCAGCGCCGGACGCTTGAACTTTTTCATCAACAACTGGTCGGGGGATTTCTTTCGCGGGTTTCTCGGCGAACGTTATGAAGCGGGCGAAGTGCCGGTGGTCTCGGTGGACTGGCTGGCCGACAAGTACAAGCTCGAGCACCTCAACCTGCTCCACAGCGACATTCAAGGGCATGAACTGGCGATGCTGCGCGGGGCGGACCGGATGCTGCGGGAGCGCCGGGTGGACTATATTTTTGTCTCCACCCATTCCGAAGCCTTACAGAACGACTGCCGCCGCTTTTTGGAGCAGCGAAACTTTGTGGTTATCGCCGAGCACTCCCTGGCCCAGTCCTACGCCGTGGATGGCTTGATCGTCGCACGAAGGAAAGAACTGCCGGGGCTGGATAATGTGCCCGTGTCGAAAAAGCCGGCGTGAGCGGCTTCTACCTGCCGCGCAATTGCCGCGGCGGCAGCTTAAGCACCGGGTGCGCCACGTGTTCGGCGACAACCCGGCCTTCGCGAATGATTTCGTAATCCACGGGGTCGCGGCGATAGCCTCCCGCCCACCATTTGCGCAGGCGAAAACAGTGCTTGGCCAACTTCAGACCCACGGTTTTGCGGGGCAGGCCGCCCAAGGCATCCTCGCGGGCGTTGGAGTTGCTCAGGTTATCGGGGCGCCAGGTGAAAATGCCGATGGGTTGGCGCACCACGGCCAGGCGCAGACCCAGCTTCATCTGGCCGTAAAACCAGGCATGGTCGCCCACCAGACGAAAGTCCGCATCATAGGGCAGGCGTTCCCAGATTTTTTTGCGATAGAGCAAGGAGCATGACTGCACGGGCATATGCCAAACGGCATCGGGGAGGCGTGGCATCGTCACCTGCTTGAACAACTGAAGAAACTGGCTGTCGGCATCCACCATGACGGTGGGGCTGAACACGGCGTCAATAGCCGGCTGTTGCTCGAGCACGGCCAGAGCTTCCTGCAAGCCGAGGCGATTGTATTGCTCATCGGCATTGAGGTGGCCGATGACTTCGCCCGTGGCGCGGGCAATACCCTTGTTGAGGGCGTCGTACATCCCACGATCCTTTTCGGAAAACCATTGCAGGCCGGGCTGGGTTTCCAGGAAAGCCAGCGTGCCATCGCTGCTGCCGCCATCAGCCACCCAGTGCTCGTAATCGCGGTCGGCACAAGCATGGCGCACCGAGGCCGCACAGGCCGGAAGCCAGCGCGCGGTGTTGAAGCTCGGCGTAATGACACTGAATTTCACGAGACAACCTTGGTTAAATGCGCCAGGATGGCGGAGGCGGCATCCGAGCTGAAAATCCCTTCAATGCCCTGGGTGCCGGTGCGGCCCACCAAGGCGGCGTGCCGGGGGCCCTGCGGCATCCATTCGATGCGGCCAGCGTAATCGCGCCACCAGGAGAAGGTGGGCGTGCCCGCAAGCAAGGCGATATGCAGCGCACCGGAATCGCCACCCAGGTGCAGCACGGAACGGCGCATGACCTCGGCCAACTCCACCAGATTTAGGTCCCCGGCAAAAACCTTGGCCGGAGTGAAATTTAACCGGGCAGTCAAAGCGGCCAACTTGCCGCGCTCACGGGCATTGGGGGCGGTAGAAATCACCAAGGCCAGGTCGGGACGCGCAGCCGCCAAGGTATTCAGCGTTTCAGCCAAGATAGTGGCGGGCAGCTCCTTTTCATCCGCGGTGGCAAACGGGCTGAGGTGAAGGAAGCGATGACCACCACCCAGGAGGGCGGCAACCTTTTGCTTAACGGCTGCCGGAATCTCGACGGGAAAAAGACCATTTTCCGGCGGCGGGGGAAACCCCGCGGCGGCCAAGGCGGCGAGCCGCTGGCGAAAGAGCGGCTGCGTGGCAAACGGGACGCTGACCGTGTGCGTGTAGCAATGCGGCCAGAACCAGGAAGCCTTGGGGGGAACCCGCCCCAGGCGCAAGGGAGCTCCGGAAAGGCCCGTCAAAATACTCGAGCGATCGGACCCATTGAGATTGATGACCGCATCGTATTTTCTCGCCCGCAAGGCCCGCACCCGACCGAAATCCTGATACCAACGGGGACCCTTGGGGTAACGCGGGTAGCCGTGCACTTCGTCAAGCCAGGGGCACACCGCCAGGATGCTCTTGATATGATCAGCCACCATGACCTCCAAGCGGGCTTCCGGCAAGGCGTGGCGGATGGCAGCCAAGGAAGGAATGAGGTGAATGGTGTCGCCCAAAAAACCCAAATCGAGCACCAAGAGGCGGGCGGACGCGGGCAGGCGCGGGAAAAATTCGACACCAGAGCTGGGCATACAGAAGTGTAGAATGAAAAAGTGGAAATGGAAAAGGGAAAATCATGCCGCCTTCCCCTTGGCCGGGAAATGGCCGCCACCCCATTCTGCATTTTACATTTGGCCGTTTACCTTGCATTTTACCCGCAGTGTCCAAGGAAAAAATCCTCGCCATCAAGTTCAAGTACCTCGGCGACGTCGTGCGCGCGACGCCCGCGCTGCGCGCCCTGCGCGACCATTATCCGAATGCCGAACTGCACGTGCTGGTGGCGCAGGATGCCGCACCCCTGCTGAAACATGTGCCGTGGATCGACAAGGTATGGGCCTTCCCACGCACCCGGGGCAAGGCCCGCTTCAAGGAGTCATGGCCGATCATCAAGGCCCTGCGGGCGGAGAAATTTGACCGCAGCGTGGATTTTGTGGGCAATGACCGCGGCGCGATCCTCAGCTGGCTCATCAACGCCAAGGAACGCCTGGGGATGCGCCCCACCGATGAAAGCGGCCTCACCGGCTTGCTCCGCCGCAAAGCCTACACCCGCAGCATGGAGGAGACGGACCCCACCCACCATCATATCGCGCGGCATCTCTCCATCCTCGGCGCCTGGGGCGTGCCCTTCCCGGCTGAGCCACGCATGGAAATCCGCGCCGACCCGGGCCTCGCGGAGGATGCGGAAAAATTGGCGCCCGGCCACCCCATCATTTTCCATCTTTCTACGAGCCAGACCAAAAAAGAGTGGTTCGCCTCCAATTGGGTGGATCTCTACCACCGGGCGGAAGCCGGCGGGGTGCGGCCCATTCTGTCTTCCGGGCCCAGCGCACGCGAACAGGCGCTGCTGGCGGAAGTGTGGGGCGCGCTGCCCAAGGCGCCGACACTGCCGCCGGGGCTGGATTTGAATATGTTCATGGCGGTGCTGGCACGCGCACGGCTGCTGGTGACACCCGATACGGGGCCCTTATTTATGGCGGCAGGCCTGGGCACACCGACGCTGGGCCTTTTTGGCCCGACCCTGGCCGCCTGCTGCGCGCCGCTGGGCCCCGGGCATCATTACATTCAAGGCGGGTTATGCCCATGCAGCGGGCATTGGCACGTCTGCCATGCCGCCAGCCCATGCATGGCGGCCATCACGCCTGCCGCCGTATGGGAGGCCATCCAGAAATCCCTGGCGGAAAACGCGCCTGCGCGAACATGACCTCGGCCAACAAACTGCCCCTCAGCCTTGTGCTGATTGCCCGCAATGAGGCCGCCAACCTACCGCGCTGCCTCGACAGCGCCGCGCCGTGGGTGAGCGAAATCGTGGTGGTGGTGAATGATTGCACCGACAACACCGTGGAGATCGCACAACGCTATGGCGCGCGCGTCCACCACCATGCCTGGCAGGGGCACCGCGACCAGAAGAACATCGCCCTGGGCTATGCGACGCAGCCCTGGGTGCTGTGTGTGGATGCGGACGAGGAAGTCTCCCGCGAGCTGGCGGCGAGCATCCGCGACTTTGTGACGCGCAACGACCCACAGTATGCCGGCGCGTACTTTGCACGGTGCGTGTTTTTCCTCGGGCGCTGGATACGCCACGGCGACTGGTACCCAGACTGGTCGCTGCGGCTGATCCGCCGCGGGCAGGGCAAATGGAGTGGCAGCCGCGAGCATGACAAAATGCAGCTGGAAGGCAAAGCCGCCAAATTGAGCGGGGATTTGCACCACTACACCTGCCCCAATTTGCGCGCGCATTTGGAAAAGGTCGGCTACTTCGGCGAGATTTTTCTGCAACGGCAGATTGAACGCGGATCGCGCTGGTCAACTGCGAACGCGGTCTTCCGCTCCGGCTGGCGGTTTTTCCGGGCGTATTTCCTGCGGGCGGGATTTCTCGACGGGTTTCCCGGTTTTTATATCGCGTGCTTCACCTGCTACTCGACCTTCTACCGCTATGCGCTGCTGTTTGAGCATGAGCAAAACCTGCAAGGCGCCCCCTCGCTGCGGAAATAGCCCCGTCCATGCGCCTTTCGCTCATCGTCAGCACCTACAACAACCCGGCCGCGCTGGAGGCTATCTTCACCCGCCTGGGCGGCGATCGCTCGGGCAAGCCGGATGAAGTGGTGGTGGCCGACGACGGCTCCCGAGCACCCACGCGTGAAGTGGTGGAAAAATGGAAAAAGCTGGCCCCCTTTCCCATCCAGCACGCCTGGCATGAGGATATCGGTTTTCGCAAGACGCGGATTTTGAATGCGGCCATCAAGCAATCCACGGGGGACTACCTGGTATTTTTGGACGGCGACTGCCTGCCGGGCAGCCGCTTCATCGCCGACCATGCAAAGCTGGCGGAGCAAGGCACCTTTGTCCAAGGCCGCCGCGCCTTTGTTGAAGAAAAAAAAGTGACGGATTTGCTGACCGGACGCACCAGCCTGCTTAAACTTGCATTTACCGGCAATGTCTCAGGGCTGTTCAAGGCCATCCGCTGGCCCTGGCCCATCATCAAACGCAACCAGGCCCAGCGTGGATTGATAGGCTGCAACCTCGCCATCTGGCGGGACGACCTGCTGGCCGTCAATGGCTTCGACGAAGCCTATGAAGGCTGGGGTATCGGCGAGGACAGCGACTTGTGCAGCCGCTTGTACAACCTCGGACGTTTTAGAAAATTTGTTTATGGCCGCGCCTTGGTATTCCACCTCAACCATCCGCAACTGAGCAAGAAACACGTGGTGGAAAGCCTGCGCCGCCTGGAAGAAACCATTCGCAGCAAAAAGATCCGCTGCGCGGTCGGGCTGGACCGTCCCTCAGCATGAGCGGAACCAAGCCAGATTGGAAGCGTGTGCGACTAATCACGTTTGACGCCGGCGGCACCTTGCTGGCACCGGAACCCGGCGTGGGCGAAATCTATGCCGAAGTCTTGGGGAAACACCGCATCACAATCGAGCCCACGGTGCTCAACCAGCGTTTTCGCGCGGCCTTCAAGGAATTGACCGCAGTGCGGCCGCGCCCGGTGGTCAGCGAAAACACTGAAGTGCAATTCTGGCGCGAAGTCGTGCGCCGGTGTGTGGAACCGGAGTGCCCGGCGCAACTAACACCCCTAATCTTTGCCAAACTCTGGGAGGAGTTTGCCACCGCCCGCCGCTGGCGGGTGCTGCCGGGGGTGCTGGACACGCTGAAGGCCCTCCGCCAACGACCCGGCTTGCAGACGGCCGTACTGTCAAACTGGGACTCGCGGCTACACCGCACGCTGGAGGCGCTGGAGTTGCAACGCTACTTTGCCCGGGTGTTTATCTCCAGCGAACTCGGCGCCGAAAAGCCGGATGCGCGCGTCTTCCGCAAAGTCGAGCACACGCTGGGCATTCCGTCCGCGCAATCCCTGCATATAGGCGACCACTACGCGCATGATTACCAAGCGGCCCGCGCGGCCGGCTGGCAGGCGCTGCTGCTGGCCCCCACCCCGCCAGCGGAGGATCCCCAGGCCCGGCACATTGTTACCTTGGCGTCCGTGGTGGAAATGCTAGGCTAACCGCGACCACGGAGCTTTTGTGGAATACCCACGCCAGACCAATAACCTCATCGCCGCGCTGCGGGGCCTGCCCGAAGACCATAGCGTGGCGAAGCTGCGCCCGGCCTTCCAAATTGGCTCGCTCATCGAGGTGCTGGAGGAGCGCTATAAATTCGGGCAGGAGAAAATTGAGGATCTGATCGCGCGGCACTGGACCATGATTGTCGGCGAACACGCAGCCCACCGCAGCAGCCCGCAGCGGGTGATCGGGAATTCGATCCTGCTCGTACAAGTGGGCAACCCCATGTTGCGCGCGAACCTCGAGTTTGAGAAAAGGAAGATTCTCGACCGCATTCACCGGCTGCCCGGCGGCGGGGTCATCCAGGCGGTGAACTTCCGTTCGGCCTGATTCATATTTGGTTATTATTTGGTTCAAGTTTGGGATAGCCAAAGAGGCGGGGATGCGCCTAAATCCAGGGTGTACCGCGGTTAATCACACCCCCCGCATGAATATCAACGAACAGCAGATTTATGCGATAGAGCGGCCGCATCCCCGATTGTTGTGGCTCTACATCGTTCGCTCCATCCTCACCGGGCCCGGCTTGATCATCGTCATGCCGCTGCTGATTTTCCGCTATATCACCCTGCGCTACCGTTTTGATCCGGAGGGCATCCATGTGCAGTGGGGATTGCTCTTTCGCAACCAAGTCAACCTGACCTACGCACGCATTCAGGACATCCACATGACGAGCGGGCTCATCCAGCGCTGGTTTGGACTGGCGGACCTGCAAATCCAGACGGCGGCGGGCTCGTCCAAGGCGGAGATGACGATTGAAGGGATGCTCGAATCGGAGGCCATCCGGGATTTTCTCTACACCCGGATGCGCGGCTACCGCGCCCCCATGGCGGGTGCGACAGCCGCAGCCCCGGCCATTCCCGGCGGCCTGCCCCCCACGGCGCAGGAGACACAAGCGCTGCAATTGCTGGCGGAAACCGTGGCCGAGCTGCGGGCCGCGCGTGTGGCGCTCGAACGCCTGGGCGGTCCACCCCGCAACTGATTTCGCACCATGATCACCGGCATCAAAAATCTCATCGGCCACATCATGCGGGTGCCGCCGGAGCCGCACGACCCCATGGGCGACGTCGGCAGCCTCCGCGTGTTCCGTGCGTCGAAAAGCTATCTCTTTTACCAGTACCTGGCCTGGACCGCGAAAGAACTGCTGCTGTTGCTTGTTTTTGGAGTTTTCATCACCTGCCTGGTCGGCGGGATGTCGGAGGATCCCTCGATTGACCCGGCGGTGCCCAGAACCATAGGAGCGGTGGCGTGGACCTTGTTTATCCTCCAGCTGTTTGTCTCGTTTTTCCTCGTCTGGCTGGATTATGAAATGCGCTGGTATAAAATCACGGACCGCAGCCTGCGCATCCGCTACGGCATCGTCCATGTGCGCGAGCATACCGTGACCTTTGCGAACATTCAGAATATGTCGGTGACGCAGGGACCGCTGCAACGGCTCTTTGGGATCGCGGACCTGAAGGTGGACACAGCGGGCGGCGGAGGTTCGGCCGCCGCGGCTTCAGCCGGGGCGGGATTCCACGGCGGTCTCCTGGGACTGGCCGTGCAAGCCCAGGCCCAGCAAAATATGCTCAATTTGCACCAAGCGGTGTTCCGCGGGGTGGACAATGCGGAGGAAATCCGTGACCTGATGGTGGTGCGTTTGCGCCGCGTGCGTGATTCCGGCTTGGGTGAAACGGTGGAAACCTCAGAACCCTCCGGTAGTTCGGCAGTGCCAATGCATGTCACCGCTTCACCGGGAGGCAACTGGGGCCCGGGCACGGTGGAGTTGCTCACGGCCCTTCGTCAGGAAGCGGCCGGCTTGCGGGCAGCAGCGGAAGCCAAGGGGCGGTAGCCTAAGAAAGTCCGGGTCGTGGTGGGGGTGTTGTCATCGACCAAGAAAAATCAGGGCGCAGCAAGACTGCGCCCCTGCGAGGAAAGTCCACATCTTTTGAAAGAGCCCAATTCTGCGGCACCCCTCCAAGGGTCCCTCACCCGTTAAGTTATTCACAAATATCGGCTTGCCTCGTGGACGGGGGGATGCTTGAGTGACTCCTTGCGTTAGAGTTCGGCGGCCCGCCCTGCAAGGTAGCTGCCCCACTCCGCGGCCCACCGGGCTGTGCGCGCCGCAACCCAAACTAGGCGCGTGTTACCCGGTTCAACGGCGATTTCGGCGAGGCGCTGAAATCGCGGTTTCGACAGATCGAAACCCCAGTCGGCTGTGCCAGACACCACTCCAATCATGTCCGAAGTTGTTAATAAAGAAGAAGTTATATCTAGCTTCCGCATCCACGCCAAAGACACCGGTTCCTGCGAAGTGCAAATCGCACTGCTGACCGCCCGCATCACGCACCTCACGGAGCACCTGCGCGACCACCGCAAGGATTTTCACAGCCGCCGCGGCTTGCTGCAAATGACGAGCAAGCGCCGCAAACTGCTGAACTACCTGAAAAAGCATGACTTGGAGAAATACTCCGAGCTGCTGGTGAAGCTGAACCTGCGCAAGTAATTGGCGCGCCCCCCACTCCGGCCCCACCGCGGCCTGAGTTTCCTGTGTTGGCTGGCTGCTTCACCTCGTCCGCGGTGGAAAGCTATCTTTCCGCCGCCACGGCTTTGACCGTGACGTGGGCCCGCTCCGTCCAATGCCTTTCCCAAAACATAACCAACCAAAACTCCGCGCGCACTTCCGCGCGCCTACCTACATGAAACAAAAATACTCCGTCGAGGTCGAGGACCTCGGCATCACGATATCCTCCGGCAGCATTGCCCGCCAGGCTGACGGCGCCGTCACCATCCAGAAGGGCGAAACCGTCCTCCTCGTCACCGCGGTGGCCGCGAATTCCCTCCGTCCCGACCAGGACTTCTTCCCGCTGACTGTGGACTACCGCGACCGCTTTGCCGCGGCCGGCCGCTTCCCCAGTGGTTACTTCAAACGCGAAGGCCGCCCAAGCGAAAAGGAAATCCTCACTTCGCGCCTGTGCGACCGCCCGCTGCGCCCGCTGTTCCCCACTGGCTTCATCAATGAAGTCCAGGTGCTGGGCACGCTGCTGGCCACGGATCTGATGAACGACCCGGACATCATGATGGTCAACGGCGCCTCCGCCGCGGTCTATCTCTCCGATATTCCGTGGAATGGCCCCATCGGCTGCGTGCGCGTCGGCGAAATCAATGGCGAATTCGTCGCCAACCCGACCAACGAGCAGCAATTTGAATCGCGCCTGGACCTCATCTACGTGGGCAACGAGCGCGACATGATGATGATCGAAGGCAGCGGCGACCAGATTCCCGAGGCCCGCTTCTTTGAGGCCCTGGAGTTCGCCCATGCCCAGGTGCAGAAGATCATCGCCGCAATCAAGAAACTTCACGCCCAGTGCGGCAAGGCCAAGCGCGAGTTTGCGCTGCAAAAGGCCGACCCCGCCATCCTCCAGGAATGCATCCAGCTGACGGGCGACCGTCTGTCCAAGGCCGTGTTCCAGGACAAGAAGCAGGACCGCGAAAAAGGCGTCTCCGCCCTCAAGGACGAGGTCAAGACAGCCCTGGCCGCCAAGTATGGCGACAAGCTGGACAAGAACCAGGTGCGCCTGGCCTTCGAAGTCCTGCAGGAGCAGGTTTACCGCGACAACATCCTGAAGTCGGGCAAGCGCGTGGACGGCCGCAGCCCCGGCGACTTGCGCAACATCTCCTGCGAAGTGGGCGTACTGCCCCGCGTGCACGGCTCGGCGCTGTTCCAGCGCGGCGAGACGCAAGGCCTCGTCATCACGACCCTCGGCACGAGCAAGGATGGCCAGGAACTGGACGGCATCACGGGCGGCGCCCGCTCGAAGTCGTTCATCCTGCATTACAACTTCCCGCCGTTCTCGGTGGGTGAAACGGGCCGCACGGGCACCCCGGGCCGCCGCGAAATCGGCCACGGCGCGCTCGCCGAGCGTTCCCTGCTGCCCGTCATCCCGCCGGAAGACGAGTTCCCCTACTCCCTGCGCCTTGTTTCGGAAATCATGGAGTCGAACGGCTCCACGTCGATGGCCTCCGTCTGCGGCGGCTGCCTGAGCCTCATGGACGCCGGCGTGCCCATCCTGGCCCCGGTGGCCGGCATTTCCGTCGGCCTCGTGTCGAAGGAAGACAATGGCCGCATCACCGAATATAAGATTCTGACCGACATCATCGGCGCGGAAGACCACTTCGGCGACATGGACTTCAAAGTCTGCGGCACCCGCGACGGCATCACGGGCTTCCAGCTCGACCTCAAGATTCACGGCCTGCCGCTGGCTATCGCCAAGGAAGCCGTCCTGCAAAACCGCGAGGCGCGCATGAAGATTCTCGACGTCATGCAGGCCACGCAGAGCGCCCCGCGTGCCGAGCTGCGCGACACGGCGCCCCGCATCGTCACCGTGCAGATCGATCCCGAAAAGATTGGCATGCTCATCGGCCCCGGCGGCAAGAACATCAAGCGCATCGTGGAAGTCTCCGGCGCGCAGATCGACATCAACGAGGACAATTCGGGCCGCGTGAACATCTTCTCCAACAACCAGGAGTCGCTGGCGCGCGCCAAGGCGGAGATCGACGCCATCACGGCGGAGATCGAGTTGGGCAAGACCTACAAGGGCATCGTCCGCTCCATCAAGGAATTCGGCGCCTTCGTCGAATGCCTGCCGGGCAAGGAAGGCCTCGTCCATATCTCCGAGCTGGCGGACTTCCGCGTCAACCGCACGGAAGACGTCTGCAAGCTGGGCGACGAAATCCTCGTCAAGTGCATCGGCATTGATGACAAGGGCAAGGTGCGCCTCTCCCGCCGTGCGGCGATCATGGAGCAGCAGGGCATCCCCTACACCCCGAGCGAAAAGCCGGCTCCCCGCGACCGCGGCGACCGCTTCGAGCGTGGTGGCGACCGCGGTGGACGCGGTGGCGACCGTTTCGAACGCGGGGGACCCCGTGGCGGAGACCGTCATGGTGGTGGACGCGGCGGCGACCGGCATGACCGCGGTGGACGCGGTGGCGACCGCCACGGCGGCCCGCGCGACCACGACCAGGGTGGCGACCGCCCGAATGGCGGTGGCGAGCACCAAGGCTCCCAGGAAGCCGCACCCGTGCAGGGCGGCGAGTAAGCCTTAAGCGCCTGCTGCAATCAACACCCCCGGAAGCAATTCCGGGGGTGTTTTTTTGGACAAGTGCCACAAGTTTTAAACGCCGGAGGTCGTGTCGGAGATGTCCTGGAGCTGCACGCAGACG
>JBEHYY010000033.1:0-41508 GCA_048497935.1 Verrucomicrobiota bacterium
CGTCGCACGCCCTGGTGGGCGGGTTGTGTGGATCCTGCCTGGCGGCGGCGCATAACGACTGGGGGGTCATCATCTGGTCGGTGCCCAACGCCGAGCATTGGTGGCTGGGCAAGGGTGTTTTGTGGAAAGTGGTGGTGCCGATGATTCTTTCCCCCATCTTCGGGTTTGTACTGGGCTTCATTTTCATGGCGTTGCTGTATGTGCTCTTGCGCAACTGGCGTCCCGTCACCGTCAACCGCACCTTTGACAAACTGCAGCTCCTCAGTTCTGGCTTCATGGGTTTCAGCCACGGCATGAACGACGCGCAGAAAACGATGGGCATCATCGCCCTGGCCCTGGTTGCGGCCACGGGCACCGGGGTGTTTGCCACGCTGCCGGATTGGTTGAGCTTTTTGAAAACCGCCGCGCCCGAAGCCGGCCAGCCTGTCACCATTGCCACGTGGATCAAGGTCGTCTGCGCCTTGACGATGTGCGCGGGCACCGCCGCCGGCGGCTGGCGCATCATCAAGACTCTCGGCCACAAGATGGTGAAGTTGCAGCCGGTGCACGGCTTTGCGGCGGAGACCACGGGTGCCACGGTGCTGCTCGTCGCCGCGCATTTCGGTATGCCCGTCTCCACCACCCACGCCATCACCACCTCCATCATGGGCGTGGGCTGCGCCAAGGGCTTCAATGCGCTCAAGTTCAGCATCGTCGAGCGCATCCTCTGGGCCTGGGTGCTGACGCTGCCGGCGAGCGCGCTCGTGTCCTACCTGCTCGTCTGTGCCGCTCATGCCTTGGGCTGGCTGGCCTAGAGGGATGCCGTTGCCCCTTTTTTTTTATTGGACTCGCCGGGGGGTGGCCTTAGAATTGCTTGAGTTACTGCGGCACCCGCATCCGATGAGCTACCACGATTTTGAACATTTCCCCGAAGGCGAGTGGGAGGACCGTGGCGAACTGGCCTGGAGCGAGTTCGATTGGCAGCAGTATTTGAAGCAGAACGACAAGGAGGTGGCCCGGTTCCTCGCCCTCTACCACCAGCACAAGCAGAATGCCGAGCACCTCGACGAGGTCGCCAAGCTGATGGGGTGGGGCGAGCAGGAATGGGCCCCCGCGGATGATGCCGCCGCCAGCACTCCGGCTGCCAATTCGTCGTCTGCGGGCGAAGCCGCCTCGTCGGAGACTACCGAGGAAGACTTTGACGATACGGTGGAGACTTACACCATCCACAAGCATCCCGTCTTCATCGCCACTCGCGGGCTTTACCAGCACCTTTATCATACATGGGAGCGGTTTCTCACCAATGGCAATGACTTGAGCGTCAACGCCAGCCTCGCGTGGAAGTTTGCCGCCAGCCTCCATGCCGGGGAACTCAATTCCGTGATGGGCATCCACGCGCTCGACTTGGGCGATTTCACGCTGACTATCTGCCATCTCAAGAACGCCCTCAGCGCCATCAATCATTCCCTGAGCCTTTTGCACGTGATGCCGTTGTCCAACAATGCGGTGCAGGGGCAGTTTTTCCGCGATGTGCAGACAGCGCTTTTCGACCTGCGTGAGATCTGGCTGCGCGTGATGAACGATTGCCGTGAGGAAAGCCGCCGCCGCGCCCCCGGTGAGTCCGAGGAGTTGGACTAACGCCCGGGAACTATGCCCGGGTTCCAGGGTCATATAGATTAGCAGAGTCAACAGACATCGGTTTGCCATAGGCGGATGTCAGGTCTTACCCCCTTAGTCCCGGCAAAAATAGGCTTACGTTTGTCCGGGAAATGAGTAGTTTATAACCACCCCCGATAACGCTCTCATGAACACTTGCCGCCCCCTTTTCCTCACCGTCTTGTTGATTGCGCCGCAGGCAATTTTCGCCCAGTCGCGCCCGGCTGCGGCTCCCGCAGCTGCCGCGCGCGCGCCGGGTGGCGCCCGGCCTTCGGGCAGTGCTCTGTCCAATGCGCAAACGGCTTCCCAGCCGCCTGCCGACCCCACACGCAACGAGTTCACCAACCCTTCGACTCCGGAACAATCGAGCGACCCCCAGTCCGGCCAGGCTAACAATATGTGGGCGCTGGCGGACAAGATTTTGAATTCCGACAGCATGAGTGTGGACTCTGAGAAAGGCGTGTTTCAGTGGAAGAACTCCAAGTTCGACATCGGCAACAACCTGGCGATTGCCTCGCGTTTTGTGCGCTACCTCAGCTCCCCCGGCTATCCGGACACGGCGCTGACCTACCAGCAAGTCCTCACGCAAATCGAGGACCTGCTCCTCAAGGACCCCAATGTGGACACCACCTCGCCAACGGCGACTGCCGATGAAAATGACCGCGTGGTCAAGGCCTGGCAGTTGCTCGGGCTGGCGGCCAAGTACCCGCAGGATGGCGGGGCCTCTGATATTCTGGCCAACCAGGTTTTCAACGCCTGGCGCGTGCGTGGCGAATTGAGCAAAAACCGCGCTGAATACGAAGCTGTCATCGCCAAGGAAAAGGTGAAACAAAAGGATGTGGGCCGGGACTTGGCGGTCGCGAAGTCCGTGGACATTAATAATAAAAACGGCGCGTCCACGGGCAAGGGCGGGAACCAGGGCCCCACCGGCTCGAGCATGAATGGGCCCAAAAACTCCAACGGCACCGCGCAAAACCAGGGCAACTCGCAGTCCAACTCTTTTTCGAACAATAACTACACTGATGGGGTGACCTCGACGGCCAATACCGCCGTCTCCAGCAGCCTGGGCGGCAACACCGGGACCAGCGACCATTCCGCGAGTGATGCCGGTGGCTCCAGCACCCTGCCCGGTGCCTCGGGCGGCGCCCTCCAGCCGCTGACCGACATGATCACGCCGATTAGTGGGGTTATGTCCAATCAGGTGGGCAGTTTGAATGGCGTGCACGGCCCCGACTTGGTGCCCATGGCTTCCGATAATCAAGACCTGGCCCGCCTTTACGCCCAGGAAGCTCTCTTGGATGCTGATTCCTCGACCATGGGTTTGCAGACCAAGCTTCAGTATCAGGCCCAGTTGCTGGCTTTCATCGCCCAGCGGCGCTTCCAGCACAGCCTGCTCGCCGGCCAGTTCTACGAGCATATCTTCAAGGGCTCGCAGCAACGCATGAACATCGCGCAGGAGCAAATCTCCAAATACTTCAACACGGACAATGTCGTTCCTTCCGTCAATAGCTTCGAGTTCATCTCTCATGAGGCCATTGCGGATGTGAATGGCAGTATGCAGGCGGTGGAGACGGCCTATGACGCGGGCGATCGCTGGACTGCGCTCCAGCAGCTTCAGCAGGCTTTTTTGCTGGGCGAGAATCTCCCCTCCGTCCAGCAATTTGACGCCGCCAAGCGCCGGGTGCTCCTCAATATTTACCGCGAGGCCAACGACCTGCGCCACATGATGGAAATTCGCGACTTCGCCGGCTCGGAAGCCACGGTGAAGAAACTTCAAATCGATGCTAAGGACTTTGAATCCGCGCCCATCATTTCCGCCATCAAATCAGCCGAGCAGACCAGCACCAACTACGTCATCGCCGCCAGCCAGGCCGGCCTGGCCGGGGATGCCGACCGCGTGACGGATAACCTGCGCAAGGCCGCCGAGCTTTGGCCTCTCAACCCGGAAATCACCAAGATGAGCCAGAGTATGCTCAACCGCTCAAACCTACAGGCGGTCGGTGGCTCGAAATTTGATGAATTGCTCGCCCAGCATAACGACCGCGCCATTTACGAGGCCCGTGACGAAATTGGCATCGCTGTTTTCCAGGACCCTGACCGCGCCGCCCAGCTTAAGGCCATCCTGGCCCGCGTCGGCCAGGTCGATATGGCCATCGCCTTTGCCGATCAGGCCATGAAGCAGAACAATGGTTATGCGGCCTGGGAAACCCTTGCTGCCGCGGCTGACATCGAACCCACTGACCCCATTCTGGCCAATGCCATGCGCAAGGCCGCCCCCCGCGTGGCCAATTTTGTCTCCGTTTTGGACTCGGCCGACCGCGCCAGCAAGGCTGGGGACTATGCCACCGCCTTGAATTTTTACCTCCAAGCCCAGGATATGTATCCGCCCTCGCGCATTGCGCATGAGGCCATTGCCGATTTGGGCACCAAGTTGATGGCCAAGCTCAACCCCAAGGGCCCCTCGGCCAAGGCCCTGACCGACAAGCAGGCCCAAGAGAACGCCGCCAAGCCGGATGCGCTGCCCAAACCCCCGGCGGAGGCTGCGGCTGTCAATAAGACGAGCAGTTTGTAATCTTGCAGGATGCTGGCGGGTGGGGGGAGGGGACCTTTTCAAGGGGGATTTAGGCTTGTCCCCGCGCCCTCGGCCCGCTTTGTTGGGCGGTTTCCACCCACGAGGCCCATGAAACGCACACACCATTGCGCACAACTGAACCAAGCTGACACCGGACGCGACGTTATCCTCATCGGCTGGATTAATGCCGTCCGCGACCACGGCGGCCTCGTCTTTGTGGACTTGCGCGACCGCGAGGGCATCACCCAGGTTGTCATCGACCCCCAGAACGCCGCCTTGGCCGCCCTGCGCCATTCCTTGCGTGACGAATCGGTCATCGAAGTCGCTGGCAAGGTCCAGCTCCGCCCGGCGGAGACCATCAATGCCAAAATCGCCACCGGCCATATCGAGGTCCACGCGCAGAGCATCACCATCCACAATGTTTGCGCCACGCTGCCGTTTCCGTTGGAGGATGAGAAGGCCGAGAAGGTCAATGAAGACCTGCGCTTGACTTACCGCTATCTCGACCTGCGTCGCCCCACGAGCTTCAGCCTCATGAAGCTGCGGCACAAGGCCACCCAGGCCGTGCGCCACCAACTCGACGACAATGGCTTTTTGGAAATCGAGACGCCGGTGCTGTTTAAAAGCACCCCCGAAGGTGCGCGCGAATTCCTCGTGCCCAGCCGCCTCAACCCCGGCCAGTTCTACGCCCTTTCCCAGTCGCCCCAGCAGTACAAGCAGATGCTCATGGTCGCCGGCATGGAGCGCTATTACTCCATCGCCCGTTGCTTCCGCGACGAGGACCTGCGCTCCGACCGCCAGCCCGAGTTCACGCAGATCGACTTGGAAATGTCCTTCATCGACCGTGAGGACATCTATTCCCTCATCGAAGGTATGCTCAAGCGCGTGTGGAAGAACGTCCTCAATATCGACATCCCCACGCCTTTCCCCCGGATGCCTTACCGCGACGCCATGAACCGCTTTGGCGTGGACAAGCCGGACACGCGTTTCGCCCTCGAAATCGTCGATTTCTCGGATGTCTTTAAAGCTTCGGCCTTCAAGGTCTTTGCCGGTGCCGTGCAAGCGGGCGGCGTCGTCAAGGCTTTCAATGCTAAGGGCCTGGCCGACATCACCCAAGGCGAGTTGAAGACTCTCGAAGACATCGCCAAGACGCTTGGGGCCAAGGGTCTCGCCTTCATCAAGGCCGAGAAAGGCGAGTGGAAGTCGCCCATCCTCAAGTTCTTCTCGGATGCCGAAAAGGCCGAGCTGGCCGCCCGTCTCAAGATTGAGGACGGCGATATCGTGTTTTTTGCCGCCACTGATTGGGACCGTGCCTGCGCCATCCTGGGCCGCACACGCCTGGAGGCCGCCGCCCTGCTCGAAGCCCGCGGCCGTCTGAGCATCCCGCGCAACCAGTACAATTTCCTCTGGGTGGTGGACTTCCCCCTCATGTCCTACGACGAGGCCGAGGGCCGCTACCTCGCCACGCACCATCCGTTCACCGCGCCCGTGGCGGAGGACGTGCCGCTCCTCGACACCAACCCGCGCGAAGTTCGCGGCCAACACTACGACGTGGTGCTCAACGGCGTCGAACTCGGCGGTGGCAGCATCCGCATCCATCAACCCGACGTGCAGAAAAAAGTTTTTGAGGATATCCTGAAAATTCCCGCCGATGTGGTGGACAGCCGCTTCGGCTATATGCTTCGCGCGTTCACCTACGGCGCGCCCCCGCACGGCGGCATCGCCTTGGGGCTCGACCGCCTATGCGCCATCCTCGGCGGCCGCTCCAGCATCCGCGACGTCATTGCCTTCC
Organism: Verrucomicrobiota bacterium; assembly: GCA_048497935.1. Classification (GTDB taxonomy): domain Bacteria; phylum Verrucomicrobiota; class Verrucomicrobiia; order Opitutales; family JABDGR01; genus JABDGR01. Next base: position 6,000 of record JBEHYY010000033.1, read on the forward strand.
CCAAGACCCAGCGCGGCCAGGACCTCATGGTCCAGTCCCCCGGTGTCGCCACGGCCCGCCAGCTCAAGGACGCCCACATCCGCGTCACCGAGGAAATCGAGACCAAGGCGTAGCACCTTCACGCTTGGCAAGGGGCGATTCCCTGCCAATATGGCAGCGCTCTCCGCTGCCACTATGCAACCTGCCGTCCTTTGGTTTGTCCGGCTCAGCCTGGAACAGGCGCTTTTCACGCTGGAACAGGCCACCGCTGTTCGCTCCGCCCTCGGGGACAATGCCGAGTTGCTGGACTTCGCGCAAAAGATGGTGGACGACGGCCATGTCACCAATGTCGAGGCGCTGGAGGCCTTGGCCAATCAAGCGGTGACTGAGGCGGAGAAAGGCCCGCCCCCCGCCGACCCATTTGCTCCGCTCGCGGCCAGGCCTTCGCTCAAGCTGCCCAAGCTGGCGGTCAAAAGCTCCGAACCAGCCGCTCCTTCCGCCCCGGCCACCCCCGTGATGCGTGCCCCGGGCGCCATTGCCTTTTCCTTTGAGCAAATTGCCTCGCTCGATGATGCGGCGCTGGCCAATGCCTTTCGCGAATTGCTCCGCAACACCGCCCGCGCCGGAGCGAGCGACCTCCACCTCTCCACCGGTGCGCGCCCCTTTATCCGCAAAAGCCGCGCGCTCGAGTATGTTTCAAACTACACGCTGACGTCCGAGGACTCGCTGCGGATCAACACCGTGTTGCTGGCGGAAAACCAGAAGAAGACATTCCTCGATAAAAAGGATTTTGATTACGCCCTGGCGGTGACGGGTGCGGAGCGCTACCGCGTCAATCTCATGTTCCACAAGAATGGCGCAGCCGGGGCCTACCGCATGGTGCCGGCCGAGACACGCACGCTCGCCCAGCTAGGCTATGCCAAGCACAACGAGACATTAATGAAGATGCTCTCGTACCACAACGGCCTCATCCTCATTACGGGACCGGTTGGCTCGGGCAAGACGACCACCCTGGCCTCCATCGTCGCCCATTTGAACGAGTCGCGCGAAGACCACATCATCACCGTGGAAGACCCCATTGAAGTCGTGCAACCCGCGCGGGGCTGCAATGTCACCCAGCGCGAGGTGGGCCATCATACCAAGACTTTCCACAGCGCGCTCAAGGGCGCCTTGCGCGAGGACCCGGACATCATCGTCATCGGCGAACTACGCGACTTGGAGACCATCGAGATGGCCATCAGCGCCTCGGAGACGGGCCACCTCGTCATTGGCACCATGCACACGAGTGACGCCACCACCACGCTCAACCGTCTCCTCGATGTCTTTCCCCCGGCCCAGCAGACGCAGATCCGCTCCAGCGTGAGCGAAAGCCTGCGCGGCATCGTCTGCCAGCGCCTCCTGCCGGGGCGTGATGGCGACTTGGTGCTCGCCTGCGAAATCCTCACCAGCAACACCGCCGTGCAGGCCCTTATCAAGGAAAACAAGACCGCCGGCTTGCGCAATACGATGGAGACCGGCTCGCGCGAGGGCATGTGCCTCATGGACAATGTGGTGTTCGGCCTTTATCAGGAGCACAAAATCACCGGCCAGGTGGCATTGGCCAACATCACCAACCGCAACCTGCGCGACCGCATCGCCTCCTAAGCCATGGCCGCCATCGACTCCATCCTCCGCACGATGCTTGAAAAGGGCGGTTCCGACCTGCACCTGACCGTCGGCCTGCCGCCCAAATCTCGCGTTTCCGGCACGCTCCAACCCATTGGCGACCAGGTGGTGGACGCCGCCACGATGGAGTCGTTGCTCAAGGAAATCTGCCCCGAACGCCGGTGGCAGGATTACCTGGAGCGCCGCGACCTCGACCTTGCCCATGAAGTGGCGGGCCTGGCCCGCTTTCGCGGCAACTACCTTTACAACCATTGGGGCATGGCGGCCGTCTTCCGGCAGATTCCCGCCAAGATCATGTCCTTCGAGGATTTGAAGCTCCCGGAGGCGCTCAAAAAACTCTGCCATCTCGATCAAGGCCTTGTCGTGGTGACGGGGCCGACGGGCAGCGGCAAGTCGACCACGCTCGCGGCGATGATCGACTACATCAACACGAACCTCGCGAAGCACATCATCACCATCGAGGACCCCATCGAGTTCGTCCATCCGGTGAAGAAGTCCGTCATTGTCCACCGCGAAGTGGGCGAGCATACGGCATCCTTTGCCGCGGCCCTCAAGGGCGCAATGCGGCATGACCCGGATATTTTGCTCCTGGGCGAAATGCGCGAGTTGGAGACCATCAAGCTTGCCCTGGGTTGCGCGTCCATGGGGATGCTCGTCTTTGGCACGCTGCATACCAACAACGCGCCCAAGACGGTGGACCGCATCATCAACACTTTTCCCGCTGAGGAGCAAAACCAGGTGCGCGTCATGCTCGCGGGCTGCCTGGCTGGTGTCGTGGCGCAGCTGCTGTGCAAACGCGTGCCCAAGGGCCGCTGCGCGGTGCACGAGATTCTGCTCGCGCACGAGGCCCTGCCCAACACCATCCGCCTCGGGCAGATTGCCAACATCCGCGGCATCATTGAAAGCGGCTTTGCCGATGGCATGATTACCATGGACGCGAGCTTGATGAACCGCATCAAGGATGGCTCCATCGAGCCCAAAGAGGCCTACATGAAGGCCGCCAACAAGTCCCAGTTCGCTTCCTTGCTCAAACCTGGCGACCTCGACGGCGGGCACCATTAATCGGGCCAGCGTATGCCGGCCATGACCCACCGCCGGTAGGGTTCAGCCACGGCGGCGACCTCCACCGCCAGCCATTGCGGGGTGGAGTAGGGGTGATTGGTTTTCAGCCAGGCTTCGATTTTTTTGGCATTCTTGGCCGGAAACTTCACCCAGATGCGCCATTCCTTCGTGCGTTCCTGTTTTCCCTTCCAGAGATAGTGGGAAGTAATGGGGCCGTCCACTTGGGCGCACGCCGCCAAACGCGCGGCAATGAGGCCAGCCGCCAGTTTATGCGCGGCAGCCGCGGAATCCAGCGTTGTCCAGCCGATGAGAATTTTGGGCGCGGGCATGACCACCGCAAAAAAGGCATTCAGGCGGGAAATGCAAGTGTTTCATGAGCAGGCATCTATATTTTAGACGGGCTTATGAATGCATCGGAACAGGTTCTTGCGAGAGAAAATGCGGCGAATCCTCTTTTCAAAACGTCCGGATGTGGTATGCTTTCCTCAGACCTTCTACTGTGTTCGAAACCTCGTAGTGCTCCCACCCTGATAATTGAATATCTACGGGAGCTCGCCACCAGGCGGTGGCTGTCCTGCCGTTAATCGGAAGGCAAAAACCGCCAGGAGAGCACCCACCTAAACAACCAGAGGTTCAGAGCCTGCTTTACGGCACGAGCGGAAGGTCTATTTTTTTTGCCTGTTTTGCCGAGGCCGGACCGAAGTCCGGCCTCGGTTGTTTATCCCACTGCCCGCCTGGCCAGTTCGAGTGGGTTTTGACATTGCCTTGCGCAGCCGCAGCAGTAGGTTGACGGCAATTATCCATCCCATGAAATATCTCCTCCTTGCCCTTTTCGCCCTCCTGCCGACTCTGGCCCATGCCGACGAAGCTTCGCACCGCGCGGCTGCCGCCAAGTTGCTCGATGCGGTAAACAGCAAAAGCGTCATGCGCGCCGCCTTCATGGCCTTCATCGATTCCGCGGGCACCAATCTGGGCGCGAAGACCTCGCCCGCGGAGATTGCCGACATGAAGCAGGCTTTGAGCGACTGGTTCGACCAGGATTTCAAATGGGAGGATTTGCAGCCCAAGCTCGTGGATATCTACATCAAGGCTTTCACGGAGGATGAATTGAACCAGCTGGCCGCGTTCTACAAAACGCCGGTGGGACAGAAAGCCCTGACTCAATTGCCGGAAATGATGAAACAGGGTGCGGCGGTCGGCCAGCAATATGCCGCCAGCAAGCAGGCCTCGTTGATGGAGCGCATCAAGAAGGTCAGCGACAAATACCACGCCGCCCCCTCCCTGCCCGGTGCCTCCACCGCCATGCCGTCCAAGCCCTAAGGGCATCGGCGTTACTAACGCGGGGCTTGCTCTGCCTGATGGCATCTTTCCCGGCAGGGACGGCGGTTGTTTTATGGTCTCAGGCGTGCTGTGATGGTTTTTCGCATTGAGATATGGGTCAAAGTGCGGTGAAATAGGGCGCTGTTTTTTGCACGTCCGTGCAATTCACCCGCCCCGTCCATGCTCACGATGTTCAGCAAAGTCCCGGTCCGGTTTCGGCCGGCTTTGGCGGATGCGCTGAAGGAGTATTCCGGAGCCAAATTTCTGGCCGACCTCAATTCCGGAATCACGGTGGGCATCGTGGCCATTCCTCTGGCCATCGGTTTTGCGATTGCGAGCGGCGTGACGCCCCTGGCGGGCTTGATGACCGCGATTGTCGCGGGGTTTCTGATTTCTGTGCTCGGCGGCTCGCGCTACCAGATTGGCGGGCCGACAGGCGCCTTTGTGCCGATTCTCGCGGGCATTGTGGCCACCTATGGGGTGGACAGCTTGCTGATTTGCACCTTCATGGCCGGTGTCATGCTGGTGTTGATGGGCATGGCCGGGTTGGGCAAGGTCATCAAATATATTCCCTATCCGGTGACGATGGGCTTCACCAGCGGCATCGCCGTCATCATCTTTGCCGGGGAAATCAAAGACTTCCTTGGCCTGCCCTTGGAGCATCTGGAACCGGATTTCCTCCCCCGGATGCAGCAATACCTGGACAATGTCAACCTCACCAACGGCGTATCGGTGTTGCTGGGGCTGGCGGTGGTGCTGGTGGTGGCCTATTGGCCGGCCCAATGGCAGCGGCGCATCCCCGGCTCCATGGTGGCGCTGGTTCTCGCCAGTCTGGCCGCCAAGTTTCTGCACCTCAAAGTATCCACCATCGGCCGGACGCTTTTGGACAATGGCACGTTTGTCGAAAGCAAATTTCAGATACCTGCCGGTCTGCCCGCCCTGCATCTGCCCCATTTTCATCTCAGCGACATTTCCCTGTTAATGGGACCGGCGATGACGATTGCCATGCTCGGGGCCATTGAATCGCTCCTTTCCGCCATGGTGGCCGACGGCCTGACCAACGACAAGCACGACTCCAACCAGGAATTGATGGCCCAGGGCATCGCCAATATTTTTTCGCCTTTTTTCGGCGGCATCGCGGCCACCGGCGCCATCGCCCGCACGGGCACGAATATCCGCTGCGGTGCGGTTTCCCCCGTATCTGGCATTGTGCACGCCTTGACGCTGTTGATGATTGTCATCGCCGCCGCCTCGCTGGCCAACGCCGTTCCGCTGTGCGCCTTGGCCGGCGTTTTGCTGGTGGTGGCATACAAGATGGGGGAGTGGCATGAGTTCAAGCGGTTGCGCCGCATCCCGCGCAGCGATGCGCTGGTCTTCATCATCGTCTTTCTTTTGACGGTGTTAATGAACCTTACCTGGGGCGTGGGGGTGGGCGTGGTGCTGGCGGCCTTGCTCTTCATCAAGCGGGTGTCCGAGGCCTCGGAAGTGACCGCGTTGGACGCCACCCACCCGGCCACCGGCGGCCGCCCCATCTGGGCAGATGATTCCTGGCCGGACGGCGTGTACCTTTTTCGAATTCAGGGCGCGTTCTTTTTCGGCACGGCCGATATGCTGGAGACTTCCTTCCGCCGCGCCGGCGCCAAATTGCGCGTCATGGTGCTCCACTGCGAAGACGTCATCTCCATGGATGCCACCGGCCTCAACGCGCTGGAAAGCCTGCACGAGCGGCTGGGTCGCCATCACCAGCACCTCATTTTGTGCCGGGTGGCCAAGGATCCCCTGGAGGTCATTACCCAGAGCGGGTTTTTGGAGGAACTCGGCCGGGATAATTTGACCAATTCAGTGGACGACGCCTTGCAGCGCGCCCGGGCGTTGCTTCACGCGCCGCCAGCCTGAGTTGCCTTAAAGCATTTTGCGGTCTCGGAAATAGCTATCCAGCCAAGTCCGTGTGTCGGCGGAGGAGCTTTTCAATTCGGCCAGGGCTTTGTTGATGTCGCCAGCGAAATTATTCCACCCTGCTTCGGAGATAAGGTCCGCATTGTTAAGCTGAACTTTGATTCCCTGGGCCCGTGCGCGCAAAATATCGATCTTGGGTTGGACGGCCTCCCGGTCTTCTTTTCGGGCATTGGTTACTTGCGCATCCATGGCGTCAATTTCCTTGTTGGCTTCATCCAATTGCGTGCGCATACCGCGGATAAAGTCCGCTTTTTGGGTCGGGTAGTCTGCCGCGGTGTTGCTGGCCGTGCTCGCCGGCGGAGACGCAGCAGGGCTCGTGCTGGTGGCGACTGGCGCGGTATTAACGGAAAACGGCTGGGTTGTCGGCACCCGGGGAGCCGGGGGGCTGGCATTATTGGGGAGTTGGGAGGCGGCAACCGTGTTGGCAGATGTAGTGACCGAACTGGTGGCAACGGACTGCGTGGCAGCCGGCTTGGAGGCCACGGCCGGTTCCGATGCCGCGGGCGCGGGTTGGATCGGCACTGGTGGTTCTTCGTCGGGCTTTTTGCAGCCCGAGATTGCCAGTGAAAGCAGGAGAAGTAAAAACAGTCTGGATTTGGAATACGAGTTCATGGAAGTGCGAAGATGACGCTCCAACAACGTCGCACAGTCCAAATTTAAATTCCATGAGGCATATCCCCAAGGAGCCGATTTTAACAGATTTCTCACGAGCCAAAAAAAACACGGCCCGCGCTCCAGGGGAAACGCGGGCCGGGTGAGGACGCCTAGAGGAGATCAGACATCGTAGTACATATGGAATTCATGCGGGTGCGGGCGCAGGCGCACGGCATCGTATTCCGCCTTCTTGAGCGTGATGTAGTTGTCGATAAAATCTTTCGTGAAAACATTGCCCTTGAGCAGAAACGCATGGTCGGCCTCCAGTGCCTCCAGTGCGCCTTTGAGCGATTCCGGCACGGTCTTGATCAAGGCCGCTTCCTCGGGTTCGAGATCATAGAGGTTTTTGTCCATGGGTGCCCCCGGATCGATCTTGTTTTTGATGCCGTCCAGGCCTGCGAGCAGCAGCACGGAGAAGGCGAGGTAGGGGTTCGCCGCCGGGTCGGGGCAGCGGAATTCCACGCGCTTGGCCTTGGGGCTGGGGCTGTACGTGGGAATGCGGCAGATGGCCGAGCGATTGCGTGCCGAGTAAGCCAGGTTCACCGGCGCTTCGTAGCCGGGGACGAGGCGCTTGTAGGAATTATTGGTCGGGTTGGTGATGGCGCAGATGGCCGGGCAGTGTTTGAGGAGACCGCCGATGAAATACAGAGCATTTTTGGACAGGCCGGCGTAGCCATCACCGTGGAAGGTGGGTTTGCCGCCCTTCCACAGCGAAATATGCGTGTGCATACCCGAGCCATTGTCGCCAAACAGCGGCTTGGGCATGAAGGTCGCGGTCTTACCATGCTTGTACGCGACATTTTTGACCACGTACTTGTAGATGCACATTTTGTCCGCGGCCTTGAGCAGCGACGAGAAGCGGATATCGATTTCCGCCTGGCCCGCCGTGGCGACTTCATGGTGCTCGCGCTCGATGTCGATGCCTAGTTCCATCATGGTGAGGATCATCTCGTTGCGCAGGTCCACTTGCTTGTCGCTCGGGGCCACGGGCAGGTAGCCTTCCTTGTGGCGGATTTTGTAGCCAAGGGAGGGGAACTCCTCCTTGCCGGTGTTCCAGATGCCCTCGTTGGAATCGACGGTGTAAAAAGCGTTGTTGCTCCCCCCGCCGTAGCGCACGTCGTCAAACACGAAGAATTCTGCCTCCGGCCCGCAGAAGCAGGTGTCACCATATTCGGTGGTTTTCAAATAGGCCTCGGCCTTTTTGGCGATGCCGCGCGGCGAGCGGTCGTAGGGCTCGCGGGTCAGCGGTTCCTCCACGTCGCAAATCAGGCTCAATGTGGCATACTTGGTGAAGGGATCGACAAAGGCCGTGTCAGGGTCCGGGAGGACGAGCATATCCGATGCTTCAATGCCCTTCCAACCGCGGATTGAGGAGCCGTCAAAACCGAGGCCTTCGGTGAAGACGCCTTCCGTCAGTTCATTCGTGGGAATGGCAAAATGCTGCCAGGTGCCATGAATGTCGCAAAACTTCAGATCGACAATTTTGATGTCTTTGGCCTTGGCGAGGGCCAGAACTTCTTTGGGTGTCATGGTGGTTTTTTGGTTCGATGATGACGGGGTAATTCGGTATGGTCGGTGGCATCGCGCCTGTCAATGGCGATGCGGCCGAATATACCCTAATCGCCCTTGCAGCAGGTAAAATGCCCACCCCCGGAGTTGCCCAAAATTGTCTGACCCCCACCATGTGACGGAAATCGCCCCGGCGGAGGAGCATACCCCGGGGGTGGCTTGGCTTACTGTCATTATGGGCGGTATGTTATTGATGGGTAATGTCGCCGAATTAGGTGGCGTGCCCTTGGCTGCGAAGGAATGGACAGCGTGGCTCTTGGCGGGGATCGTATTGGTCCACGGTGTTAGCATGGGTTGGCGGTGGAGCCAGGCGAACGAGATTATCCGCCTGCCACGCTGGCCCTTGCTGGCTTTGGCGCTGCTGGGCGGGCTGGCTTATGCCTGGTTGCAGGACGAATCCACGCCGTGGTTATCCCGGCAGTCTTTCGTCCTGGGGGCGGAGGCTTGGCTGTTATGCTGGGTGGTGGCGGCGTCTCCCGGTACACGGTCATTTTCCTGGGCATGGATGATGGTGCTGGTCGCGGGCGCTGTCTTGGCTCTGACCACGGCGATCGCCTGCCAGGCCAAAGTGGACGGCCTCTGGCTGCCCTTGGGGCGACGCTTGCCAATGGAATGGCTGGGACGCTGGAGTGGCACGATGCCCTTGCCCAGTGCATTTGGCGCGTTAATGGTTTTGGCCGGGCCACCATTGCTGGTCCTCGCTTGTGCGCGCCGAATGCCGACGGTCTGGCGCATTCTGTGCGGCAGCGGTGGCTTTGCCATGTTGCTGGGTGCGCTCTTGTCCTTTTCACCGGGAGCCTGGCTAGGCGTGGCGCTGGCGCTGGCATTGCTCCCGCTGGTGGTCACTCAGCATAAGGCGCTGCGCTGGGCTATTTGGGTGTCGGGCGTGGTATTCATGGCCGGCTGGATCGAATTTTTATATCAAATCAAACCGCCGCGGGATTCCTGGTTCGCACCCTTGACTTCCGGCGAGCCGACGTTGAGCGCCACTTGGATAACCATCGGCAAAGCCTGGCAGACGGACCCTTGGTTGGGTGGACATGGGATACCCTACACCGAGCTCGCACGCTGGGCCGGTGTGGCCGGCCCTCCCGGTGGTTGGAGCTATGGCTTCAGCGATTGGAGTGAGCTGGCCGCCACTTGGGGCATTTTGGGCTTGGGGCTGGTTGGCGTGATTGTGGGTGGGTTGCTGCTTTCGGCGTGGAAGGCTTGGGCGCGCCTGCCACGGGCGGTCCCCGTGGGGGCCACTCCTGAACAAAGCCAGACGCAGATGCCTGAAACCAAAGTACTGCTGGGTGCCAGTGCCGCCGGCCTTACCGCCTTTGTCATCGCTTTGACCGCCACCCGCGCTCTGAATGTGCCCGCCGTGGTTTTCGCCCTGGCCATCATGGCTGGAGTGCTGGCGCGCAACGTGCCGCAGCGCGGCGGCACTTTCCGTTTGGAACCTAGCTTGCGTTGTGCGCTGGGTTTCGGGCTGGCGCTGTTTGTGGCGCTGATGCTGGTGTGGAAGGTGGCGCTGGTTGCCGGTGTGCAGCCCAAACTCGCCGAGGCGCAGGCCTTGCTGGAAACGGCCGACCGCCGACCCGATGTGGAATTACTCATCCGTGTCCGTTCGGATTTGCAGGAAGTGGCCGAGACCGACCAGCGCAACGCCCAAGCCTATTGCGCAATCGCCTGGATGGAATTGGTGCAGGCGCAGGTAAACCCCGAGGATGTGGGTCTCCATGGCAGCCGCGCCGGGTATTACTCGCTGCAGGCTTCCAGCCTTGCCCCGCGTGCGCCGGAACCCTGGGTCATTCATGCCTTGGCCAGCTGGTTGGTCAACCGCCCGCGTGATGCCCAGGAATACCTGAATCATGCGCTCGACCTCGCGCCCAAGGATCCGGCCGTGCAATACTACATCGCGGAGTTGCTGGCCAATGATGTGGATTCCGCCGTCTCCCCGCTGGGGTTGCGGGCGTTGCCCGCGCGTTACATAGCGCCCGTGCCTTGGCCCCCGCTGGGCGGCCTGCCGACACAGCCGGGTAATCAATGAGCCAGCCCTCAAAATAATGTTTCTTAGTGATTGGCGCGAGGGTCGAAATGGTTAATAAATTTGCCGGCCATGGCTGCTCCCCGCCAAATTCCTTTTCGCCTGATTGCATTGCTGGCGATCGTGCCCCTCTTATGGTGGGCCTTGGACTATTTCGGGGTGCTGGGCATCCCCAATAATATCGCTGAGAATTCCATGTTCCAGTTCCGTGGGGAAATCCCGGCGGTGGATACCACCAAGCCCGGCCATCCGCCCTTGAAGGTGGTTTACGTGGATGTCGATGCACCCATGGTCGCCTTGATGGGTGAGCGTCCCTGGCCGCGCGAATATTACGGCCGCATCACCCAGGCCTTGTTTTCCCTGGGGCACGCCAAGGCGGTGGGCTTCGACTTCGTTTTATCCCCCGCCGGTATGAAGTCGAAACTGGTGGACCCCCAGTCTGCCCATGACAATGACAAGTTCATGGGCCTGGCCTTCGAGACATATCCCAACGCCTTTACCGCCACGTTCTACACCGATATCGAGGTTTCGTATAATCTGCCGGAAAAACCCGCGCCACCCAAACCGGATGCCGCCGCACCTGCGGCCACGGATGCGGCGCCTCCCGCTCCCGCCAAACCGGCCCCAGCCAAGGAAGGCCGCGTCGCATCGTTCCCTTACATTTATAAGGACAAGGCGCACCTCGACCCGGCTAATAACCCCTATCCCGAAGGGCCCACTTTCCCCATCATGTCGGTGGACCGCGTGCGCACCGGCATGATTGACGTCGCCACGACCTTCAATGCCGACGGCGTGCCCGACAATATTCCCCGCTGGATTCCGCTCTTTGCCGAAACCACGGGCACCGAGCACACGGACAATTTTGTTTACGGTTTCTACACCTTCAACCAGGGCTTTAACAAAAATTTTGACCCGGACATGATCATGGACCAGGGCGACAAGGTCATGCTCCTCAATCCGGACGAGGGGCCGGCCATGGTGCTCCCCAAAATTCAGCACATCACCTTTTACAACCTGGCCTTGAAGCTGGCGCTGGCCTACCTCGGCCTGGATGAGAAAAATGTGAAGCGCAGCGAGGATGCCCTCGATGTCGTGGGCCAGGACGGCAGGGAGCTGCTCCATATCCCGTTGACCGAGCATCAGCTGGTCGAGGTGAATTGGTTTTCCAAATGGAACAACGACGAGCTTAACCCCCGCGTCAGTGCCCGCGACCTCATCATTGAAGGCACCAAGATCGGCACCGGCACACCCGCCGAGCAGGCCAAGCATCAGGACTTTTTCAAGCAGTTCAACGACGCCATTGTGCTGGTCGGCCCGGTGGACCCGACTTTGCAGGACTTGGCCCCAACCCCTTTTGACTCGGCTTCGGTGCCCAAGGTGGGGGTGTATGGGAATTTGCTGAAGACTTTCTTTTCTAGCGAATACATCAAGCGCACCCCGCCCTGGCTCAAGGTGGTCATCCTATTTGCGCTGACGGCACTGATTGGCGCGCTGGCCACCTATGGGGGCAGGCATTCCGGGGCGGCCAAAGTCGCCGCGCTCGTCATTCTGCTGGGCTACATCTTCTTTGCCTACGAAGCCTTTGCCCACTTTAACCTCGTGTTGCCGCTGGTGGCGCCCGCGGGGGCGGCCTTCTCCACGGCGTTGGTGGGCGTGGTGGTCCGCCTCATCCAGGAGGAAAAACAGAAGCAGCGCATCAAGGGGATGTTTGGCACCTATATTTCACCTGAACTCGTGCACCGCATGGTGGAGTCCGGCGAGGAGCCCAAGCTCGGCGGCGAGCAGCTGACCATCAGCATTTTCTTCAGCGACGTGCAGGGCTTTTCCAGTTTCTCCGAGGTATTGACGCCGGAAAAACTCGTCGAACTGATGAACGAGTACCTCACGGCCATGACGGACATCCTCCAGTCTGAAAGCGGCACGCTCGACAAGTACATCGGCGATGCGGTGGTGGCCATGTTTGGCGCGCCCATTCACGTCGATGACAACGCCTTGCGCTGCTGCGTGGCCGCCTGCCGGATGCAAAAACGTTTGACGGAATTGCGTCAAAAATGGGTCCACGAAGGCGATAAGTGGCCCCCGCTGGTGCACAAGATGCGTTCGCGCATCGGCCTGAACACCGGCCCGGCCGTCGTGGGCAACATGGGTTCCACCTCGCGCTTTAATTATACAATGATGGGCGACGACGTGAACCTGGGCGCGCGCCTGGAAAGCGGGGCCAAGCAGTTTGGTGTCTATACGATGTGTTCAGAAGCCACCAAACTTGCCTGCGAAAAGATTGAATCGACCGTCCTCTTCCGCCGCCTTAACCGCATCAAGGTCAAAGGCCGCTCCATGCCGGTGGATGTTTACGAGGTGGTTTGCCTGCGCACCGACGCCGCGCCCGATACCTTGCGCTGCGTGGAGATCTATGAGCAGGGGCTGGACCTCTATTTTGCCCAAAAATGGGATGCCGCGATGGCGAAATTTACCGAGGCCCAGAGGCTGGAGCCCCTGCAACCGGGGCGCGACGCCGGAGTGGAGCACAATGCCTCGGAAATCATGCTGGAATTCTGCGCGGACATGAAACAGCAGCCGCTGAAACCGGAGTGGGATGGTGTTTACGAGATGACGCACAAATAGGCGTCACGCCGGAAACCACGCGGGTTCGTTGCCGTGCTTCCACTTGATATTGCAGCCCACACTCGCTTTTTGGGCGGTTTCCGGGAGAGCTTGGCCGGCCAGCGCCGCGTCAATTGCGGCGCGCAAATCCTGGCCGGTGACCGGCTCCGGGCGGCCGGGGCGGCTGGCGTCAAACCGGCCGCGGTAAACCAACCGGCGCTCGACGTTAAACACATAGAAATCCGGCGTGCACGCGGCATGGTAATCCCGCGCCATCCGCTGCGCTTCGTCAAAAAGATAGGGGAACTTCCAGCCCAGCTGGCTGGCGAGGGCCGTCATCTGGCCGGGTGCGTCATCGGGGTAGCGCACCGCATCGTTGCTGCAGATGGCGACGGCCGCCAGCCCGCGCGGTGCATATTCCTGGATCAGCGCCGCCAACGGGTCGCGGATATGGATGACAAACGGGCAATGGTTGCAGATAAACGCCACCAGCAGCGCGGGCTTCCCGGCAAAATCTTTTAGGGTAATGGTGCGCCCGCTGACCACATCCGGCAGGGCAAAATCTGGTGCGGGCGTCCCGAGCCGCAGCATCGTGGAATGAACGGCAACCATGCGGACTTATTAGGGGGTAAAAGCCGTTTTTTAGGAAGGAAAAAATCGAATGTATGAATGGTTCCGAAGCTGACTCAGTTTTTAATCAGTGTGGAGGTGTTTTTAAAATACTCCTTGAGAATCGCGGCGACCATGGGCCCGCAAATCGGCCCACCATAACTGCGGTCCGGGCTTTCCACTGCCACGGCTACGGCGATGCGGGGATTATCAATGGGAGCGAAGCAAACCAGCCACGCCACCGTCATTTGCTGTCCTTTTTTGTTCCACTGGGCCGTCCCGGTTTTGGCCGCTACCAGCAAATCCGGCAGGGTGTCGTGCAGCTTGTGGGCGGTGCCGGTTTCAGCGGCTTTTTCCAGGCCATCGAGCAGCACTTGGCGTTGTTCCGGGGTCAATCCCAACGGCTCCGTATGAATGACCGTGCCGGGTGGAAGGCTGGTATTGTGCAGCAGGGTTGGGTGGGTCGTCATCTCATTGCGGGCCACGGAAGCCATCAGACACGCCATCTGCAGCGGGCTCGCCAGCATATAACCTTGGCCAATGGCAAAATTGGCGGTATCGCCATCCGTCCACGGTCTGGCATACATGGCTTTTTTCCAATCAGGGTCCGGAATTATGTAGCGATTGGCCGGTGCTTCGGCCAGTCCCAGGCCCACGGGTTTTCCGAGCCCCAGGTTGCGGGCTTCATCCGCTATATATTTAGGCCCGATCATCAGGCCGGCCTTGTAATAAAACACATCGTTGCTGATTTCCAGGGCCTTGACTATGCCGATATTGCCGTGCCCGGCGATGCCGGTGACGTCATAAGTATCGTCCTTGAACTGGATGCCCCCCAAAACGATGTAGCCGGGACAATCGATAATCGTGTCTTTGTCGAGGATTCCGTGGCGCAACCCGGCGATGGTGGTGACGATCTTGAAGGTGGAGCCGGCGGGATAGGTCATCTGCAAGGCCCGGTTATACCAGCCCGCGTCGGAGGCATTCATTTCATCCAACAACTTTTGGTCCACATTGGGCGCGGTGTCGTTCAAGTCAAAGTCTGGCTTGCTGGCCAGCGCCAGGATTTCCCCGGTGCGCACGTCGAGTGCCACGGCCGAGCCAATCAGCCCTGCCTTGACGCTTAATTCCGACTCGGCCACCCGCTGGAGATTGAGATCGATGCTGCTGACAAAATCCTGGCCAGGTTCGGGCGTTTTTTGCCCGATGAGCTGCACGCGGGAATTGGCCGGGTCCACCAGCAGGATTTCGCCGCCTGATTTCCCGGTCAGTGTTTTGTTGTACAGCAGTTCCAAGCCATGCAGCCCATTCATGCCGCGGTAGGGAAAGGTGCTATAATTCGGCAGATCTTCAACTTGCCAGTCGTCCGGGTCGTATTCGTTGGTCAATCCCACCCAGCCCAGTGTGTGAAAGGCCAGGGATCCGTACGGATAATACCGTCGGGGCTCCACGCGCGTCTGCATATGGGATTCCACCGGCACTTCCTCGTTGAAACGGGCAAACTCCACATCGGAAATTTCGGGAATCAGTGTGAAGGGCAGGAGGGGCTTTTGCTGGATGTGCAGGGTGAGGGCCTTCTCATCAAGCAGGGCATTTTTCCCGAGAAGGGCATTGGCTTTGTTCAGATAGCCCTGGGCGACGTTAAAGCGGGCCGTCCACATCAGTTTGTTGCTGTCGAGGGTGGGGTGGGCTTCCGTGGTGTCGTCCTGGGCTTGCGCCAGCCATTCCTTCTTGAGTCGGATGAATTCCTGGCTGAACTCCTTGCGCAACTCATCAACGTAGAGAACAACGGAAAAATTGGGTTTGTTTTCAACCAGTACCGCTCCGTTCCGGTCCAGGATGCGGCCGCGCGGGCCCGGCAGGAGGATGCGACGGCGGGTTTGGGTCAGCTCCTTTTGCGCATAGTAGTCGCGGTTCCAAATCTGCTGATAGGCCAGCCCGCCAAGCAACACCATGAAAAGCAATGCCAGCAGCCCCGACAGCAGGAAAAGCCGCGGGTTGAGGCGCTGGTAAAACGCCATCTGCGGGTTCAGGAGGCGTCCCCGACGCGGCGCGGCGGCGCTGTCAATCCCGCGAGCGAGAGGGCGAAATTTTGGAAGTCGAAAAGCCATAAGGCCACCGGTAGGACGAGAATTTGCGAAAGACAGAAATCCACGGCCAAATGTTCCCAGAACGCGGTTCCGCCCGCCTGGTTGCGCGCCAGCGCCCAGGCCGTGAAGGCGGCAAAGTACAACGCGTTCAGCAGCCACGCCAGCCCGATCTGCTGGGTGCCGCGGGCTTGCCCCAGCCAGGGGCGGAGAAGCAGGATTAATACGGCGCCAGCCGCCAGCAGGCACATCAGGAACCCCGGTGGGGTGGGCAATTGCGCGTCCGCCGCCAGCCCGGTGAGCGCCACGCAGCCCGCCAACTCAAGCGGCGGCAGCCGCAAGGCTGGCCAGACCACGCAGGGGCCCACGATGAACACTGTCACGCTCCAGCTCGCCAGCCTGTCGTTGACCATGGCCGTCAGCGCAAACAACAAAATGTTGGCGGCGGCAAAGATGAGCCACTGGTAACTGCTTTTCATCGCGGGGTGGGGCTGGGGGTGCCCGGTGCGGGGAGGGTAGTGTCATCCGGGACCAGGACCGCCACCTCCTGGAGGTTGAGCAGGCGCGAATCAAGTTTGACGACGCCGGTTTGCGAAAGCCCGTCGCTGCCTGGCGCAAAACGCTCAACTTCGCCGAGAGTCAATCCATCGGGGAACCGGCCGCTAAGCTTGGAGCTCACCAAGCGCACGGATTGTCCGGGCATGATGATGGGTGTCTGCATCACCCCGTGGACTTCGCCCGCGGGTTTGTGAAAGGGTGCGGTTTCAACACCTTGGTAGATTACCGGCTTGGTGTCCGGCCCAAGGTTGGCCGCCATGCGGAAGGACGGACTGGTGATCAATTCAACCACGGCGGTGAATTCTTCCGCGGTTTTGACGCGCCCGACCACGCCTCCGGCAAAGACCACGCCCTGGCCCTCGGCAATCCCGTCGCGGCGGCCCTTGCGGATGACAATCTGCTGCCACCACGCGGTTTCATCGCGCCGGATGACGCGCGCCACCTCGTAGCGGAAGCCCGGTTCCGGCGGCAGGCGCAGCAGTTCGGCCAGGCGCTCGCCTTCATTGCGCAGGGCTTCAGCCTGGTGCAGTTGCAGGTCGCCGTCATTGGCATGGCGTTGGGCATCGCGACCCGCGGCAATGAGCTCGTCCTTGTCATGGTCGCGCAGTGCCCAGAAATCCTGCAAATCCTTGACCCGCGAGTAGGCGATCCACCCGGGAGCCTCGAACAACGAAAAGCTCACCCGGGAGAAGCTGCGGATGCCCACTGGGGCCAGCCACCAGGCGGCGAGGAAAAACGCCAGCACCAGCAAGGGTCGGAGTCGGCTGACGCGCGGCGAGGCCAAGGCGGGCGGGGCGGCGAAAAGTTAAGGCGGATGGGCCGCCGATCAGGAATCGTAATTTTTCGACTCGGACAGCCAGGTGTCGAGGTCTTGCAGCACCACGCCGGTGCCATTAGCCACGGCGCTGAGCGGGTCGTCCGACAGGATGACGGGCAGGCCCGTTGCTTCACTGAGCAGGCGGTCCAGGTTGCGCACCAGCGAACTGCCGCCGGCGAGGACAATGCCGCGGTCCACGAGGTCGGCGGACAATTCCGGCGGGCAGCGCTCCAGGGCGCCGCGCACGACTTCAATGATGGAATTGAAAGTGTCGCTCAGGCATTCGCGGATTTCCTGCGAGGTGATGATGAGCGTCTTGGGCAGGCCGGCCACGGAGTCGCGGCCGCGCACTTCCATGGTCAATTCTTCCTCCAGGGCAAAGGCCGAGCCGATGGTGATCTTGATTTCTTCCGCCGTGCGCTCGCCGATCATCAGGTTGTAGGCGCGCTTCATGTAGTTGATGATGGCGCTGTCCATCTCGTCGCCGGCCACGCGCAGACTCTTGGAGTACACGACTTCGCGCAGGGAAATGATGGCCACTTCCGTGGTTCCACCGCCGATGTCCACAATCATGTTGGCGGCCGGTTCATCAATCGGCATACCCACGCCGATGGCGGCGGCCAGCGGCTCCGTCAGCGTCAGCACTTCGCGCGCGCCCGCGTTGAGCACCGAGTCACGCACGGCGCGGCGCTCCACTTCGGTGATGCCGGAAGGGATGGCCACCACCACGCGCGGGCTGACCCATGCCGAGCGGGTGACCTTGTTGATGAAATAGCGCAGCATCTCCTGCGTCACGTCAAAGTCGGCGATCACGCCATCCTTCATCGGGCGCATCGCGGTGATGGCCAGGGGCGTGCGGCCCAACATACGCTTGGCGTCAAGACCGACCGCGCGCACTTTTTTCGAATTGGTGTAGATGGCGACCACACTGGGCTCGCGCACAACGATGCCGCGGTCTTTCACATAGACCAGCGTGTTCGCTGTTCCGAGGTCAATGCCGATATCGCTGGAGGGGAGAAATTTGGCGAGAAAGCTGAACATAACGGAGGAAGCGAAGGGGCGGTGACTAACGCCCAACTAGGCCATTTTTTCGCCGTCCAAGGGGATTGTCAAACGTAAATCGCGCTTGGGTAAGACGTTGCGGCAGCAGTTCAAGCCACCATCGCGCGCACCAGCCAGGCCTGCCACGTGGAGCGCACCCCCGTCAGTCCTGTAAATTGGCGGTCATACTCCCGTATCGCGGTTCGCAGCCGCCCCGGCCCAATGGTTTGGCTGGGGGCAAGCCCCATGGCATGGATGGCCCGCAGAAAGGCGAGGGCATTGGGGTAAATATGGGTGTGCTCCCAGATCTCTTCCCGTTCCAGCACAAAGCCCGCGCTCCCCAAGACCTTGGCCCACTCGGTGACTGAGCGCCAGATCAGGGGGTTTGCCTCAGGCAGAACCTGCCGTAATTCAGCAAACGTGCCCGGCAGCAGCACCGCGATGACGAGGCGGCCGTCGGGTTTGAGTGTTTCGCGCCACGCGGTAAGGACTTCCGTGGGTTTTGGCACCCATTGCAAAAGATTGCAGGCAAAGATCCAATCCGCCGGGCCGAGGTATTGCGGATGGTCGGCCGTTTGCTCCTTCCATGCCACAATCGGGCATTGTTCCATTCCGGCTTGCACCATGCGCGGCGCGGCATCGGTGGCCAGATAGGGCCCGGACCATGGCTGCAGTTTGCGGGTGAAGACTCCCGTGCCAGCGCCAAATTCGATCGCATAACCATTGCGCTCTTCGGGGATGACCCAGCGGGCCAGCGCCGTTGCCAGGGCATTTTGGGGCACCGAGTGGGCGCCATAGCCCCTCACCGAGCGGTCAAAATTCTGAATGATAGTGTTCATTAGGTATCAGCTGAAAAATTTCCGCGCTGAAGCCAGGAGCGGCCCGGGTGCATGGCCGGCCTCGGGCGTTATCTGCAACGCGGGCCAGAGTTTCTGGAGCACGGTCGCATCCAGCAGGGGATCATTGCCGCCCACGACGCCTCGCCAATGCTCCGGTGGTGGGGGTATGCGCCATTCCTCCAGCCAGCCAAGTTCCTCATCCAGGGTGTCCAGTTGGGGGCACGGCCAGGTGACGGTGGCGGGCAGGGTGGAAAAATTCGGCAACCCCGCCCGGCGGAAAAAATCCGCGACGGAAGCCGCCGGCTGGCTCCGCAGGCGGCGGCGTTGCAGGCGCAATTGGGCCAGCGCCACGCGTCCGCCGCAATTTTGCTCTGCCGCCAGCGCGAGGATCGGCGCCAGCAGCAGCACGGGAATTTTTGTCGGAATGCTTTGCGCCTGCCGCATCAGCCATTGAGCCCCCAGCGAATAACCCCCGAGGACATCAAACTTTTCCGTATTGAGCGCACGTGCGGCCTCGGAGGGCGACACGGCCAGGTGGCACGCGTCAGGCCAGGTGGCTTCGGCCTGCGCTGCCAACCAGGTGGGGGGCACCGCCCAGCCGGAAATCCACAGCCAGTTCATGGGCGTCCGCCTTTCCAGGCCTCCATCGTGGTCAGCAAGGCCGCGAGGTCTTCTGCCCGGGTGGTGGCTTTGAGTGAAAGGCGCAGCCGTGCGGAGCCTTCGGGCACGGTCGGCGGCCGGATTGCGCCGACGGCAAAACCGCGTTCGCGGAGATAATTGCCGAGCGAAAGGGCCCGGTCATCTTCGCCAATCAACACCGGTACAATGGGCGAATCACCTTCCGCGGTTTCCCAGCCGTGCGTGCGCAGGCTTTCCCGCAGTTGGCTCGATTGCGCGCGCCACGCGGGGGAGTGGGGGGCCAGTTCGCCCACGCGCACTACAGCTGCTTGAGCCGCCGCCGCCAGCAGGGGGGAGAGATAAGTGGAATAGACAAATTCGCCCGAACGATTGAGCAGGGTCTCGCGCAACACGGGTTCGTGAAAGAGCGAGTAGGCTCCCATGCCGCCCAGCGCCTTGCCTAAAGTACCAATGAAGACATCGACTTCTTTGACTACGCCCGCTTCCGCAGCGCGTCCTTGCCCCTCGGGGCCATACCAGCCAAGCGCGTGAGCTTCATCCAGCATCCAAATAAAGCCAAAGCGGCGTTTTAATTCCGCCAGTCGGGCAAAATCAGGGCTATCACCGTCCATGCTGAAAACGCTTTCCGTGACGACCCAGACTGTCTGGCCGGGCGCGGCGCTTTTTTCCAGCAAGAGGGCCAGCGCCTCCAGGTCATTGTGCGGAAAGCGGGTGAATTTTGCGCCCGATTTGAGGATGCCGGCGATGATGCTGTGGTGCACCAGCCGGTCGGCGAAAATCAGATCATCATGGGTCGCGAGCGTGCCCAGCACAGCTTGGTTCGCGGCAAAGCCACTGTTCCAGACCAATCCGCTGGTAAAGCCGTGCCAGCTGCACAAGGCGCCCTCCAGCCGGGCGTGTGCTTCCTGATAACCGCGCACCAAAGGCGATGAGGATGCGGACACCGGCCCTTGGGCCAACGCAGCGCGAACGGCCTCCTTTACCGCGGCATCTTGCGCCAGGCCGAGGTAATCATTATCCGCAAGGTTGACCTGCACGGGCGGGGCCACGCGCAGGCTTCGCCGCCGTCCTTTGGCGGCGCGCTCCTCCAATTCCGCCTGGCAGCGAGCCTGGAGCGTGTGCAGGGAGTTGGAAAAATTGTCCGACATGGTGGAATTTACTTCAGTCCCAGCAAATGCGCCAGGGGCGGGTGCAAGAATGGTTCCGTGGCCTCGGTGGCCAATTCCCCCCAGCAGGGAATTTTGCAATCGCGCAGTCCTTCCCGCGTGCTGGTGGCGACCGCCGGGGTTGGCGTCGTCAGCGCATTGAGAAAAATGCCGCCCGGGGTTTTGGCCACTAGGCTCGGCGAAAGCTTTTGCAGGAAATCAAGATTCGCGCGGCGGGCGCCCGTCCACGCCGCGAGAAAAGCCTTGGGGTCTTTGTGCGAAAAATAATGGTAAAGCAGGCGGGCTTGGTTGATGGCTCCCAACTGGTCTGGCACCACGAGCACCACGGCATTCACCTCCAGCACTGCGCCAAAGTCACCCCAGTCATAACCGGTATCGGTCAGGGGCACGGCCAAGCCACCCGCGCCTTCAATCAGGCGCACGTCGCAAGAGGGCAGTTTTTGGATTTCCGCTATCACTTCCGCCATCTTGAGGCTTTGGCCTTCTGCCTGCGCAGCGGCGAGTGGCGCGATCGCGGCAGAGTACCGGCGCAGCGTGTATGCTTGGGTGGGGGCTATTCCGCCAAAAGCAGCCGCGTCCCCCGCATCCGTCAGCTGGCCATCGGCCACGCCGGTTTGCACGGGCTTGATGATCTGCACGGTGCGCCCGTGTCGCGCGGCCAGACGCGCGAGCGCGCCTGTCACCCGCGTTTTGCCAACACCCGTGCCGGAGCCTGATACCAAAAGCGTGACCACGGCTCAGCGTGCGGCTGCGAGTTCGTTGGGGGCGGCGGCGTGGAACTGCCGGGCGGCGTCCGGGTTCAGCGCATGCAGGCCCAGCCGTTGCAGCAGGCGGAAATCCTCCTCGGCATCCGGGTTTGGCGTGGTCAGCAGTTTTTCACCGAGGAATATCGAATTGGCGCCCGCGAGAAAGCAGAGTGCCTGCGTCTCCGCGCTCATCTCCGTGCGGCCGGCGGACAGGCGGATGATGGATTTCGGCAGGCATAGGCGCGCCACGGCCACGACGCGCACAAATTCAAATGGATCCACCGCCGGGCGCTCGGCTAGCGGCGTTCCCGGCACGGCCACGAGGGCATTGATGGGCACGGACTCGGGCTGCGGGTCCAGCGCCGCGATCTCCGCCAGCATCTTCAGGCGGTCTTCCACGGTTTCGCCCATGCCCACGATGCCGCCGCAACAGACTTCCAAGCCCGCGGCGCGGACATTTTCCAGCGTGCGCAGCCGGTCATCGTAGCAGCGGGTCGAGATGATTTGCGGATAATATTCGCGCGAGGTGTCGAGGTTGTGGTTATACACCCGGCAGCCGGCGTCCTTGAGGCGCTCGGCCTGCGACTGGGTCAGCATGCCCAGCGTGCAGCACACTTCCAGCCCCTGTGACGAAACACCTTCGACGGCGCGCAAGACGGATTCGAATTGCGGCCCGTCTTTCACTTCACGCCAGGCGGCGCCCATGCAAAAACGGGAGGCTCCGCCTTCGCGGGCCTGCCGCGCCTTGGCGATGATGTCCGCCGAGTTCATCAAGGGCACATCAGCGAGGCCAGTCTCGTGATGGGCGGATTGCGGGCAGTAGGCGCAGTTTTCCGGGCAGCGTCCGGTTTTGATGCTTTGTAGTGTGCACAACTGCACGCCCGCCGGGTCTTGGTGGCGGTGATGCACTGTTTGGGCGCGGAAGATGAGTGTGGTGAGCGGCAGGGCATACCACTCGCGGATTTGTTCAAGCGTGATCATGGAAGGGTGGGTTGGGTTTACGGTGGGTTGTTTTTTTGAAATCAAGCGGATGGGTAGGTCGCGGCAAAGTCGGCAAAGCGCGGGTGCGGGCCGCCTGGGCGGCTTGCCACTGTGTCCAGCGCAGTGCGGGTTGTCTCACAGAGGAAACGAAATTCCTTTTCACCGCAGCAGGGTGGCGGCACCAGGAGGAGGGTGTCCCCCAAGGGCCGTAAGATCAGCCCCTGCCGGCGCGCCATGAGGCACGTTTGCAGCCCCACTCGCGCCGCGGGCGGATAGGCGGTGTTGGCGGACGGGGCAATTTCAAAGGCCGCAGTGAAGCCCCGCTGGCGGAGATTGAAAGCATGGGGGTGGCTATCGAAGGTTTGCGCGAAAATCTCGCCAAATAGGCGGAGGCGCTGGGCCAGGATGCCATTGTGGGTCAAAGGCTCCAGCTTCTCCATGCTGGCCAGGGCGACGGCACAGGCCAGCGGATTGGCAGTGAAGGTATGGCCGTGGAAAAAGGTGCGCCCGGCTTCAAAGGGCCCGCCAAAGGCAGCGTGGATTTCATCCCCGGTCAGTGTGGCTGCCAGTGGCAGGTACCCGCCAGCCAGTCCTTTGCCAAGGCAAAGGAAGTCGGGGGTCACGCCTTCATTTTGGCCGACCAGCATTTTCCCCAAGCGTCCAAACGCGACAAAGACTTCATCAAGGATAAGGTGCACGCCATGTTCGCGGCAAAGCGCCGCGACATCCGCCACAAAACCGGGCGGCTGTTGTTTCATCCCGGCCGCGCCTTGTACCGAGGGTTCGAGGATGACTGCGGCGATGTGCTGGGCCCGGCTGCCCAGGAGTTCACGCAAGGCGCACAGGCTGGGGGCGGAGTCCGCTTCCAGTACTGCGCCGGCCAACTCGCGGCAGGTCGGTGCAGCCACATGGTGGACCGGCAGAAACCAGTCCGCAAAACGTGCATGGAAGGCGGCGCTGTCACTGGCTGCCATCGCTCCCAGGGTGTCGCCATGGTAGCCGCCGCCCAAGCCGACGATCTCCCGCTTTTCGCCATGGCCGCAAAGCTGCCAGTATTGCCGGGAGAGTTTCAGCGCGATTTCCACCGCGCAGGCACCGTTGTCAGAAAAGAAAACGCGCTCCAAACCCCGCCCGCCCAGCCGTGCCAGTTGCGCCGCGAGTTCGCTTGCGGCCGGGTGGGCAAGGCCGAGCCAGGTGGCATGGGCCACTTTGTCGAGTTGCGCACGCAATGCCGCATCCAAATCTGGATCGCGGTGGCCGTGGACATTGGTCCACAGTGATGAATGCCCGTCCAAATACCTTTTGCCTTCGACATCAAAGAGCCAGGGACCTTCACCACCGGCGATATGCAGCGGCGGATAAAGCGCGGCTTCGGCAGCCTGGGTAAAGGGGTGCCAGGCATGGCGCTGTTCCCAAGCGTCAAGTTGCTCGCGCAGGGGCGCGGTGTGGAGCACGGCGGGCATTAACAGCCCATTAGAGCAGGTAATTCAGGGCTTGTTAACCTTAAAAGAGCTGGAAGTTAACAGAGCCGGAACCCACTCTAGTTCCACACCGGCGAATAGTGGGTGGCTTCCACCCAGCCCAATAGGCCGGCGGGGGTGTGAATCTTGAAATAATTGCCGTGCCGCTCCAGGGTCTCGGCGATTTCGCCCGGCTGCAGCATGGCGAGGGGTTCGCTATTGGCCGTGGGCGAGATGCACACCGCGGTATTGGGGTGAAGGACCACGCCTTCATGCGCGTGGCTTTGCGCCCCTCGGAAGCCCACGCCTCCGGCAACGGCCACGGCCAGCATGGTTGCGCACAATAACCAGGGGATGATGCCGCGCCAACGGTACATCCGGGGAAAAAAGGCCAGATAGAGCGCCGCCCACCCGGCGAGGCTGGTTATCCATGCCCACGTGTTCCGTGCGAAAAAGTTGGCATACACATCCAGGCGTGTTTGCTCCGGTGCGGTCACGTTGGCGCCCTTGCGCGCCAGCGCCAGGTTTTGCCGCGCATCCGGGTCGCGCGGGTTGAGGGAGAGCGCCCGCAGATAATGGAGAATCGCCGGGCCATAATCCTCCGTCTGGTAACACGCATTGCCGAGGTTGAATTCGAGCGCCGGGGAGATGGCCGTTTTTTCCGCTCCCGCAAAAAATTCGCGCGCTGCCGCATAATCATTTTTGCCATAGGCGGCCACGCCGGCGGCGAAGGCGGCGGCCGGGTCCGCGGGTACCTTCACTTCGCGGGCCGGAATGGTGGCGGCAGTTGTCGTGGCCGGCAATGGCGCCAGCACGGGTGCGGGAGAAGGTGATGCCGTGCCGCTGGCCGGGCTTGTCGAAAGCGTCAGCTGCGGTGTGGTTGGCGCCGCCGATTGGGCTTGGGCCGCCGCGCCGACCAGCGCCAGTGCAAGGAGAAGAATAATGCAGTGGTGTTTCATGCGCGTCCCAAAAGTTTGGTGACCAGCGTATCCAGTTTGGCCGCATCTTCCGCTAATTGCGGTTGGTTGGGCGAGTAGCCGCCAAAACGAAGCGCGTCACCCGCCTCAAAGACGGCACGTGCCTGTTCGCGCACGTCGCGCGCCACTTCCCGCTTGGCCAGATGTTGGTCGAATTCCTGCCAGGTGAGGGCCTCCGCGGCGTCCAACCGGTCGTGGCTGGCGGCTTCTTGCAGCGCTCGTTGGGCAATGGCGTAGAATTCCACGGCATTGCCTTTGGCCGCGGCGGCGCGTGCTTGCGCGACGGCGGTGGCCGCCAGTTTGCGGGCCCGCAGTCCCCGGGCATAAACAGGATCATTTTGCAGCCGCAATTGGCGGCGGCGGTTCACAAGCAGTCCGGCAAACAAAACCGCCGGAAGGGCCTGGCTGGCCCAGAAAACGGGCGAACTGAGGGCCGATTGCATCTGTGGGCCCTGCCAGCTGCCCGCCTGCTGGCGCAGTGGCACCAGTTCACTCGTGCCGGTGGCTGTTTGGGTGCTGGCCATGGCCGGCATGGGCGGGGCGGCCTGGCCCGGCTCCGCGGGTTTGACAGTGACGGGAATCGCTTGCAGCGGAAGCGCCACGTACGTCTTGCTTTCCGGATTGAAGAAGTTGACCTCCGGCGCGGGCAGCGAGGTGATGGTGTCATTCATCGGCATGACGACATATTCAAAGGTCTTCAGGCCGTGGTAGCCGTTGACGTCCTGCGGTGTGAAGGTGTCTTTCGGCGGGTAGGTGCGCCACTGGGGACCCAAGTCGAGTTGTGGGGCATTAAAGCGGTCAAAATTGCCTTCGCCGCTGACTTTCAAAGTCAGGGTGACAGGCACGCCCACCTGCAGGCTGGTATTGGAAAGGGTTGGCTCATCCACCGAAAACGTGCCAATGCCCCCGGTGAAATGGTTGGGCCGTCCCTCGGTCGGCAAGGGCAGGACATTCAGGTTCATGGGCAGGGACTGCGCGGTAAGAATCTTTTGTTCGCCAAAGGTGAAGGGGGAATTGGGCCCCATCAATTGTGACACGATCGGATCGCCAAAACCGCTCCGGTCAGGAATGGTGACTTGTAATGGCAGTGAAAAACCCAGTTTTTGCGGCCCGGCCTTGAGCGGCGTCAACATGACGTGCCAGACATTGGCATTGTAATTTTGGTTATTGTTGGATGTGGGCAGGTAATCGGCCCGGCCCTTCATCTGCACGCGCTCAAAGGCGTCATTATCCTGTTCCAGTTCGCCGGCAATGCCCGGCTGCAGGTCATTGCGCCAATAGACACTGAGGTCCAGCGGCAGCTTTTCACCGACATAGACATCCATGCGGGTGACATTTGCGTTCAGTCCAATAATGTCGCGGACGGGTGGCGTCACGGGCTTTTCCGTCACTTCCAGCCCGGTGGCTGGCACCGTCACGGCGTGGCCATTGATGGTGACCTCAAAGGCGGGCACGGTATAGTGGCCTGGCTTTTCCGCCCGTGCTTGATAGAGCAGGGTAAAGGTGTAGGTGACGGCAGCGGGACCGTTGAAGGAGACCACGCTCTGCATCCCACGGCTCATACCCATATAGCTCATTTGCAGACCAGGCACGCTGGGCGGCGTGCATTCGGGAGTGACCGTGGTGCCCGAGGGGTTGGTGACCGTAACGGTTACCTGGAAATTGGTCGCCTGGGTGGCGGCAATCTGGCTGGGGCGGAACTCCGCCGCCGCTGAGGCAGCCTGCGCCCGGGCCAACGTGGCCGTCGCCAGCAACACCGCGGCCAGCGCAAATGCGCGGGGCCAGCGATTCAAGGAGAAGAGGCCTGGGTTCATGGATTCACCAATCTTTATGATCCTGGTCCGAAGAGGAAGGATTTTGTTGGTTGGTGGTCTGCAAGCTGCGGGCGGGCAGCTTGCGCTCCACCGGTTTGAGGGAGTTGAGCAATTGCATGGCTTCCTCGCGAGTCATTGCGCCGAGCATCACCGTGCCGTTGGCCGTCGCGGCATCACCCGCGTTGCCAGCTTGCGGCTGTTGTCCTCCTGCCGGGGTGGTTCCGTCTTGCTTTTGACCGGATTTTTGCCCCGTGGGTTCCTTGCCGGTGCCGGTGCCGGAGCCGGCTGGCTGGGCTGGCTTGGGTTGCTGGCCGTTTTTTTGTTGGCCATTCTGCGGTTGCTGCGGGTTGGGTTGTTGCTTGTCTCCGGTACCCTGAGAAGGCTTGGGTTGCGGCTGGCCCTTGGCGTCCTGCGGTTGCTTGGAATCGCCATTTTGCCCGTTTTTGGGATCCGGCTGCTTGGGCTGGGATTTGTCCTGCCCTTGCTGGCCTTTGGAATCCTGGGGTTTGGACTGTGAGCCGGGAGAGTTTTGCGGATTACCGGAGGAGTCTTTTTGATCCGGTTGGTTTTGATCGCCTGATTGTTTCTGGGAATCAGATGGATTTTTTTGACTGGATTGGTTCGAGGGATTGTTTTTCGAATCCTGCGGGCTTGATTGGGAGTTTTGCTGGTTCTGGTCCGGGTTGTTCTGCGACTGGTCGTCTTTATTCTGCTGATTTTGTTGGGAATTTTGCTGCTGGTTCTGGTCGGACTTATCCTGGTCCGATTTGTCCTTCTGCTGGTTATTTTGGTTCTGTTGGTCTTTTTGTTGATCCTTCTGCTGGTCCTTTTTTTCCTGTTGTTTCTTCAGGCTCTCAATTTGCTTCTTCACATGGTCGAGATTGTAGCGGGCATCGGCATCCTGCGCATCGAGGTCGAGGGCGTTTTGGTAGTCCTTCACCGCCGCTTGCCAGGTGTCGATCGCCTTTTGCGGGTCCTCCTTCACCTGATCCTGGCCGAGCCGGTAGTGCGAATTGCCGAGGTTATAATAGGCTCGTTGCTGGAGAGGCAGGTCGGAAATGGAAAGCGACTTGGTGAACGCCTGGGCGGCGCCTTCATAATCCTTGCTGCGGTAAAGGCTCTCACCCTGGTTGTAACGGAAGCGGCCATCCTCCGGCGCGGCATCGGCGGCTTTGCCATACGCATCGGCCGCGGCGGCATAATCACCGCTTTCAAAATAACCTTGCGCGGCCTTGGGCGAGGAGGAGTGGGCAATTGCGGGAGGTGGTGTGCCCGTGTTGGCTGGCTGGCTGGTCGTATCGGCCTCTTGAGCGCGCAACATGGCGGGCACACACAAGGCCAGGATCACCATGCTGGCCATCATGCTCGGAGCTTTTGCCGCTAATGGGCTTTTTTTCACGGAGGAGGGCTTCGTGTCCACCAAAGGCGGAGGTTCGGACAAATTAATCGCCGAGAAGCCGCGGCGGCGCCAGCCGGGCCGGCGGGTTCCGACAAGCAATTCCACAATCAACAACACCACCCCTGCCGCCAGCGGCCACTGGTAGCGTTCCACCGCTTGGCGCGTCATTTTGCTTTTCTGGTCCTGGTCGGGCAGTTTTTTGATGCCGTCTTCATAGACGCGCAGCAGACCCTCGCCCGTGGCGCCCAGCGGCTGGTAAAATCCGTGCGTGACTGTGGCAATGTCGGACAACGTGGTCGAGTCGAGCCGGGATTTCACCAATTCCCCGCGTTGGTCCCGGATAAAGGAGGTTTTTCCCGAACCATCGCGGATGGGGATGATCTCTCCTTGCGCGGTGCCCACGCCGACGGTGTAGATGGTGATGCCTTGTTCCGCCAGGGTCTTGGCTTCAGCCACGCCTCCGGCCTCCAGGTCTTCTCCGTCGGTCAGTAGCACGATGATTTTATGGTTGCCCGATTTTTCCAGCGCCGATGCCGCGGCGTCCAGCCCCACGGCAATATCCGTGCCACCGCGCGCAATGGTATTAGTGTCCACCGCTTCCAGGGTCTGCCGGAACGCATCGTAATCCAGCGTCAGCGGACACTGCAAAAAAGCGTCTCCCGCAAAGGCCACCAGGCCGATGCGGTTGCCGGGCATTTTTTGCACGCAGTCATAAATGGCGAGCTTGGCGCGCTCCAGGCGGCTGGGCTGCACGTCGGGCGTCAGCATACTGCGCGAGGTGTCGAGCACGAAGACGACATCGACCCCGCGAGTATGATTCTCCTGCCAGTCGTAGCCCCACTGGGGCCGGGCCAGGGCGGCGAATACCAGCAGCACCCCGGCGCCGATTAGAATGTTTTTGGCCAGCCGCAGGGCCGGGCTGTACGAGGCGAGCAGGTTTGGCAGCAAGCGCGCCGCCGCAAAACGGCCCAGCATCCGGTTGCGCGCGCGGTGGGTCGAGAAAAACAGCGCGAGCAACCCGCCCAGGGCGAGGGGCATGGCAAGCAGGGCATATGGCCACTGGAAGGTCATGGGGGGATTTAGGGCAGGCGGCGCAGGCGCGTGTGCGCAAGGATTTGCTCAATGCCCAAAAGGCCCAGCCCGACGAGTGTGGGCCAGATGAAAAGTTCCTCGTAGGTGGAATAGTGCCGCAAATGCGCGCTGGTCTTTTCCAGTTTGTCGATGTCGTCGTAAATTTTCTTCAACTGGGTTTCGTCCGTGGCGCGGTAAAATTTGCCGCCGGTCTTTTCGGCGATTTTTTGTAAATCATCGCTGTTGATGCCCTCGAGCAATGCCCGGCGACCGAAGGGGTCGGTGGCAAATTGGATGCGTCCGAAACGGTCCTTTAGCAGCTTGCCATCGTCGTCCAGCAGGGGCATGGGCTGCGGGTCCGTCGCGCCAACCCCGATGGTGTAGATTTTGATCTTGTAAGAACTGGCAGCTTCCGCGGCGGCGATGGGGCTGATGTTGCCGGCATTGTTGTCGCCATCGGTCAGCAGGATGACAATGCGGCTCTTTGAGTCCAAATCCCGCAGCCGGTTGGCCGCCATGCCCACCGCGGAGCCGATGGCTGTGCTGCCGCCGTCGATGACTTTGAGCTGCAAACGGTCGAGGTTTTGCAGCAGCCAGTCGTGGTTCAGCGTGATGGGGCTTACCAGGTAGGGGCTGGTGCCAAACGCCACCAGGCCGATGCGGTCGTTGGGCCGCTTTTGGATGAACTCGTGCATTACTTGCTTGGCGGCGTCCACACGGGTGATGACATCGTTGCCCACCGTCAGGTCCACCGAGGCCATGGAGTAGGACATATCGAGCACCAGCACGATGTCGATGCCGCTCGCTTCCACCTGCTCCGAATGCGATTCGGGCATTTGCGGCCGGGCCAGCGCCGTTGTAAAGGCGCAAAGCGCCAGGGCGCGAAAGGCAAACAACAGCCACCCGGCTCGGGAGCGTGCGCTGGCGCCCGCCTGTCGGGCCACCGCGACACTGGAGAATTGCACCGCCGCCGCCCGCCCGGCCCGCCCGCGCAACAGGAGCAGCAGCGGCAGGGCCAGCAGCAGCCAGAAATACTCCGGGTTATCGAAGGTGAAATTCACGAGGCGGAAAGGGTGGAGGGAGCCGGTTTTTTAACCGGCGGGGGTGATCCTGCCTTGGCGGGGGCCGGCGGCTCGCGGAGTTTTTCCGCGGTGTCAAGGAAGGCGCGCGCCGCGGCCAGCAGTTGCTCACGTTCCGGACCGCCCAATTGTTGGCCCGCAAATTTGGCCAGATCACAAAATTCCAGAAAACGGCGCAGCTTGGCTTCCAGTTCCCCGCGCAGCCAGGCATGGCGCGCGGCCTCGAGCAGGAATTCCTCGGTGGTGCGCTCGGGAGCGGGCATCCGGTACGCGTTTTCCAGGTAATGGCGCACGGCGTCCGACGCGGCGATGGCAAAGGCCTTATCCTGTCCGGCCTCCGCCAGGGGGCGGGCCTTCTCCAAATCGCGCAAGGCCATCTGGAATGGCGTGAGGCGCACCGGCGGCTTTTTCTTCAGCAGGAGCCACAGGCTCAAAGCCAGCAGGATGACGACGGCCACGCTGCTGCTGATGATAAGCACGCCATTGCGCTCCCAGTAAGTAAGGGGCACCAGACTGTGAAGGTCGTGGATGTCGGCAGTGCCGGCTGGGTTGGCGGCGGCGGAGTGGGCTGGCGGGGAGGCGAGGTTGATCCGCGGCGGTGGAGCTGTGCCTGCGGTGGTTTGCGCATGGCCCGGCGTGATTGCGGCCGCCAGCGGCAGCGCAAGGCCCAGGAACAACCGGCAGATGGATGGCAGGTGGGGCACGGGAGTCAGCGGCGGCGGCTGCGCTGCTCGAAAAAGCGGCGTAGCGGCAGGATGTAGGATTCGTCCGTCGAAAGGGGCAGGATGCCGGCGCCCGTTTGCAGCAGGCCACGGCGGAAAAGCTCGGTGCGTCCGCGCGTTTCCTTGAGGTACTGGTTGCGCACGCGGGCGCTGCTTGTGTCGATTTCCACTACTTCGCCGGTTTCCGAATCCTCCAGTGTCAGCAGGCCAACCGCGGGCAGTTCATGCTCGCGCGGGTCGGAAAGCGGGATGCAGATAAGGTCGTGGCGGCGGTTGGCCAGCGCCAGAGCGCGGAAAAGCTCGCGGCTGCGCGGTGAGGCCGGGTTGGGCAGTTTGCCTTCCGGCCCTTGGAGAAAATCGCTCACCACCACGAGGATGGAGCGGCGGTGCAGCAGCCGGTTGGTCGTGTTGAGCGCGTGCACCAGGTCCGTACCCCGGTGCTGCGGGGCAAAGCACAGGATGTCGCGGATGACACGGAGAATGTGCTGCCGGCCTTTTTGCGGATGCACAAATTTCTCCATGCGGTCCGTGAACAGGCCCAGGCCGACTTTGTCATTGTTGCGCGAGGCGGAAAAGGCGAGCACGCTGGCCACTTCCGCGGCGAGCTCCCGCTTGCTGACCGCCGCCGACCCAAACGCGCCCGAGGCGCTCCCATCCACCAGCAGCATGAGCGTCAGTTCCCGTTCTTCGCGGAATTTTTTGATGAACGGCCGGTCCATCTTGGCCGTGACGTTCCAGTCGATGCGCCGCACATCATCGCCCGCCGCGTATTCGCGCACTTCCTCAAAGTCCATGCCCTGGCCCTTGAACACCGAGTGGTAGGCGCCCACCATCGTGTCCGTGACCAGCCGCCGGGTGCGTATCTCGATACGGCGCACACGGCGGACGAGGGCGGCGGTGGAGGCGGGAGCGGGCGAGGCCATGGGAAAAAGCGGGCGCGGGAGAAAAGGCGCCAGGGGTGTTTAAGGCACGGGCAGCGTGTCGAAGATCCGCTTGATGACGTCTTCGCTGGTCAGGTCTTCGGCTTCCGCTTCGTAGGTGACGATCACGCGGTGGCGCAGCACATCCAGGCCGATGGTCTTCACGTCTTGCGGCGTCACATATCCGCGGCCTTGGAGGAAGGCCCACGCGCGCGCGGCCAGCGTCAGCGCGATCGTGGCGCGCGGCGAGCCGCCAAAGCGGATGTACGCATCCATATCGATCTTGAATTTGCTCGGCTGTCGCGTGGCCATCACGATATCGACGATGTAGTCCTTCACCTTGTCGTCGATGTACAGCTGGTCGATGATTTCCCGCGCCGCCATGATGTCTTTCGGATGCAGCACATTATTCACCTCCAGCTTGGGGCGCGTGGTGGCCATGCTTTCGAGGATCTGCCGCTCCTCCTGGCGCGCGGGGTAGCCGATCTTCAGCTTGAGCATGAAGCGGTCAATCTGCGCTTCCGGCAGCGTGTACGTGCCCTCCTGGTCAATCGGGTTTTCTGTGGCGAGCACAAGGAAAGGCTCGGGCAGGGCGAAGGTTTGGTCGCCCAGGGTGACTTGGCGTTCCTGCATCGCCTCGAGCAGGGCGCTTTGCACCTTGGCGGGCGCGCGGTTGATTTCATCGGCCAGTACCATGTGCGCGAAGATGGGGCCCTTTTTCGTGAGGAACTGGCCGTCGCGCGGGTTGTAGATGAGCGTGCCGAGAATGTCGGCCGGCAGCAGGTCCGGCGTGAACTGGATGCGCGAGAAATCCGCCTGGATGCAATTGGCGAGCGTGCGCACGGAAAGCGTCTTCGCCAGGCCGGGCACGCCTTCGAGGAGCACGTGTCCGTTGGCGAGCAGACCTACCAGCAGTCGGTCCACCAGGTACTGCTGGCCGATGATGACTTTGCCCATCTCGGCCCGCAGCAGGCTGACCCAGGCGGAGTTGGCTTTGACGGATTCGTTGAGAGCGGCGAGGTTGATGGCCATGGTAGTTGTTGAAAACCCCCTATTATGCGGGTGGTTCCTTCTTTCGCCACGCCGAAAATGTAAAAGATTTTTATTTCACAAGGCAATTGCGTGACGGAATTTGCGCCAATTTGCGGCCTTGATAAATGGACTCGACCGAGCGCGCGGCTCTGCCACCATGGGCGGAGAATGTTCACCGGCATAGTCGAGGAAACGGGCACGGTTGCGAGCCTTGCTGAAAACAAGGCTGCTTGGTGTCTGCGCGTGCGCGCCCAAGCCATCCTCCGTGGCCTGCGCCTGGGCGACAGCGTGGCCGTCAACGGCTGCTGCCTGACGGTCGCGGCGAAAAAGAACGGCGTACTCGAGTTTGACTTACTGGAGGAAACGCTCCGACGGACCAACCTGGGTGCGCTGCAGCCCGGCTCCTTCATCAATCTCGAGCGCAGCGTGGCGCACAATGGCCGCTTCGGCGGGCACTTTGTCACCGGGCATATTGACTGCCCTGGCCAGGTAAAGATTTTCCGTCGCTCAGGAAAAAATCTTTATCTCAAGGTGGCTTTCCCGAAAAAATTCGGCCGCTGGATCGTCGAAAAAGGCAGCATTGCGATAGACGGTGTTTCCCTGACCGTGGCCGAAGCCGGCCCCGCCACCCTGGCGACATGGCTCATTCCCCACACGCTCAAAGTCACCAACCTTAATCGGCTGGCGCCCGGCTCGACTGTGAATCTTGAGTTCGACCTGCTGGCGAAGTATGCGGCTCAGTTGCGCCGCTAAAGCTGTGGTCTAGTTCTCCACAATCCCGACGATCGGGTAATCCCACTTATCCGTGCGGAAGGGCGCGGCGGGCAGGTCGTAGGCGTTATAGAGGTTGCAACCCATGCCTTCCGGGAAACGTGCCCACGCATAGCGCACTGCCGCCGGGGTTTTGACGTCCGGGCTGCTGACCACCACTGTGTTGCCATCAATTTTCGCCTCAGCATCGACAAAATTCTTGTCCTCGCCGGCGATTTGAAAACCTTTGAGCGCGCCGCCCTTGGCCGTCAGGCCCTTGCCCAGGTGGGTGAAGTGAATGACGGCGGTGCCATTTTTGACGTCCATGCTTTGGTACAGCGGGCCAGAGTACTCAATGTTCTGCTTGTACGCATCCGCCAGCGCGATGAGCGCCAGGCGGTAGCCGGTGGGCGCCTTGTTCGAGGGGTGCACGTTTTTGATTTCACCCGTGTCGATCGTGACAGCCAAACCGGTGTGCGGCAGGGCCAGCACGGTCTGCTGCTCCTCGCGGATGCGCGGGTTGTTGCTGATGTCATCCTGGCCCGGCAGTTGCACGACATAGAAGGGCAGTTCATTCTGC
The DNA here is from genome assembly GCA_048497935.1 of Verrucomicrobiota bacterium. Classification (GTDB taxonomy): domain Bacteria; phylum Verrucomicrobiota; class Verrucomicrobiia; order Opitutales; family JABDGR01; genus JABDGR01. The sequence goes on from JBEHYY010000033.1 coordinate 40,122, forward strand.
CCCCATTGCTTGCGCCAGTCCTTGATGAGCACTTCAAGAATGTGCCCGTAGAGGTTCAGCCCCGGGGTGCCGCCGACGATGGACTCACCCTGGTACCAGATGACGCCGCGAATGGCATAGGGAACGACAGGGTTGATCATCGCATTGAACAGCACGGTGGGCATATGCTGGTCGCGGTCGGGCGCGGCGGGCCGGGGCACGCGGGGCTTGTTAATGGGGGTGGGGCGGGTTTTCGCCTCGGCTGCCTGGCCGTCGGGGCCGGAGTTGTAGAGCTTGTAGCCCGCATCAAAAGCATCGAGCACGGGCTTCATCTTAGCATCGGCCGCGAGTGACTCACGGGAGATCCACGCTTCCGCGCAGCTGGCGCCCGAGGCTTCGGTCAGGATGCCCACCGGCACTTTGAGCTGCTGCTGCAAATCCCGCGCAAAGACATAGCCCACGGCGGAAAACGTGCCGACGGTTTCCGGGCTGCACACAACCCAGCCGCCACTGCTGGCGACCTTCGACTGCGGGTCGTGGGCCTTGGTGTCGCGGCCGGTGAACATCCGAAGCTCCGGATATTTGGCCGTGGCGATTTCGCCTTCGTAATTGATCAACCCATGGTAGGGGCCGCTGGCTTGCACTGGAAACACCATGTTGGACTGGCCGGAGGCCAGCCATACTTCGCCCACCAGGACATCGTTCAGCTTCACGGGCTGCGCCGTTTTGGAGCCGGTGATGGTCACGCTGCGACTCTCGGCCGAGGCGGTCAGCGCATCCAGGTCCACGCGCCATTTGCCGTCCGCGGCGGCGGCGGCGGTTTTCTTTTGGCCGGCAAATTCAACGGTCACCTGCTCACCGGCCTCCGCCGTGCCCCAGACGGGCACCTTCATCTCGCGCTGCAAGACCATGTGGTCGGTAAAGGGCGAGGCCAGGGCGACTTCGGCGTGCAGGGGGGCAAAACCCAGTGAGAGGCCCGCAGCCGCGGCCAGGCTGAGCAAGGCATTCTTGGAAGTGATCGATTTCATGGGGTAGATAAGGGTGGGGAATTAATTGCTGGGGGAAATTTCCAGACACACGACGGAGGCGATGGTGTCCGGCGCTTGTTTGGGCAGGATAAGACTAACTTGGCCAGGGTATGCTTGGATGGTCAACGGTTTTTGCTGGGGATCCGCGAGCAAATAGGCTTTGGTCACGTTGCCTTTAAGGCCGGTGGCCATCAGGAAGGTTTCCGTAGGCCACTTGAAGAGGCTTAGGTATATTTTGCCGGATTTGGTTGTCGCCCGCCAGGCCGTAAAGGGGGCGACAGTGGGCGCGACATCGATGCCATTGACATCATTCGCCGTCTCCACCGACAAACCGGCGGGCGAGTGTTTTCCCTCAGAGATCAGAGAGATCAGCTCCTGTG
>JBEHYY010000034.1:0-35966 GCA_048497935.1 Verrucomicrobiota bacterium
TCGTCGTGGGTTCCGATGGTTTCGGCTACGAGTTCGTCGCCGGGCAACCCAAGTTCCCCCGGCCCCTGTCCTTGCGCCTGCAGGTGCCGGCGCGGCGCGAGGAGATTGCCAGCATCTCCGTCAATGGCCAGCCGGCGGTTTGCAACATCGTCGAGGACGCCGTGGAGACACCGCGGATTGAAATCACGGCTCCCGCGGCGGAAAAATATGAGGTGCGCATTGTATGGGCGGGCGAGGCCCCGGCCGCTCCTGTGGCGCCGGCAGTCGCGGTGGCGGGCAGCGGCTATACGGTTCCCATGGGCCGCGCCCAGTTGCTGCAATTCAACGATCCGCAGGCGGCGTTTAACGACTATGCGGTCACTGGCGCGACTTTCCATGCGACGGTGATGGGCTTGCCCGGCTTGCGCACGGTGTTTGTGAAGGTGCAGCAAGGGCAGTTGCGCTGGTGGGCGCCGCTGACTTTTGAAATCCGCCCCGCCTTTGAGATCATCCCCGCCGAGCGGCAGACGCCGGGCAACCTGACCTTCACTGTGCGCAATAATAATGCCGCGGAATTCAAGGGCGCAGTGGCCTTCCGCGATCCCGTGGCTATGGCGCTCCAATCCACTTTGTCCATCCCTCCGCTAAGCGAGTCCGCCCCCATTACCCTCCCGGCCCGGTTGCCGGGCACCAATCGCGTGGTGGCGGACTTGGGTCAGGGCCGCAGCGCCGAAGCCACCATCACCAACTGGCGTTTGGGGGCCGATCCCGCGCAGGTGCATTTCGAGCCGGTCAATCTCGCGCCCGCGCTTAACGACAAAGTCGGGCAGATTTTCCAAAACCAATATCTCTCCCCGCGCTCGCCGTTCACCTCGCTGGCCATCCAGTGGAATGGTTATGGCAACTGGACCAACGTCACCAGCAATCCTTTCGCCGTGAACGATGCGGGTTTGCGCGCGGCCGCCGCCCAAGCCCAGGGCACCTTTACCCTGCCGGAGCAGCACGTGCCTTTCCGGACTCCCGGGGATGCCGCGCAGAACAACATCGCCTATACTTCGCAGTGGGACAACTACCCGCGCGAAGCCGTGGTGCCGCTTGCCGGCAAGGCCGCGCACGTTTATTTGCTCATGGCGGGATCCACCTTCCCCATGCAGACGCAGATGGACAATGGCGAAGTCGTCATCACCTACGCGGATGGGTCCGCCGCCCGGCTGGCATTGACCAACCCGACCACGTGGTGGCCCATTGATCAGGATTATTTTATCGATGAATTCGGCTTCCGCCGGCCGGGGCCCATCCCACCGCGCGTGGACCTTGGCACCGGGCAGGTGCGCACGTTGGTGTTGCCCGATTTCTATGGCCGGGGGGGCAGGCTCAGCCGCGGGGGCGCCGCCACCGTGCTCGACCTGCCGCTGGATTCCGGCAAGGAACTCAAGAGTCTGACGGTGCGCGCGCTGGCCAACGAGGTCGTCATCGGCCTGATGGCCGCCACACTTGTGCGGTGATCATGGCTTGGGAGGATGAAGGTTTTCCGCCTCCCAGGCGGTAAAATCATTCGTGGAAGAGGTGGCCAGCTCCACCCGGCCATCGGCAAAGCCATACGTGCGGCCCCATTCGCCGTCCGGCAGGGGGAAGGGACTTTCCACCAATAGGAGCGTGTTTTCCTTGTCCTTGATTTTGCTGGTGAAGCCAGTGGGTGCATTAATATTTTCCAAATGCAGAATACGGTCGGGATTGGCTACAGGGCCAACTTGATTAAGAAACTCGACTGGATCCAGGGGTTCGCCAGCATTGGCTACGATATAGCCGATCACGAGGTTGCCCATGGCGCTTTGATGAGCGTTCAGTATGCGCTTGGTTTCGGCCTGTACCGCAGGGTCCATAGACAAAGGCTTGGCGATCGGTTGAGGGGTGGAAGCCCCCGCATTGGCCACTGGCTGATGCGAGGGAGATTCCACTGTCCGGGTGGGGGATCGGGGATTTGACATCGTGGGCAAGGCGGGAGCTGAGTTTTCGTTTTCGAAAGAACTTTTCATCCAGGGCAGCGCCGTGAAGGCGCCGCCCAGTGCCAGCAGCAGCACGACAATCACACCTATTTTGATTCGGGTTTGGCTCATAAGGAAAAAAAGTGTCAACGGCGTTGAGGTGCTCATGCCTGCGATTGCATCGGGGAGTGCTGCAACAATTTTCCGCGAAAGATGCACAGGCGGAGGCATCGCGGCATTTTCAAACAAGGTGGGCGAGAACAGGGCCGCTGACAGCGCGATGCCATGCTTGGAGAAATAAATGCGCAGTTTGTCCACTGCGCGCGCGATGCGTTTTTGCGCGGTGTCTTCGGAGAGGCCGTGGGCCGCGCCCACGTCGCGCAGGCTGCGGCCTTCGAAGTAGCGCAGCACAATAAGGTTCTGGTCGGTGACGCTCAGGCACGTCATGGCCTCGTCGAGCAAGGGCGCAAGGCGATCCCATGCGGCTTGGGTAGGGGAGGGTGGGTCGGAGTTTTCCATGGCAGCGGCTTCGTAAACACGGCGGCGCTTTTCCGCCCGCAGGGCGTTGCAGGCATTATGTGAGGCGGCGCGGTACAGCCAGCCGGGCAGGGCGGCAGGGTCGCGGATGGTGTGCGCCTTGCGGGCGAAAGTGACGAACACGGCTTGCGCCACATCTTCCGCCAAGGCGGGCTGGCGGGTGATGCGCAGGGCGGCGGAATACACCAGCGGCAGGTGCCGCTCGACCAGTTGGGCAAAGGCGGCATGAGACTGCGTGGCCGTGTATTCGGCCAGCAGGGCGCGGTCGTCCATGGCGGACATCATACTAACATCGACACCGGGCAAACACAAAATCCGACAAAATTTTTGCGCCTAATCTTCAGCCTGCCCGCGCCCTCAGCCTAATTGTTGGCGGTGGGGCTGCTGGCGGTGATGACGACGAGTTTTGTCTCCCAGGGTGCGAGCTTCAACGGCAGCGTCGCTTTGCCGTTGGCAAGCGTGATGCCTGCCAGCGCCTCCACTTTGCCGGTATGGGCATCCCATACCTGCGTGGTATTGGCGCCCGCCGACGTGTTAACTGTGACCGTGGTGTCCACGGGATCCACCCCTTCATTAAAGAAGAAATAAACATCGCCGTCCTTGAGCTGGCGGTGATTGTACTTCAGCCAGGATGCGGCTTGGTTAAGTGCGACATCCGGTGAAGGCAGTTCGGCCAGGAGCTTGGGCGTGACTTCGGCCGTCGGCTCCAGCGTGGCCCAGCTAATATCAGCTGGGCCGCTGGCCGTCAGGAAATTCTTGTCCATGACCAACGAGGGCGCATGGCCGAGGAAGAGCACTTTGCCGCCGCCTTGGGCAAAGGCGTGCAATTTGTCCAGCGACGCTTTGGAGATGGCATCCACCGGCGGCACGATGATGGCGCGGTACGCCTGGCCGCTGAGGTTGACGAGCGTCGCGCCTTGCAGTTTGGTGCGGGTGGAAAGCGCAATTTCATCCACGAAATCAACATCCCGCTGGTTTTGCAGCAAGCCATGGACGAGGCCGAGGAACGGGGCATCCGGCCCGGCATCGCCAAACCAGTAACTGCTGGACGGGATATAGACGCCGACCTGCGCCGCCGGGCGGCCCTGGCAGAGCACATAGGTCACGCGGTTCACATACGCGGCCAGCGCCGGAAACCCGGCATCGTTCAGATAGCGATAGCCGTTGGGGGCCGCACCGCGCGCGAGTTGCGGCTGGTCGGCCGCCGGCGCCGCGCCGGCCCGCGGGCCATTGGCGCCGCCACGCGGCCCGCCCGAGGAGGCACCCATCGACATATATTCAAAATGGGTGATGCCCAGCACCATCTGGTGGTTGAGGATCCAGCCTGCCTCGTCGAGGTTGGGCGTGGGGTAGTTGCCGCTCATGGCCGCGAAGGTTTCGCTCATCGATTGCGGGTGCCCGTTCAAATGCGCGGCAGACGAGGCCAACTTCGGGAAATCGGCGGTCACGTCGTGCCAGACCTGGTGCCAGATGACATCGATGCCGGGAATTTGCACATCGCGCATGCACTTGAAATAATCGCCGTCGGCGATGGCCAGTTGCGGCAGGATTTCCTCATGCTCGATGTGCATCTGCAACTGCAGGTTGTTGTCCGCGCACCATTTGGCGCAGTCGGAGAAGAAGTTTTGCCCGAATAAGTCGGACCAGACATCGCAATAATCGGCAAAGGCGCGGTGGGCGGCGTCGAGGTTGGCCGGCTGGGCTTGGCCGCCGCGGCCGGTGCGCCCGATTTGGATGGCTGCTATGGCGGGCAGGTAGGGTCGGATGTCGTAGCCCTTGCGCTTTTGAAATTCGGCGGGGAGGTCGAGGGACCAGGGATTGAAGCCAAAGGCCGGCTCATCACCGCGGAAACCGAGGAGGGTCGTGCCAAAATCGCCCCCCACGGCTTTTTTGTATTGGTCAAAGGTCCACTGGCGGAACAGCGTATCGGCCGCGGGGTCGAGGTAGTCCATCAGCGAATGCTCGGTGTCTTTAGCGCCCGAGGAATTGTTGGCCGAGCGCGTGGGGCCGGAGCGGTAGCTCCACTGGGGCAGCACCACTGTCCAATTGCCCGCGGGCACCGTCCAGTTCAATTGGCCATTAACCGGGGTAAGGGTCTGCCAGGCGCCGGAGTCGCGGTTGTAGGCGAGCGCGCAGATTGTGGTCTCGCTGATTTTTTGGGAGAAATTCTGGCCGGCGGTGACGGGTATCTGCTCGGTCGTGCCCAGGGCCTTCATGCGCAAGGCCGGTTGCTCGGTGGTAAACTTGCCGCCGGCAAAGCCCGAGGGGTAGCCGCCATCGTCATCAAACCATAGCTTCATGTTGCGTTTCTTGGCTTCTTCCACGGCGATTTTGACAGTCTCAAAATACTCCGGAGAAAGATAAGGCCCGGTTCCGCCGCGGTTGGGTTCGATCCAGACGGCGTGCAGGTTCATGGCCTGCACATGGTCGAGGTCGCGGGCAATGACTTCACGCGTGACCATGCCACGCCAACCCCAAGTTACTTGCGAGCTGTACTCCGGCGGCGGGGCGGCAAACTTTGCCGCCAGGTCTTTGGCGGCCGGGTTGGAGATTTTCTGCCAGGAAGAATCCTGGGCGTGCGCCACACTGGCGGCCAGCAGGGGGAGGAGGATTTTGACGAACGTTTTCATGAGGGGTAGGATTTCGTCCGTGGGAGGATGGGCGGGTTACGGTGTCGTGGTGCCAGAAGCCGCCGCCGGGGCGGGGGTAATTGCCCCGCTGCCAGAAGCATTGGCCGGAGCCGCGCCACCGCGGCCTCCGCGCCGGCCACCACCGCCGTTACCGCCATTGCCACGCGCAGTGTCGGCGGGGAGCATCAGTTTATCCGGCAGGGGCTCGGGATGCTTCGGGTCGAAGTTGGCCGCGCCATCGACGAGGAATTTGGCCACGGGCACCTTGTTCTGTTGGAGGCCCAGCACGATGCAGCGGGCAAACAGATAGGCGCCGTATTCATTAGTGTGGGTCTGGTCGGCGTAGGAGCGTGCGGCATCCGCGCCGAGACCGGCGTTCAGGTCGAGCCCCATGGCGTTCAAATCAATGCCGGGAACCTCCGATTCCTTGGCGGCCAGCATGGCGGCGGCGGCGTAGGCGCCGAGGCTCACGCGGCTGCCGGGTAGTTCGCCGCGGCGGGCCGGCGGCGAGATAAGGACGGGGAACGCGCCTTTCTTTTTGGCATCGGCGGCAAATTGCTTCAACAAGTCCTTATAAGTGGTGTCGGCGGCGGCGTAGGTTTCGGAAAAGTCCTGGTTGGGGTAGATGTTTTGCGGGCCGCTGTTTTTGGAGTCATTGGTGCCAAACTGGATCAGCACGTAGTCGCCGGGTTTGATGAGGTCGAGCACCTTGTCCCAGCGCCGTTCGCGCAGGAAGCCGCGCAGGGTTTCACCGGAGAGCGCATGGTTCGCCACAGCAACCTCGGGCTTGAACCAGCGCGGAAGCATCTGGCCCCAGCTGCCGCCGCTCGGCTGGTCGGTGACGGTTGAATCGCCCAGCACAAACACGGTGACGGCGTCATCCACTTTTTTGATTTCAAGGGAAGACACGGCGGGATGAGTGCCGCTGAAACGCAGGGTCAGCTTGTCATCCCAATTAGGGGAGATGATTTCATGGGTGGTGGGGCTGCGCTCGCCGGGAGAGAGGTTGACTTCTCCACCAGTGGAGATCGACGGCCCATGGACATTGGCGGTGAAGGATTGCGCCGAGGGTTTCCCGGCCTTGACGGTGATATTTTCCAGCATCAGGCGGCGGGTTTCGGATTTGACCGTGACGGTGGAGTCGGCGTCCGGCGCGCCCAGGGTGACCGTCACGCGGTAATTGCCCTCCGGCACGGCCACGGAGAAACTGAATGGCTGGTCGCTCGCGATGGCGCCGCTTTGGGAGGCATCGCCCGCTTTGCCAGCCAGGGTCAGCGTCCCAGCCGCTTCGAAGCCATAGCCTTTGTCTTTGCTGTAGGCACTCGTGGGCGGCACGAGGATATAGCCGGGGGCCGCAGGCCCGGGGCCAAATTGGAATTTAAAGGAAGTCGGCGCCGGTTTGGCTGCCGGAGCAGGGGCGGCTTCAGCCGCCAAAACCGGCCGGGCGGCCAGCAGCGTGAAAAAAGCGCAGACGGGAAGACAACGCAGGGACAGTTTCATGACAGACGCATCCTTGGCAAACGGTTCAGGGGCGGGGTGGGGAACCCTCACTCAATACGGAAAACGCCGCGCAATCCACCTTATTTCGGCGGTGTGTTTTTCCTACAGGACAAAGGGGATGATGGCCTTCGTGCGGCGGCGGTACTCCGGGTAGGCTTGCGGAAAGGACTCCACCATGAATTTTTCCTCTATCAGCGATTTGAAGTGCAGCATCACGGCCAGCACCAGGAAGAAAACCAGCCCGCCCAACCGGCCGGTGGCAACAAACGCTGACGCCAGGGTGGCGAGCAGGATGCCGGTGTAAATGGGATGGCGCACAAAGCGATACGGGCCCGAGGTGATGAGTTCGTGATTTTCTTTGACGGTGGGTACGCCGCTCCAATTGCGCCCCAAGGTGTAACGCGCCCAAATGGCGATGGCCACACCCGCCGCGCACAAGGCCACGCCGGCCATGTGGGTCAGGTCATTTTGCGGCAGGAGGGCGCGTGTCGTCCACTCCCTGTTCGAGCGCAGCAGTATATACCATGCCAGCACCAGCAGGCTGAGGGCGACCAACCGCGGTCCTGGCGGCACCCGCCGGATGGTCTTCTTGTTTCCGCCGGCCTTGATAATCCAATAGGCGATACCGATGCCCCAGAGGATGGTATGAATGCTGCCGTAAGTCATGACCGCGGCTTCTTAGCGGGTGACAATGGCTTCATCCCGGTCAGGGTGGGCGGCTTGGCCGCGGAATTTGCGCAGGAAGACTTTGCTGGAGTCCTCCACCTCCACGGCGTGCGTGAAGTAGTCCGGGCAGTTGCGGCCCCAGGCCACCGAGCAGCGGTCAAGCGTGACATGGTCGGCCTGGCGAATGGAAAAGCCCGGCGTGCCGTGCGGTTCCAAATCGGTCATGACCTTGGTCGGCCGGTTGTCGAACATACCGCCGGGGTACTTCGTCCAGCGGTCGAGCGTAAGGGCGATGTTCTCGAGGCGGATGTCGCGCGGACGGCTGTCCGGCGAACCCTGCACGCGTCCGCTGTTTTCCGTGCGGCCGCGAAAGTTTTTCAGGTGCACATCGCGGATTTTGCCGACCTTGGTCTCCGGCGTGCGCGGGATGGCGGTCAGCGAGAAGGCTTCGCCCCGGCCCCACCACGGCGGGGAGTGGAAGCGCGTGGAGAGCGTCACATCGCTCACGCGCACGTTGGAGACGTTGCCTTCATCGCGCAGTTGGATGTTAAAGGCGCGGCAGGAGGAGCGGACCTTGATGCGCTCGAAACGGATGTCGTGGATGTCCTGCGTGGTTTCGGTGCCGATTTTCAGCGCGGAATCCTGCGTCTCGAAGACGCAGTCCTTGACGACGACCCGCGCGCAGGGGCCGAGGTCCACCGGCTGGCGCGTGGTTTTGACGACCACGCCATCATCGCCGCAGACGATGTCGCACTTGCGGATTTCCACATCACGGGAATGGTCGGGGCCGATGCCGTCACAATTGGGCACGTCAAGGTCATTGCGGATTTTGATATTGTCCACCAGCACATGCTCGCAGCCGAGCAGGTGCAGGCCCCAGGCCGGCGCGGAGCCGAAGGTGATGTCGCAAATTTCCACGCCCCGCGAAACGGCGATTTCAAACAGGCGCGGGCGCCAGTGCTTGGGCCGCCACCATTCGTCCTTTTTGTCAAAACGGCGCATGAATTCCTTGGCGCGGCCGTTGATGCGGCCGGTGCCGGAGATGCGCAGGCCGTCGGCGCCCTCGGCGCGGAGGAAGACTTTGATGCCCTTATAGTCGCGCCAGTTGGTGCTTAGGCGCAGTTCGGCGTCGTCGGCGAGGTGGAAATCAATCGCGCCTTTCAGTTCGAGGGCACTGAGCAGGTATTTCCGGCCACCCCGCACGAGCACGCGCGCATGGCCGGAAAAGGCGGCGGCGGCATCAATGGCCGCTTGGAAGGCCGCGGTGTCGAGCGTTCGGCCGTTGCCCTTGGCGCCAAAGTCGCGCACATCAAAGTCGCGCACTGTTTTGCGTTTGCGCCAGACGGGGCGCAGGGGCGGGCGCGCCACCAGCGCGGCGAGGCGTTCGGCTTTGCTTTGGGAGACCTTGGGGGCTTTCATTTTATGTTAAAAGGTGCTTTAGTGCTCTAGTGTTCTGGTGCTGGGTGTTCAAGCATGGACTCGGATAATGACGGTATGGCGGTTCCGATGCGAGAGAGTCTTGTAAAGCGAAGAACGAGGCGCTAAGACACTTGGGCACTTATCACACCCCATGGCCCTCTTCGGCAATCTCTCCACCGTCCGTCCCCAGCTGGTACGGCGTTCTGTTTTTGATTTGAGCTTTGCGTATCTCGACGATGCGCTGAAGCCCGGCACCGCCGCCAACCGGCGGGTGCTCGGCGTGGCCTTGGGCGAGTCCAACCGCGTGGACCTCGGTGAGGGCGCTTTCTCGCTCGAGCAGGCCTATATGTCCAAGCCCCGCGACAAGGGGAAGATGGAGTCGCACATTGCCTATATTGACATTCAGGTGCTGCTCGCGGGGGAGGAGTTTATCGAGGTCACGGAAATCTCGACGCTCACGGTTTTGGAAAATCTCACCCCAGCCAAGGACGTGATTTTTTACCACGACACGAAGGTAACCTCCCCCCTGCGCCTGAGCGGCCTGGGCGCGACAGCCATTTTTTACCCGAACGACGGCCACATGGGCGGCCTGGCGATTGCCCAGCCTGCGCCGGTGCGCAAGATCGTCATCAAAGTGCCGGTGTAGTCGCAGTGGGCTGCGCGGGGCGCACTTCATCCGGCCCGGGCACGAACAGCAGGTAAACCAGCAGCGCCGCCACTGTGCCCACTGCGAGTGCGGCGACACCCAACCGACGCCGCTTGGGCAGCGCGAGCCAGAGCACGACGCCTGTAACGCACGCGAGGACGATGAGCGCGGCGCAGACATCCATGATAATCCTCCAGCCAATGCCGGTGTATTTGCCGCGGTGCAGGTTGTCCAGCACGGCAAAAAAATTATATGCCTCGATGCGGAGGGTGGCTTCTCCGGTGGCTTTGGCGATGTCCACATCCCAGTATTGGCCGGGGGCGCGGAAGGATGCGGTATAACTGTCTTCGTTGTCATCAAAACCCGTCATCGTGCCGGAAATATGCTGGCTTTGGCGCACATATTCGACAAGGCGCAGGGTGTCTTTCCGCGCGATCAATTCCAGGGGCACTTGGGCCTTCGATTCTGATACCCGCGGGGTGGCGGCGTTGAACCAGTTTTCATGATTGAGGGTAAAGCCCGTAAAGCCGAACAACAGCAGCACCAGCAGGCCGAGCATGGTGAGGTAGATGTGCGCGGTGCGGCAAAAATCCAGCAGGCGGCGGTTGACGCGCCACGGCTTGGGGGTGGATTTTTCCGCCGGCTGGGCCCGGGGTGCTTTCATGGCTTCGCGCTGGAGGCGGGGGCGGCAGCGGCGGGCTTGGCGGCGTCGGTAGGCGCCGGGGCGGCAGGCTTGTCGGTGGAGGCGGGGGCTGCCTTCGGCGTCGCAGGCAGGCCATAGATAATTTTCGAAGCGTTGGATTCGCCGGTGCCGTGCAAATCGAATGTTTTGGCGGCGGTCTGGCAAGGCACCGTCACGGTTTCCAGTCCATGCGTACCGTGTTCACGATTGATCTCCACAAAAATTTTGTAATCTCCCATCGGCAATTTTTTGCCTTCTTCATCGTGTCCATCCCACACCACGCTGTATTCCCCGTCCGGGCGCGTGGCGCGGGTGATGGAGGCGAGGGCGCTGGGGCTGGCTTCTTCCGCATCCTTCCACCACTTGGACAGTTCCGGCTGCCAGCGCGGGTTGTTGCCCCACACGGCGAGCGTGCGCAAATGTTTGCCCGCTGTATTCTCGACCCAGACGGCCACATACGGTCGTTTGGCTCCACCGCGTCCGCCTTGGGCTGCGGGTGTTTTAAGGGAGAGATTAATCGTGACTTGGAAATCCTTGGGCCAAGGCTCGCCGGCGGGTGTTTCGGCGGCAGTGGTTGGCGGAGTCGCAGGAGTGGCGGGCTTGGCAGCTTCCGGCTGTACATCCACCGTCAGCGCGGCGGATTTTTTGACCACTGGCGTCGCCTCCGTGGCGGCGGCAAGGATGAAGGCGGGGGTGTGCGAAACCTTGCCCGTGGCATCCGTGAGCAGATGCTCCGCGGCGCCCCATTGTGACGAAAGCAGGAAACCCAACTCAGCATCGGGCAGGCAGGCCACGGTGGAAAGCGCATTGGCCGTCACGCAATCGGGCGCAATCACGGTTGCAGCGGCGTGGGGCGCTGCCGGCTGAAGCGTGCGCGGGTCCATCACATGGGAGAAATTATGCGTGCCGACCACAAAATTGCGCGCATAACCACCGCTGGTGGCCACGGCTGCTTCGCGCAGTGCAAATTGAGCCAGCACCGGCGCGTTTTCGGCCGGGTTTTTGGGGTCGGCCACGCCGATGAGCCACGTGCTGGGCCCCCATACGCGAAGGTCGCCACCGATGTTGAGCAAGCCTTCGGGTGCAAAGTGGCGCGCAATCGCCACCGCGCGATCGATGATGAATGCCTTGCCCAGTGCATCGACATTCCAGGCACGGGGGATGGTGGCCGCGGCGCGCAGTTGGCCGGCGCCTGGCAGAATGCCGGTGGCTGCGGCGTTTTTCCACACGCGTTTGACTTCGCCCATGTTCAGGCTGAGGGCGCCTTGGGTGCGCTCGCTCCACGTTGCATAGGCGGTTAGCAGGGTGGAAAGCTCCGGTGACTCCACCGGGCTGCCGGCCATCACGCGGGAAATTTCGCTGGCCGCGTCGTACGTGCTCAGAATGCCACGCAGGCGCTCGATCTCGGCCAGCACGCGCACTTCGCATTCCCGGGCCGCCAGTGGGTGTACGGCGCGCACCACCAACTCCATCGAGGTGCCGAGCACGTTTTCGTACCCGCGCCGCAGGGTGTTCAACGAGAGATTGCGATGGCTCGCGGAAGTGGGCGCAGGGGTCGGCGTAATGCTGTGGTAATAAATCCCTCCTCCTCCCAAAGCAGCCAGGCCCATGGCGGTGGCGCGGATGATATTTTTGTTCAAGGCCGGGCGGGCGGGCTTCATGATGGAGGGCTTAAGCGTTGTCGGGTGAGGAGGTAAACCGCTCGGTGTCGTTTTCGTTGCGCGAAAAATGGCGCTGGAGGAAATACGAGCCCACGACGAGGATGAAGGCCGCGGCCTGGCCGAGGAGGCATTCCCAATTCGGGAAGAAACCAAACCACACCCCCATCCAGTCCGGCGCATAAGGCTCCAGCGCGGTGATGGTATGCGTGCCGATCCAGTTGGCCTGCTGCATTTCAAAGACTTGTTCGCCGACCATCACCAACAGCACAAAGCCGAGCATGATGCCCGTGAGCACGAGCATTTTACGGTAGGGCAGTTTGCGGTGCGCGATGAAGTTCAGCACCGCCACAATCGCGGTGAAGAACAAGCCGAGGCCCATGCCCGTCATCACCATGCTGGTGCCCAGCTTAAGCCGGTAGCTTTGCAGAAAGAGCACGACTTCGAAGCCTTCACGGTAAAACGAGGTGAAGCCAAGGATGATCAAGCCCCACAGGACCCCCGCGCGCATCGTTGCGGCCCCTTCGGCTTCGTTGATGAACTCGCGCTTCTTGCGGTTATGCAGCGAAATCCAGCCACCCCAGTACAGTTTGTGGAAAAACCAGTTCATCACCACCAGCAGCACAATTATCGCGAGCAGGCCGGTGCCCGCCTGCAGGTTCAGGGCCGACACGTTTTCCGACAAATCGCTCAGGATGCCCACCGCCACAAACCAGGTCAGGATCGTCACCACCACGCCCAGGCCGATGCCGGCGACGATGGGCTTGCGGTAGCCTTCCTTGGCACCGCTCATGTTGGCCAGGATGGTCGAGAGAATAAGAATGCTTTCCAGTCCTTCGCGGAAGACCAGCACGGCAATATCGATGATGGCCGAGGCCCGCTTGGTATTCGGCGCCAAGGGATTCGGCGAGCCGTGTTCGGTGATGCCCTGCCATACGAGCACACTGACAATTATGAGCGCAGCTACGCTGAGGAGAATGCGCACGGTCATCTTCCGCGCATTCGAGGCGGGGGTGGGCGCGGAAGAAATTGTGGAGGGATTCATGGGGGTCAGGGTTGCGGTGCCAGTGCTCATTACAGATAATTTTGAAAAAGAGACTCGTTCTCAGTAACGAGCTGAAGAATTGCGACTGTTTCTCAGCAAGGCAATACGAAAAACCAAAAAACTTACACTTTTCTTGTTTTAAATGATTCTAAATTGAGAACTTAGGGAAGGAGCTACCGGCCCGAGCTAGCGAGCTGGAGTAGAGGCCGGGATGGCAGTGCCAGCAGGGGAGGCGTTGGTTGCCATCGTAGATGCGGGTGGCGCAACCGGGTCCAGATTCTTCAGCAGGAAGCTGCGGTATTCTATCTTCATAGGCGGTCCTTGGTGCACTTGCACGCCGATCAGGCCGTCAAAGCGCCGGCCTGCCGGGTCCTCATCCACGACCACGCTCATCAGGCGGCCATTCAGCATATGGATGATGGTGTTGCCCCGGGCGATGATGTGGAGTTGGTTCCAGTCGCCGCTTTTGATCGCCGACTGCAATTCCTTGTCGTCGCCCAGCGTGCTGATGATTTGGGGTTGTTTGCCACCTCCCACCACGCGGGTGATCTGGTTGCGCAAGGCCAGGAAGGTGCGCCCGCGTTCCTCATAGTTTTGCCCGGTGTAGCGGGTGCCATTGGCATTGCGGTTTTCGCCATCAAGGTCGAACTGGTAGCCCTTGAGTGCCAGCGGCACATCCGCCACTTCCGTGCTGCGGTAGTTCACGCCGCTGTTGCCCTTGTCCGAGATGCGGTATTCGACCTTGAGTTCGAAGTCCTTGGGCGCGCCACCGCGCCAGATAAGGAAGGTGTTCACGCGGATCACCGTCTCCGGAGTGATTTCACCGACGATGCAGCCGTTCTCCACGCGCCAGTGGACCTTGTCGCCCTCCCAGCCGTTGAGCGTCTTGCCATCGAAGATGGGCACAAAGCCCGCATCATCCTTGCCCGCGGGGGCGGGCATGATGTTTTGCGCGTGCAGGGGCAGCGCCGCCAGCAGCGCGAGGAGCAAGCCGGGGATGATTTTCATGGGATGAATCCTCCGGTATTTATTCCGCGACGATGCGCACCGAACCCAGCAAGCCCGAAGGCAGCACCTGGATCTGGTTCATATCCTGCGCGTCAAACCGCTTGGGCGGGTAGGCGGCGTTGAGGGCTGTGTAGTCCGGCAGCGGGTGGTTCTGCTGGTCGGCCATGTAGTTGGTGGCGCGGTTGGCCACTTCGATGCGGATGGTGTTCTGGCCGGGCTTGAGCAGCCCGGTCACATCCACGCGGTAGGGCGGGCACCAGACGGCGCCCGCGCGCTGGCCATTGACCCACACCACGGCGGCGTCGCCGATGGGCGGCTGGAAATAGGCGCGGAAGGGGTTGCCATTCGTGCCGCCGGGGACGTTCGCCGGCTGGCCGTCGCCGAAGTCCAGATACTGCCGCGCCGTCGCTGTGCCATTGCTCGGAAGAATCTCATTGGGCACATTCACATTCTTCTCATACGAGGCCACGCCGGAGAAATATTGCAGCGCGGGCTGGGCGGTCCACGAAGCGCCGGCATCGAGGTGCACCGGCGCGGGGTTGGCCTCGGGAGCGGCGTTTTTGAATGTCACCGCCCAATCCTTGGAGATATCGAGCGCAAACCGGCCGTTCCACGCTGTGGAGGAGACGGGGGCGGCGGCCGCCGCGGGCAACGCGCGGTTGGTGAAGACAATGAACTGCGCGCCATAAGGCGGCAGGCTGACGGGCACGCCCGTCGCCCCTGCGTACGCGGTGGTGTTGCCAATGGCGGTGGCGCGGCCTGTCGTCGCGTCCCACAGTTCCGGCTTCAGTCCGGCGGTGCGCAGCACCACGGTGTCGCTCACCGGATGGTCGGAGGTGTTGGCAATGAAATAGACCTCGCCGCCGTCCGTGTGGCGGTGGATGACGCCGACTTCCGGCAAAACTTTGGAGAAGGCCGCATCCGCGCGCAATTTGGCCTGCAAGGTGGCTCCCAACTGGGCGGCGGGGATCACCACGCCCTTGGCATTGGGTCCCTGGAAGATTTTTGCGCTGAGGTCGGCAATGGCCTTGTTGTCCGCGGCGCTGGCAAGATAGCCGGGCGCCTGCGAGGGCGCATTATCCAGGGCAATGACAATTCCGCCGTTATTGGCAAAAGCTTCGATCTTCTGCAGCGTGGCCAGCGGGATGCGCGTGACGCGGGGCAGGAGGAGCACTTTGAATTTCTGATCGCCGAAGGCCAGGGTGCTGCCGTCAACCTTGCCGCGCAGCGCCAGCACCCCGTCGTCCACAAAGTCGAAATTAAACCCGGCATCGAGGATCGAAGGCACAAACGGGGCCACCATTCCATTGAGGATGGCGCCGTTCCCGTTGTTGGAAGTCGCCATGGCGAGATTCTGCGGCGTGAAGCGCGTGTAGCCGTCCTCTTCCGGCAGGTAGAGCGCCACGTCGTTCACCGGCGTGCCCTGGCGCAGCAGGTAGCTGGCGCGGGCCAGGTAGTCATTGATGTCGCGCATGGCAATCCACCAGGGATTTTTGTCGTCAAAAACAGCGGCGGCGTAGAAGCGCCAACCGGGATATTCGACGCCCGGCGCGGTGTACGGCCAGCCGTGGCAGAGCAGTTGGTTGATGCCGTTGAGGAACTGGAGATTGGACTCCGCCTTGATGTCAATCGGCGCAGCCATGAACACGGGCGAGTGCAGCCAGGTGAAGGCTTCGGAGCTGGCCATGGGGCGGCCGAGCAAATGGCTGGCCGATGCCGCCCAGCGCGTGCCCGAGAAGGAGCGCCAGTTGTAGTTTTCGCCTTCATCCATGTCCGCCTTCGCGTAGGTCAGCAGGGTGGTGGGCTGCACGCCGTAGGCCTGGATGCGGAAGAGCGTCTTGTTGTCGTGGGCGAGCTTGGTGAAGACTTCGACAAAGTTGTCGTTGAAGATGTCCGCCGCGGTCTTGCCATAGTCGGCGCGGATTTCCGCATAGTTGGCGATGCCCCCGCCATTGCCAAACAACGCGGGCAACAAAGGCTCGAGGTCATAGCCGCGGCGCTTTTTGAACTCGGCCAGGAACGTCGGCGTCCAGCCTTCGCCGCCGACTTCCAGGCTGTCGCAGAAGATGGAGTAGGGCGCATTCGGGCCGCACGCCGCGATTTCCGGCATCGCGATTTGGTCGATGAATTTCTTGATGGCGGCGGGTCCGTAGTGATCGACGATATAGCCTTCCGCGCCCAACGCCGGGCGCTTGACCTGCATCAGTGCGGCGTCACTCACGGTGATAAAGGTCACCTGCGTGGCTCCGTGCAGATTCGCCGGCAGCGCGGCGGTGCGGTCCGTCACCTTCAAAGCGAGATACGGGCTCTGGCCGGCGGCGGCATCTGCCACGGGCCCGAGCAGCGCCGCCACGATGGGCCGCGCGCCGCCGCGTCCGGGCGCGGGCGCCGCGACGGTGGTCTGCCCGGCCTGCACGGCGACAGGGTCCATCGCCGTGATGGACTGCACCGCTTCCTCGTGCTCAATCATGGGGCCGCCATAGGGCCAGCCGCTGCCGATCGTGAGGTCGAAGCGCAGGCCGATTTCCTTGGCCTTGGCGGCGGTGAAGCCAAGCATATCGTAAAATTCCGGCGAGAGAAATTTGAAGTTCCGCAACCCGGGGTACTGGCCATCGACGGCAAGCGGGTAGGTCGGCTGCACTTCAAAGCCGCCAAAGCCGCCTTCCTTCATCAACCGCATTTCCTTTTCCAGCTGCGGCTTGACCACCGAGGGGCCGTACCACCACCAGCGGACGATGGGGCGGGCGCTGTCAGGCGGCGCGGCGAAATTTTTCAGCAGGGCGTCAGTCGCGGCCGGGGCGGGCGCTGGGGCAGTTTGGCCGTGGAGGGGCAGGGCGGCCAAGGCCGCCAGGAACAGGCAGGGGGGTAGTTTCATGGCGAGATGGGGGAGGGATAGGCTACTAAAAGTCTGAGACACGTAAACCACGTAAATAGACAAAAAAAGGGCGCCTTGGCAGGCGCCCTTTTAGGTGTGGCAGGTGATTATTACTGCGCGGTGGCCACAAGTTTGACCCCTTCGAGCAGCCCCGAGGGCAGCGGCTGCACGTTGTTCAGGTTCTCATTGCTGTAGCGGTTGCCGCCGAGGAGCTGGTCCGCCTTTACGGAATTCATGTCCGGCTCATGGTGGTTCGCATGGTCGGCGAGGTAATTGATCGCGCGGTTGGCCACTTGGATGCGCACGGTGTTGGCGCCTGGTTTGAGCAGCGAGGTCACATCCAGCGAGTAGGGCGGGCACCAGAGTGCGCCGGCACGCTGGCCATTGACCCAGATGACGGCGACATCGCCAATCGGCGCCGCCCAGGCGGCGCTCATGCCGCTCCCGCCCGTGCGGGTATTGCCTGCGCCACGGCCTTGGCCGAGGTCGAGGCTGACCTTGAGGCCCGTTTGGAACATGGTGGCTGGCACATCAATTTGCTTCTCATACGTGGCCGTGCCGGAGAAATAGGCGAGGGCCGGGTTCGCCGTCCAATCGCCCAGGGCGTCCAGATGCTGCGGGGCAGGATCAGCTTCCGGCGACGCGTTTTTGTAGGTGACGCTCCAGTCTTTGTTCAAATCAATCGGCGCGGGCGCAGTGCCGGTGGCGACGGCGGCGGCCGGGAGCTTGCGATTCGTGAAAACGAAAAACTGCGAACCATAAGGGGCAAGGGAGAAGGCGATGCCGGTGGCCCCCGCGTACACCGCGGGTTTTGCCACCGGGGAAACGGTGCCCGTCACCGGGTCCCAGGATTCCGCGTTCAGGCCCTCAACCCGGAAGATGGCCGTGTCACTGACCGGCTGGTTCGACGTATTCACGAGGAAATAAACCTCACCCGCGGTCGTGTGCCGGTGGACAACACCCAGGTCGGAGTGCGCCTGGGTGAAGGAGACATCCGGGCGCAATTTGGCCTGCAACGTGGCGCTGAGTTGCGCGGCGTTGATGGCCACGCCCTTGGCTGCGGGGCCTTGGAAGATTTTCGCGCTCAAGTCCTGGATGGCCTTGTGGTCGGCTTCGGTGGCAAGGTGCCCGGGCGCTTGCGAGGGCAGGCTGCCCGTGGCGATGAGGATGCCGCCGTTGTTAACAAAGGCCTCCAGCTTTTTCAGGGTTGCCAGCGGCATACGCGTGACGCCGGGCAGGATAATGACTTTGTATTTCACATCGCCAAAAGCGAGCGCCGCGCCGTCCACCTTGCCGTGGGTGGCGAGCACGCCATCGTCCATCACGTCGTAATTATAGCCCGCGTCGAGGATGGCGGGCACGAGGCTGTTGACGAAGTTGTTGACCAGGCCGTTGCCGCCGGAAAGCACCATCTGCACATTGCCAGGGGTGAAGCGCGTGTAGGCATCCTCCTCGGGCAAATACAGGGCGACATCATTGGCGGGCGTCCCCTGGCGCAGCATATAGCTGCTGCGCGCGAGGTAGTTGTTCAGGTCGGGCATCGCGATCCACCACGGGTTGCGGTCGTTGAAGACGGACGCGACATAAAAGTGCCAGCCGGGGTATTCGACACCCGGCGCATTGTACGGCCAGCCGTGGCAGACGAATTGGTTGATGCCATTCAGGAAGTCGAGGTTCGCCTCGGCCTTGAAGTCGATCGGCACGGCGTTGAACACCGGCGAGTGCGACCAGGTGAAGGCTTCGGCGCTGGCCACCGGACGGCCCAGCAAGTGGCTGGCGGAGGCGGCCCAGCGGGTGCCCGACAGCAGGCGGGTGTTGAAGTGCTCGCCTTCATCCATGTCCGCTGTGGCGTAGGTCGTCAGCGTGGTCGGCGGTCCGCCGTAGGCCTGGATGCGGAAGCGGGAATTATGGTCTTGGGCGAGCTTCGCAAACGTCTTCACGAAATTGTCCTGGAAGATATCGACCAGCGTGTGCCCGTAGTCGGCGCGGACTTCCGCCCCGCCGGCGAAATTATTGTCAAACAAGGCCGGCAGTAGCGGCGCGAGGTCGTAGCCGCGGCGTTTTTGGAATTCCGCGAGGAACGTCGGCGTCCAGCCTTCGCCGCCGATTTCCAGGCTGTCGCAAAACAGCGCATACGGCGCATTGGGCCCGCAGGCCATGATTTCCGGCAGGGCGATTTGGTCGATAAACTTTTGGATCGCGGCCGGGCCGTAGTGATCGACCACCGGGCCTTCCGCGCCATATGCCGGGCGTTTGACAGCCATGATGTTTTCGCGCGCGGTGAAGAACGTCACCTGCGTTGCACCGTGCAGGTTGGCGGGCAGCTGGGCTGCGCCGTTTTCAATTTTCAGGGCGAGGTAGGGGCTGGCGCCGGGCGCGGCATCCGCCACCGGGCCGAGCAAGGCGGCCACCAGGGGCCCGCCGCCACCCGCGCCGCCGCGGCCGCCGCGCGCTCCCGCGCCACCCCCGGCGGGGGGCGCCACGCTCGTCTGCCCTTCAGCAATGGTTACGGTGCCGCTTTGGGCGATGGATTGCGCCGCTTCGTTGCGCGCGATCATCGGACCGCCGTAGGGCCAGCCGCTGCCGAGCGTGAGGTCCATGCGCAGGCCGAGTTCCTTGGCCTTGGCGGCCGTGAAGCCCAGCATATCAAAAAATTCCGGCGAGAGAAACTTGAGGTTAAGGAGGTCCGGATACTGGCCATTGAGCGCCAGCGGGTAAGTCGGCTGCACTTCAAAGCCACCGAAGCCGCCGGCTTTCATCGTGAGCATTTCTTTTTCCAACTGGGGTTTGACGACGGCGGGGCCGAACCACCACCAGCGCACCATGGGCCGGGCCTCCATCGGGGGCGCGGCAAAGCTTTTTTGCAGTGCATCCGCGGCGGCGGCGTCCGCAGCGTGAGCCGCGGGGGTGAGGGCCACGGCCAGCGTGGCGAGGGTGAGGCGGGGGAGACAGCGGAACAGCGAGGTCATGGGCAAGGGTGAGGGTTCGAAGGAGTGTGAGATAAAAGTGCGCGGGGAAACGCGGCGTAGGGATTTTTTATTCCACACGCCGCATTCCCCGCTGAAGAAAGATGATTAGTTGCCGGCCGGCGGGGTGTTGGCCGCGGCGTTGTTCGCGCCGCCGCGTCCACCGCGTCCTCCGCGACCGCCACCCGGGGCGGCTTGCGGGGCGGGCGGGGCTTCCGTGGGCAGCAGCCCGCTGTCTTTCACCAGTTCGAGGACGACGATGGTGTTCAGCGCGCCTTGCGAGGAGCCATTGGTGTCGGTGCGCCCTTCGGTGACGGGGTTGAGCACCTCGGGCGCGGTGACCGGGCGGGGGATGAAGTTCATATTCCGAATGCCACGGTCAATCGCCACCTGGGCAAACGCGGGATTTTTCGTCTTCAAATAAGCGAAGCCGGCGAGGCGCGCGATGCTGTCCGGGTTGCCACCACCGTTGCCGTAATACTGCGCCTGGTCGCCTTCGTTATGCGTCTCGTTGTCGCGCAGGACGACATCCTTGGGCGCCGTGAGCAACCGGCAGTACTGGAGCCAGACGCGCTGCCAGTCGGGATCATCCAACACCGTGGAAAGCTCGATGCCCAGTTCCGCGCCGCCTTGGATGGTGGCGAGATTGTACTGGAGCTGCGTGTCGCCGATGGTGTTTGCGTCGATGAGCTGATAGAGATGCGCGGTCGCGGGATCCCAGCCCATGACGAGGCTTTGGCCCGTGCGGATGCCGAAGGGCATTTTGGCAAGGTCCTTGACGCCGACCAGGATGCGGTCGCGCCACTTGGTGTCGCCGGTGCGTTCCCACTCGGTCAGCCAGTTGCCGGCCAGGGCCAGCCAGTCGGGTCCGACACGGATGCGGGCCGGGAAGTTGTATTGCTTCATCAAATCCTGATCCCGTTGCGAGATGGGCAGGGCCTCGCGCATGGGGTCGAACCGGCCGACCGCGGTGTCCGCCTGCAGATTGTCGCGCATGATGTCGCCGATGCGCTCGTCTGTCGTCAGGTAATAATAGAAGCGCCAGTGGGCATCCTGGCTGATGCGGGCTTCCTTGGCGCCATCGCCCCATTTGACGACATTGTGGCGGGTGCCCAGGCCCATCATCGGGCCGAGGTGATAGACATTCGTTTCGCTGGTATTGCGCGTGTGCGCTTCGGCGAGGCGGAAGATGTCTGCGCGGCCCGAGCGCAGATAGCTGTACCAGAGCCACAGCGGGGCCCCGAGCTCGGTGTTGTCCCAGGCATGGCCACCGTAGTCGTAGTACCACTTGTGTTCGGCATTATTGTAGCTGTGGATAAAATCGCCGTAATACCAGAAGCCGTACCAATGGCGCTCATCGACCTGTTTTTCATAGAAGGCCAGCACGGAATCCAGGCCGTCTTCGATGGCTTTCTTGTAAGGGGTGGACGTGTCCTTCAAGCTCCACATGCCAAAAACGCCGGTGGAATGAAGGTATTCCGGCGTGGTGGCGATGACGGGCAGTTTGGTCGCAGTCTCGGCGAGCGCCACCACTTCGGCCTTGGTGGGCACATTGCCGGTCGGGAAGAGGGTGAATTCGCTCGTGTGGCCGATGCCGTAGGCCGTGCTGGTCTCGATTTGCACGTCTTCGTAGGTCAGGCCCAAGCCGTGGGCGATGGTGTCGTAGTGGCGCATGTCCATCTCCGGGCCTTCGGGACTCCAGATCCACGCGGTGAGCTGGGCGGTGGCGCCCTCGGCGTGCGCGATGTCCAGTGCCACTGGGTACATTTGCCAGAAATTCCGGATGCTGATGCCCAGGCCGCCGCTGGTGTCGCCCACAAAACCGAAACCCGTGGAGCGTTGTCCGGCATTCGATTGCAGCCAGGAGCTGCGCTCATTCGTGCGTTTGATGATGGTGAAGCCGTCCGGGGTGGGTTGGCTCAGGCGGTAGTTGCCAAAGATGGCGTAGGTGTCGTCCGCATTGCCACGGCCGCCGCGCGGGTTGGCGCTGGGCGGGCCGTAGCCACGGCCGCCGGGGATGGGTTGGCCCTGGGCCTGGGCCGGGTTGCCGGCGCCGGGTTGGATGGGCTCGGCAAACAGGCCGCCGTTTTCACCGGTAAAGCGCACGTGGCGGTTTTGCAGGCCTTCGCGCATCGGCACGGCGAAGGTCACGCCGAGGCCGCGGATGAAGTCCTTGCTCTGGTCGCCGTCAAAGGCGAAGGAATGCACCATGCGCACGGACGTTTCGCCCTTGTAGAAATAGAGGCGCACGGTGAAGGGCAGCCATTCGCGCCCGCTATCCACGCCCTTGTGCACGCCTTCGATCTTCACCACCGCCCGCACCTCGCCGTTTTGCTCGAGGGTCACTTTCTTCACGCTGCTGACAAATTTCTCGCGCTTGGGGGTGTCTTCGGGTTTGTCCTCCGCGCCGGATTGCAGGATGCCGATGAGCTGCCCATCCTTGGCCACGGCATAGCCGTTAATGGCCATCCAGTCCACGATGTTGGCGCCAGACTTTGCAATCACGGCCTGCAAGGGGCCGGTGTTGATTTGAATGAAGGTGGCGTTGTCCTTGCCAATGGGCGGCGTGGCGGTGGATGTGGTCGCGGTGGCGGCGGGAGCGGCGACGGTCGCCAGCGTCATATTGCCCGTTTGTCCGGCGGTGGCGGTCGTGGCAAAGCCAGTCCACTTGATGGAGCCATCCGGCCAGTAGGCGAGCGTCCAGCTTTGCAGCGGCATGAGTTTACCGTCCGCGGCCGTGAGGGAAAAGTTCTGGTCTTTCTTGATGGTGCCGCGCGGCCAAGGCACGCCCCAGCTGACACCGGTCGGCGCGGGTGGCGCGCTGCCATCGAGCCAGTGCAACGGGACATCAGCGGCTTGGACAGTGCCGGCCAGCAGGAAGGCGGCTACTGGAAAAAAGGCGCGCAGGCGCAAGGCAGGAATTCTCATCGTCGTCAGGGGGTGGGGGTGGAACAACTTACAAGGGGGAGCGAGATTCAACCCCCCAAATGGCCAGACGTCAACGCAGACTCGCTTATATATATACTGGCTATCCCCGCCCAGTCAGCGACCAGCCGAGCCACAGCAACCCCATTGCGGCAATCCAGCTCCCCGCCACGCGTACGACAATGCGCGCCCACGCCGGG
This sequence comes from Verrucomicrobiota bacterium, assembly GCA_048497935.1. Taxonomy (GTDB): domain Bacteria; phylum Verrucomicrobiota; class Verrucomicrobiia; order Opitutales; family JABDGR01; genus JABDGR01. Next base: position 22,722 of record JBEHYY010000034.1, read on the forward strand.
CGCAGGGCGACTACCAAGGCTGCCGCCAGTGCCACCAGGACAAACAGAGCTGTCGTCACGCCAAGGAGTTGCAGAATGGCGGCCAGATGGGTGGTGCCGTCCTCAGCCAACGCCAATCCGTTGATAAAGCCGTGAATAAGGCCCACCGCCAGCGCGATGGCGATCACCGCCGTTGGCGGCAGGCGGAGATCCGCAGCCACCAATAGGCCGAGGGCTAGAAAAGTTCCCGCCAATATCCCTGCTCCCATCGGCGCGGGAATTTGAAGCGAGTGGAGTGGCAACGCGCCGAGCAGGCCGCCCGCCAGCCATGCCAAGGGCAAAGCAAACAAGGCGCGGCGTCCCGGCAAGGGTCCGCGCAGTCCGGCATACAATGCCAAGGCCAGTGCGGGCAGCAAATCATCCACGCTGGTTGAGAAATGCGTGATGCCGTCGTAGAACGGTCCCAGCCCCGTCGTCACCAAATGCGCCTCCGCGCGGCTGGCGCAGGCGATGAAGGAAAGGCCGACCACGAGGGTCCGGCGCAACCATGGCCGGCGGTCAATCATGATGGGGAGGAATCCTTCGAAATCGGTGAATGATTCTGCGCCGTTTTTGCTCCGGCAGGCTTTTCCAGTTTGGCGGGGCTTCTAAAATCGTCCCAGAGAAAATAGGCTCCGGCCAGGAGGATGCACGCCCCCGCCGCGCGCAGGGCCTTTTGCCCCAGCGGCCAGCGGTGGATGAGGCCGATGGTGATGCCCACGCCGTGCAGCGTCCCGGTGGCCACCACGAAGCCGATGCTGTAGAGCAGGCCGCTTTCGCCCGCGGGCAATTCCTTGCCGTGCGCATAGCCGTGGCACAGGCCGAACACACCCACCAGCACCGCCGCCACCCACACTGGCGGCTTGGCCTCGCACAGCACCATCGCGCCGAGGCCAAGCAGGGAAAACGCGATGCCGATTTCATCCATATGTAATTCCACGCCAAAGAGGTGAAATGCCAGGGAGGCCTGGGTGACCAGCGCCAGGAAGCCACCGACAGACATCACCAATGGAAATGCCACTGGCAGCACCCAGATGGCGGGCGGGCCCAACTGCGCCCCCCAGATGCCCACGGCGACCATGGCGAGGATATGGTCCCACCCCGACCAGGGATGGTGAAAGCCGCTGGCAAACCCGCCGCTTTCCGTATTCAGGATGTGCGCTTGGGCTGAAGGCGCGGTGAGATAAAGCAGCAACCCAGCCACCAACCATGCGCCGGATGGCAACAAGGGGTGGATAACGCGAGACGGTTTCATGGGCGGAAGTTTTGAAAGAGTATCACAATTCGCTGAATAGTCCAATACGCGCCGAGCGAGCCAATGGTGTAGGCTGGCAGCGCCTGCACCCAGCGGGGCCAGTGCATTTCCAGCACCCGGAAGGAGCGCTCCAGCAGCAGGATGAGCGCGACAAAGAACAACTGCCCGATTTCCACGCCCACGTTGAAGCACAGCAGCGCCCACGGAATCTGCGCGCGCGCGAGGCCAAGGTCCGTCAGGCCGCTGGCGTAGCTGAAGCCGTGCAGCAGGCCGAAGGAAAACGCGACCACCCAGGGATGCCGCAGGGTGAAGCTGGTTTCCCCGCGCTGCTGTCGCAAAATTTCCGGCCCGAGAAAGAGGATCGAGAGCGCAATGGCGGCGTAAAGGGGCAGCGTTGGCGCAGTGGCATAGCCCAGAGTGGCGATGGCGAGGGTGAGGCTGTGCGCAATCGTAAACGCGGTGATGGTCTTGAGCAGCATCCAGCGGTCGTGGACAATCAGCAGCAGGCCCAGCACAAAGAGCAGGTGGTCCACGCCGGTGAGGATATGCGCGATGCCGGTGTTGATATAGACCAGCGATTGCTGCCAGCGGCTTGGCGTGGGCGTGATGACGAGCGTGGCATCCGCCGGCGTGCGGCGGTAGAGGGTGGTGCTGCCATCAAGCCGTTGCAGCTGGGCGAGCACATCCGCCAATGCCGCCGCCGGACCGGTGATGCCGATGGCGCGGCCATCCAAGCCGTCCGGGCAGCGCAGAGTGTAGCGCTCGATGTCAGCGCCGTCCGCTTGGTAATGCACGATCTCGCCTTCGATTTTGCAGTCATCCGGCCAGCCAAGGAGGATGCCTCCGCGCAAGTCGGGCCGCGCGGGCGTTTTCCATAACACCGCATAGGCCTCGGGCTCCGTCTGGCGCAAATCCAGATAGGCCGGCTGCGCTTCATGGGCCTGTACGCAAGGCGTGGCGAGCAAGCCAAGGCAGAGGACGGCAACAAGGCGGCGAAAATTCATTTTTGCCCCAGGGTGTTCGCCGCCGGGGCTGGTGTGGGCAGCACGACATGGTAACGCTCGCGCAGTTTTTGGTAGGTGGCCTCCAGCGCCGCCCGGCGTTGGGCGCGCAGCCAGGCATCCTGCACCGCCGGGTGAATTTCGGCGAGGGTGGGCGTATGGCCGTCAGTCGTGGGGAATTCCTTGGCGTGGGTTTGCAGGTAGTCGCGCAGTTGCTCTTCCGTCGGCGCGGGGGCCTGCGCACTGTCCTCGTAAAGGGCCTCCATGCGCGTGCGCAATTCGCGGCGGACGAGGGGGTCGTCCTGGTCCAGACCCTTGGCCCGGGCCTCGCGGAAGAAAATTTCCTCGCGCACATAGTCGTCAATCGCGGCATCGAGTTGCGCCGGGGTGGGCGCCTGGCCGGCGGCGCGGACGTAGCTGACCTTCAGGTTCTCCACCAACTGCGGTGTGATGACGATCGTTCCAGCCGGGGCCTCACCCGCATTTTTTCCCAGCGCGGCAAAGATTCCGAACAAGGCGGCGCCGATGAGGAGAAACTGCACCAGGGGCTCGCGAAGAAATTTCATGAGAGCGGCGGCGGGCCGCGAGCTATGATTTTTGCCGAATGCGTCCAATCGCCAAGAGAATAATCACCACGGTAATGCCACCCAAGGCCAGCAGATGAAAATGGGGGATGATGAAGTAGCTGTCCTGGTCTTTCGGCGAAAGCGCGGTGGTTGGGGCCTTTGTGTTCGCCGTGGCTTGGAGAGACGCCGGCAGGGGCGGTGGCGGGCCCAACTCCGACGGCGGGGTGATGCCCGTGTCTTTGCCAAGGTTGATTTCCCAGTCCGGGTTACTGGCGCTTTGGTCGCCATAGCCGAGGACTTTGCGGTCCTCATTCATGCCCAGATTATTGCCAAAACCTTCGCTCATCCGTTTGATGAAGTTCGCGGTGACGCGCAGCCGCCCATTGGGTGGGCGCGGATAAAGGAAGGAGAATTTGATGTCCGTCTCCTCGAATAATTCGACCACCACGGAAGTCGGCGCGAGGGGCTGGCCCTCGGTGGTGAGGGCCAGCATCTGCGGCGCGCTTTTTTTGAGCAGCGGCTGGTAGAGGGTGGCGAAGTTATCCTCCGTCAGCGGCACGTCCGGCGCATTGTCCAGCAGCCGGCGCACCGGCGCGCGGGACATGATGACTTCCACCTCCATCTGGCTGGGCCGCAGCCAGATGTTGGTGTTGGCCTGCAAGGGGTCATGGGCCCAGGCTCCCGCCGCCCCCGACAGGAACAGCATCAGCCAGGCGATGAGTTTGCGCAGCGGGGGCATGGCGGCGGGCGGTGGCCGCGCGTTACTTTTTGTTTGCGGCGGCCGGCAACGGCTTGGGCTCAATCACGACGATATTGGGCTTCGGCGGCTTGGGCATATTGGCGCCAAAGTAGAAGCCCGGATGCGGCGGCTGGTTGTAGCAGCTTTGCTCCCATGCCACGCCCAGGCGGTATTGCGGGTCGTGCATCAGGGTGTAGGTGCGCCAGGCCGTGGGGATCTCGCTCATGAAGATGCGGATCGCGGTGTTGTCCGTCGTGCGCAGGGCCACTTCCTCGCGCCAGTCGCCAAAGAGGTCGCCGCTGATGCACGGGGTGGACTTGGTGCCGTTGTTCGAGCTGCAACCCTCCGCCGTGAAGATGCGCACGGTGGACTGTGTGTCCCAGTTCCATTTGTCGATGTGGTTGCCGTCGAGCAGTTCGTACAGCGTGTCTCCGTCCCATTGGATGAGGAAGTTGCAGGAGCTGGGCTTGTTGTTGGAGATGCGTTCGCCCTTGGCGCTGTAGAGGCCGGTGACGCCGGCGCCCACCGCCCAGCATTCATAGCCGGGGAAGCGCGGGTCGATATCCGCCGCGAGGCCGCGGCCCGGGCCTTCACCCGCGTCGCCCCCGGAAGTGGCGGCAGCAACGGAGGGCAGCTTCCAGAGCGTCTTGCCTGTGCGCAGGTCGTTCATATGCGCGCCGGCATCGGAGAAGCGTTCCTGAATGTCAAATTCCTCGAGGCCCGGATTATCGGGGTCGAGGTCGCTGGTGTGCATGGCGTCGCCGTGACCATAGTTGGTGGACCAGAAGGGCTTGCCATTGCTGCCGACGACCATCGCGCCGTAGATGATTTCATCCTTCCCATCGCCATCCGCGTCGGCGACGTTGAGGTTGTGGTCGCCCTGGCCGTTGTAGCGCGGCACGTTGCCGGCGCCGCCACGGCCAGGCGGTGTGTAGTCATTGCCGTTAAAATACCAACGTTGGGTGAGCTTGCCGTCGCGCCAGTCCCACGCCACGAGGTTGGTCCAGGTGTAATAGCCGCGGCACATGATGGCCGTGGGATGCACGCCGTCCACATAGGCCACCGCCGCGTTATAGCGGTCGAGGCGGTTGCCGTAGGCATCGCCCCAGAGTTGGTTGATTTCCTGGCCCGTGGGGTTGAGGTTTGGCGAGCGCGCGGGAATGTAGTGCGTGGTGGCCAGCGCCTTGCCCGTCAGCCCGTCAAACACGGTCAGGTATTCCGGGCCGGAGAGGACGTAGCCACTCTGGTTGCGGTAGTCGATCCGGGGGTCGTCATTGCCCATCAGCACCCAGTTGTTCGTGCCGTCGATGGTGCCGGGGGCGGTCTTGCAGATCATTTCCGCGCGGCCATCGCCGTCGAAATCATAGACGAGGAACTGGGTGTAGTGTGCGCCTTCGCGGATGTTTTTGCCCAGGTTGATTTGCCAGAGCATGGTGCCGTCCATCTTGTAGGCTTGGATGACGGGTTCGCCGGTGACGCCAGCCTGGGAATTGTCGCGCGCCACGCCCGTCATGTGGACCACGATTTCATATTCGCCATCGCCATCCAGGTCGCCCACGGAGCAGTCATTGATGGTGTAGCCCGGCGGCGTCTTCATCGGGATTTCGATGTAGTTGCGCGTGGGCGGGTTCGCGGGCAGTTTGTTCAGGAAAGGTTTGCTGAATTCACCTTCCACGCCGTCGATGACGGGCTTCACCGCGTATTCATTCGTGCCGGTGGGGTCCACATCGGTGTCCTGGTAAAAAGTGACATTGGCAATGGGCTCTTTGTTGAGTTTGACGGGCGGCCGGCCACCTGCGCTGCGGTAAACGTTAAAGGCGATATTGTCCGGGTCGGTGCCCAGCATCCGCCAGCTTACCCACGCCTTTTTATTGCCTTGGTAGAGCACGACGAGCCCGCGGCCGAGTTTTTCCATCTGGCGCGGGGGCGTAGGCGTGGCAGGCTTGGGCAATTGGGCGACATCCAGCGGCGCCGTGCGCAGCGGCGGTGGCTTGGCCAGTTGCGATTCGGGCACGGGGCTCGGCGCCGGCAGGGCAGGCGGGGAAAACGGCAGCGTCCGGGCCGACTCCGGCACATCGGGGTCATTGAGGCTGGCGGCGCGGGTGGACAAAGCGGTCAACAAAACCGCGGCAAACAACATCGGGTTCAGGGTGGAACGGGGTTTCATAACGGGGTAAGGGGTGGGGCGAACCATTCAAGGCTACTTTTACTGGTGCGTCAATGGCGGCCAACCATGTTGAAGTGTGCTTCACCCACACATCTTCCAAGGGTGAAACGGCCGCCTTTCCTTGTCCTGCATTACTGTGCCGGATTACGGTCTTTATCTGGGTTTTGCTTCGCTTCCAAGCGGCGGCGATTCCATTCGTTGTAGGATAGTACGCCAAGAATGATGCCGCCTAGCCCCGCGAAAAGCCACGGGGAGTAATTAACGGCGGGGTGGAGGATATCATCGGTGGTGGGTGGCGGGGTGGACGAGGAGCCGGCAGCGGCTCGCGCGGGGCCTGTGCCAGCGACAGCGGATGCAGGGGCCGCCGCCGGGGGCTGAGCCCGCCCTAGGGGCGGCAAGGCCAGCACGGCGAACAGCAGAAAACCGCGAATCGACAGGGGGGGAGTAAGGCGGCGCATGGGGGGATGACGTTAACTTAACTCGAAACGGGTAAAAAACAAAGGCGCAAAGCTTCACGCCTTGCGCCTTTGTTGGTTGTTATTGTCCGGGGGCCGGTTTGGGCTCCACGGTAACAATATTGGGCCGGGGCACCGGGAATTTCGTCTCGTAGCCGAGATAGAAGCCCGGATGCGTCGGCTGGTTGTAACCGACGTTCTCCGTGGCCACGCCCAAGCGGTAGCGCGGGTCGTGCATCAGCGTGAAGATGCGGTGTGTCGTCGGAATGGTCGTGGTGTAAACATACAGCGCATGGTTATCGCTCGCGCGCAGGATGAGTTCCTCGCGCCAGTCGCCAAAGAGGTCGGCGCTGATGGTCGGCGTGGATTTCGAGCCATTGTTGGACGACGCGCCCTCCGCGGTGAAGATGCGGTTCAGCGTGCCGTTCATGTAGTCCCACTTGTCCACATGGTTGCTGTCGAGCAGCTCCACGCCCGGGTCGCCGTCCCAGAAGATGGTGAAGTTTTGCGAACTCGGCTGGCGGCCGATGCGCTCGCCCGTCATGCTGCGCAGCCCGCTGGCGCCGCCCCAGGCTTCATATCCGGGGTAGCGCGGGTCGATGTCCGCCGCCACGCCGCGGCCCACATCTTCGGCGGGCAGGGCTTTCCAGATGGTCTTGCCATCCTTGCCATTATACATCGCCACGCCGGGGCTGCCGTACTTCGTGGTGTCGCCTTCGTTTTCATGGATGCCAAAGACTTCGATGTCATTGGGCCGCGCCGGGTCAAAGGCGCCCACATGCAGGGCATCGCCGTGGCGGTAGCCGGTGGAGTAAAGGCCTTTGCCGTTATCATCGACCACCATCGAGTGGAAGACGACTTCGTCACGGCCGTCATTGTCCACGTCCGCCACTTCGATGCTGTGCGCGCCCTGGCCGGTGTAGGGGTTCGCGCCGTCAATGCCGCTGCCGGAGTCGAACACCCAGCGCTGCGCGAGCTTGCCGTCCTTGAAGTCCCACGCGCCGATGAGGGTCTTGCCATAATAGCCGCGGCACCAGATGAGCGAGGGGTGCACGCCGTCGAGATACGCAATGGCGGCGTTGAAGCGGTCGCGCCGGTTGGTGCCGCCGTCATTGCCGCCATTGCCGCCGATGCCGCCCCATTCGCGCGGGTCGCCGCGGTCGAGGAATTTCACGGTGTCGATTGCGCGGCCCGTGCGCCCGTCAAATACCGTCAGATTCTCCGGGCCGCTTTCGACAAAGCCGCCGTTCCACCAGTTGGCCTTCGGGTCGCCGAGGATTTTGCCCGTGCCGTCCATCGTGCCATCCGAGGTCTTGGCGATGACTTCCGCCCGGCCGTCCCCATCGAGGTCATAGACCATGAACTGCGTGTAGTGCGCGCCTTCGCGGATGTTCCAGCCGAGGTGGATGGTCCACAGCAGTTTGCCGTCAAACTTGTACGCCTGCAGCATGGTGTCGCCCGTGACGCCGCCTTGCGAATTATCGCGCGGGCTTTGCTCGCACTTGAGCACGATCTCGTATTCGCCATCGCCATCGAGGTCGCCCACGGACGCGTCATTGGGCGTCCAGCGGCCGCCCTCGGGCATCCGCAGCGGAATTTCAAAGTGGTTGGTCACCGGCGCGTTGGCCGCCAGCTTGTTTAGAAAGTCCTTGCTCGGTTCGCCTTCCTTGCCATCGAGCACGGGACGCACGCTGTACGCGTTGGGCTGGGTGAGATCGGCTTTGGTGTCCTCGAAAAAGGTCACGTCTTTGATGGGCTCGGCATTGAGCTTCACCGGCGCGCCGCCCGCGGTCGAGCGATAGACATTGAAAGCCGTCGCCTCCGGGTCCGTGCCCAGCAAACGCCAGGTCACCCATACCTTGCCTTCGCTTTCATGCAGTGCGGCGACCCCGCGGCCCAGTTTTTCCATCGGGCGCGGCGTGGTGACGGGGTGGGCCTGGGATGAGGCCACATAAGCCGGATCCTGTGGCCCGGAGAATTTTGCCGCAATGGGCATTTTGTCATCCGGCAGCACGGGCTGCGGGATGGGGTCTTGGGCGGCCACGCGGCTTACACCGCACAGCGAGAGGGACAAGGCAACAACAGGGGCGTATTTGAGGCAGGATTTCATGACAGCGGGATTATTTTGCCACCAAGGGGTATGGCGGCAAACCGGGGTAGGGGTCCGACAAACCAAGCAGTCTGGCCGACTGGCCGGGCTTGTCCAATGCAAAGTAAACCCTAACGACGAAAGCGGGATTGCTTGGCGGGCGGCGGGGCGACCTTCAATTTCTCCGCCCAGGGCAACAGGGCGGGCATAATCTCCGGGTGCAGCTCCACGCCATGTTTTTCATAATCACGCCGCCGGGCCAGGGATTCCTCGCCGGGCAGGCGCACGGGGCGGCGGCGGGCGCGGGGCCGGGACTTCCGGCAGCTTTCCGCAAAGAATTGGGCTTCGCGCGCAAAGGCTGGGCGACCGCCAAAAAAGGCGGGATCTATAATTTGCAAATAGACCGAGGCGCCCCAGCGGTTCGGCTTTTGCACCCGGCCTTGCCCGCACAAGGCATTGGTCAGGGCCTCGACGATGATCGACAGCGCAAAGCCCTTGTGGCCGAGTTCGTGTCCGCCGAGCGGCAGCAGCGAGCCGGGTGGGTTTTGAAAAACCACCGCAGGGTCATTCGTCAGCCGGCCTTGCGCCGTTTGCAGCGCGGAAATTGGAAATTTTTTCCTGGCACGGAATTGCCGGGCAATCTGCGCATTGCTCAGGCAACTGGTGGTGGTGTCTATAAGGATGGGCTCGCCACGCGTGGGAAAACCCGCGGCGATGGGATTGGGCGAAAACACGCCTTGCATGCCGCCCGCGGGGGCCACCGCGGCATTGGCCGGGTCCGCGCACATCAAAAGAATGGCGAGGCCTTGATCGGTCACCTTATGCAAGTAAGCCTGCAGGCACGCGATATGGTGGCAGTGGCGGATGGAAACCGTGGCTACGCCGTGTCTCTTGGCGCGCGGCGTCGCCCAGGCGATGGCGCGGCGCAGCACATAAGGCCCGGGCAGATAATGCGCATCGAGCAGCTGGGTGGTGGTCGATTGCCGGAGGACTTGGGGCCGGCCCGTGGCCGTCATCTTGCCGGTGGCCAGATTTTCCAGATATTGCGGCAACAGCGCGAGACCATGGGTCGTCTTGCCCAGCAGGTCGCCTTCCACCAATACCTCGGCCACCTCGCGCGCCATCGTTTTGTTCAGGCCGGCGCGGGTTAGCAAGCTAGACGCAAATTGCCGGAGTTCGGCGCTGGCGTGGCGGGCGGGCATCAGGCCGCCACCATCGCAAAAATAGTTTCCCGGCGCCAGTCTGTTATAATGTCACCGCATTTTCACAACGCATTTGGTTTTACGCTGGCGGGCGGAGTGTGTTTCATGGGCGGCTCGCTCACGCTATGCGAACATGGTGGAATTTTTTCAAGCCGACGCTGGCCCTGGCCGTCCCGATGATCATCGGCCAGCTGGGCCAGATGCTCATGCCGTTGATTGATGCGGCGATGGTCGGCCACTTGGGGGTGACGCCGCTGGCGGCGGTGGCCTTTGGCAATCTTGTGGTGTGGATCCCCATGATCGCGGGCTTTGGCATCTGCGTCGCTGTGCATGTGCTCGTGGCTTCGGCCCACGCGGTGGACGACCAGGAGGAAGCCGGCGAGGTCCTGCGCCATGGCCTCGGGCTGGCCTTTGTGTATGGCTTGGTGTGCAGCATATTTTTGACCTGGGCATTGGGCTGGCTTGATTTGATTCCCCGCATGGAGCCGGAGGTTGTCGCCGCGGCCAAGCCGTTCATCGCATGGATTGGCTGGTCCATCATCTCCGTGCTGTGCTACACGGCGGTGAAGAATTATTGCGAGGCGCGCAACCGCCCCTGGCTGCCGCTGGTGGTGTTGAGCGGCGGCATTGTGCTCAATGTCCTGCTGAATTTGATTTTGATCTATGGCTACTGCGGCGCGCCGGCGATGGGTGTCGCTGGCGCGGGCCTGGCGACATTTTTGTCCCGGCTGGCGGTGCTCATCGTGCTCTTTGTCCTCGTCCAGCGCGACCCCGGCCTGCGGGCGCAGTGGCCGCGCGGATTTTTCTCCCGGTTGGCGGGCGAGCGGGTGCGCCGGATGTTTGCCCTCGGCGGCCCCAGCGCCGGCCAGATTCTGTTCGAGGTTGGCGTGTTCAACTTTGTCACCCTCATGGCCGGGATGCTGGGCAAGATTGTGCTCGATGCGCACCAGATTGCGCTGAACATCGCGGCCGTGGCGTTCATGGTGCCGCTCGGCCTGTCGCAGGCCACGGGCATTCGCGTCAGTCAGGCGGTGGGGATGAAAAAGCTTTCCGAGGCGCGGCGTATAGGGTGGGAGAGCCTCGTCTGCTCCACGGTCTTCATGGCGGTGTATGCGGTGGGGATATTGCTGACGCGCCAGGAGCTGCCCAAAATATTTTTGCGGGGCGACGCCCCGGGCGCGGCCGAGGCGCTGGCCTTGTCCTCCCGGCTGTTGCTCTGGGCGGTGGCCTTTGCGGTGTTTGACGGTGCGCAGATCGTCAGCCTCGGCATCCTGCGCGGTCTGCGCGATGTGCGTGTGCCCACGGCCATTTCTTTTGCCGGGTACTGGCTCGTGGCGGCGCCGCTGGCGTGGTACTTGGGCATGGCGAAAGGCTGGGGCGGCCCGGGGCTGTGGATGGGCGTGTCCCTCGGTGTGATGACAGTGGCGATTCTGCTTGTGCTGCGCTTTGCCGTGGTGGCGCGGCGCCAGCCCACGGTGGAAATTCTCGCCAAACCGGGCCCGGAAGGGATATGAGAGCAGGAGATGGCCAGCATCATTGTCCAAATTTCACCGGCGTTTGCCGTGTTTGAGGTGGCGCAGTTGTTCCTGGCGCAGCGGTACATCGGCATCAAGCAGATCCGCAGCAATGTGCACCCTCTGGATGGCGCCGCGCCCTCCGGCCTGCTGGCGGTGGCCTGGCTGGTGGCCATGTTGGTGGACTACGCCTACCAGGTATTGCTCCTGGCCCAGCCCGAGTTGGGGGTCAAGGTGGCGGCTGCGCTGCTAATATTGGTTAGCATTGGCGGATTCGCGCTGCGGCGCGTATGCGGGCTGCGCTGGGGGTTGGTGGTGTTCACGCCCGAGTGTGCCGCTCGCGCCGGTTTTTTCATGTTCATTTTCAATCTGATGGTCTTGCACGAAAAAAACCATTTGTACGGTCTCTACTGGCTCTACGACTCCCCGCACTTTTAACGGGCGCTGGTTGCTGTGGCCTTGCCATTCAGCGCCTCCAGCACGATGTCCGGCGTGAGAAGCGAGGGGAGTTCGATGGGTTCGGTCTGGCCGGGAAGATAGAGCAAATCCAGCGGCACGGCCGCGCGGCCATGGCGGGCCAGCTCGGCAGTGATGAGCGCGTCTGGCTTCGTGAGGTCCGCCCGCAAGAGCGCGACGTGCGCATGGTTGAAGGCCTCCACCACGCGGTTAGTGGAATAAAACACCACGTCCTTGTTGACGCGGCACGTGACACACCAGCGCGCCGTGAAATCTACATAGATGGGCCTTCCTTCCTTCTGTAGTTCTTCCACGCGCGCGGCCGACCAGGGTTCCCAGTTCAAATCTTCTGCAGGCCAGTAGGCCCATACCGTGCCCGCGGCGAAAATCAACAATGCGCCCACCTGGCCCATGCGCCGCACCTGGCGCGAGGCTGCGGGCGTGGCGTAGCGGCCGTAGCACCAACCCGCCAGCGCGATGACGACGAGCGCGAAGGAAATATTCAGGAATCGTTCGGCGGACACTTGTCCGTTGAGCGTGAAGAGGAGGAAGGCCACCGTTGCATACAGGGGGAAAGCCATCAGCTGCTTGAAGGTCTCCATCCACGCGCCAGGCCGGGGCAGGCGTTGCGCCAGGGCGGGGAAGAGGGAGAGCACCAGATACGGCGCTGCCAAGCCGAGCGCGATGCAGGTGAAGGCCAGGATGGCCTGCCACACCGGCAGCGCAAACGCCGCGCCCAGCGCCGGGGCCAGCAGCGGCGCGGTGCAGGGCGTGGCCACGACCACTGCGAGAATGCCCTGGAAAAACGAACCGCCAAGACCGTCCCGGCCCGTCAGTTCCGCGCCGAGGCCGATCAGCGAGCCGCCGATTTCAAACACCCCGCTCAGGCTCAACGCAAAAAGCAGAAAGAAAATGGCGAGGCCGAGCACAAACGCCGGTTGCTGCAATTGGAACCCCCAGCCCAGCTGCGCCCCGCCCGCCCGCAGCGCCAGCAGCACGCCGACCAGCGCCCACATGCTCACGAGCACGCCGCCGGCATACGTCAGCCCGTGCAGCACCACGCGGCGGCGTTCCGCGCCTGCTTGTTTGACAAAGCCGAGCACCTTGATCGCCAGCACCGGGAAGACGCAGGGCATGATGTTCAGGATAAGGCCGCCGAAAAAGCCAAGGGCCAGGATGCCCAGCAATCCGACCAGGCTCGCTGGCGCAGCCGGGTTGGCGACCACGCCCGCAAACTGCGCGGGTGGCGCATCCGCCAGCGGTGGGTCCAGCGCGAGGGCCGCCACGGTGTTGGTGTTCGACCAGGAGCCATTCACAGTCAGCACACCGGGCAATGATTTCGCATCTCCCGGCGCGGAGGCGCTGCGACTCATCTCCAATACCCAGCCGGGACCGGCGGCGTGGAGTATTTGCGGGGCGGCGGGTTTGGCCTGCGCATCCGCGGAGAAGAAATAGACATCCTTTAGTTGCGCTGGCACGCCCGCGCTGGCTTTAGGAGTGAAGCCGAGGTACAGCATTTCGCCTTGCCGCCAGGCGGTGACATCGAGCATCGCCGCCGGCTGGGGCAGGGAGGGGGGGGGAGCAGAGAGAAAAAAACGTACGTCCACCGGCCACTTTCAAAGCTCATCATTTGAAGCGAACTACCGCTGCCCCACGTCGCGTTGAGCGAGAGCGTAACACGGAAGAGGGGATCGCCACTGAAGGTCACAGCGCCCGGTATCGCCGGAGTGCCTCCGATCGAAAAGGTTGTCGTTGGGTTTCCGGACCAGACATTCACAGTGAG
>JBEHYY010000035.1:0-30794 GCA_048497935.1 Verrucomicrobiota bacterium
GAGGCGGGCGACCGCTTTGTCCGGTTTGCGCCCGATGAGGATGCCGGCGGCGCCGGCGCCGGCGAGGCCTTCGGCCATGGCGCCACAGAGTTCGCCCGTGCCGCCAATGACGACCGCGGTTTTGCCGTTCAGGTTAAAGAGCGTGTCGAGATAGGACATGAATTTTTAATGCAAAGAAATAATGAGGATAAAAGCTTACCGAACGACGCGGGCGCCGCCGCCGCCGATGACTTTCTCGACCTCGTCGAGCGAGGCCATCGAAGTGTCGCCGGGGGTGGTCATGGCGAGCGCGCCGTGGGCCGCGCCGTAGTTCACGGCCTTGGCGGCGTCGTTATACTTGAGAAAACCGTAAACGAGGCCGGAGGCAAAGCTGTCGCCACCGCCGACGCGGTCGAGAATCTCGAGGTCGGGGTATTGGTTGGACTCGTGGAACTTGCCGTCGTGCCAGCAGATGGCGCTCCAGTCATTACGGGTGGCGCTCTTGACGGTGCGCAGCGTGGTGGCGGCGACCTTGAAGTTCGGGAACTCCTTGACGGCGTTCTCGATCATGCCCTTGAAGGCGTCGATTTCGATGTGGGAAATCTTGTCATCGAGGCCCTTGACCTCGAGGCCGAGGCACGCGGTGAAGTCCTCCTCGTTGCCAATCATGACGTCCACGTATTTGGCGATGCGGCGGTTGACCTCTTGGGCGCGAGCCTTGCCGCCGATGGCCTTCCACAGCGAGGGGCGGTAGTTGAGGTCGTAGGAGACGATGACACCGTGCTGTTTGGCGGCTTTGACGGCTTCTTCCACGAGCGCAGGGGTGGTGTCGGACAGGGCGGCAAAGATGCCGCCCGTGTGCAGCCAGCGCACACCAAGTTTGCCGAAAATATTGCCCCAGTCGATCTCGCCGGGCTTCATCTGCGAGGCGGCGGAATTGCCACGGTCGGGGATGCCCACCGCGCCGCGCAGGCCAAAGCCGCGCTCGGTGAAGTTCAGGCCGTTACGGACGGTGCGCCCCACCCCGTCATACGGCGTCCACTTGATGAAGCGCGTGTCCACCCCACCCTGGAGGATGAAATCCTCGAGCAAGCGACCCACGTCGTTATCGGCAAAAGCGGTGACGACGGCGGTGCGCAGGTTGAAGCAACGGCGCAGGCCACGGGCGACGTTGTATTCGCCGCCGCCCTCCCAGACCTTGAATTCGCGCGTGGTGCGCACACGCCCCTCACCAGGGTCGAGGCGCAGCATGATTTCGCCCAGGGCGATCATGTCATAAGCACAGTCGGAAGCGGATATAATGGGAAGGCTCATGGTAAGTATTTTTATTTTTTGACAGAATTTGCAGAATTATTGGGCTTCCTTGAATTCAACGAGATTCCAGCGGGGCTGGCCGCAAGCGGCGGCGATTTCGTCGAAGGCGGCGATTTCCGCAGCGCTGAAGAGCAGGCCGCCAAACTTCGCGCACTTGGCGGCGGCCTGGGCCTCCAACTGGCCGGGGACGAGGCAGTTTTCATTGCCGCCACTCAGGATGTCCTTGAGCACGGCGCGAACATTGCCCGCCTGCGTGCGGCCACCGGCGAACGCGCCACCGGACATGGCATCGGGGTGGATGACTTGGAAATAGAAGCACGGCGTCAGCTTTTCATTGGGCACCGGGCCGCGGCAGCGCAGCGTCGGCAGCGAGCCGCCAATGAAGGCGGCCACGATTTCGTTGATGAGCGAAAGGCCGTAGCCCTTGTGCTGGCCAAAAGGCACCAGCGCGGCGACTTTGGCCGGGTCGGTGGTGATTTTGCCATCCTTGTCCACCGCGGCATCGGGCGGAAGCTGCTTGCCCTCGCGCAGAAGCTGCTGCACGCGGCCCATGGCGACTACGGACGTTGCCCAGTCCACCACGATGGGGAAACCGAGCGCCTCGGTCGTGGGGAAGCCCCAGGAGTGCGGATTGGTTCCGAGCGTCGGACGGCGACCGCCAAAAGGCACAACCTCCGCGAGCGCCGCCGTGCAATTCGTGTAGGCGATGTAGCCGCGCTTGGCGGCGTCCATCACATAGCCGCCACCCCAGAGGTAGTGAAAGGCATTGTCCACCGACACCTGGCCGACGCCGTATTTATCGGCAAGCTTGATGCACGTTTCGACGGCTTCCACCGCGACGGCCTGACCAAGCTTCTTGTTGGCGTTCCAGATTTCCGAGGCGGCAAAGCGCGTGGCCTTTTTCTCGATATTGGCATTGGGCACGCAGCCGCCCGCGGCGGAGCCGAAATGGTCGTCCAAGTGAAGGGCCTTGATGCCATTGTGCGTGCGGATGCCATGACGCGAGGCGTTTTCCGCCACGCTGGTGGCGGCCTGGGCTTCGGCGGCGGAGTAGCCGCGTTTTTGGTAGGCCGCGGCCACCGTGGATTGGTGGCGCGCCGGCGGAACGACGTAGAAGGTCTCGGGCATGGGAAGGGAGTTTTTTTTGACAGAATTTACAAAATTAAAAGGAGAATTTTTGAATGGAAATTTTGTAAGTTCCGTTAATTCTGTCGAAAGCCATTTCAGCGCGGCTTGGGAATGGGCACTTGGTTGACTTGGGCGAGGGGCTTTTCGCCCTTGAGTGCGAGGAGGAGATTATCCACCGCCATGCCGGCCTGGCGCACGACGCTCTCGTAGGTGCGCGAGGCGACGTGGGGCGTGATGATGCAATTCTTGGCCTTGGGCAGCGGGTGGTCGGCCGGGGGCGGCTCAACATCGAGCACATCCGCGCCGTAGCCGCCGAGCTGGCCGCTATTCAGCGCGTCCAGAATGGCTTTGACGGACACCAGCTCGCCACGACCACAATTGATGAGCATTGCGCCCTTCTTCATGATGCCGAGCGTCTGGGGGTTGATCATCTCCTGGGTCTCGGGCGTCAGGTTGGTGTGCAGGGAAACGATGTCAGACTCCTTGAGCAACTCCTCAAGCTTGGCGACGCGGCGCACGTCGTGGGCGGCGGCGAACTTGTCGTCCCAATAAACATCGTAGCCGAGGCAGGGCATACCAAAGGCGCGGGCGCGGATGGCGACTTCCTTGCCGATGCGGCCCAAGCCGACGATGCCGATGGTCTTGCCAAAGAGCTCGTGGCCCGTGACACGCTTCCACTGGCCGGAGCGCGTGTTGTTGGCGTCTTCGACGAAGCGTTTGCTCAGGCACAGCATGAGCCCGAAGCAATGCTCGGCCACGGTGGTGTGGTTGACGCCGGGGGTAAAGGTGACAGGGATGCCCTTTTCGGTGGCGCACTTGACGTCGATCTTGTCCACGCCGATGCCATACTTGGCAATGATGCGCAGGCGGGGCAGGGATTTTTCGATGACGGCGCGGGTGATGGCGTCGTCGCCACACAAAAAGGCATCAAAACTGCCTGCCAGTTCGAGCATCCGGGCCTCGGTGAGGGGGCCGCGCTCGCGGACGAGTTCGAGGCCGGCGGCGGCCAGTTTATCGTGGTGCGGACCCGGGGTGTCCTGCAACGAGGTGGTGGTAACCAGTACGCGAGTCATGGAAATGGCGAAAGAGGTTCACGATGAAGGGCCTCCGCCTTTCAGGCAAGGCGAAACCCTGCGGGCTTGCGGAGGGCGCGGGGGTGTGGTAGGGTCGACCCTTAACCCAGCCATTTTGCATTTTCCTGTGTCCAGTCCGACCACGATTCCCACCACCATTGCCCGCGAGCAGGTCAACGCCCTGCCGCTGGCCCGCTACGAAGGCCCCGTCACCGTCATTTCCCGTCCCCAGGACGTCCATGCTGCGGTGGATTACCTGCGTGATGAGAGCCTGCTGGGCTTTGACACGGAATCGCGCCCGAGCTTCCGCCGGGGGGACAACCACCCTGTTTCCCTGCTCCAACTGGCCGGAGCGGAAAAGGTGTTCCTCTTCCAACTGCTGCAAATCGAGCATTTGGAACCTGTCCTCGCCCTGCTGGCGGACCCGGCCATCCGCAAGGCGGGTGTGGCCATCCGCGACGACATCCGCAAGCTGCAGGAAATCGGCTGGTTTCTGCCCGCGAATTTTGTGGAAATCAGCGATCTGTCGCGTCGACTGGATGTGAGCGTCACCGGGTTGCGCAATTTGACGGCCATGTTCCTGGGCTACCGCGTGTCCAAGGGCGCGCAAGTCACCAACTGGGCGCGGCCGGACCTGACGGACCAGCAAATCGCCTACGCGGCGACGGATGCCTGGATCAGCCGCATACTGTATTTGAAATTCGCGGGCATGGGCCTCGCGGTGGAGGAATACAAGGCGCAGGAAAAGACCGAAGGCAGAAGGCCCCGGCATGAGCGCTAAGGCTGGCCCCTCGCTGCGCGATTTGGCAACGGCTGCGGGCCTGGATGCCGTGCAACGGCATATTTTCCTCTGCGCCGACCAGACGGAGCCCAAGTGCTGCGCCAAGGAGGCCGGGCTGGAGTCGTGGAATTTTCTGAAAAAACGCCTCAAGGAACTCGGCCTCTCGGAGCGTGGCGGCATTGCGCGGACCAAGGCAAACTGCCTGCGCGTCTGCCAGGGCGGGCCCATTGCCGTGGTTTACCCCGAGGGCATCTGGTACCACACCTGCAGCCCGGCCAATCTGGAGCGCATCATCCAGGAACATCTGCTCGGCGGAAAACCCGTTGCCGATTTACGGATAATGTAGCACACTGCCCCTTCTCCCCTTTACCACCATGCCCGAATCCACCGTCACCGCCATCCTCGAAACCACGCAAGGCACAATCGAATTGCGCCTTTTTCCGGAAGTCGCGCCCAAGGCCGTCTCCAACTTCACAGGCCTGATTGAAAAAGGCTACTACAACGGCATCATTTTCCATCGCGTCATCCCGGAATTCATGCTCCAGGGCGGCGACCCGACGGGCACCGGCATGGGCGGCCAGTCCATCTGGGGGCGGAACTTTGAGGACGAATGCCGGCCGGATGTGAAGTTTGACCGCAAGGGATTGCTGGCCATGGCCAATGCCGGCCCGGGCACCAATGGCAGCCAGTTCTTCATCACCACCGCGGCCACACCCTGGCTGCACATGAAGCACACCATTTTTGGCGAAGTCGTCAAAGGCTACGACGTGGTTGAGAAGATTGAAAAAACACCGACCGACCACGGCGACCGCCCGAAGACCAAGCAGCAAATCATCAAGGCGACCATCAAGAAGGGTTAAGCGCTCCCGCGGTGAAATCCGACCCCCAGCCTGTCATTGTCGCCCTGCATGGCTTCACTGGCGGCGGGGGGGATTTCGCGCCGCTGGCCGAAGCTCTTCCGGAATACAAGTGGGTAACCCCCACCCTGCCCGGCCATGCGCCGGATTTGACGGCCAAGGGCGCGTCCGGGGATGACTGCACACTCGCGGCGAGCCTGCGCTTTTTGGAGGGGGTCGTCACCCAACAACCTGGCACGCCGTTGATCCTGCTGGGCTACTCTCTCGGCGGCCGGCTGGCCTTGCGCTATGCGTTGGCGCAACCCGGCCGCCTGGCCGCGTTGGTGCTGATTGGCGCTTCGCCCGGGATTGAAAATGCCGAGGAGCGCGCCAGCCGCCGCGTGGATGACGAAAAACTTGCTGAAAAAATCCTGCGGGACGGCACACCGGCCTTCATCGCAGACTGGCAAAACCGCCCTTTGATCGCCTCGCAAAAAAATCTCCCGGCGGCGTGGCGCGCGGAGATGCAGGAGCGCCGCTTGCGTCTGCGCAAGGAAGGGCTGGCCGCCAGCCTGCGCGGCTTTGGCCAAGGAGCGGTGGAGCCGGTGCTCCATCAGATGTCGAAGCTGAAAATGCCGGTGCTGCTGTGCAGCGGCGCCGAGGATGAAAAATACATCGAGGCCACGCGGGCCATGCACGCCCATTGCCCGTCGTCGGAATTATCCATTGTCCCCCAAGCCGGACACCTCGCGCATTTGGAAAACCGCGACGCTTTTGCCACCACTTTGCGGGCTTTTCTGAAAAAGGCTAAGTGAGCTGCTTGTAGGCAACGGCATCGAGCAGTTTGCCTGCGCTGGTGGCGTCCTTAAGGCGCACCTTGAGCATCCAGCCATCGCCATAGGGGACCTGGTTCACCAATTCGGGCATGGATTCGAGGTTGGAATTCACCTCGAGGACCTCGGCTTCGACAGGCATATACAAATCAGACGCGGCCTTGACGGACTCCACCACGCCAAATGTGGCACCGGCGGCAAATTTCGCGCCCGGCTTAGGGAGCTCGACATAGACGATGTCGCCCAGGCTCTGTTGCGCATAATCGGTGATGCCCACGAGCGCAGTGCCGTCGCCGGCGGGTTTCAACCACTCGTGTTCCTTGGTGTAACGCAGGTCGTCGGGTACGGTGCTCATGGAGAAAGGAAGTTGTTGAGGAAGTAAGCAGGGAGCCGGAGATTAAGCAAATAATCCTTAGGCGGTTTTATGCAGCGGCGGCTTAGCCAGGCGCAATGGCACGGCTGCACCGCGGATATCGACTGTCAGCTTGGCGCCCGCATCCAGTGCCTTGCTATCCACCAGCGCACTGCCGATAGGCAGGTTCAGCATGGGCGAAAGCGTGCCGGAAAGGACCTTGCCCACGGGCTCACCCTCGGCGCTCACCACCATGTCCGCACGGGCCATGCGGCGGTCGTCGAGGATGAAGAACACCACGCGCTTTGCCGGTTTGGCAGCCACCTCCGCGGCCAGCGCATCGCGCCCGATAAAGCCGCCGGCCTTGTCCAGCTTCACCGCCCAGCCCAAACCCGCCTGGATGGGCGAAATTTCGCGGGAAATCTCATGGCCATAGAGCGGCAGGCCAGCCTCGAGGCGCAGACTGTCACGCGAACCGAGGCCACAAGGCTTCAGGCCAAGGCTGGCACCCACCTTGAGCAAGTCATCGGCAAAAGCCTCGGCTTGGGCGGCAGGCAGGTAAAATTCAAAGCCATCCTCGCCCGTGTAGCCCGTGCGGCTGGCCAGCATAGGCACACCCGCGAGGACGATTTCGACAAAGCTGAAGCGGGGCACATCGGCCAGGCGCACATTGGCCGGGGCGAGCAACGCGGCGATTTCGACCGATTTGGGCCCTTGGAGTGCCAGCTGGGCATAGTCCGAAGAGACGTTTTTGAAGACGCAGTCGAACTTGGCCGCGTGTTCCTGCAGCCAGGCAATGTCCCCCGGAGTGTTACCCGCGTTGAGGCAGAGGAGGAAGGACTGCGGGTCCGTGCGGTAAACAATGATGTCGTCCACCACCCCGCCGTCGGGCTGGCAAAGGAGCGTATAGCGCGCGCGACCGACCACGAGGTCGTCCATCCGGTTGGTGGCGACCCGATTCAGGAAATCGACGGCTTGTGGGCCCGAGACCAAGGCCTCGCCCATATGGGAAACGTCGAAGAGGCCGGCAGCCGTGCGGGTGGCACGATGCTCCTCGAGAATGCCCGTATATTGGACGGGCATTTCCCAACCGGCAAACGGCACCATCCGCGCGCCATGGCGCACGTGCCAGGCGTAGAGCGGGGTGCGCAGCAGAGGGTCAGACATTGCCCCCGACTTTACTTGGCCTGGCCGTAGACGCGAGCAAGTTCCGCGTTCTTTTCCTTGTACTGGGCCGCGGTGATTTTGCCCTTTTGGAGCTGGTTGTCCAACTCGGCGCTGGCGGCAGCCAGTTCCTTGAAGGGGTCCTTGATGGCCTTCAGCTTGAGGCTGATTTCGCCCGGCAAAGCGGCCGGCAGATAGCTGGACATACCCGACTTGCCACCGGGGCCGGATACCGCACGGGCTTCCGCCCGGATGGTCGCATGAGCCGGGGCATAGCCGCTCAGCGTGAGGCTCACATCATAGCTCTTGGCTTCGTCCAGCTGGTTGGCAACGAGGGGCGTCACGCCCACGTCATGGCCATCAATCGTGACCGTGGCGCCAGCGGGGGTCGAGCGGATGGTGACATCCTTGAGGACGGCAGGCTTGGCGACCACCTTGGCGGGGTCATAATCCGGAGCGCCGGAGGCCGGCCAGCCAGAAACCAGCCAGGAAATGCGGGAGAGAACGTTGTATTTGCCGGAATCCGCAGACGCTGTAGCAGGTTTGGCGGCCGCAGGCGCAGCAGCCGGGGCGGCGGGGGCCGCAGCCGGGGCTGGAGCAGGAGTGGAGGCGGCAGCCGGAGTGCTGCTCTTTTTAACGGAGGAACAGCCCGCCAGAGAGGCGAGCACAAGGGAGCAAAGAGCAAAACGAGCGAGCTTGGGGGTGTTCATAGTAGGTAAAGACTTTGTATCAAACCGGTGACAATTGACCCGGTCAAGAGTGTAAACAAGCTTGTAAAAAACCCAGCGGATGGCATGGTGGACGTTTTGCCATGGCTGGCCCACCTGGGTCCGGCTACCCGGCTGCTGTTACCCAATCCCTGTCTTCTCCCATGTCTGTCGAAAAAACCCTTGTTATCCTGAAGCCCGACTGCCTGAACAAGCACGCCGTCGGCGCCGTGATCGAACGCTTTGAGCGCGCCGGCTTTGAAATTGCCGCCTGCAAAATGACCCGCCTGTCCACCGCGTTGCTGCGTGAACACTACGCGCACCTGGCCAGCATGCCTTTTTTCCCTGAAATCGAGAAGTTCATGGGCGCCCGCTCTGTCATCATCCTCATCTTGAAGGGTGAACGGGCGATTGACCGCGTACGCGAGCTGCTGGGGCCCACCGACTCGACCAAGGCGCCCAAAGGCACCATCCGCGGTGACCTGGGTACGGACAAGATGGCGAATATCTGCCATGCATCGGATAGCGCTGCCGCGGCCGCCGCGGAGATGCAGCGCTTCTTCCGCGCCGACGAGATCTTTGGTTAATCCCGCCACTGGGGCGGAGTTAAGGTAGGATTTGTCGCATTAGACAACGGGCTGCGCCTGCCCAAATGGCAGAGCCTCCGAGGAAAAGTGTCGGCGGGCATCGCCCTTACGCGTGCAGAGATATCCGCACCGTACTCCAGCGCCTAAAAACAACACAGGCTTCGGAATTGCTTCCGAAGCCTGTGTGGGAAACGGCTAACTTAGCCGCTGAGACCTAGCCGAGGTTATTTCTCGGCTGTGGCGGGTGCAGACTGGGAGGCAGGCGGCGTCCGTTGGAACGTGCCAGCGGGCAGGAGCAACGTCGGGTTCGAGAAGATCGCACCGCGCTGCAGGTTCTGGAACGACTGCGAAGCGGGGGCGCCTCCCGGGGAGATGAGGTTCGCGGTGACGAAGATCATCAGGTTGCGCTTCTCGCTGCTCTCGCCCTTGGACTGGAAGAGGCGGCCAATGAAGGGGATGTCACCGAGGACGGGCACCTTGTCATTGACGGTCTTCACTTCGTCGCGGGTCAACCCACCCATGACCACCGTGGCGCCATCATAGATGGTCACGTTGGTGCTGAGCGTGCGAACGTTGAAGATGGGCTGGATGACGCCGGA
This sequence comes from Verrucomicrobiota bacterium, assembly GCA_048497935.1. Taxonomy (GTDB): domain Bacteria; phylum Verrucomicrobiota; class Verrucomicrobiia; order Opitutales; family JABDGR01; genus JABDGR01. The sequence continues at coordinate 9,354 of JBEHYY010000035.1, forward strand.
GGGCACAATGGCGGTGATGCCGCCCTGAATGGCGATCGAGGAGCTGCCGTATTCGATGAAGCCTTCGAACTCCGTCACGTTCGGCGTGATGAAGAGGCGGATGGAATCATCGGGCTGCACGCTCGGATTAACCTTCAGCGTGACACCGATCTGCTGGACGGTGAAGCCGGAGGGCGTGCCCGCGTTAATCGAAACACCACCACCGCCGCCGCCGTTACCGCTGGCCGGGCTGACCGTGGAAGTGACACCGGAGAACTGTTCCGGATAACGGAATTCCTGGGCGACCGTGATGTTGGCGTCGGTGCCGTCCATGACGGTGACCTTCGGCGAACTCATGAGGTCGGCGCCTTGTTCCTGGTCGAGGGCGTCGAGCACCATCTGGATGCGATAGCCGTCGAGCCAGCTCACCACGCCGCTGAACACATCGGAGGAGCTGCCACCGGTGTTGAGGGCGCCCGGGAGGGTCGGAACGACCTGGGGCACGATGATGGAACCAACGGCCACACCGGCGGTGGTACCACTCAAGAATTCAACACCGGCGTTGTTGCCCGTCAGGGTCTGGCCGACGATGCCGGTGACCAAGGTGGGGGCCGCGCCGCTGGCGCCCGAGGAGAAGGCGTCGCTCAAGGGGCGGAGGTTGTTGTCTTCCACCGTGCCGGTGGTCAGGAAGTTGTTCGTGTTGCCGGGCTTGCTGGCGTTCCAGCGGGCACCGAGGGACTTGAGAGCGCCCTGGGACACGTCGAGGAAGCGGGCTTCGATCGTCACCTGCTTGACATCGTCCAAGCTGCGCAGGAACTGCTTCAGCTTCTCAATGTTCTGCGGGGTGTTGACGACGCTGATCTTGCTCGTGCCGAGCATCGAAATTTTGGAACCAGCCGGGAAGTCGATGTTGTTGTCCATGAACTTGGCCTGGAGCTGCTTGCCCATGTCATCCGAGCTGGAGGCAGCCGGAGCTTCCATGGTGGCAGTCGGAGCAGAGGCCGCAGCGGCCGGAGCAAACGGATCCGTCGCAGCAGCCTTGGGGGCATCGCCACCCGCGCCGGGGACGTTGATGCCGAGTTCCTTCATCATGCTTTCGCTGAGGGGAATGCGCTCCTGGGTGAAGTCACCGTTGGTGATGCTGAGGCTGCCGCCTTCGCGCAGGGCGATGACCGGGCCTTCAGCGCCGTAGCTGTAGCCGGGGTGGGCGTCACCGCAGGCAACCTTGAGCAAGTCGGCCAGGCTCATGCCATTCAGACCGGAGAGGGTGACCTTGGGCATCGCCTCATTGTTGGCGGGAGCGTAGGTGTGGAAATTGATGCCTTTGCCATCGGGGTCGTAGCGGACCGAGAGGTCGTGCAACACCTGGACCACCTGGTCGAGGGGGGTCGGGACGTCGATGTTGACGCTGGGGATGAAGATGGTCTTCAGCTTCTGCATTTCGGGTGACTCAGTCTGCTTCTGCTCAATAATGTTGCCGCTGCCAGCAGAGAACGTGGGGAGGTTCCAGTCCTTTTCAACGGATTGGAGCATCGTCCAGCGGGTCTCTTCGTGGTTGATGTAGCCGCGATTGTAGAGAATCTGGTCGATCTGCACGCGGTAAGCCTTGGCTTCCACATTGTCGGGGGCGAGGCCCTTGACTTCATTGAAGGTCAGGATGGCGCCATTGAAGTCGCCATAGAGGAATTGGGCGCGGCCCTTGACGAGGAGCTGCTGGACGCGCTGCTGGGCGTCTTCGAAGCCGGGGGTGACGACGTCCTTGTAGCTCTGGTGAGCGGGGTCGTTCTGAGCGGCGACGATGCGCTTCTGGAGCGAGTTGGCGCGGGAGTCGGCGCTGCCGGCGGCCTCAACATACTTGTCGAGGTCAGCCTTGGCTTCGGGAAGGTTGTTGGCCTTGTAGGCGGCGGTGGCCTGGCTGTACCAGGTGTCAACGGACTCCTGCTTGATCTGGTTGCGGATGTCCGTGAACTTGATGCCGGCGGGAACCTGCGTCAGGGCGGCGTCATAAGCGGCGCGGGCGCCATCAAAGTCACCGGCGGCGGCGAGGGCTTCGGCCTTTTCGATCGACTTGCGGATGGTGTCGATCTGGCCCTGCTGGCGGGCGGCTTCAGCGGCGAGGGAAGCTTTGGCTTCGGCCGAGGGCGCAGGAGCCGGAGCGGCGGCGGCAGCCTTGGCCGGGGCCGGGGCGGCGTCCGTGCTGGTGCTGGCCTTGGTGCTGGGAACCGGGCTGGCGGCGACGGCGGCCGTGGTAGCCGTGGTGCCGCTGCTGCTGGCGTCAAAAATGGTCGGCTTGCCGGCGCTCTGGCTGGCAAGGGCGGCGTTGATCACGTCGATCTGGCGCTGGACGTCGCTGACGTTGCTGTCCTTGGGATCCAGGGCGATGATCTTCTGCAGCAGCTCTTTGGCTTTGGCAAAGTCACCGTCGCGTTTGGCCGTGAGCGCGTCCAGTTGCAATTGCATCTTCTCAGTTGCGACCGCAGTGGGCGAGCTGGCTTGGGCGTGCAGCGGGGTTGGGAGGGCGATGGCGCCAGCCATGATAGCGGCGGCGAGGGCCAAAGCGAGGGCTTGGGGGCGGCGGGATTTCCAGGACGTCTTCATAGGTTTACGGACAGTATGGCGTGTCAGTTGAAGGGGAGATTTATGGGGTGGAGGGAATGAAAGGGAGGCTTACTTCGCTGGGGAAGCAGCCGGGGCGGCGGCGGTCGGATTGCTATTCAGGGTCAACTCTTTTTGCAAGGCGTTGGCCTTGCTCGATTTGGCCGGTGTGTAGGTTTTCACGACCGTAACGGACGGTTTGGCAAAGTCAAGGGCGACCACTTTGAAAGTGATGTCGTCCTTGAAGTTTTGCAAGCTGCCCGGGAAGGTCAGCACTTCGTCGTGGCTGTTTTTGGAGACCTTCCATTCCTTCGCGGGGAAGGGATCGTCAGTCTGCAAAATGTAGAGCTGGTTGTCGCTGGGGGCGTATTCCTCGCCTTGCGTCAGCGTGATTTCCTGGTTGTTGCGGAGATCGACGATGATGACCTTGGCGGCCTTGAGGATGACGCCGTGGCCCTTGTCCAGCTGGTCGAACGCGAGGTCCTTGACTTGGACTTCGTGGAGCTTGCTGGTTTCGCCGACCTTCAAGTGGAAGTCGAGGCCGGTTTCCTCATCGCTGAAATTGATGACGTCATTCTTGTCGCCATTGCCGGAAGTACCCTGGAGCTGGACGCGGTAGAGTTCCTTCTTCGCAGAAACGAGATGGACGCCGTAAGCGACAGGCGCAACCGGCACCGGGGGTTCTGGAATCCAGCCCGTGCCCGGTTCCCACCAGATCTTGGGGGGCGTGAACACGTAATACATCCAGCCGGAGCCTTCATCCTGCTGTTCCGGAGCGGTGTTCCAGACGTGGGAGTTCTGCTTGAATTCGGGTTTTTCAATCGCCGTGTAAGGCGTGCCACTCAGCTTGGCAGCCGGCAGGGAAGCGACCGTGGGCAGGCCGCCCTTGGGTTCCTTGAAATAAAAGAACGCAGCCCCGATGCCCAACACAATGAGCGCGAGGATGAACAAAACCTTGTCGTAATAATTTTTCATGCCGGGCAATGGCTAAAGGAAAGAAGGGTGTGGGGAGGGGTAGGTAGGGCGGGCAAAAGACTACTTGGCCTTGGCGGTGCCGGTGCCAGCCGCCGTGCCGGCAGCGGGAGCGGTGCCAGCCGGGCCAGCCGCGGCGGCGGTGGCCGCATCAGCATCAGCCGGTTTGGGCGGCGCAGGCAATTCGATGTACTCGATGACGATGGTGAACTGGGAGAAGTTTTCCGAGACCACCGGCTTGCGGGTGGCGGCGGCAGCTTCCGCGGCGGCGCTTTGACGGGTGACGACGCCGGTCAGCGCCTTGTCCGCTTCAGCCGGTTTGACATCGATGCTGCGAACCACGAGGGGCAGCTCGAACTTGGCGAGGTCATTGAGCAGGATGCGCAGGGACTCGCTGTAGGCGACAAACTGAATGCGGAACGCTAGGGTGTTGATGGCACCGGGCACGCGGGCCGTGATCGTGGGGTCGATGGCGAAGAAGTCGGAGGCGGAACCGCTGTCGGAAGGGGCCACGGTGGCGCCATTGGTGCCGGGGACGGCGGTGATGTCCTCACGCTGGATGGACATGATCTTCATCTTCTGGTCGGGCAGCTTGGCATCATCCATCAGGTGGCTGAGGATGTAATCCAGCACCTTGACCTGCTTGAAGACGGCGGCGAATTTTTCCGGCGGAGGGGCAGTCACGCCACGACCGAGATAAAGCGAGAGACCGAAAGTGTAGGTGGAGTAATCACCGGGGGGCAGGAGAACGCCCTTGCTTTTGGCGAGTTCGTTCAGCTTGTCCTGATACGACTGGATCTGGGAAAGCAGATCGATGTCCTTGGCCGGAATATTTTCAATTTTCAGCGGCGTGTCCTGCAAGGTGTGGTCAACATCGGCGAGCTCGGCCTTGAGTTCTTCCACATTTTTCGTGGCGGCGGCCAAGTTGTCCTGGCTGGGGGCGGGCGTCTGCTTGGCGGCGGTGTCGGCCTTGGAGATGCTCGACTTCAACTGCGCGTTGGCGACGTTGACGTTGCTGCTGAATTTCCAGAGGAAAAACAGCTCAACGAGGAAGGCGATCACACATACGGCCAGTATGGTGGTCAAAAGCGGGTAGCGTTTCGCGAAATCCATGGGGTCAGGCAATTAGGGAGATGGGCGCAAAAAAGAGTGAACGGGCGCTTAGAGCGGATTCTCGGGGTTGATGATGAGAGTGAAGTCAAAACCGGCCATGCGCGGGTCGGTGCGGAAGTCGATCTTGGTGCTGCCGGGGCCCTGGTCGATGCCCTTGACGAACGGAATGTCGAGCAGGCGCTTTTGCAGGTCCGAGAGACGGTCGGCCGCCTTGGTGCGGACGGCTTCGCTGACGGGCGCATCCGGGTTATCCAAGCGGAGCAGGAGGCGGCCCTTGACGTTCAACTTGTAAGACGTGGAAGGGGCGGCGGGCGCCGCGGCGACCGGGGCCGATCCCTTGGAGGAAGACGAAGAGGTGGGCGCGGCAGCGGCGGGGGCCACGACCTGGCGGTCAACGGAGAGACCGTCGAGCCACACATCCGTGGTTTCCACCAAGGTGTCCTGCAACTTCTGGAAGAACTGAATCCAGTTGAAGCGGGAATTCATCAGGCTTTCCAAGTCGGCGATCTGCTTGCGGGTGGCCGTGGCTTCGTCGGACTGCTTTTGGAGGCCTTGATAGAGATTGTTCAGCTCGGTCGCGCGGCCATCCCAGTTCTTCTTTTCCACCGCGGCGACGTTCTTTTGCGTGTAGAGCTTGTAAATCATCGGCAGCGGAGCCAGAGCCAGGCAGAGGGCCGACAACACGAGGAAGGGCTTCTGCTTGTTGAACTGCATGCGCGCGCGGATGGCCGGCGGCAGCAGGTTGATGCCCATGGCATCGGGCTTGACCAGGCGCGCGGCTTCACCCACGCACTCGCTGATCTGGTAGTAGTACTGCTCCATCACGCCCTTGCCGAGGCGGGAGCCGGACTTCACCACCGTACCGGGGTTGAAATAATCGACCGAGACCTTTTGCGATTCGCTGAGGAATTCGGGCAAGCCATCCAGGAGGCTGCCACGGCCCGTGAGCAGGATGTGCTGGGGGGCGGCGCGGTTGGTGGCGCGGCGGTAGGTGATGATGGACTGCGTCACCTGCTGGCTCAGGCGCTTCATGAAGTCCTGGGCGCGGCCCTGAAGGGCGGACACCGCGGGATCTTCAGCCTCAAAGGAGGTGCTGCCGGAGTAGAAGGAGACCTTGAGATCCTCAACGATGTTAAAGCTCTTGCCCATGCCGTCCGCCAAGGCTTGGGTGAGCGAGTTGCCACCCAAGTTGATGTTACGGATGAACAGGCCGGCGGCGCTGATAAAGGTGAGGTTCGTCGAGCGGGCACCCACATTGATCATCAGGGTGTCCTGGACATCAGCGGAGTGGACATGCTTGAAGGCATTGAAGTCCAACAGCGAGCTGGGCTGGAGGGAAATGGGCTGGAAGCCGATGGTGGACATGAGACCGCAGAAGCGGTTGGCGGCTTCGGCCTTCTGGGCGGCGAGGAGGACTTCCGTCTCAATGCCATCATCCGCAATGACTTGGCTACCCCAGACAGCGTCATTCAGGGGGAAGGGGATGTTATTCTGGGCCTCAAAGCCGATGATCTGGGCCTGCTTGGCCGGATCCACGTGGGGAACCTTGATCGCCTTGATGAGCAGCTGGTAGCCGGGGAGAATGAAAACGGCTTTGCCGCGAAAGCGGGCGTTGGAGCGCGACAGGTCGCGCAAGCCTTCGGCCAGCGCGGGCAACCACGCTTCGTCTTTGGCCACATCGTAGTGCAAATCGCGTGTGTCCAGGTCTTCCAACGTCAACTTTCCGTTGGCGGCGCTAAATACGGCGGCGGCCACATGGCTGGCTCCGCAATTGATGACAAGGGTCTTCGAGGGCATCCGAAAAGGGGTAGGCTGATTAGAGAGAAGTGGGGAACAGGGGATTGGAAAACGAGTGCTTTGGCATAACTACGGGCCTGTGTCAATGCCTGGCATCAAAGACTGTTGGGGGCAGCCGCGGTGGGCAGGGTGCTGGAGGTGACTTTTTGCAGCGCCAAGGGCATGACGTAGAAGGGAACATTCGCCTGGGAGAACATCAAGCCCTTCACACCGTTGGTCTCGGCCATGCTGGCAAAACTCTTGGCGCTGGTGGCGGTAAGCTTGGTGGAATAATTAGCCTGGCCCATTTGCTGGGCATTGTCCGCAATCTTGAACTCCACCGAATAAAAATCCGGGGCGCGGGAGGCGTCATAGGGCTGGCCGCGGGAGGCGCGGGCGAGCGCTTCGGGCGGGACAAAGAACAAGACCGCATTGGGTTTGCCGCCAAACACGCCAATGAGCTTGAGGGTGGAAGAAAGCGGCAGGTCCACCGGGGGGGTGGCACCGGGATTGGCCCAGCCCATGGAAAGGGTGACGGAGACATCATTAATGATGCCGCCTTTGGAAGTCTGGCCGAGGAAGTCCACCTCGATCATCATCCAATTGGCCTTGGCGTAGGGGTCTTGCAGCGGGCTGAACGTCACGCGGCTCACCGTCAAGGTAGCGGAACCAGCGGAAGCGGACGGCGCGGGCGCCGGGGCTTCGGCGGCACCGGTCGCAGCAGGGGTGGCCGCGCCGGAGGCAACCGTGGCTGCCATAAGCAGACCGGTCAGCGCAAGGTGTTTGGGGTTAAAACACGAAAGCATCTGGGAGTTTCTAGAGTGCTGAATGTGAAAATCAACAGAATTTTTGCATATCGGACAAGTGCTGATGAACTTAACTTCAGGCGGCCGCGACAAGCACGCCATGTTCGAGGCGCAACGCGCGGGAGGTGAGCGAAGCGAAGCCCGCATGGTGCGTCACGAGCACCAGCGCGGTGCCTTCTTCCGCGCACAAGCGCAGGAGGAGTGAAATGACTTCCCGCGCAGTGCGTTCGTCAAGATTGCCAGTCGGCTCATCGGCCAGCAATAGGCGGGGACGGTTGAGCAACGCCCGCGCCACGGCGACCCGCTGCGCTTCGCCGCCGGAAAGTTTGGCGGGCACATGGTGGAGGCGCTGGCCCAACCCCACCCGCTCGAGCAAATCACGCGCGCGCGCCACATCCTCGGCCCGCACGCGTCCGGCGAGCCGCCGGGCGAGCAGCACATTTTCCAGCGCATCAAGCTCGGGCGTGAGGTGAAAAGATTGGAAGACAAAGCCCAGGCTTTTGGCGCGAGCTTGCGCGAGAGCGCCGCGGCCCAGGCGGTTGACCGTCTGGCCATCCCACTGCAATTCGCCGCCATCGACCGGCTCCAACCCCGCCAGACAATATAAGAGTGTGGTTTTGCCCGAGCCGGACTCACCACGGATGCTCACCGTCTCCCCGGCCGCTACCTGCAAATCCACCCCACCCAGCACCGGCAAGTCACCCGAAGGAGTCGGGTAACTTTTGCTCAGGCGATTGGAGACCAGGATGGGCGCGGACATGGAAAATTATGAAATGGTGCGGCGAGGGTTCGACTGATAGCAAATTGGGGGTTTTTCGTTAAAATTTAACAGAGCTTCTAATTGGGCAATTAAGTTAAGAAATCCGCGGGGTGGTTTTGTTCCAAAGAGGGTGAAAAAGAGGCCAATTAATCCGAACGGAGACATTCCGCAGGCTTGAGGCGAGCGGCCCACCAAGCAGGGAGCACCCCGGCCAACGTGCTGATAAGGAAGGTGAAACCGGCGATTTTTACAAAATCCAAAGGCCGGTACTCCACCGGGAAGCTGTAGAAGTTGTAGAATTCGATGAGTTGGCGCTGATCGACAAACGCTTCCACGATGTTTTGGCGATAATGCAGCAATATAAAGGAGGCGGCCAAGCCAATGAGGGTGCCCACCAAGCCGATAAACATACCTTGCAGGCAGAAAACCGCGGCGACTTGCGGCGGGCGGGCGCCGAGCGCGCCCAAGACGCCGATTTCGCGCGTCTTGCGCACGACCGTCGTCGCCAGCGAGCAGAGGATGCAAAACGCGGCCACCACGACGATGACCATCATGATGTAAAGCATGACCGTTTTTTCGACGATGAGGATCTGCATCTGATCGTGGTTCATCTCCTGCCAGGTGACCACGGAGAGTGCGGCGTCGGCGCCGCCGGCAGCAACGCGCCGGTCATTCAAGGGCTTGAGCGCCTTTTGCAAGGCGGCCTGCATCGCCAAGGTGTGGCTCATGTCGTCATTATCCAGCCGCACTTCAATTTTGTGCGCCTCATCGGTAAAGCGGTAGAGCTGGCGCATCAGGCGCAGGGTGACGAAAACATAGTTGTCGTCCACGCCGGTCCAGTTGGTTCTCACCACGCCGGCCACTTTGAGCCCCTTGGGCATCGGCACCTCGTCGCGCTTGATGTCGTCCAGCATACTGAGGGTGTAAACATCGACGGTGTCGCCCACCTGCAGGCCCAGCCGATTGTAAATCCCCCCGCCAACGAGGATGCTCTGGTCATCCAAGGCATCGTAGGCTCCCTTTGGCTGGATGGCGGCAACCAGCGGATCGCGCGCGCCCTCGGCACTGTTGACATCGAAGCTGCGCACCAACGGCGTGGCCGGGAGGTTCTTATACCGCAGCATGACGACGCCGGTCATGATGGGCTCCGCCAGCACCACTCCCGGCACTTGCTTGACGGCCGCGACCACCTCGCGCGGGTTTTCAATCGGGCCGCCGGCGAGAATGTCCAAATGCCCCTGGGTCTCGATAAAGACGCGTTCATACTCGTGGGCAAAGCCGTTCATCACGCTTTGCACGGTGATGAGCACCGTCACGCCGAGGGTGATGCCCAGGATGGACATGGCGTGGAAAAACGGCGTGCTGCGGAAAATCATCGCCACAAATGCAACCACCAGCGTCACCCACAGCCAGAGGACCAGCATGTCTTTGGCGATGTCGGACCAGGATTGGAACTGCGCGTGCATCCGCGCGAGCACCCCATTCCACCACAGGAATCCCACCAGGAGAACAAAGATCCCCAGGGCCAGGACCACCGCGAGCTTCAAGGTGGCCGCGACTGAGGCGCGGGCGCCACGCCGCCCGGTCGGGAACAGGTGCTTGAAGGCGAGATAAACCGGCCAGGGCATAGTGAAAGAGACGGAAGAAACACGGAAGGCGGCAAGAAAGCCGCCAAGGTCAGGCCTTTTCCTTGGCCTCTCGCCCACCCGCTTCCTCGGGCTTCAGGGAGGGGAACAAAATCGTGTCGCGGATATTGGCGGCGCCGGTGAGGAGGATGACCAGACGGTCAATGCCCACCCCCATGCCGCCAGCCGGGGGCATACCATGCTCCAGGGCCACCAGGAAATCCTCGTCGAGCTTCTGCACATCGTCGCCAACTTGCTTCTCAAACTGCTCGCGTTGGAGAAGCGGGTCGTTTTGCTCCGAATAGGCCGGGGCGATTTCCTGGCCGTTGATGCAGAGTTCGAAGACATCGAGCGTGCGCGGGTCGTCCGGAGTAAGCTTGGCCAGCGGACACAATTCGCGCGGGATGTGCGTCACAAAAGTCGGCTGGATAAGCTTGGGCTCGATGAGTTTCTCGAAAACATCCTGGGTGATGGCGAAGTCCGGGTGAGTGGGGTTGACCTCGATGCCCAGTTTCGCGCAGGCGGCCAGCTTTTGCTCGCGGGTGCGCTGGAACCAGTCCGCATCGCCCGTGGCCTCGATGACGAGGTCACTGTACTTGGCTTCGCGCCACTTGCCGGCGAGTTCGATCTCGCCCCCTTCCGGACGCGGGATGCTGGTGCGCCCGCCCAAGGCCGTGCGGCAGATGTACTGCACAAGGTCGTGGATGAGCATCATCATGCCGCGGAAATCCGAATACGCCTGGTAAACCTCGAGCATGGTGAACTCGGGGTTGTGACGGCGGGAAAGGCCTTCGTTGCGGAAGACGCGGCCGACTTCGAACACGCGGTCAAACCCGCCCACCAGCAGGCGCTTGAGGTGCAGCTCGAGCGCGATGCGGAGGTAGAAATCGCAGGAAAGCGCGTTGAAGTGGGTGATAAACGGCCGGGCGGCCGCCCCGCCCGCCACGCCCTGCAAGACGGGGGTTTCGACCTCGATGAACTCGCGGCTCCACAAATATTCACGCACGGCGCGGACGATGCGGCTGCGCAACTGGAAGCGTTCGCGGGAGGCATCGTTGACAATCAGGTCGAGGTAGCGCTGGCGGTAAATCTGCTCGCTGTCAGTCAGGCCGTGCCATTTTTCCGGCAAGGGACGCAGCGCCTTGGACAACAAGGCATACTTCTCCGCCCGGATGGTAATCTCGCCCGACTTGGTTTTAAATAGCGTACCCTCGACACCAATGATGTCGCCCAAATCGAGCTTCTTGAAGGCGGCATAAGGCTCGTCGCCCACGACGTCTTTGCGCACGTAGGCCTGGATGCGGCCATCGCGGTCGAGCACCTTGACGAAACAGGACTTGCCCATGTCATTCTGCATGACGATGCGCCCGGCGACGGAAACACGGGGCCCCGGCTCCTGGCCTTCGACATGGGCGTCAATCGCCTGGCGCGAGGTGTGCGACTGGTTCCAGTTGTTTAAAAAGGGATCCTGGCCTTGGGCGCGCAGCTCCTCCAAGCGCAGCAGGCGCACGGCGCGCAGGTCGTTGCTCACGTCCGAAACCGACGGTTTGGACTTCGATGGGGCGGGCAGATTCTCGCTCATGGAAAACGGGCACGATGACACCCCACCCTCTCCGAGGCAAGCCCACCGTGCCAAGAAGTCCCCTGGCGGAACCTGGGCGGGAATCGCCTTGTCTATTCCTAACGTAGCCATGTTTTTCGCAAACGAATCCGGATTCATCCTCCTTGTCCTCGTGCCCCTGCTGCTGGGGCTATGGGCGCAAATGCGCGTGGGCGCCGTGTATGCCAAATGGTCGCGGGTGGGCTCGCGCAGCGGATTGAGCGGCCGGGACGTGGCGAGCGCCGTCTTGCGCTCGGCGGGAATTGCGGACGTGGAGATTGTCGCCATCCCCGGGCACCTGACGGACCATTATGACGCCCAGCGCAAGCGCCTCGCGTTGAGCACGGAAAACTATCACAGCACAAGCCTGGCGGCGCTGGGCGTCGCCGCGCATGAGTCTGGCCATGCGATTCAAGACAAAGTCCGTTTTCCCGCGCTGAAACTGCGGATGGACCTCGTGCCGGTGACCAATTTTGCCTGCTCGGTGCTGCCCCTGACCCTCATCGGCGGTGTGGTATTCCATCTGTTTGGCCTGCTTTATTTCGGGATTGGCGCTTATTTTTTGCTGGCTGTCTTCCAGCTGGTGACGATGCCAGTGGAGTTTGACGCTTCGCGCCGGGCGCTGCAACGACTGCAAGGCCTCGGGATCCTGACGGCAGATGAAATGGTGGGCGCGCGGCAGACCCTCAAAGCCGCGGCGTGGACGTATGTGGCCGCCTTCATCGCCGCCTTGGGCAACCTGCTGCAATTGCTGATGGTGGTGCAGGGCCAACGTCGCCGGTAATAACGGCGGACGCTGCTGGAAAGTCTTGAGGTGAAGCGCGTTTTGGTCTGCAATCGCAATGCTTGGCCCACGAGCCCCAACCCGCCGCCGCGATGGACGCGGCCTCCGCATCCCCGGTTCCCCTATGCGTGGATCTGGATGGCACGCTTATCTATTCCGATATGCTGTGGGAATCGCTGGCGGTTCTGCTTCGGCGCAACCCGCTGTTTATTTTCATGGTGCCCATCTGGTTTATGGGCGGTCGGGCGCACCTGAAGCGCGAGTTGGCGGCGCGCGTCAGTGTGGAAGTTGAGCTGCTGCCCTACAACGAGCCATTCGTCGACTTTTTGCGCGCGGAAAAAAAGCGTGGCCGCCGATTAATTCTCGCCAGTGCTTCCGACCAGGCGCTGGTGGCCGCAGTCGCCGCGCATACCGGGTTGTTTGACGAAGTGCTGGCCAGTGACGGCCACACCAACTTGCGCGGATCGGCCAAGGTCGCCACCCTGGAAGCCAAATACGGCCGGGGTGGTTTTGACTATGCGGGCAACTCGACGGTGGACATCCCGGTGTGGGCGGGCGCCCGCAACGCCATCGTCGTCAACGCCCCGACAGCGCTGGCCGCCCGGATGCGGCGCGGTGGCCGCGTGGCGGCGGAGTTTGCCGGGCCGGCCAACCCCCTGAAGGCAGTGTGGAAGGCCCTGCGCCCGCACCAGTGGGTGAAAAATCTGATCATTTTTGTGCCGGTCATCACCTCGCACAGCCTGCATAACCCCGCAATCCGGCAATCCATCCTGCTGGCGTTTGCCTGCTTTTGCCTGTTTGCCTCGGGGGTGTATGTGCTCAATGATTTGTTCGACCTGTCGGCCGACCGCCATCATGCGACGAAGCGGCGGCGGCCGCTGGCCTCGGGGCGCCTTTATTTGCCCTGGGCCTTCATTGGCGGCCCGGTGTTGATGATAGCGCCGTTGATTTTTTCCCTGCTGGTGCTGCCCAAGTTTGCGGTCGCCCTGGCCGCTTACGGCGTGTTGACGGTGGCGTACACGCTTGTGCTCAAGCAAGTGGCGATTCTCGATGTGTTTATCCTGGCGACCTTGTACACCCTGCGGCTGGTGGCCGGGCATCTGGCCACGCATATTGCCTTCTCTTCCTGGCTGCTTGGGTTTTCGATGTTCATCTTCCTCAGCCTGGCGATGATGAAGCGGCTGCAGGAATTGCAAACATTACGCGAACGCGAGCTGACGAGCGTCAAAGGCCGCGGCTACGTGATCGACGATCTCGAGATGGTCAGCAGTTTTGGCGCGGCCAGCGGCTTCACCGCCGTGATGATTCTCGCGCTTTATGTCAACAGCACGCAGGTGGCCACCCTTTACCATCATCCGGACGTCCTGCTATTAATCTGTCCATTGATGACCTTCTGGCTTTGCCGCCTGTGGTTGATCACCCACCGCGGCCAGCTGCATGACGACCCCGTGCTCTTTGCCATCAAGGACATCCCCAGCTACATCGTCGGCGCGCTGGTGCTGCTGCTCGTGTGGCTGGCGGCCTGACGCCCTTAATGCCCCCGCATGAGCAGCCCCCTCCAATCCCATCTGCACACCAGCGCCTGCGCCCTGATTGATTCCTGTGCAGCCAAACTCGTGGAGCCGGGGCGGCTGGACTTGGCTCCTCCGTATGAGGATATCGATGCTTTCCTTCTGCGCGAACTGGCGCAGATGCCCGACTACCTGCGCCTGCCCATGAAACTGGCGACCGTGGGGTTTGACCTCGCGGGCTGGTTTGTCCTGGGCTCAGCCTTCCACCGCGTGCGGCCGGAAGCACGCGAAAAAATGATCGCGGGCTGGAAGAAATCCTCCCTCGGCACCCACCGCGACTTCATCCGTTTCTACGAAAGCCTCACGGCACTGGCCCTTTACAGCCGGGCGCTGCCTCAAACTCCACCCACGGAAGAGGCCGGGCCGCCGGGCGCCGTCCTGCGCGAGCCGCCGGCACAATTGCGCTGCGAGAACCTGGTCATTGGCTCGGGCCCGGGCGGCAGCATCACGGCCTGCCTGCTGGCGGAGGCGGGGCGCGAGGTTGTCGTGCTTGAGGAGGGGCCATATCTCGCACTCGAATCCTGCCAGCCCTTCACCCGGCAGGAAATGGAGCAGAAATACCGCAACGGAGGACTGACCGTGGCCCTCGGCAAAACGAAAATCGCTTACGTGGAGGGCCGGTGCGTAGGTGGCGGCAGCGAGGTCAACAGCGGCCTCTACCACCGGACGCCGCCGGAAATCCTCGCAACCTGGCGCAAGGACTTTGGCGTGGATGGTTTGTCGGAGGAAGATCTGCGTCCGCATTTTGAGGCGTGTGAAAAGGAGCTAAGTGTCTCGCGGATGCCCGGGGCGCTGCCGGCGGCATCGCTGAAATTACACGAAGGGGCGCAAAAGCTCGGCTGGCAGTCCCAGGAAGTACCGCGCTGGTTTCGCTATGAAACCAATGCGGCGGGGGAAACCCGGGGCTCCCGCCAGTCGATGACCCGCACGTATGTGCCCCGCCTGCTGCAGGCGGGCGGGAAGCTGCTGCCCAATACCCGCGCGCTGGCCATGCGCCAGGAAGGCGGGCGCTGGCTGGTCCGCGCCGAACATCGGTCGGGGAAAATCATCGAGCTTTCCGCGGAGCATCTCTTCATGGCGGCGGGGGCGGTGCACACGCCCGCACTGCTGCGCCGGGCCGGCTTGACCCGGAATATTGGCGACAAGCTGCGCCTGCACCCCACCGTCAAACTCACGGCCCAGTTTCCCGAAGCCATCAATGCGGCGGACATGGGCGTGCCTGTGCACCAAGTGAAGGAATTTTCGCCGCGGTTGAGTTTTGGCTGCTCCATCAGTTCTCCGTCGTACCTTGCGCTCGGGTTGCTCGACCATCCGGCGGCGGCCCGCGCGGTGTCCAAGACCTGGCCCCACCAGGCCAATTATTATGCGATGATCACCGGCGGCGGGCATGGCAGCGTGCGCACAGCGCCCGGATTTCGCGACCCGTTGGTGCGCTATGGGCTGGCCCCCGCAGATATGCGCGACCTCGCCGACGGGGTGCGCAAGCTGGCGGAAATCATGTTTGCCTCCGGCGCGGAGACCGTCTTCCCCTGCGTGGCTGGCCTGCCGGCCTTGAAAAACATGGACGACCTGCGCCGCCTGCCGGAAGTTTTGCCTCACGGCAAGGCGAGCCTCATCACCATCCATTTATTTTCGTCGTGCCCCATGGGCGAAGACCGGGCAAAATGCGGCGTGGATTCCTTTGGCCGCGTGCATGGCGCAAAAAACCTTTTCGTGGCCGATGCCAGCCTGCTCTGCACCGCCCCCGGGGTGAACCCGCAAGGCAGCATCATGGCCCTCGCGCGGCGCAATGCGCTCCATTTCCTCAAAAAAGACTGATCCATGAGCACCCGCTGGCCCACCGAACAAATCATCGTCACCGGCGCCCTCGGCTGGCTGGGCTTCCGCCTGGCGCAGACCCTGGCCGCCGGGCTGCCCGAGCATGAGCAACTGCGCGGGGCGAATGCGCAATTGAAAATCCGCGCGCTCGTGCTGCCCGGACAGGACGCCACCGCGCTGAAAAAAATCTCCCCGCAAGTGGAGGTGGTGGAAGGCGACTTGCGCGACCCCGCGGCGTGTGCCCGGCTGTGCGCGAACGCCGCCGGCGCCATCCTGTTTCACACCGCGGGAGTGATCCACCCAAGGCGCGTCAGCGAATTCTACAGCATCAATGTCGAGGGCGGGAAAAACATCCTGGCCGCCGCCGAAGCCGCCGGTGTGCGCCGCGCGGTGGTGGTGTCCTCCAACTCGCCATGCGGGTGCAATCCCACCCCAGAGCACCTGTTTGATGAAAACTCACCGTACCACCCCTACCGGCACTATGGGCGCTCCAAGATGCTGTTGGAACTGGCGGTGAAGGAGATTGCCGCCAAAGGCCGCCTTGAAACGGTGGTCATCCGCCCGCCTTGGTTTTACGGGCCCTACCAACCACCGCGGCAGACGCTTTTCTTCGGCATGATCCGCGATGGCAAGGCCCCCATCGTCGGCGGGGGAAATAATCTGCGCTCCATGAGCTACATCGACAATCTTTGCCAAGGGTTGCAGCTCGCGGCGCTCACCCCGGCTGCAAAGGGGCAGACCTACTGGATCGCCGACCGGCGACCCTATTCGATGAACGAGATTGTGGACACCGTCGAACGGCTGCTGGAAAATGAGTTTGGCCAAAAATGCGCGCACAAGCGTCTCCGGCTCCCTGGCCTGGCCAGCGAAGTGGCCAATGGGTGCGATGCCGCGTTGCAGGCGCTGGGCCTCTACCATCAGAAGATTCACGTGCTGTCCGAGATGAACCAGACCATCGCTTGCACGGTGGCACGGGCGGAGCGGGAGCTGGGCTATCGCCCGGCGGTGGCGCTGGAGGAAGGCATGCGGCGTTCCTTGCGCTGGTGCTTCGACAACAACATCAAATTCTGAAGACCCCCTGCGATGAAACATCTGGTCACCGGCGGTTCAGGTTACTTTGGCGCGCTCCTGCGCGACCGGTTGGTGAAACTGCGCCAGCCGGTGCGGGTGTTTGACCGCGTGGACGCCGACGACCGCGCAGCGACCGTGGAATTCACCCAAGGCGATGTGCGGGACCCGGCGGCATTGGCCCGGGCGTGCGAAGGCTGCGACATCGTGTACCATTGCGTGGCGCAAGTGCCCTTGGCCAAAGACAAGGAGCTGTTCCACTCGGTGAATGTCACCGGCACGGAAAACCTGCTGCGGGCGGCGCAGCAAGCCGGCCTGCGCAAGGTAATCTACGTTTCGTCGAGTGCGGTGTACGGTGCTCCAAAGCACAACCCGGTGAACGAGCAAACGCCACCGACGCCGGCGGAAGCCTATGGCGTGGCCAAACTGGAGGGAGAGCATCTTTGCCATCGCTTTGCGGCCGAGGGGTTGGACGTCACCATCATCCGCCCGCGCACCATCATGGGGCATGGGCGGCTGGGCATCTTTCAAATTCTTTTCGAGTGGATCCGCACGGGCCACAATGTGCCGGTGTTCGACAAGGGCGACAATGTGTATCAGTTCGTCCATGCGGACGACCTCGCCGACGCCTGCCTGGCCGCGGCGGCCCGGCCCGGCGCGACTTCGTATAATTGCGGCACCGACCGCTACGGCACCATGCGCGCGTTGCTGGAGCATCTCTGCGCCCACGCCAAAACCGGGTCGCACGTGCGCGGCGTGCCCATGGCCCCGGCGATGGTGTTGATGAAGGCGGCCAGCGCAGTCGGGCTTTCCCCCCTGGGCCCGTACCATGCGCTCATGTATGGGCGCTCACTTTACTTTGACAGCACCAAGGCACAGACAGAGCTTGGGTGGAAACCCCGGTTTTCCAACGAAGAGATGCTGGTGCAAAGCTATGACTGGTATGTGCAAAACCGCGAGGCCATCCTGCGCGCGCACGGGGCGTCGCACCATCGCTCGCCGGTCAAGGAAGGCGTCCTCGGGCTTGTAAAATATTTGTTGTAATTGTCTCGGCGGTCTAAGAAACGGCTGGCAGGGGTGTCTTAGTCGAAATATAGTAAAACCATTCCCCGCCATGAAAACCTTCCGCCTTCTCGCTTGTCTCGCGGCATTGCAACCGATGTTGCTCACCGCCCAGCCCTCGCTGACCATCTATAACCAGAACTTTGCCCTGGTGCGCGACCATGTGCCGCTGGATCTCAAGGCCGGGGAGAACGTGGTGCCGTACACCGGTGTGACTGCGCAAGTGGAGCCGGATTCGGTGGTGCTGCGCGACCCGGCGGGCAAGACGGCCCTGCGCATTTACGACCAAAGCTACCGCGCCGACACGTTGAGCATGGGCTATATGCTCGACCTCAACGAGGGCAAGACGATCGACTTTCTCGTGCGGGACAAGGACAACAAGGAATACACGGTGCCGGGGAAGATCATCCGCAGCGGGTACAACCCGGTGGGAGACTCCAACTACAGCGGCAATCCGCGACCGGGGAGCAATACCCCGATCATCGAAGTCGCCGGGAGCCTGCGCTTCTCCCTGCCGGGCGAGCCAGTGTTCCCCAAGCTGGGGGAAGACTCCGTGCTCAAGCCCACGCTGACGTGGCGCATCGGGGCGGACGCACCAGCCAAGCTTACAGCCGAGTTGAGCTACCTCACCGGCGGACTGAGCTGGAAGGCGGCCTACAATCTCGTGGCGCCGGAAAAGAGCGACACGCTGGACATCGTGGGCTGGGTGACGTTTGAAAACAATTCCGGCAAGGAATTCAGCAACGCCACCGTCAAATTGATGGCCGGCAACGTGAACAAAATCCAGCCGAACCAGGCCTATCCCATGGCGATGGCGGCGGGCCGGGCGATGTTCAAGGAGACAAGCGATGCCGCAGTGACGGAAAAGGCTTTTGACGAATTCCACCTCTATTCATTGACGCGCCCCGTCTCGCTGCACGACCGGGAGACCAAGCAGGTCGAGTTCCTCAGCGCGACAAATGTGAAGGCCTCCACCCTCTATGTTTACGACGGCGCGGCGCTGGAAAACTTCCGCGGCTGGGACCTGATGTCCATCCGCAACAACCCGGAATATGGCACCCAATCGAACAAAAAAGTCTGGGTGATGAAGGAGTTTAAAAACAGCAAGGAAAACGGACTCGGCATCGCGCTGCCCGCGGGGCGCGTGCGCTTCTACCGCAGCGACGGCGCGGACAGCAGCGTGCAGTTCACCGGGGAAAACAACCTTGAGCACACGCCCGAGGGCGAGACCGTGCGCCTGTACACGGGCGACGCCTTCGACCTCGTTGGCGAGCGCACGCGCACCGACTACCAAATGGACAACCGCAACTCCACGCTGCAGGAAGCCTTCCAGATCAAGGTCCGCAACCACAAGAAGGAACCGGTGGAAATCCGCGTTGTGGAGCACCTCTACCGCTGGTCCAACTGGGAGATCATTGAAAAGTCCGACGACTACACCAAGACCGACTCGCAGACCGTGGAATTCCGCGTGACGCTGAAGCCGGACGAGGAAAAAGTCATCACCTATCGGGTGCGCTACTTCTGGAGGTAAGCGCGGAAGCCGACCTAGACCTTTTCCGCGCCAAGGAAGGAGCGCACGAGCGAATAGAGCTCGGGTGAATTGAGCAAAAAGGAGTCGTGGCCGAGGTCGGAGGTGACTTCGGCATACGTGGCCGGGTGGCCGGCGCGGAGCATGGCCTGCGCGATTTCCTTGCTTTGTTCGATGGGGAAGAGCCAGTCTGACGTGAAGCCGACGATGAGCGCGCGGGCCTTGGCCGGCTTGAAGGCGTCCTCGAGGCGGCCATCCGGCCCATGCAAGTCAAAGCGGTCGAGCGCCTTGGTGAAATAGAGGTAGGTGTTCGCGTCGAAACGGTTGACGAAGCTCTGGCCCTGGTGCTGCAGATAGCTTTCGACCTCGAACTCGACGTCAAAGTGGCCCGGTGTCTCGCCGCCATTGCCATTGGCGGGCGCAGCGGGACTCGCCTGCCCGCGGCGGGCACGGCCAAACTTGGAGTCGAGGCTCTTGTTGGAGAGATAGGTGATGTGGGCCATCATGCGCGCGACGGCCAAGCCGACGTTCGGGCCTTTGTCCGGCTCATAATCGCCGTGGTTCCAGGCCGGGTCCTGCATGATGGCGCTGCGGCCCACGGCATTGAAGGCAATGGCCTGGGCGCTTTGCCGCGCGGTGGTGGCCATGGCGATGACGCTGCGCACCTGCTGCGGGAAATCGATGCCCCATTGCAGGGCCATCATCCCGCCCATCGAGCCGCCGACCACCGCCGCGAGGCTCTTAACCCCGAGGTGGCTCACCAGCCGGGCGTGGGCGCGCACCATGTCGCGAATCGTCAACGCCGGAAAATCGAGGTTGTAACGGCGGCCAGTTTTGGGGTTGGGCGAGGTCGGCCCCGTGGAGCCGCGGCAACCGCCGAGGCAGTTCGCGCAGATGACGAAATATTCGTGGGTGTCGACGGGCTTGCCCGGGCCGATGATGTTGTCCCACCAACCAGGCTTGCGGTCATCCGCCGCATGGCGGCCAGCGCAATGGTGGTCGCCGCTCAAGGCATGGCAGATGAAGATGGCGTTGGTGCCGGCGGCATTTAATTTGCCGTAGGTTTCGTAGCGGAGGGTGAATTCCGAAATCTCCGCGCCGCAGTCGAACGTGAAAGGCTCGCGGCTGACGAAGTCCTGCGGACGCACCACGCCCACGTCGCCATGAGTAGAGGCAACGGCCGAAGCAGCCAAAGTGGAGGCAGGCGCAGTCACAGACAAAAGAAGAGGATGAAGGAGGAAAGCCGCCGGATGAAGCCAAAAACATCCATTGCAGCAGCGGCCAATTAACCGCTTTTGCGCCCACCCTCAAAATTTGGGCATAAAAAAGCCAGGCACCCTACGGCACTCGTGAAGCCTGGTTACCGTTGCTCCCTTCCGGGCCTGGCGGAGTTCACCGGTTCGACGTTGCATAGGACCCGGCCAAAGAGGATCTTCGCAAAAGCCAGGACGGCCCGCAATCTTAATATTGCCCCCCTTATTGCGCTCCCCAAATAGACAGGGTTCGAACAGAGAACTGCAACCGGAGCGGCAGATAATTTGTTCAAAAGAGAAGCCGTGGACAAGAAAGCCAACCTTCGCTATCAATGCTACCACGGTGTCATCCTCGCCTTCATGGTGTTTTTCATTGGAATCAACCACGCGGAAGGCCTGTCCTTTTGCGTGCTGGGGGGAGTTCTGCTTTCCTGCCACCAACTCTCCCACTTCCAGAAAGACAGCTCGCTGGTTTTGGTGCTTACCTTCTATCTCACCATTGCGCTGATGCTGATTGGCGACAGGCTGCCTTTTATAGGCGCTCTCTTCCGCCTATCATGAAGCCCCGAACCAACCTTGGTCGGGCACTTCATATTGGGCGTTGATTGTTGGAACCTGAAGATGGAGAATTATTCCACCCTATTTTACCCATCATGAATCGTCGCGATTTTATTGTCAAAACCGGCCTCGCCACGGCGGGCGGCATTGTGGGTGGATCGCTGGCAGGCTGCGCGAGCTCCGGACGGTCCACCGCCGCAGCTGCACCCATTGATGGCAACCTGGTCACCCTGGTGGCCGACCCCGCTGACCCCGTGGTGGCGTCGGCCCCGGCGCAATGGGCGGTGCAACACTTGCGCGACACGCTGGCGGCACAGGGTTATGCGGTCAAAGTGGCGGCCAAGCTGGATGAAGTCCCGACCAACTCGCGCTGCATCCTGGCGGCGGGGGGGCGTTCGCCGCTGGCGCGCGAGGTCGGTGCCATCCCCGCGAATGAGCCGGAAGCTTTGGCCCTCGCTGCGGGAAAAGTGGGGCCCCGGATGGTCCTCGCCGCGGCCGGCTACGATGCCCGCGGGCTGATGTACGCCCTGACAGACATTGCCGACGCCGTGGCCGAAGGCGGCGAACCTGAAT
>JBEHYY010000036.1:0-30726 GCA_048497935.1 Verrucomicrobiota bacterium
CGAAGCCCACCGACGCCGACATCAACGAGGCCATGTCGGGCAATCTTTGCCGCTGCGCCACCTACACGCGCATCCGCGCCGCCATCCATACCGCCGCCGGCAAGTGACGGTCTGGGGCGGTTGGAGAATTTTTCCATGAGCACTATTTTGGAAACACCTCCGCAGACGGATTTGAATCGTCGTGGCTTTCTTAAAGCCGGCGTGCTGGCTGGCGGTGGTCTGTTGCTGGGGCTGAGCTTGGGCGAGACTCCCGCGCTGGCGCAAGCGGCCCCGGCCACGGCCGCTGACTTCACTCCCAATGCCTTTATTCGTCTGACGCCCGATGGCGCCGTGGCCTTGATTGCGCCCAACACCGAAATGGGTCAGGGCGCCAAGACGGCCTTGCCGATGATTCTGGCCGAGGAGATGGATGTGGATTGGAAAAAAGTGACCGTTTATCAGGGCGATTTGAATGCCGCCTATGGCCGGCAGTCGGCGGTGGGCAGCGGTTCGACGCAATCGACTTTTGCCCCGTTGCGCCAGGCGGGCGCCAATGCCCGCGCCTTGCTTGTCACCGCCGCCGCGCAGACGTGGCAGGTGCCGGAAAGCGAATGCACGACGGGGCTGGGGTTTGTCCTGCACGCCGCCACCCAGCGCCGTCTCGCCTATGGGGATTTGGCCGCCAAGGCTGCTGCGCTTCCCCCGGTGGCGAACGCGCCGCTCAAGGACCCGAAGGACTTTAAATTGGTCGGCTCCCGCGTGCCCGGGGTGGACAACGCAAAGATTGTCACCGGCCAGCCGCTCTTTGGCATCGATGTGAAATTGCCCGGTATGCTTCATGCCATCTATGTGCGCTGCCCCGTGTTTGGCGGCAAGCCCGTCAGCGCCAATCTCGACGAGGTGAAAATGCTGCCGGGGGTGAAGGATGCTTTTATTCTCCAGGGCATCACCGGTCTGGTGCCGGGGGTGGCCATTGTGACGGATTCCACCTGGGCGGCTATCAGCGCCGCGGGCAAGCTCAAGGTGGAGTGGGACAACGGTCCGGGCATTGCCTTGAGCAGCCGGAGTTTTGCCGAGCAGGCCTCCGCCTTTACGCAGAGCGCCACTGTGGACATTCCGGCCGGGGCCAAGACGGTGGAGGCCGCCTACAGTTATCCTTTCCTGGCCCATGCCACGCTCGAGCCGCAGAATTGCACCGCGCTCTATGCCAATGGCGTGATGGAGATGTGGTGTCCCACGCAGGTGCCGGGTTCCGGCGCGGGGTTGGTCAGCCGGGGCCTTGGGTTGCCCGCTGCCAACATCAAGGTGCACGTGACACGCGTGGGCGGCGGTTTTGGGCGGCGTGGCTCCAACGAATTTTCCCTCGAAGTGGCGGCTATTGCCCAAAAATTCGAGGGTCGGCCCATCAAGCTCACGTGGACGCGCGAGCAGGATTTTCAGCAGGATAATTACCGCTCCGCCGGCTGGCACTTTTTCAAGGGCGGGGTGGATTCCTCCGGTAAAGTGGTGGCATTGACAGACAGCTTTGTCAAAAAGGGCGACCCCAATGGCACGCCCGCTTTTCCTTTTAGCGCCATTCCCGGCGCCCGGGTGGTGACCAATGCCATTCCCGGCGCCGTGCCCACCGGTTATTGGCGCGCTCCGGGCGACAATGCCAACTGCTGGGCCGTGCAATCATTTGTGGATGAGCTGGCCCACGCCGCAGGGCGCGACCCCGTGGAGTTTCAATTGGAGCTGCTGGCCTCGGTGCCGGCGGCGCCCGCGGCCGGAGCGCGTGGTGGCCGGGGTGGCGGCATCTCCACCCCACGCATGAATGCCGTCATCAAGCTGGCGGCGGAAAAGGCGGGCTGGGGCAAAAAACTCCCGCGCGGCCAGGGCCAGGGCTTGGCCATCAGCTCCACCAATGGGGCCTGCGTGGCCGTCATCGCGCAGGTCACCGTCTCTCCGGCGGGCGAATTGGCCATCGACCGGTTGGTGGCCGCCGTGGATGCCGGCCTCATCATCAATCGCAGTTCGGCGGAAAGCCAGGTGCAGGGTTCGCTGATTGATGGCCTGGGTGCGGCCTGGTTCCTCAAGGTCACGGTGGAGCAGGGCAGGGTCGAGCAGACGAATCTCGACGAATACCCGCTCATCCGCATGGCCGATGCTCCGCCTGTCGTTGACGTTCATTTTATCATCTCCGGCACTGCGCCCGCGGGCCTGGGCGAGCCGGCATTGCCACCCGCGGCTCCGGCCGTGTGCAACGCCATTTTTGCCGCCACCGGCAAACGCATCCGCACGCTGCCCTTCGGCAGCACCGACTTGAAGTGGTCATGAGTATCAACCCGCTGGATTTGCTGGCCATTGTTCCTTTCCCCTTTTCGGGAGAGGCTCCTTCCCCGGACACTCATGTGACCGGGCTTGTCCTCCTTGCCGCGGGTGGCTCCTCGCGTTTGGGGCGGCCCAAGCAGCTGGTGGAGTACGAAGGCAAGCCGCTCTTGCGCCGCGCGGCGGAGGCTGCGCTGGCCTCTGCTTGCGTGCCCGTGGTGGTGGTGCTCGGTGCGGAAGAGGCCGCTTGCCGTCAGGCATTGCAGGGGTTGGCCGTGCAGATTGTGGTGAATCCCGATTGGCGCTTGGGCCTGTCCACCTCCGTCCGTGCGGGTATTCAGGCGCTCGAGCAATCGCCCTACCGCGTGGCGGCGGCGGTGCTCTGTGTTTGCGACCAGCCGCGGTTGAATGCCTCCATTCTGGATGCGCTCTGCGAAAAACACCGTCTCGGTCGGGCGAAAATAGCCGCTGCCGAGTATGCGGGCCGCGCGGGTGTGCCGGCGTTGTTTGATGCCAGCCTGTTTTCCGAATTGAAATCGCTCAAGGGTGATGAAGGCGCGCGCCATCTGCTGCGCAGTCAGTCTGACCGGGTGGAGCGTGTGCCCTTTCCCGGTGGCGAGGTGGATGTCGATACCCCGGCTGATTGCCCGCCTGCCTGACATCCTCGTCAGTAAAACTTTTTCCTTACCCATCATGCAAATCACCGAGCTCGCCTTCACCTGCTATTCCGTGACCAACCTGGCCCGCGCCCGCGAATTTTACGAGAAAACCCTCGGCCTCACACCGGCGAGCGTCTTTGGCGATGAGAAGACCGCCTGGGTGGAATACGAGATTGGCGCGGGCTGCCTGAGCATCACCAACATGGCGAGCGACTGGAAGCCCTCGTCCGATGGGGCCTCGGTGGCGTTCGAGGTTGCCGACTTCGACCAGGCCATGGCCGAGCTCAAGGCCAAGAACGTGAAGTTTGCCATCGAGCCCATGAGCACCCCCGTCTGCCGCATGGCCATCATCTGCGACCCCGACGGCAGCAAAATCTGCATCCACAAGCGCAACCCGGTGAAGTTGCCTAAGGTGGGATGAGGCCGTGGTTCGTTTGCAATTTGGGCGTATTGACGCTAAATTGCGGTCAGCAGGTAGCCCATGATTCGAAAACTTCCCTCCGGCGGCTACCGTCTGTATTCGCGAAAAAAGAACCCCGCGACGGGACGGCGGCGCAATTTGGGCACGTTTGCCAGTCTGGCCGCGGCGCAAAAGCATGAACGCGCCGTCCAATATTTTAAGCGGCATTAATCTTCGGGATTGTGTGGTGGGCCGGGGATGGTGAATGTTGGGGGCTCCCTTCCCATGGCCCATCCCGCCCAAACGCACTACGACGTCGTCATTATTGGCGCGGGTATGTCGGGCCTGGCGGCCGGCATCCGGCTGGCGTTGTTTGGCAAAAAAGTGGTGATTCTTGAGCGTCACAACGCCGCGGGTGGCCTCAACAGCTTTTATTTCAAGGAGGGCCGCAAACACGACGTCGGCCTCCATGCGATGACGAACTACGTGCCCCCCGGCCCGCGCGCCAAGGGTGCTCCATTGACCAAGGTGTTCCGCCAACTGCGGCTAACGCGCGAGGACTTTGACCTCGCCGAGCAAAAGGGCTCCCGCATCGCCTGGCCGGGCGAAAACCTGCGTTTTACCAACGACTTTGCCGTGCTCGAGAGTGAGGTCACTCGCGCTTTTCCGGGTGAGATTGATAATTTCCGTCGGCTAGACGCCGCCATCCGCGCCGCTGCCGCCGAATCCGTGGCGTTGGACACCGCGCCGCGCTCCGCCCGGGCCGTGGTTGGCGAATACCTGCGCAACCCCGTGCTCATCGATATGCTGCTGCTGCCGCTCATGTACTATGGCAGCGCGCAAGAGCACGACATGGAGTGGCCGCAGTTCTGCATCATGTGGCAGGCGCTTTACCGCGAGGGCTTTGCCCGGCCTTTCGAGGGCGTGCGCAAGGTCATCCACGCGCTCACGGATCAATACCGCAAGCTCGGCGGCGAGCGTTGCATGAAGTGCGGCGTCCAGCAACTCCGCGTGCGCGAGGGCCGGGTGGGGGAGATCGTTCTCGAAGGCGGCCATATTATTACCGCGGATAAAGTTATCTCCAGCGCGGGCCTTGTGGAAACCCTGCGCCTCTGTGATGACCAATCGCGGGAGGTGGAGCAAAAGTCCATTGGCCGCCTTTCCTTCGTCGAGACCATCGCCCTGCTCGACCAGCAGCCCCAGGCCCTGGGCTGGGACGACACGATTGTCTTCTTCAACGATGCTGAACGCCTGCACTATGCCCGGCCCAAGGAGCTGGTGGACCCACGCAGCGGCGTCATCTGTTGCCCGAATAATTATCAATACAGTGACGGGCGGCAATTATCCGAGGGCATCCTGCGGGTGACGGCGCAGGCGAATTTCGACCGCTGGATGGCGCTCGTGCCCGACCCTGCGGCTTATGCCGCCGAGAAAAAGGAATGGTTCGCCCGTCTGCAGGCCGAGGCGTTGAAGTTCCTGCCCGGCAATCATCCCTTGCTCACGTTGGAGCGCCATACCCTGGCCATGGATATGTTCACTCCGCGCACCGTGCTGCACTTCACCGGCCACCTCGCCGGGGCCATCTACGGCTCCTCCCGCAAGATCCGCGATGGCCGCACCCATCTGGCCAATCTTTTCCTCTGCGGCACCGACCAGGGCTTCCTTGGCATCACCGGCGCCATGCTCAGCGGCATCACCATCGCCAACGCCCATGTGCTCAGAGGTGACGGCGAGAATTAACTCTTATCTATCGCACAAAGGCGCTCCACAATCTTCAACACCGCCGGGTCATTGGGGCCGAGGGTGGGGCGGAGGGCGAAAAGCGTGCGGACGGTCGCTTCGTAGGAGGCTTCTTTCCCGGTCTGTATTTTATATAGATGTCGGGCATAGCGCACCGCGCGGTCGATCAGCTTTAAATTGCTCGCGCGCACAAAGGTCATGAGGTTCCCTTGACAGCGTCCCAGGCGCGCCATCAGTGCCGTGGAATGTGCGTTGAGTAGCATCTTCAGGTAAAGATGCGCGCCCAACAATCCCCCCGGCGGTAATGGCAGCGCCAGTGCGGTTTGGCGCACGCTCAGGCGCAGGGCGCTTGGCTCAATTTCGGCCTGCACGATATATTGCACGGGCGAGCCGGTGCGGCCGATGCGCTGCTCCAGCACTTTGTCGGAAAAGTCATAACCCTCCAGCCAGGCGCGCGAAGTCAGTTTCTCCAGCCCGGGCCATTCCAGCGTGCGGGGCTCGCGCAGCAAAAGCGCGCGCCAGGCGCTGGCCGGGTCCTTTGAGCCAGGCATATGCAGATAGGTTAGGCTCGGTGTTTGCTCCGGTGCGAAAGTGTTTTCAAACGCGGCCAGACTGAAGGTGGGCGAACGCTCGGTGGTGTCCGTCATTGTTGTCAGTCCGGTGGTTCGCGTGCGGTAGAGCGTATGGGCGCCTTTGAGGTAAATATCCGCTTCCGCTTCGGTGATCGGAGCCAGCCGCGCATAATCCGCTGCTTTCACAAAATCGCCAAACTGCTGCATTACGGGGGCGATTTTCGCCGGCTCGGGGTGGTATTCCAGTGCCAGTCCCACGGCCGCCAGCAGCACGGTGCTGGCTTGGAGGCGGGTGCTGCCAGCCAGTGCCATCGGGCCGACATGCAGGTTGAGCTTACGGATGCGCGCGTCGTCCAGCACACGGCGCGAACGCTCCGCTGCGGCGCGCAATTGCGCATCCGGATTGCAGTAAAGAAACCAGGGCGCGTTTTTGGATTTCTCCGCCGCCCGCTCCGCCGCGCCTATGACCCACGGGGTTTCCCCGCCTTCCGTCGAGGCGATGAGCAAGTCGCCCTCAGCAAATCCCAGTTCGTCCAATTGCCGGGCGCCGTAGTCGGGAAAGTCCTCAAAGTTTTCAATCGAGCGAATCAACGCCGCATCGCCGCCGGCCATGAAGCCGATCACGCGTTCTGCGAGCTCCTTGGGCAGCATCCCTGCGCGCGCCAGCCACTCCGCCGCGAGCGACAATCGCCCGGTTGCGCCGCAGCCGCATAGAAAAACGCGCTTTCCAGCGGCAAAGGTTTTATCCACCGCCACGGCGAGCTCCGCCACGCCGCCGGCCTTTTCCTGAAAAGATGCCAAGGCGGTCACGTCCACCGCTTGGAGGGCCCGCAGTGCCGCCGGCAAATCATTCCGCGCCTGTGTGGATAAATTGGCGGTCAGCGGGTGAAAGCCCTCGGTGTCGAGCGTGCCCAGCTGGTATTGGGCGGCCAGGGCCAGGAATTCATCCGCAGTGTCGGCAGTGGGCATGGCTGGAAATTAAGGACGAAAACGCGAAAATTAAGAAGTAAAATAAGCGTGAAGAAAAGGCGGCGGCGGCGGTTTCGTTTGACTCGGCAGGGGGCGGCGCGATGATGCCACACTACCGCCATGGACACTGCCCATGAACTCGTCGAGGCCGCGCTCGAACTGGCCCAGCGCACGGCCAAGCTCAAGTTTCCCCCGCCGGTTGAGTATGTTTATCATCCATTGGAATACGCCTGGCGGCCGCACGAGGCCTATCTGCGCCGCCATGGCCAGGGGGAAAAGCGCGTGGTGTTCCTGGGCATGAATCCCGGCCCTTTTGGCATGGCGCAAACCGGCGTGCCCTTTGGCGAGGTCAAAGCGGTGCGCGATTGGGTGGGGGTGACGGCGCCGGTCGATAAGCCCGCGCGCGAGCATCCCAAGCGTCCCATCCTCGGCTTTGCCTGCAAGCGCTCGGAGGTCAGCGGCAAGCGCCTCTGGGGCCTGTTTGCCCAGCGTTTTGGCACGGCAGAGAAATTTTTTGCGCACAACTTTGTCGTGAACTATTGCCCGCTGCTATTCCTCAGCGCCACTGGCAGCAACCTCACGCCTGATAAATTTCCCGCCTACGCCGCCGACCCGCTCTTCGCCGCCTGCGACACGCATCTGCGGCGAGTGGTGGCCGATATGCGCGCCGAGTGGGTGGTGGGTGTCGGCGCTTTTGCCGAGGCGCGCGCCCGCCAGGCCTTGCTGGGCCATGGCGTTGCCATTGCGCGCATCCCGCATCCCAGCCCCGCCAACCCCCATGCGAACAAGGATTGGGCTGGCGCGGCGACCACCGCCCTCGTCAAGCAGGGCGTGTGGGAATAAACACATCCGTTTCCGCTGCCGATGAACGATAACTCCAGGGCTCCGTTCGCCCATTACCGCGAAGGTCTGGCGGTGGTGCGGTTAAGCCTCATCGTCAATATCGTGATGGCCGCGGTCAAGGTGGGGGTGGGGCTTTGGGCGCACTCCCAAGCCTTGGTGGCCGATGGCTTGCACAGCCTTGCCGACTTGGCGGGCGACATCGCGGCTTTGCTGGGCCTGAGCATTGCCGCCAAGCCGAGTGATGATGACCACCCCTACGGGCATTATAAATTTGCCAGCATGGCGTCGCTGTTCGTGGCGGTGATGCTGTTGCTGTTCTGTGCGCTGTTGGTCTGGGACTCCGCACACCACCTTATCCAGCACGCGACGGAGATGCCCCATCTTTCGGCGCTGTGGGTCGCGCTGCTGGCCATGGTGGTGAAGGAGCTCTTTTACCGCTTTGCCTCCAAGCAAGCCCGCCGGCTCAATCTGCGTGTGCTGCTGGCCAATGCCTTTGACCACCGAGCCGACGCGCTAGCCTCCTTGCTGGCGGTGGTTGCCATCCTCGCTGCGTGGTTGGGCGGGCCCTCCTGGGCGTTTCTGGACAAGGCCGCGGGCCTGGCGCTGGGCGGTTATCTGGCCGCCTTTGGCCTGAAAATTCTCTGGCAATCCTGTGCCGACCTTCTGGATACCGCGCCCGGCCCGGAAATGCTCAATGACCTGCGCGAGCACATCCTGGCGGTGCCTGGCTCCATTGCCTATCACAAGTTTCGCGCCCGCCGCGTGGGCGATTTATACGAAGTGGACCTGCATTTGCAGGTGGACCCCAAGCTCACCGTCGAGGCCGGCCACGAGATTGCCCGCCAGGTCAAGCAGGCGATTCTTAAAATGCACCCGGAAGTCGTCGAAGTGCTGGTGCACCTCGAGCCCGCTTCCCCGGCGCACCTCAAGGATAGCGGCGTGCATGGCAGCAAGATAACGGACTAATTTCATCGATCACGATGTTTTCCTTCTTGCCGTCCGGGGTCGTGGTGGGTGACTTTGGCGGGGTATGGATAAACGCGCCCTGCTCTCCGTCAGTGATAAATCCGGCCTGGCCGCCTTTGCCCGCGCACTCGTGGGCCGCGGCTACCAATTGCTGTCCACTGGCGGCACGGCCAAGCTCCTGCGCGACACGGGCCTCCCCGTCACCGATGTGAGCGAATACACCGGCTTCCCGGAGATGATGGAAGGCCGCATCAAGACGCTGCACCCCAAAATCCATGGCGGCCTCCTCTGCCGCCGCGATAGTGCCGACCACCTGGCCCAGGCCAAGGCTCACGGCATCGGGATGATCGACCTTGTGGTCGTTAATCTTTACCCTTTCGAGCAGACCGTCGCCAAGCCGCATTGCACTTTGGCTGAAGCCATCGAGAATATCGACATTGGCGGTCCCTCCATGCTCCGCAGCGCGGCCAAGAACCACTCCGCGGTCACTGTCATTTGTGACCCGGCGGACTACACCCGCGTGCTGGCCGCGCTGGATGACGAGGCCCAGCTGACCGCGCTGCGCCGCGAACTGGCGCTCAAGGTCTTCAAGCGCACCGGCGCCTACGACACCGCCATTGCCACCTACCTCGCCGCCCAGCAGGAGCCTGACGTGAATGCCATCGCCGGTTTTCCAGAAAACTTTGCCGTCAACCTGCCCAAGGCCCAGAGCCTGCGTTATGGTGAAAACCCGCATCAGCGCGCCGCACTCTATGGCTCCTTTGGCGATTGTTTCGAGCAACTCCAGGGCAAGGAGCTTTCGTATAACAATATTTTGGACATCACTTCGGCGGCCTATCTCATCGGCGAGTTCGAGAAGGCCACCGTCGCCATTCTTAAACACACAAACCCCTGCGGCGTCGCCAGTGCGCCGACATTGATTGAGGCCTGGGAACAGGCCTACGCCACGGACAAACAGGCGCCTTTTGGCGGCATCATCGTCGTCAACCGCACGGTGGACGAACCGTTGGCCAAGGCCATTGCCGAGATTTTCAGCGAGGTCATTATCGCCCCGGGCTTTGATGACGCCGCCCGCGCCATTTTCTCCAAAAAGAAAAATCTGCGCCTCATGATTGCCAAGGCCAACATCCGCGCCGAAAGCCTCCTTGAGATGCGCAGCGTGGTTGGCGGAGTCTTGGTGCAGGATCGCGATCATAAGGCCATCAGCCCGTCGTCGTGGAAGGTTGTCACCAAGCGCGCGCCCACGGAACAGGAGTGGGCCGCTTTGCATTTTGGCTGGCGCGTCGTCCGTCACGTGAAGTCGAACGCCATCGTCTATGCTGCGGCGGAGCGCACCCTCGGGGTGGGCGCGGGGCAGATGTCGCGCGTGGACTCCTCCAAGATTGCGGTGTGGAAGGCGGGCGAGGCTGGCCTGTCGCTCAAAGGCTCGATCGTAGCCTCCGATGCCTTTTTCCCATTCCCGGACGGCCTCATAGCTGCCGCCCAAGCCGGCGCCACAGCTGCGGTGCAACCCGGTGGCTCCGTGCGCGATGCGGATGTCATCGCCGCGGCGGATGCCAACAACCTGGCCATGGTTTTCACTGGCGTGCGCCACTTTAAGCATTAGAATATCCCGTATGCAGCGCGGGATCTTTTGGCGGATAATCAGCCTGCTCTGGGTTTGTGCCCTGGGGGGTGCAGTGCACGCTGCTGACGCCCCGTCCCCGTCGCCGGATGCTTTCACGGGCAAGGCAGGCACCTATGTTGACATCAAGCTGCCCCTCGACGGCGAAAGTCGCGACTACCGCCTCGTCGTGCCGGATACCGTCGATCTCTCCAAGCCTGCGCCCATCGTCTTTGCCTTCCATGGGATGGGGGAGGACAACAAGGACCACTATGCCCAGATTTCCGGCCTGCCGGAGCTGGCCACGGCGCACAAATTCATCCTCGTGTTTCCGGCGGCGGGCACCCAGACAATCCAGAATCAAAGTGTAAAGGCTTGGGCGATGACTCCCGGGCGAGCCGCAGCGGACGTGAAATTTTTTGACGCAATGCTGGCCAAGTTAAGGAGCCAGTACCGCATCGACCCGGACGCGGTGTATCTCACCGGTATGTCCAACGGCGCTTACTTTGCCCATTTGCTGGGCCGCGAACGGGCCGACACCATCGCCGCCGTCGCCGCGCATTCCGGCGAATTGGGGGAGCTCGACCTCGGCCTGCTCGCCACCGCTCGCAAATTTCCGGTGATGATCATCCACGGCGATGCCGACCCGATTTTCAATGTCTCCAATGCCGAGCGCGCCCGCTTGCTCTACAAGGGAGCGGGGCACCCCGTGACTTATCTTATTATTCCAGGCTGGGGCCATCAATGGGACAAGCGGGTGGACGAAAAAATCTGGGATTTTTTCAGCGCCAGCCGTTTGCATCCCTTGGTTTCAACAGTAAACAACATTCCCGCCGCTCCCACGCCAAAGCCCGCGCCCGCCACGCTACCCGCCACCCGTTAGCGGGGAAGGCATACGCGGTTGGAAATGTAAAAACACCCCGCTGATATGGGGTTGATTCCCACCCGTTTTGGCAAAAGACTTTCGCCTTCCCCCTCCTTGCCCGCTCTCCAAGGACGCTCCATGCACCAACCCGCCCTGAAGCATTTACGCGGCGACCCCGTGATGTCGCGGTTGATTGAAAAAATCGGCCAGCCCGCCTTGGAGCCTACCCGTCATCCCACCTTCCAATCCATCGCGCGCGCGATTGTTTACCAGCAGCTCAGCGGCAAGGCGGCGGAGACTATTTTCAAGCGTTTTGTCGCGCTCTTCGACAAAAGTGGCGGCACTTTCCCCGGCCCGCAGGAGGTCCTCATGCTCCCCAAGCGCAAGCTGCGCAGTGCCGGTTTGTCGGAAGCCAAGGCCAACGCCATCATCGACCTCGCCAGCCGCGCCCGGGCCGGCCTCGTGCCCACGCTCGAGCAATGCGAGCAGTTGAGTGACGCCCAACTCAAGGATGTCTTTACGGCCATCAAAGGTGTCGGCCCTTGGACAGTGGAGATGCTGCTTATCTTCAACCTCGGCCGGCCCGATGTCCTGCCTCACAACGATCTGGGCGTGCGCCGTGGTTTCCAGATCGCCCACCGGCTCCGCAAGATGCCTTCGCCCGAGCGCGTGGCGCGCGACGGCAAAAAATGGGCCCCGCATCGCACCCTGGCCGCTTGGTACCTCTGGCGGGCCACGGATGATGAGGCCGAAGTGAAAAAGGCCCGCGCCAGCAGCCGGAAAAGGAAAAAATAATTTCCACTAAAAAGTCTTCACGTGACATCCGGGGCGACTGTGGTTTTAAATTCCCCGCATGACGTGGACTTCTGTTTTGACGGCCTTCACTGTTTTGCTCGCGGCGAAGGTCCTGGCGGATACCTGGCTGGATAATCTGAACCGCCGCCACGTGCGGGCCCATGCCGCCACGCCGCCCGAGGGCGTGCGCGAGGTGATGGATGCCGCGACTTATCAGCGCTCGGTCGAATACACCCTCGCCAAAAGCACCTTTGGCCAATGGGAGGGCTGGTATGAGGATCTTTGGCTATTTGTTTGGTTGGGGTTGGGTTTGCTGCCGCCCCTCTATCATTATGTGGCGGGTTTTTTTGGTGCATCCATCTGGGGGCAGGCTGCCACGCTGTGTGCGCTTGGCCTTCTCATGGCAGTGCCGGGCCTGCCGTGGAATTGGGCCGGGCAGTTCCGCCTTGAGGCCCGGTTTGGCTTTAATAAAAGCACGCCGGGGCTTTGGATGGCGGATTTGTGCAAGGGCGCGGCGCTGGGCCTGGGGTTGGGCTATCCGCTTTTGTGCCTGATGCTCTGGTTCTTCCATTGGCAGCCTACGTGGTGGTGGCTGTGGGCCTGGGCGGCGTTGCTCATTTTCCAACTCACCATGGTCGCGCTGGCCCCGCGGTTTATCATGCCGCTCTTCAACAAACTCACCCCCATGCCCGAGGGCGAACTGCGCGTGCGCCTCCTCGCTCTGGCCCAGCGTACCGGCTTTCAATGCGCCGCCATCGATGTGATGGATGGCAGCAAGCGCTCCACGCACTCGAACGCTTTTTTCACCGGCTTTGGCCGCTTTCGCCGCATTGTTTTGTTCGATACGCTGATTGCCCAGCTCACCCCGCGCGAACTGGAGGCGGTGTTGGCCCACGAAATCGGCCACTACCGTCGCGGGCATGTGCCCAAGATGCTGGCCTTTTCCGCGCTGTCCACGTTGGCTGGCTTGGGATTGGTGGCCTGGCTGGCCCGGCAGGGCTGGTTTTATGAAGGCTTCCGCTTTGTCCCGGCCGACGGCATTCCCGCGGCGTTGCTGCTTTTTGTCCTCTGTTCCGGGCTGGTCACCTTTTGGCTGCATCCCCTGGGCAATATCTGGTCGCGCCGCCACGAATATCAGGCCGATGCCTTTGCCCGCGCCGCGTTGGGCGAAGCCGCGCCGCTCATCGGCGCCCTGCGCAAATTGCACGAAAAAAACCTCAGCAATCTGACGCCGCATCCTGCTTTTTCCTTCTTCCACTATTCACACCCGACGCTCATCGAGCGCGAGGCCGCGTTGAAGGCCTCGGTATGAGTTTTGCGCATCAACGTATTTTGCCCGGGTGGGTCATCGGGATCCTGCTCGCGTTGCTTTGCTCCTGCCGCAAGGAAGACTCCCCACTCGCGGTGGTTGACGTGCCCGCCGCCGGCTCTGTCACTGCCTTGCGCCTGGCCACGTACAATGTCCGCAACTATAACTCGATTGACCGGCGTATTGATGGCGAATTCAAGCCGCACTGGCCCAAACCCGAGTCCGAGAAAAAGGCCTTGCGCGCCGTCATCCTCGCCGCGCATCCGGATATTCTTGCTTTGGAGGAAATAGGCGGCCCGGCGGAATTGGCCGAGCTCACGCGCGACCTCGCCGCCCAGGGCCTGGCCTATTCCTATTCGGCCCTCGCCAATGGCCCGGACCCGGACCGCCATCTCGCCGTGCTCTCCCGGGTGCCACTGGCTGCCATCCATCCCCACGACCATGTGCCGTTCAAACTCGGCGGCAATAATGATGAAGTCCGGCGTGGCTTGCTGGAAATCGATATTGTCACTGGCGGCCGTCCGTGGGCGCTTTATGTCGTGCATTTGAAAAGCCGCCTTACCGAAACTGCCGACGACCCTCAAAGCGCCTTGGAACGCGAAGCCGAGGCCCGCGTCGTCCGTGACCTCGTGCGCAAGGAACAGCTGCTGGCCGAGGGTGCACTGGTGGCGGTGCTGGGCGACTTTAACGATTCGCGTGATTCCGCGCCGCTCCGCCGTTTTACCGAGCTCAACAACCAGCCGCTTCTCAAAATCGCGCCCACGGCTGATTCCCGCGGCGAGACGTGGACCTCAACCTTTGGCCGGGCCGATGAATACGACCGCTCCGACTATATTTTGTTTTCTCCCGCCTTGGCCGCATTGCAGAAGGGGCGGGGGCATATCGCCGACTTGCCGGCCAGCCTCGCCGCGAGTGACCACCGCCTGGTCTGGGTTGACTTGCAATTTCCCACGCCGTAGTCCGCTCACTTTTTCTCCAGCTGGTTTCGGGCTGCCACCGCCGCGCCCACAATCCCGGCATTGTTACCCAGCGCCGCCAGCGCCGTCGCGCAGGGCACCGTCAGCAAGGGCATGAATTTGTCGCCTTTCTTGGTCGCGCCGCCACCGATGATGATCAGCTCCGGCCAGAACAGACGGTGCAGATATTTGAGATAGCGGTCAAACCGCTTGGACCACGCTTTCCAGGACAAACCGCGCTCCTCGCGCGCCCGTTCCGAGACGATGTCTTCCGCATCGCATATTTTCCCGGTGTCCTTGTCTTTCATTTTCAGGTGCCCGAGTTCGGTGCTCGGAATCAGCTGTCCATTGTGGAAAAATCCGCAACCAATGCCCGTTCCCACGGTGATGACGAGCACCACGCCGCGTCGTCCCTTGCCGGCGCCAAAAGTCATTTCGGCCACGCCCGCGGCATCAGCGTCATTAAGCAGGTGGGTTTCGCAGCCCGTGCGCTCTTGGGCCAGCCGGGCAAAGTCCACGCCCAGCAGCGTCTCATCCAGGTTGGCCGCCGCCATGATGCGGCCTTGATGGATCACGCCCGGAAAACCGCATCCAATCAGCCCCTTCCATTGAAAGTGCTTGGTGATGGCGCTCAACACATCGCCAATGGCCGCTGGGGTGGCGGGGTGGGGGGTCTCGATGCGCACCCGTTCGCCCACGAGCACACCTTGGTTGGTGTCAACCAGTCCGCCTTTTATTCCTGTTCCGCCAATATCAATACCCAGAACCAGATTGGCGCGTGGCTTTACTTTTTGCATAACAAATTAAGGATTAGTTATTTAGGTGAAACAGTGGAAGGGCGGGGCAAAATGCTTGTCGAGATTAGGTTTTTGTACTGCAATGCCGCACACCAAAGACATTCCCGCTCCAAAAGGCGATGCCGAAAAAGCCCGCAGTCGTTTTTACCCCTTGATACTGGCGGGTTTGGCAGCTGGAAATAGTGTAAAAAAGCCTCAATTTCAGCTTGCGTGCGCATCGTTGGGTTGGTAGAAATAGACCCGGTTGAAGGAACCCTCCTTTTGGCCCTTAGCTCATTATTCAAAATTTATGACCATGAAACACTTGAAAATTTGCATCACGGCCCTGTTTTCGCTGATGCTTCTCCCCTCCGCCCATGCTGCGGCTCTGCAGCCCGGCAAGGTTCAGGCGCTCATCGTTGTGGGTGACGTCTCTGTCATCGACAGCGCCAACAACCGCAAGCCCCTCTCCAAGGGTGACACCATCCAGGAAGGTGCGCTCATCGTTGCCGGCAAGAGCAGCGGCGCCACCCTCGTGTTCTCCAATGGCGCCACCATGCGCGTGAAGGAAAACGGCCAGATGAAGATCGACCGCTTCGAACAGGCTTCCTTTGACGAAGCCAAGGAAGGCTCCTTCATCCGCCTCTCCCGCGACCCCAGCCAGTCCGTCACCGACCTCGACTTGCGCAACGGCACCCTCCAGGGTGAAGTCAAGCAGTTGAACACCGCCGCCGGTTCCAAGTTCACCGTCAAGACCCCGGCCGGGTCCGCCGGTATTCGCGGCACCATCGTTTCCATCACCGTCGAGCGCGACGCCAACGGCAACGTTACCGCCATTTCGGCGACCTGCGCCACCGGCAATATCGCCTTCACCCCCGCTCCCGGCGCCACCGCCGTGGCGACTTCGGGTGGCGGCACGACCACCAACATCACCAATCAAAACGTTGATGTCGGCACAGGTGCCACGGTTCAAATCACCATGACGGTCGGTGCCAACGGCCAGCCGACGGGCGTCACCGTCACGGGCGCCGGCGCCACTTCCGCCGCCGTGCAGCAGCAGGTTACGCAGCTCTTTGATGCCATTAACGTCATTCGCGCCGGTGCGGGTCTGCCGCCCATTCCGCCTCCCACCGTTACCGCCACGGACAACGTTTCCACGGGCGGTGGCGCGGTCACTCCCACGGTGACGGCCAACATCGATGCTAACACTGGCTATTCCGGTAACATCCTCCCGCCGTCTCCCCCGCAGAATCAGAATGCTCCGGGTAATGGCACAGGCGGTTCTGGTGGTGGCTCGGGTGGTACAGGCACGGGCGCCAGCACGGGCACCGGCACGCCGACCAATCCGACCGTCCCTGTTTCGCCGCAAGGTTCTTCGGACAGCGGTAGCGGCAGCGGCACCGGATCCCCCAACCCCTAACGGGTAACGGGACTTAGCATCCCGGCAACGAACCCCGGCTGGCCTCGCGCCCGCCGGGGTTCTTTTTTTGTCAGGCCTGTTTTGCCTTTGGGTAGTTCTAGGGATCAGTCTTGCTGCGCCTCTTAGGCTGGCAGGCAAACGAGACCACTACGTCCTTCCGACCTCCGCTAAAAAGCTCGCGGCAGGGCAGGGGGTGGCTTAACTAAGACGGCATCTTTTCCAGTTTCTTCCTTCTCTTCATGAGTCTCCTTATTTTCAGCTGTTCTCTGAATCCTGCCAGTCGCAGCGGGCAGCTGGCCAAGCTGGCGCTGGAGGATGCCCGCGCCGCCGGGGCCGAGGCCGAGCTTATCACTCTGGGAGCCCTCAACCTGCCGGTCTGCGATGGTGATGGCGTGTATAGCAATCCCGCAGTAACGGAACTCACGGATAAAATCCGCGCAGCGCGAGGTGTTATCCTCGCGCTGCCCGTCTATAATTACGGGGTAAACGCCGCGGCCAAAAATCTCCTGGAGCTGACGGGCGATGCCTGGACGGGCAAGATCATCGGCTTCATCTGTGCCGCCGGTGGTGCGGGCAGCTACATGAGTGTCATGCCTTTTGCCAATAGTCTGATGCTGGATTTCCGCTGCGTCATCACGCCGCGTTTTGTCTATGCCACTTCCCACGATTTCGCCGACGAACAACTGGCCGAGGACGGCGAATTGCGCCGCCGCCTGCGGGGCCTGACCCGCGATGTCACTCATTTTGCCGAAGCCCTTGAGGGCCTGACCGGCTAGGGATGGGCTGTGTCCAAGGCTGCCTCTGGAGCATGGTTTTGTTTTGTAGGGGCGCAGTCTTGCTGCGCCCGCCACCTAGTCAGCTTGCTTGCGCTTCCTGCGCCTTTGCGGCTATCATTTCTATTCATGCTCGCCGCGGCCCCCATCGCCGAAACTCAGCCTCCGCTGCCCTGGTTCAGCGCGGGCCGCTTTCCGCTGTACCTCGCGCCCATGGCGGGCTTTACCGACAGCCCCTTCCGCCGCTTGTGCAGGGAGCAGGGCGCCGATGTGCTTGTCACCGAGTTCGCCAATGCCGAAGGCCTTGTGCGTGGCACCCCCCTCGCCTGGGGAGATCTGCATTTCACCCCGGTCGAGCGCC
The DNA here is from genome assembly GCA_048497935.1 of Verrucomicrobiota bacterium. Classification (GTDB taxonomy): domain Bacteria; phylum Verrucomicrobiota; class Verrucomicrobiia; order Opitutales; family JABDGR01; genus JABDGR01. Next base: position 17,294 of record JBEHYY010000036.1, read on the forward strand.
CGCTCGGTGTGCAAATCTTCGGTGGTGACCCGGACTTGATGGCCGAGGCCGCCCGCCGCGTCGTTGAGCGCCTGCGTCCGGATTTCATGGACATCAACTACGGTTGCCCGGCCGACAAGGTCACTTGCCGTAACGCGGGCTCCTCACTGCTGCGCGATTTGCCCTTGCTCGAGAAAATAGCCTCAGCCGTGGTTGGCGCGGTGGCTGTTCCTGTCACCGCCAAAATCCGCCTGGGTTGGGATGATAAATCCATCGTCGCCCCCGAAGCCGCGAAGCGCCTGGAGGGTGCGGGCATCCGCGCACTCGCTGTGCATGGCCGCACCAAGGAGCAGGGCTACCGCGGCGGGGCCAACTGGGGCGTCATCACCGAAGTGGCCCGCGCCGTGTCCATCCCCGTCATCGGCAATGGCAGTGTGGACACCCCGGCCATGGCTCTGCGCCTGCGGCAGGAGACAAATCTCGCCGGCCTGATGATTGGCCGCGCCGCGCTGGGCTACCCTTGGATTTTCCGCGAATTGCGGGCGGGCCTCGCTGGCGAGCCGCCGCCCCCCAAACCCACCTTGCCCGAGCGTTGGGCCATGATGCTCCGCTACACAGACGACCGCCTCGCCATGGAAGGCCGCGACCCGGCCACTGCCAATCTCGGCGGCCTGCGTGCAATCTTCAAAGGCATGGTCAAGGATATGCCGGCTGCCGCTGCCTTGCGTGGCATTTTGGAAAAAGTATCAACCCGCGCCGACCTCGGCCGCGTGGCTGAAGAATACCTCAAAAAGCACGCCGGCGCTAGCTGCTAGGAACCAAAGCACTCTCCACCACCGCGCTCGGCAGCATCGCGGCGTCCTTCATCCCGTGGATGATTTTCTTGTCTGCCGGGCAGAACGTGGCCAGCGCCCCGCCGATGCGGGCGTGTTCGCCATGGACGAAATAGAACGGGCACAGCCGCAGGCGGCCTTCCATCTCATAAAGCTGCCCCTCGGCATTGTATACCGGGTGCTTCAGGCGCATCGGCTTGCGGTAGTCCTGCAATATATGCAGCGTCTGCGGCGCCATGGCCATCGCATGGCGGATGGCGGCGAGCCACTCCTCGCGCGAGACATCGCTGCCCAGCACCACCGAGCGCGCCCCCCACGCCGTTTCGTGAAAACCGCTCGCCTTCAAGATAAGATTGCGCTCCTTTTGTGAAGCCTCGGCCAGTTGCTCCCAGCGGTGGATGGGCTTGCCTGCCACCCACGGGGCATCCAGCACCGCATTGGGCGGCAACTCCACTGGGTCCACCACCCAGGAATGCGGCACCAGCTTCTTTAACACCGGCCAGGAGCCCCGCGGCAGGTTCTCGCGCCAGAAATCCTCCAACTGCGGATGGTGTAGCAGCGCCAACGCCAGTTTCTCCTCTTGGAATGTGCGCATGGGCGGAGTGACGACGACATCTCCCGCCTCGGCGGCAGCGAGAATGAAATCCGCCGTGCGCACATTCGCCAAATCGAACAATTCAAAAAAGCGGTAGAGCACGTCAATCTGCTCCGGGTTGCCATCGACGGGTGCGCAAAGGGTGTGGCCCAGCGGCATGATCTCCGTGGGATGCAGCACGTGAACCCGGTGTCCGCGCTCGCGCAGGCGCGCGGCAATCCACGTAAACTCCGGCAGGTACGTCGCCGCTTCGTCGCTGACAACGATGGCGATGAAGGGTTCGGCTTTGCCTGGGGCCAGTGCGGCCAGCGTGGCGTGGAACTCCTCCAGCAGTAAATCATTCGCGCCCAGTACCCCCGCACCCGGTTGGTCATAAAGACGGTTGAGAAACGCCGTCAGCCCCAAGCCGCCGGGCACTGCATCGATTTCCGTCAGCGCAAAACCCTCCTCGGTCAGGAGCAAGTCTGGGCGCAGGACGGAAGGAAAGCGATTTTTTGTCGCGGCATGGCGCTGGTGGGCGATGAGGCGCTCGGGCTTGCCGCGGTCCAGGTAACCCGCCACCCAGGGGGCCAGCAATTCGCGGTTGCGCAGCAGGTTTTTGCCCTGCCACGACCGCGTATAGAGCACTTCCAGCGCGCGCAAAAAGGACAGGCAGGCCTCACCGATGCGCTCCAACTCCGCCGATTGCTCGGGCGTCAACGGCCACGCGGTGGGCGACAGCCGCCAGGTCTTGTCCTGAAATAGCGGCTGGCGCGTAAAAGTGTCGCGCAGAAACGCATGGGCGAGAGGTTCCATTGCAGGAGAAAGCAGACTCTAATGCCCGCGCTTCCCTTCGGCAAGCGAACATCGCATACCGGTTTGTGACGAACCGGCAACGTTAGGATATGCAGCTTGAACAAGGCACAACTCACGTTAGCCTGCTGGGGCCGATGCGGGGAAAATGGTGAGAAAACCCTATTCTTAAGAAGGTTGCTTTTCGTCGCCTTGAGTTATTGTCTGATTGGTCGATTTAAAAGGAAAACATGACTGGCTTGAAAAAAAACAAACCTGACGATCGTGGCTGGCGCATTGGGCTTACCGGCGGCATGGGCTGCGGTAAAAGCACGGCCGGCGGCGTTTTCCGGGACCAAGGGTTTGGCGTTATTGAGAGTGATGCCGTCGTGCGCGAATTGTGGGAGACGGACGAAGAACTAAAACAAGCCGCCCGCAAACGGTGGGGGGAGCGGATCCTGGAGCAGGGGAAGGTCTCCCGGCGCAAGGTGGCTGGGATTGTGTTTGCCGACTCCCGGGAGCTGGAGTGGCTGGAAGGGGTCTTGCACCCCAAGGTCCGCCTGCACTGGCATTCCGCCATGAGGGTGGAGCCCCAAAAGGACTGGGTGGTCGAAATCCCCCTGCTCTTTGAAAAAAACCTTGCCACCGAGTTCGATTTCACGCTTTGTATAGCCTCCAGTCCCGCGCTACAGGCCGCCCGCCTTGCGGCCAGGGGACTCTCCCCAGTCGAAGTCACCGCCCGGCAGGCCCGTCAATGGCCGTTGCAGCAGAAGATCGACCAGGCTGATTGGGTGGCGCTTAATGATGGTTCGTTGGACTTTCTGCGCCGCCAGCTGGGTTACTTTACCTCGGTAATATGCCATTCGGCACCCTAAATACTTCTCTCATCTTCCACCGTTGCGGTGGCGTGCACTCTCTGCCCTCGTCGGCCTCGACGCTTAACTTTGGCTCTCTTTTGTTGGGAGCCTGATTCGCTCCACCCGGCGCTTTTTAGCGCGCCGATTCCTTTTTTACCACCATGAGTGATTCGGAAGAAAATTCCGCCAAACGTCGCGGTCGCCGCGCCAAACCCGCCAGCGTCAGCAAGCCTGCCGCGGTTGAAGATTCCGGCGCCGAAGCCAAGCCCGCCAAGCGCGGTCGCCGCCCCAAGTCTGCCAGTGAGGATGTTCCTCCCCCGGTGGCCGAGCGTCCTGCGCCTCCCCGCGATGAGCCGGAGCAGGCGCCGTTGTCTTTCAGCACCTCGGATGATGATTTGCGCGAAGCCCCTCCCCGCCAGGAAGAGCCTCCTCCGGCGGAAGCTCCGGCCAATCGCGCCCCGGAGGGCCAGCCTCCTCCGGCTCATCAAGGCGAGCACCAGCCTCCACGCCAAGGCGACCATCCCCATCAAGGTGGTGGCTTCCGTGGCGACCGCAATTTTGGCGGCGGCGGTGGTGGCTATGGGGGTGGGCGTCCTTGGGAAAAACCCTGGAAACAGGGTAAGTTCAACCGCGATTTCAAAAAGAATAAATTTGGCAAACAATACCCGCCGCAGGGTGGGGGAGGCTTCAACCCTGGCAACAAGCCCCCGCAACACCAGCAACATCCGCAGCAATTCAAACCCAAGACTTACGGCCAGCCCAAGCGTGGCTATGAAACCGATGTGGGTAACTTGCAGTTGGGTGAATTGCCCACCTGGGAAGCCCTCCGTCAGATAGAGGAGATTGACCGTCTGGCCACGGAAGCCACTGCTGCTGGCGGCAAGCCGCTCGATTTTAACGAACTGTATATCCTGCCCCTCGTTGAGTTGGAGGAACGGGTTAATAACGCCGGTTTGACAGTGCCCGCGGTGCCCCTGCGTCGCCAGCTGATCCGCGATTTGCTCAAGGACCAGCGGGCCAAGGAAAAGCCCATCAAGCTGACGGGCATCCTCGACTTGCTCGATACGGAACACGGCATCCTCACCTACACGGTGGATAATTATCGCCTGCGCGGCCTGAGCTGTTTTGTCCCGCAACGCCTTATCGATCGCTGGGGCCTCCAGCGCGGGCACGAGGTGGAGGTCTGGGCCCACCCGCCGCGCGAGGGCGAAAGCTGCCCGTTCGCCCTCAAGGTCATCAGCGTCAATGGCCGTCCGCCGGAAGACGTTGCCCACATCATTCCCTTCACCGAGCTGACGCCCTATTACCCCACCGAGCGCTTCATGATGGAGACGAAACCCGAGGTGAAGTGGGACAATAACTCCATGCGCATTGTGGACTTGCTGACCCCCGTCGGCTTGGGCCAGCGCGGGTTGATTGTCGCCGCTCCGCGCACCGGCAAGACGGTGCTCATGCAGGGTATCGCCGGCGCCATTCGGGAGAACCGCCCGGACATCGCGATGATCATCCTGCTCGTGGACGAACGTCCCGAGGAGGTCACCGACTTCCGCCGCAGCGTCCAGGGCGCCGAGGTCATTTCCTCCACCTTCGACGAACCGGCCGAAAGCCACGTTCACGCCGCCGAAATGGTCATTGAAAAGGCCCGGCGCATGATTGAGTACGGCCAGCATGTAGTCATCCTGCTCGATTCCATCACCCGCCTCGCGCGCGCCTATAACACCTTGATGCCCAGTAGCGGCAAGATCCTCTCCGGCGGCGTGGAGTCCAACGCCCTGCAAAAACCCAAACGCTTCTTCGGCTCCGCCCGCAACATCGAGGGCGGCGGCAGCCTGACCATCCTGGGCACGGCCTTGGTGGAGACTGGCAGCAAGATGGACGAGGTGATATTTGAGGAGTTCAAAGGCACCGGCAACATGGAGCTCCACCTCGACCGCGCCTTGTCCGACAAGCGCATCTTCCCCGCGCTTAACTTCGAAAAAAGCGGCACGCGCAAGGAGGAATTGCTCTACCACAAGGACGAATTGCAGAAAATTTATTCGTTGCGTCGCGCAATGAAAGGTATACCTTCAACCGAAGCGATGGAGATGTTGATCACCCGCGTGAAGAAAACCAAATCAAACGCGGAATTCCTGGTCAGCCTCAATCGATAAACCTTACCCCCTTAACCCCTTAACAGACCCCTTGCGGCTTTAAACGGCGTGACCTCAGCTGACGACTTCGTTCTCCAACTTCTCCAGGACAAAGGCCTTATCCAGGCCGACGCTGTGGCTTCGGCCCGCAGCCAAGTCAAGTCCGACACCCCAAGCGACCAGGTTGACTCGGCCGCCCTGGACATCCTTATCGAAAACAATGCCGTGACCGAGGAGGCCATCTACAAGGCTCTCGGCCAGGAATTCAACATGGAGGTGGTGGACCTGACCGTCGTCCGCCCTGGGGAGGACCTGCTCAAGCTCGTCACCCGTGACCTCGCGCTGCGCTACAAGGCCTTCCCGATGTCGCTGGATGGCAAGCAGCTCGACCTCGCCATTTCCGACCCCCTGAACATCGACGCCATCGACAGCCTGAGCAAGATGCTCAGCGTCACCATCACCACCTATCTGGCCAGCCCCAAGGCCATCCAGGAGGCGATTGATGAGAACTACACGGCGCCCGCCGGCTCCCAGTATGGCGACCTTTTTGAGGGTGAAGAGCAAAAGTCGGCCACCGGTGAGGCTGCGGTCAAGGCCAAGCAGGCCGCCGAGGCCGAGGCCCCGATCATCAAGTACGTCTCCATGCTTATCACCGAGGCCGTCAAACGCCGCGCCTCGGATATTCACCTGGAGCCGATGGAAAAGCGCTTCCGCGTCCGCTACCGCATTGACGGTTCGCTCCTCGAAGTGGAGAACCCGCCCAAGCGCCTCCAGCCCCCCATTGTCTCCCGCCTCAAGCTGATGGCCAACGTCAGCCTCGCTGAAAAACGCATCCCGCAGGACGGTCGTATTCAGATGATCATCGGCCAAAAGGCCGTGGACTTGCGCGTCTCCGTCCTCCCCACCGTTTACGGCGAAAGCATCGTCATGCGAATCCTCGACAAGGAAGGCCTCAAGCTCGGCCTCCCCGAGTTGGGCTTCTTCTCGGACGACCAGGCGACCTTCGAAAAGATCATCGCCATGGCGGACGGCATCTTCCTCGTCACCGGCCCCACCGGCTCCGGCAAATCGACGACGCTTTATTCCGCCCTTAACTACATCAACCACCCGGACCGCAAGATCATCACCGTGGAAGACCCCGTCGAGTACCAGATGACGGGCATCAACCAGGTGCAGGTGCGCCGCGAAGTGGAAATGACCTTCTCCCGCGCCTTGCGCGCCATGCTCCGCCAAGCCCCGAACGTCATCATGATCGGGGAAATTCGCGACTTTGAAACGGCGGAAATCGCCATCAACGCCTCGCTCACCGGTCACATGGTGTTCTCCACGCTGCACACCAACGACGCCCCCAGCGCCGTCACCCGTCTCGTGGACATCGGGGTCAAGCCCTTCCTCGTCTCGGCGTCCCTGCGCGCCGCGCTCGCCCAGCGCCTCGTGCGCAAGGTTTGCGCCCAGTGCAAAAAGCCCTATCTGCCCGATGCCCGTGAGTTGATGGCCATCGGCCTGAACGAAGTGCAGGCCGCCCAGGCCACCTTCATGAAGGGCGAAGGCTGCCAGCGCTGCAATGGCGTCGGCTTCCGCGGCCGCATGGGCCTGTTCGAGCTCTTCCTCATCAATGAGGAAGTGCAGCAGATGATTTACGAAGCCCGTTCCCTCGTTGAATTGCGCCAGAAGGCCCGCGAATTGGGCATGCGCACCATGCGCGAGGACGGCGTTCGCAAGGTAACCAGCGGCAATACCACGGTTGACGAAGTGGTTTACGCCACCATGGCCTGAGCCGGCCCCGCGCCCCTCTGCTCCTTATCGAGGACTGACCGCCATGAGTTACGAAATGAACGACCTTCTGAACCTGATGGTGGAAGTCGGCGCGTCCGACCTTCACCTCCAGGTTGGCCAGGCGCCCACGCTGCGCCTGTCCGGTGGAATGTCGCCCGTGGAAGGTCCCAAGCTCACCCCGGAGGATACCGAGCAGCTCATGCGCTCCATCGCCTCCGACCACCACCAGCAAAAAGCCAAGCAGGTGGGGTCGGCCGATTTTGCCTTCGCCTTCATGGACAAGGCGCGCTTCCGCGTCTCCGTCCTCAAGGCCAAGGGCAACTACGGCATGGTCTTGCGCATGATCCCGCACAAGATGTTTTCGATGCGCGACCTCGGCCTGCCCGACCGCATCAAGGACCTCCTCGTGCGCCCGCGCGGCCTCATCCTCGTCACCGGTCCCACCGGCTCCGGCAAATCGACCACGCTGGCCTCGATGATCAACTGGATCAACGAAAACGAGGACGGCCACATCATCACCGCCGAGGACCCCATCGAATATTACCACGAGCACAAGAAGTGCATCGTCACCCAGCGCGAAGTGGGCGTGGACGTCCCCAGCTTTGCTGACGCCATCCGCGGCGCGCTGCGCCAGGATCCGGACGTCATCCTCGTCGGTGAAATGCGCGACTTGGAAACCATCGAGGCCGCCGTCAGCGCCGCTGAGACGGGTCACCTTGTCTTTGGCACCCTCCACACCACCGGCGCCGCCCGCACGGTTGACCGCATCGTGGATGCCTTTCCCGCCAACACCAAGGACCAGATTCGCACCCAGCTGGCCTCCTCCATCGTCGCCGTCATTTCGCAGGCGCTTTGCAAAAAAGTCGGCGGCGGCCGCGTGGCCAGCTACGAAATCATGATCATGACGGACTCCATCGCCGCCTTGATCCGCGACAACAAGACTTACCGCATCACCTCGGACATCCAGACCGGCGGCGGCTTGGGCATGATCACCCTCGACGCGCACCTCATGAGCCTCTACGCACGCGGCCTCATCACCGCCGAGACCGCCGTCGAAAAGGCCCAGATCCCCGAGGAAATGAAGAAGAAAGTCCGCGAAACCACCCCCGTCAAAGCCTGATTTTCCAGCCTCTCTCTCCACACCTTTACCCAAACCCAGCCCCAACCTACCCACGGATATGTTCGAAGACCATAATCACGCCATCGCGGATGTTTTCCAGAAGAGCGGCCTTGTCACCGAGGCCCAGCTCGAAGAATTGCAGCAGACCGCGCAACAAACCGGCAAAAGCCTGGCCGACTGCATCATCGACACCGGCGCGGTGGACAAACCCGGCCTCCTCAAAATGGTCGCCGACTACCTCCAGTTCGACTTCCTGCCCCAGGTGCCCAGCACCCTTGACGACGCCGCCACCAAGGCCATCAAGGCCCAGGTCGCACGCATGTACGGCGTCGTGCCGATGAAGATGGACGACACCTCCATCACCGTCCTCGCCAAAGACCCTTTCAATAACAGCATCGTCGATGACCTGACGTTCTCCCTCAACAAGGACATCAAGATCGTCGTCATCGACCCCGATATCATCGACGGTCTGCTGACGGCCACCTACGGCGAGGAAGACGCCTCCCTCGACGCCCTGCTGGCCGAGATCAAGGGCAGCAACGTCGGCACGGAAAGTGACGCCGACCTCAAGGCCGCTGACTTGGAAAACATGGCCAACGAGACGCCCATCATCCGTTTCGTCAATCTCGTGATGCAGCAGGCCATTCGCGACAAGGCCTCCGACATTCACTTTGAGCCCTTTGAAGACCAGTTCCGCATCCGTTATCGCATTGACGGCGCGCTCTACGAAATGGCTCCCCCGCCCAAGAGCCTCGCCATTCCCGTCATCTCCCGCGTCAAGGTGCTTTCCAACCTTAACATCGCCGAGCGCCGCATCCCCCAGGACGGTCGCATCAAGATGACCATCGCCGGTCGCCCCGTGGACTTGCGCGTTTCGACCCTCCCGACCCAGTTCGGCGAAAGCGTGGTGCTCCGCGTGCTCGACAAATCCGTCGTCAATCTCGACCTCGCCAACCTCTCCCTCCCGGGCGATGTGCTCAATAACATTCGCAATCTCGTCAACCTGCCCAACGGCATCTTCATTGTCACCGGCCCCACCGGCTCGGGCAAGACAACGACGCTCTACAGCGCCCTGCGCGAGGTGAACACCATCGACATCAAGATCCTCACCGCGGAAGACCCGGTGGAGTACGAAATCGACGGCATCATGCAGGTCGCTGTGAACCACCAGGTCGGCCTCGACTTCGCCAAAGCTCTGCGCTCCTTCTTGCGGCAGGACCCGGACAAGATCATGGTGGGTGAGATTCGCGACTTGGAAACCGCCCAGATCGCCGTGCAGGCCTCGCTGACGGGCCACGTCGTGCTGGCCACCCTCCACACCAATGACGCTCCCGGTGCCGTCACCCGTATGATCGACATGGGCTTGGAGCCGTTCCTCATCTCCGCCTCGTTGGAAGGCGTCCTGGGCCAACGCTTGGTCCGTAAAATCTGCAAGACTTGCCGCACCGCCTTTGAGCCCGACCATGAGATGATTGAAATGCTCGGCGCCGACCCGCTGATCATTGCCGACAAGCAGTTCTACTTCGGCAAGGGCTGCCCCGAGTGCAGCCAGTCTGGCTACCGTGGCCGCCAGGGCCTCTTTGAGCTCATGACCGTCACCGACGCCCTCCGCGAGCTCATCACCAAGAAGGCGCCCACCCTCGTCCTCAAGCAGAAGGCTGTGGAGCAGGGGATGCGCACCCTCCGCGATGACGGCCTCCGCGCTATTTTCGACGGCCTCACAACTATTGACGAAGTTTTGAAATATACGTGATAGGTAGTGGAACCCCCCTGCCTGCCCGGCCTTTATTCCCTAACTTTCTTCTCGCCAATTGCTTTAGTAACTCCAGCATTGCGTTACCCCGTTTTCCGTCCACCCCATGCCTAAATACAAATACAGTGCCATTGACTCTTCCGGGACCCAAAAGACCGGCAAGATCGAAGCTTCCTCTCCCGACGAGGCCAATGCCAAGCTCTCCCAGATGGGCCTCATGGTGGCCTCGCTGACCGCCGAGGGCGCCAAGCCGGGCAAAGCCGGCAAGCCGGCCAAAAAGGGTGGTGGCATGAGCATCGGCCGTGTCGTCACGCCCGAAGCCTTGGCCGTCTTTACCCGCCAGATGGCGACGCTACTCCAAGCCGGTCTGCCCCTGCTGCGCAGCCTTGAAGTCATGATCCGCCAGGAGAAAAACCAGCGCTTCCGCGATGTCTTGGTTGCCTTGGCTGACAACGTTCGTTCCGGTAACAACTTTTCCGACGGCATGGCCCAGCACCCCAAGGTGTTTGACCGCCTGTACGTCAACATGGTGAAGGCCGGTGAGGCCGGTGGTGTGCTCGACGTGGTGCTGTCCCGTCTCGCCCGCTTCATGGAAAAGTCCGTCAAGACCAACAAGAAGATCAAGGCCGCGATGGTCTATCCCGCGGTGGTCGTGTCGGTCGCCTTTATCATCGTCGCCCTCCTGATGACCTTCGTGGTGCCCAAGTTCCAGAAAATCTTCCAGGACATGCTGCACACCGACAAGCTCCCCTGGCTGACGGACAAGGTGGTCAAAATCAGCCACTTCATGACGCCGTCTTCCGTTGTCAGCGGCATTATCGACGTGGCCGTGCTCGTGGGTGGCTTTTTCGCCATCAAGATGTTTATTGCCAGCAAGCTCGGCAGCGCGCTGCTCGACCGTGTCATCCTGAAGACACCCAAGATTGGCGACTTTGCCCGCAAGGCCAACATTGCCCGCTTTACCCGCACCTTCGGCACGCTGATGTCCTCGGGTGTGCCCATTCTCCAGGCGCTCACCATCACGCGTGACATCATTGAAAACAGCGTCATCGCCAAGGCGCTGGACCGCGTCCACGACCGCGTGCGCGATGGCGAGCCTCTGGCCGCTCCCCTTGAGCAGCAGAAAATCTTCCCCACCATGGTGACTTCCATGATCGACGTCGGTGAGGAAACGGGCGAACTGCCTGAAATGCTTAACCGCATTGCTGACAACTACGACGAAGACTTGGACAACGCCGTTGCCGGCCTCACCTCCATCATTGAGCCGATCATGATCGTCGGCCTTGCCTTGGTGGTCGGCACCATCGTTATCGCGCTCTTCCTGCCCATCATCGACATCATCAAGAACATGGCCAGCGGTCACGCCGGCTAAATCATCCGCGCCCAATCGTGGATTGCAAAACACCCCCGGAGTCGCCTCCGGGGGTGTTTTATTTCCAGCTCTTTGGGTTAGTCCGTGGTGCTGTCGTGTTCTGCTCCATACACCTACGATAGCTGAATCTCTCGCCGTTGTTATTTCCCTGCCGTGGTTGAAGCGGGTTTTGTTTCCGGTTGCCTCATCCGGCTGGCATAGCGCTTGGCCATCGCGTCGAACATATACATCTCCTGGTTGGCCGTCGGATGGCTCTGGCCGGTGGTTGGGTCAACCACGTTGGAGAAAAGCGCCTGTTGGTTGCCGTTCTGTGTCGGTTCCCAGCTAAAGGCGCCCAGCCCCTTGCCGTCCGGCAGGTCGAACATCATGTCATTGGCCCAGCGCTTGGACCAATCCAGCCCCGGTGCCGCCCAATCTGGCTTCTTGAGCACCACGGTGGCAGGCCCGGCTTGCCCACGGCCTGCGCTGTTGGCCACCTGATCATTGTCCGCATTGCGGATGCTGCCGCCGTATTCATCATTGATGAAGTAGAGATAGGGGTAGGCTTTGACGAGTTCCGCAAAATTGGCCACCTGCTTCGTGATGGGCCCCTGCCATTGGGTGTTCGAGTAGCACGATTCCCCCAATACATCGAATTCCACGCCATGCGACAGCGCGTTGTCCACCCACTGGTGGGTGACGCGGTTGTCCCCGCCTTTGTCAATGTGGAGCATGATGATGATATTCGGGTCTGCTTCCTTGACTCCGGCAATCCCCGCCTTGAGGAGTGCCGCCAACTGGTCCCAGTTTTTGGTGCTGCCATCGGGCAGCAGCATCCCGGGGGTGATTTCGTTGCCCGGCTGCACCATGTCCGGTGCCGCCCCGGCTTCTTTCATCTTGAGGATGACATCCTTCGAGTAGTCGTGGAGCGTCTTGACCAGGTTCGGGAAGTCGAGGTCGTGCCAGGCGAGGGGTTTGACCTGCTTGCCGGGGTCCGCCCAATTATCGCTGTAGTGGAAGTCGAGCAGCAGGCCCATGCCAGCGGCCTTGATGCGCTTGGCAAAGGCGATGGTTTGCTCCAGCCCGCAATAACCTTTGCCGGAGCGCTGGTCATAGCCATCCGACGCTGTGGGATCCACAAAAATGCGCAGCCGTACATAATTGAAGCCGTGGGCCTTCATTATCTCGAGAATGTCCATGGGCCTGCCTTGGTCGTAATAGACGGTGCCGCGGCCTTCCGTGGCCGGTACGGCCGATAGGTCGGCCCCAACGATGTACCCTTGTGGGAGACTGATTCGCTTGCCCCCTGAGGCAAAGGCTGCCGGCCCTTCCTTGGGCGAATGTGCCGCCGGGTAATCTGGAATAATTGTGGTCGGCGCGGGCGCCTCCGCACCCGAGAGTTGGCAAGGCGCGGCCGTCGTCATGGCGGCCAAAAGTAGGAAGGGAGTCGCAGTTTTCATGGGTGTACTCGTAATGAAATGCCTCTCCCTCTCTTCGGGGAAGCTCAAAATTTATCCCCTAAAACGTTTTCCCAAAATTCCGGTCAGCCTCTTTTTCTCGCCATAAATTGCACCACCGAGGCCACCCCGGTGTGAAACGTGCCTTCAACGACGTTTCGTTCAATTTCACAGGAGAGGATGACCTCGCAAGTGGGAAACGCCTGCTCCACATCCTCGCTGGTCATGAGCATGTCTAAATCCCGGGGGCCTCCGGTGTTTTTCATGATTTGAGACTTCGCATATGCCTCCAACAGAATGATTCCACCTGGTCGGAGCGCCCGCTCCACCTTGGGATACAGTTGTCTGCGGGCATCGCTGGGGAGGTGCGCAAAAATGGAAATGACCGAGCCATAGCGACCCTCCGTCGGTTCATAAACGGCCAAGTCCGCCACTTCTGTTTGGATGGTCAGCCCCCGCGCGGCGGCCAGTTTCTGCGCCTTGGCCAGACCCACGGCGGATCCATCCACACCCAGGACCTTCAATCCCAGTGAAGCAAGAAACACGGCGTTCCTTCCTTCGCCTTCGGCCAGGCTCAGTACAGGGCCGGTCAGGATTTTGGCATTCTCGGCCAAAAATGAATTAGGCTCGGTGCCATAGATATATTCGTCAGCAGCGTAGCGTTCGTTCCACATGGGTTTTCTTATAGGCTCGAAAGGGAGGGATTGGACAGCATTAAAACTTGTGGCACTTGTCCAAAAAAACACCCCCGGAATTGCTTCCGGGGGTGTTGATTGCAGCAGGCGCTTAAGGCTTACTCGCCGCCCTGCACG
>JBEHYY010000037.1:0-30411 GCA_048497935.1 Verrucomicrobiota bacterium
ACTAAGCAGAGGGGCGGCGGGGTTCAAGCGGGGTCGGGGGTAAAAAGGGGCCTGACCCGACGACTTTGCCCTAGATTTGGCGGCCAGGTCAACCTTTGAGCCTACGCTTGCGTGATGAATGGGGAGGTGTTATCGAATCCCCCTTATGTCTCCTGCCGAATTACGCCAGCAACTGCGCGGGGTGATCGCGTTCCCCGTCACCCCTTTCAAGAAAGACCTGTCGCTCGACCTGGAAGGTCTGCGGCATAATTTGCGCTCACTGATGCGCCACCCGGTGTGCGCGGTGGTGGCCGCAGCGGGCACGGGCGAGTTGTATTCGCTATCACCAGCGGAGCATCTGGCTGTGGTGAAGACGGTGGTCAAGGAAGTCAAAGGCCGGGTGCCGGTGCTGGCAGGCACGGGCTTCAACCCACCCATCGCCGTGGATTTGGCGCAAGCCTCGGCCAAGGCCGGGGTGGATGGCATCCTCGCCTTCCCGCCTTATTATCCGGCACCGGATGAAGAAGGCACCCTCGCCTATTATGGCGCGATTGCCGGAGCGACACCTCTGGGTTTGATCATTTACAGCCGCGACTGGTTTGCGGCGGGCCCCAAGCTTGTCGAAAAACTGGCGAAAATGCCCACCTTGATTGCCTGGAAAGACGGCCAGGGCGACATCCGCCGCTTCCAGATGATCCGCCGCCACCTGGGCGACCGCCTGCATTGGGTCGGTGGCGCGGGGGATGACATGGTGCCGGGCTACTACTCGATGGGCGTGCGCACCTACACCTCCAGCATCGCCAACGTTGCGCCGAAGCTTTCCCTGCGCCTGCACGAACTCGCCTCCGCCGGACATTCGCGGGAGCTGGACAGCCTGATGAGCGAGCTGGTGATCCCACTCTACGAATTCCGCGCGCGTCGCAAGGGGTATGAGGTTTCCGTCATGAAACGCATGATGGACGAGATGGGCCTCGTGGGCGGACCGGTGCGCGCGCCACTGGCGGACGTGACCGCCGCCGAACGCGGCGAAATCCACACGCTGCTCAAACGCTGGAAACCCTGGCTCTAAACTTCTTCTCATCATCCCATGCCTGTTCAACCTGTTTTAATCGCCGGCCAATGGCGCGCGGCCACCGCCGCCGGAACCTTCCGCGCGGAAAACCCCACCACCAGCCAGAGCCTGCCGGACGAGTACCCCATCAGCGCATGGGCGGACTGCGAAGCCGCGCTGGCCGCCGCGGCAGAGGCCGCAAAAACCCTGCGCGCGACGCCGGCAGAAAAAATCGCCACGTTCCTGAACAAATTTGCCGAACGCATTGAAAAGCGTGCGCCGGAGCTCGTCGAAATGGCGCACCAAGAGTCCGGCCTGGCCAAGGCTCCGCGCCTTGGCGAAGTGGAGCTGCCCCGCACCACCGGCCAATTGCGCCAGGCGGCAGCGGCCGCCATCGAAGGCTCGTGGGCGCAACCCACGCTCGACACCAAGCTGAACATCCGCGCCGTGCTCGGGCCCATTGGCCCGGTGGCCGTGTTCGGGCCGAATAATTTCCCTTTTGCCTTCAATAGCGTCGCTGGTGGCGACTTTGCCGCAGCGCTGGCAGCGGGCAACCCCGTCATCGCGAAGGCCAACACTTCGCACCCCGGCACCACCCGCTTGTTGGCGGAGGAAGCCTTGGCTGCACTTAAAGAGACGGGCCTGCCGACTGCCACCGTGCAGTTGATCTACCGCACCAGCCACGCTGACGGGGAACGCCTCGTCGCCGACGCCCGCTTGGGAGCCATCGCGTACACCGGCAGCCGCCAGGCGGGCCTCAAACTCAAGGCCGCCGCCGATGCCGCAGGCAAACCGATGTACGCCGAGCTTTCGAGCGTCAACCCGGTGGTCATCCTGCCCGGCGCGCTGGCGGAACGCGGCGCGAAACTGGCCGAGGAGTTTACCGGTAGCTGCCTGATGGGCTCCGGACAATTTTGCACGAATCCGGGCCTGGTGATTTTGCTGGCGAGTGAAGCGGCGGAAACCTTCATCGCCGAAGTCAAAAGACGTTTTGAGGCCGCGACCCCCGCGCCGCTGCTTTCCGCCAGCGTGCAGAAATCCCTCACCGCCAGCGTGAGCACTTTGCAGGCGACCGGCGCCAAGCTGTTGACCGGCGGCGCGGCATTGCCGCCGCCCGGCTACCGTTTTGCCAACACCCTCCTGCGCGTGGCGGGGGCGGATTTCCTGAAATCGCCGGAGAAATTCCAGACTGAAGCCTTTGGCAATGCCTCCCTGCTGGTGGTGGCGCAAAATCTCGCCGAAGCTTGTGCTGTTTTGGAACATCTCGAAGGCAATCTCACCGGCTGCGTTTATTCCGACACACGCGGCTCCGACGATGCCGCGTATGCGGAGCTGGAACCCCGCCTGCGGGTGCGCGTGGGTCGTTTGTTGAACGACAAGATGCCGACGGGCGTGGCCGTCAGCCCCGCGATGAACCACGGCGGCCCCTTCCCGGCGACGTGCCACCCCGGCTTCACCGCGGTGGGCATACCCGCCTCGCTCCGGCGTTTTGGCGCGTTGCATTGCTATGACAATGTGCGCCCGAACCGTTTGCCGGCGGCCCTGCGGGACAAAAATCCCACCGGCCAACTTTGGCGTCTGATTGACGGACGCTGGACGCAGGCGGATGTGGGCGCGTAGCCCCGCCTTTTTGAATGGACTTTGAGGGCGTGAAGCCCACGCTGGTTAACTCTGCTTTTTACCCATCTCCCCATGAAGACCACCCTCCTGAAAATGACCTGGCTGCGCCTGACCGCAATGCTGGCCCTGACGGGCTCCGTGACCGTGCTGCGAGCCGCCGAGGCTGCTCCGGCCACCCCGACCATCACCATCAATGTGGACAAAGTGAAGGGCACCTCGAGCCCCATGCTCTTTGGCATGATGACGGAAGACATCAACTACTGTCTCGACGGTGGCTTGTATGGCGAGCTGCTGGGCAACCGCACATTCCAGGAGCCGGCCGCCAACCCCAAGCGCTGGTCGATGGTGCTGGACCCCGGCGCGGCGGGCACGATGGATTTTGACCGCACAGAGAAATACAACGACGCCCAGCCCATCAGCCTGAAGCTTGAGGCCACCACGGCGTCGGCCAACCAACGCGTGGGCGTGGCGAACGAAGGATATTGGGGCGTGCCGGTGAAGCCGAACACCACCTACAAGGCTTCCTTCTACGCCAAGGCCAGCGCCAATTTTGCCGGCCCCATCTCCGTGGCCCTGTCGAGCACGACCTCGCCCGTCACCTATGCCTATGCAACCGTGCCGAAGCTGACGAACACCTGGCAAAAGTATGAAGTGACGCTCAAGACGGATGGCAGCGTCAAGCCGACGAAGGATGCGAACTTTCTGCTCTGGACGACCGCGCCGGGCACCGTGTGGATCAGCCAGCCCTCGCTCTTCCCGCCGACCTTTAACAACCGCGCCAATGGCAACCGCCCGGACTTGATGGAATTGATGGCGGGGTTGAGCCCGAAATTCCTCCGCTTCCCCGGCGGCAACTTCCTGGAAGGTCATAACAAGAACACGTATTTCAACTGGAAAAAGACCATCGGCCCCGTCTCCGAGCGCGCCGGCCATGTCAATGACTCCTGGGGCTATTATTCGGATGACGGCCTCGGGATGCTGGAATACCTCACGTGGTGCGAAGACCTGCATATGCAGCCGGTGCTCGGCGTGTTCGCGGGATTGTTCCTCGGCGGAGCAAACAGCGACGGCGAAATCCCGGCCGGCGACGCGCTGCAGCCCTATGTGCAGGATGCCTTGGATGAAATCGAATATGTCACGGGTGACGTGAACACCCAATGGGGCGCACAACGCGCCAAGGATGGCCACCCCGCGCCGTTCGCTCTCACCTACGTGGAAATCGGCAATGAGGACTGGCGCGGCAACTACAACGCCCGCTACAGCCAGTTCTACGACGCCATCAAGGCCAAGTACCCCCACCTCCAAATCATCGACGCCTCGGTGCGCAATGGTGGGGCAACAAGCGGCGTCTCCAAGGACAACACCACGCGCAAGCCGGACGTGATTGACAGCCATCTTTACAACAGCAGCCAGGCGGCCTCCGAAACCAGCTCGAAGAGCTGGGACAAGTACGACCGCAGCAATTCGAAAGTCTTCCTGGGCGAGTGGGCCACGCGCGTGGGCGCGCCCACGCCCAACTATACGGGCGCCCTAGGCGACGCCGTGTACATGACGGGCATGATCCGCAATTCGGACATCATCATCATGGCCTCGTATGCGCCGCTGTTTGTCAACGTCAGCAACGCGACGGGCGGGCGCAATGCCGGGGGCTCAATGCAGTGGCCCTCCGACTTGATTGGCTATGATGCGCTGAACAGCTACGGCTCGCCCTCCTACTATGCGCAGGTGATGTTCAGCAACCACCGCGGCGACCAGATCCTGGAAGCCAGCGATGCGAACATCCCGACGCATAACGGCCAGATTCCCGGCAACCGTGGCGCCGCGGCGACCTCCCGCGAGTTGCCCGCGATTTATTATGTTTCCACTCGCGACAGCAAGACCGGCAAAGTTTACCTCAATGTCGTCAACCTGCTCGACCAGCCGCAGGCGGTGCATTTTGAGCTGAAAGGCGCCGCGTCCATCGACCCCAACGGCACACTCATCTCCATGGCGGCGCAGCCGACGGACACAAACTCCATCGCCGAGCCGAAGAAGATCGTGCCCAACACCACGGCGGCCACCGGCTTGGGCGCCAGCTTCGACAAGACGCTGGCCCCCTACTCCATCAATATCTTCGAAATCGCCACCAAGTAGGCCCTCCCGGCCACTGTGCAATCTCGTGCTGATCTACCCCGCCATTGATCTCAAAAACGGACGCTGCGTGCGGTTGACGCAAGGCCGCGCCTCGGAGGAAACGGTCTATTACGAAGACCCTGTTGAGCCGGCCCAGGCTTTCAAGGCCGCCGGCTCGGAATGGGTGCACGTCGTGGACCTGGACGGCGCCTTTGAAGGGGTGCCGCGCAATCTCGCCCACGTGGCGCGCATTGCGGCGACAGGGCTGAAAGTCCAGCTCGGCGGGGGTATGCGCACGTTGAACGACGTGGAGGAGGCCTTCCATGCCGGCGTCCGCCGCGTGGTCATCGGCACACGCGCCTGCCACGACCCGGCGTTTGTGACGGGCCTCGTGCACCGTTTTGGCGCAGAGCGCCTGGCAGTGGGCATTGATGCCCGCGATGGCAGGGTGGCAGTGGATGGCTGGAAAAATGTCTCCGTGGTGCGGGCAGAAGACCTGGCCCGGAAAGTGTGCGACCTTGGCATCCAGACCATCATTCATACGGACATCGCCACCGACGGGATGCTGACGGGGCCGAATTACCATGCCCAGCAGGCGATGCTACAGGCGACGCCCGCGCGCATCATCGCCTCCGGCGGGGTGGCCCGGCGTGAAGATGTGGCAAAATTGGCGGAAATGGCCCAGGCGCATCCGCGACTCGATGGCGTGATCGTCGGCAAGGCAATTTACGAAAAGAAGGTGGACCTCACGGACTTGCTGGCCCTGGCCCGCGCTTAACCCGCCAGGCCATCTCGCCATGAACCTGCGCGCAGCCTCCTTATTTTTCGGTGGCGCGGCGGTGCTGGCCGGCACATTGACGGCGGCTGAATCGCCGTCTAGCGGGATGACGGTTCACGTGGGCGACCGGCTTGAGGAAGTGAAAAGCAAATTGGGCGAGCCACGCGCGGAACTGGCCGCTGGCAGCCGCACCGTGCTGGTCTATCCTCAAGGGCAAATTGTGCTCATCAACGGTCAAGTGACTGAAATGCCGGCCGGGTTGGTGACCTCCGGCGCGCAACCTCCGACGCCAGCGGCCAAGCCGACGCCGAGCGCAACGCCCAAGGCCGTCCCCACCGCATCGGCAAACCACCCCGCCGACATCACCGTGGTCGAACAGAAGGATGAGGACGGCACGATCACACTCATCGCCCAAAGCGACACCAACACCTTTTTCACCGTCACGGTGGAGGCAACGCTCACCAACATGACGCCCTCGCACCCGCTGCCTTTCACAACCGATTCCGGCGGGCAAAAATCCTTCGTGCTTATTCAATTCCGCCGGGATGATCTCACCAAGAGCTGGAATAGCTCGTACCACTACACGGCGCGCTACGGTGGCACGGGGACGGCCAAGGCCGGCAGCGCGGTGTACCAGCTGCCCTATGCGTCCACCGAGACTCACCGGCTGGCGCAGGGAAACCTGGGGAAGTTCAGTCACTTTGCAGGGTCGCAGAATGAGAACGCCTTTGATTTCGACTGTCCGGTGGGCACGGTGGTGTGCGCGGCTCGGGCGGGAATCGTCACCGGGGTGCGGCAGGATTATACCGAGGGTGGCCTGGAGGAGAAATTCAAGTCGGAGGGCAACTACGTCATCATCCGGCATGACGATGGCACCTTTGCGGAATACTTCCACCTCAAGCCACAGGGAGCGTTGGTGCAACTGGGGCAGCACGTGGGCGCGGGGCAGCATATCGCGCTCTCCGGCGCCACGGGTTATGCAGCCGGGCCGCACATCCATTTCGCCGTCTTTGAAAACACCGATGCCAAAAATCGTGTGACCCTCCCGGTGCGGTTCAAGGTAGGCGGGGAAGTGTTGGCGGTACTCAAGGAGGGACAGTCCTACTAATCCATGATCCCCGGCTTTCCCACACTGATTTTTCAAAAATGGATATTGAAAATTTCGCTCTAGCCAAAACTGCCGCCTGCTTGCATCCTATCACCTTTTGGAAACGCATTCCGTGCCTGACCACCCACCCTTTCTCATTGTCGCCGTCGATGGCGGCGCGGCCTCCGGCAAATCCTCGCTGGCCCGCGCACTGGCCCAGCGGTTCAACCTGCTGCATGTGGACACGGGTTCACACTATCGGGCGGTGACGCTGGCGCTGCGGCAGGCCGGAGCCTCTCCGGAAAAGGTTGCCACGGTGGAACAATCGCTGGCCGGGCTATCGCTGGGCACCCAAATAGAAGGCCGGGCCGCCCGCATCACCCTCACCGGTCGGATTCCCGACGCCGCAGCCCTGCGCAGCGAGGAAGTGAACACCCATGTCTCCCGTTTTGCGGCGCTGCCCGTGGTGCGCCAGTTTCTTTTTGACTATCAACGCGGCCAGGCAGCCGTGGGGCGGGCGCGCGGGTTTGCCGGCGTGGTCATGGAAGGGCGCGACATCGGTTCGGTGATTTTTCCGGATGCGCCCCTGCGTCTGTTTCTGACTGCCGACCCGGCCACCCGCGCCAGCCGACGCGCTGCTGAAGGCCAAACCGATGCCGTGGCTGAGCGCGACCGGCTGGACTCCGCCCGCGCCGCCGCGCCACTCACCTGCCCGCCAGGGGCCACCGTCATTGATTCTTCGCATTTGAGCCTGGAGGAAGTTGTCGCCAAGGCCTCTGAATTGGTGGAAGCCGCCTTCCAAGCCACGACTGCCACGGCAGAATTTCCGTGGTTTTACGACTTGGTGTGGAACTGTGCCCGGGGATTTATGAGCGCCGCGGGCCGGGCCGAAGCGGCGGGCGTGGAGAACGTGCCCCGCAGCGGCGGCTTCCTGCTTGCGTCGAACCACACCAGCTTTCTCGACCCCTTGCTGCTGGGCAGCTTTCTGCCGCGCCCCATCTGCTACTTCGCGCGCAAGAGTTTATGGGACACGGCGGTCATGGCGTGGATGCTGGACCGGCTTAAATGCATCCCGGTGGACCGCGATGGCGAGGGCGATGTCGGGGCTTTCAAGCGCGTCCTGGCGGCCCTGAAGGCCGGGGAAGGCGTGCAAGTGTTCCCCGAAGGCACCCGCACACCGGACGGCCGGCTCCAACCGGCACGGCGGGGCATCGGCCTGCTGGCGGCGAAGTTCGGCGGACCCATCGTCCCTGCGCGCGTGTATGGCGCTTTTGAAACCTTCAACCGCCGCCAACTCTTACCCCGGCCATTCTACCGGCTGGGCGCGGTGTATGGGCCGCCGCTGATGCCGCGCGACTACGACCCCGGTCCGCGCGACCCGAACCGCCATGCCGTCATCGCCCAGCGGGTGATGGAGGCGATTGCCGCCCTGCCACCGCCGTGGGAGAAGAAACCCTAAACTTTGCCGTACACTCCCCTTTCACTTCGCCTACCCATGAGCAAACGCAACTTCCGCTGGGGCATCGTCAGCACCGCGCAAATCGCCCGCAAAGTGTGGCTCGCCATTCGTAATTCGGGATGCGGCGAAGTAGCCGGCGTGGCCAGCCGGGACCTCAAGCGCGCGAAACAGTTTATCGCAGATTGCCAGAAAGGGGCCCCCTTTGCCACGCCGCCGGTTGCGTATGCCACCTATGAGGAGTTGCTGGCGGCGAAGGATATTGACGCCGTCTACATCCCCCTGCCGACCGGCTTGCGCAAGCCCTGGGTGCTCCGCGCGGCCCAGGCGGGCAAGCATGTGCTGTGTGAAAAGCCCTGCGCCGTGACCGTGGCCGACCTGCGGGAAATGCTGGCCGCGTGCCGGAAGCACAAGGTGCAATTCATGGATAATGTGATGTTCATGCACACCCAGCGCCTCGCCCTGATGCGCCGGGTGCTGGATGACGGCAAAACCGTCGGCGACATCCGCCGCATCAGCACCGCCTTCAACTTCAACTCCGACTCCCAATTTTTCGCCGGCAATATCCGCACGCATGGCGACCTGGAGCCCCAAGGGACGTTGGGCGACCAAGGGTGGTACTGCATCCGCCTGGCCTTGTGGGCCATGAAGTATCAACTGCCCGCGCGCGTGACAGGGCGCATCCTCTCCTCCCATGCCCGCCGGGGCGCGCAGCCGGTGCCCACCGAATTTTCCGGCGAACTATTCTTTGCCAACGGGGCGTCGTGCGACTTCTACTGCTCATTCATCACCGCGCTCCAGCAGCGCGCCATCATCAGCGGCACGCGGGGCAGCCTGACGATCCATGATTATGTGCTACCCTTCGTGGGTGACCACCTAGCCTTTGAAACCGGAGACATGGACTATAAATTCATCGGCTGCAATGCGTTCATGGAGACGGGCAAAAAAATCTGGAAAACCTCCGAGCATAGCAACAGCCATGCGGATGCGCAGGAGGCCAATCTCATCCGCAATTTCACGCGACTGGCGCAGTCCGGCAAGCAAGATGGCCATTGGCCGGAAATTTCCCTCAAAACACAGCAGGTGCTGAATGCCTGCCTGGCGTCGGCTCATGCGGGTGGCAAAGCAGTGCGCGTGCGCGCCTAGTCGCCAGCGAGCTCGGCAAACAATTGGTCGGCCAGCTTCAGGGCCGCCTTGGGGTTGTCCTCCACCACGGTGAAATGGCCCATCTTGCGGCCCGGACGGGGCTCGCCCTTATCATAGAGATGCAGCTTCACCCGGGGGTCGCGCAGCAGTTTGGACCAATTAGGCGCGCGGCCACCGCGCCAGCAATCGCCGAGGAGATTGATCATCACCGCAGGGCGCAACAAATCAGGCGAGCCCAGCGGCAGACCGGCCACCGCGCGAATGTGCTGCTCAAACTGGCTAGTGAGGCAGGCATCCATGGTGTAGTGGCCGCTATTGTGCGGGCGCGGCGCCAGTTCGTTCACCAGCAACCTGCCCTTGGCATAAAACAACTCCACGGCCAGAAGGCCAACCACGCCCAGCTTTTCGGCAATGGCCCGGGCCAGCTCGGCGCCATCGCGCTGAACTTTGGCCGGCAAACGAGCCGGGACGATGCTGCGATGCAGGATGTGACGACGGTGCTCGTTCTCCGCCATGGGGAAAGTCAGGGATTTGCCGTCCGCCCCGCGCGCGACTATCACGGAGCACTCCAAATCAAACGGTACCCACTGCTCGATGACGGCCTCCTGCGCGCCAAAGTTTTTCCAGATAGAGTCCCAATCCGGCGCAACACCCTTGGGCAGAGGCGGCAGCTTCAACTGGCCCTTGCCGTCGTAGCCAGAGACGGAAGTCTTGAGCACGCTGGGAAAATCGAGTTTGGCGGCCGCCAGCGCCAATTGCGCCGCGGAGGTGACTGTGGCAAATTCAGCACAGGGGAAGCCGCTTTTGCGCAAAAATTCTTTTTCCCGCTTGCGGTTCTGGCAGACCTCCAGCACGCGCGCCCCCGGACGGGCTGGCACGCGCTTTTCCAAAAACTTCAAGGAAGCGGCCGGCACATTCTCAAACTCCAGCGTCACGGCATCGACAAAATCCGCAAAGTCCGCAAGCGCGACCTCGTCATCCCAGGCGGAGGCAAAAGTCTTGTCTGCCACCGGAGCGGCGGAGCAATGGGGCGTGGGTTCATAGACGTGGAATTTATAGCCCAAATGCCGCCCCGCCAGCAGCGCCATGCGGCCAAGCTGGCCACCGCCGAGCATACCAATCGTCGAACCGGGGGGTAAAATGCGCGAACGGGAACTCATGGGTGGGAGGGAATCAGGAATGGGCGGGAGCGGGAGGGTCCAGCATGATGGGCTGAGGCGCTCCTAGCAAGCGCGGCTGCGTGCCCAGAAATTGCTCATCAAGCACGGCCTTGATGCGCGCCCCCCATTCGCGGAAATAGGTGTGGTAAAAATCGCCGCCCGGGTCAATCGCAGCGTAGCCCACGGCGTCGAGCCCCCACTGCTGAGCGAGATAGATGGCCCGCGGCAGGTGGAAAGGCTGGGACACGACAATTACCGATTTCAAACCGAATATACGGCGCGCGCGGGCCATGGAGTCGAGCGTCCGGTACCCCGCATCATCGCGGGTGATGGCTTCCTTGGGCACCCCGCGGCGCACCAAGCCCTGGAACATCAAGGCGGTCTCGCTGCCATAAGGGTCTTGCGGATCGCCCTCGCCGGAGACGATCAGGCGGCGCACCTTGCCGGACTGATAAAGCTGGGCCCCGGCATCCAGCCGATCTTCAAAATACAAGGAACCGGGCCCGGCCCCCAGCACCAGGCCGACGGCCTGCGCGGGCACGTCTTCAACGCGGGTGTATATTTTGCCGCTGGCGGCGTGGATCACCCACAGATTAAGCAGGAGGATGAGCAAAAGCCCGAGCAGCGACGCAGCAAGTAAGAGCAACACTCCCCGCTTAAGCAGACGCTTCCAAGTCCGGGGTCGGTCAGCACGCTGCAAACTCATGGGTGAATCGTTCCAGAAATCCTTATCTCAATCGCGTGGACTTTTCGCCACGGATTTGGTCTGGCGGTTGCGAAAGGCAATCAACCGGGCCCGTAGGGCCTTGTCTTCCAGCGCCAGGATGGCGGCGGCCGCCAAACCGGCATTGGCCGCGCCCGCCTGCCCGATGGCAAAAGTGGCCACGGGAATGCCTTTGGGCATCTGGGCAATCGACAAAAGCGAATCGAGCCCTTTGAGCGTCCGCGATTCCACGGGCACGCCCAACACGGGCAGATGCGTCAAGGCCGCAGCCATGCCGGGCAGATGGGCCGCACCGCCAGCGCCGGCAATGATGACCTGGAGCCCGCGCGTGTCCGCCGCCTGGGCGTATTCGTAAAGGCGCTTGGGCGTGCGGTGGGCACTGACAATGCGGGTTTCATGGGCGACACCCAGTTCGCGCAATATCTCCGCGGCATGGCGCATGGTCTCCCAGTCGGACTGGCTGCCCATGATGATGCCCACCACAGGTTTGGCGGCTTTGCTCATAGGAACCCAGTCTCACCCAAACGCCCCCACCCGCCAAGGGAAATTTTCAGCGCCAGCGAACGGGCATCACTTTTTCGCGGGTACCGGCGGTTTGGTCTGGCCTTTGGGGGTGGAAACCCGGGCCTGGGCGGCGGAAGCGGCACGCGCGGCCTCACCCTTGAGTTGTTCCAGTTTTTCCATCGCGGACTGAAAGGAGCGCACCGAGGTGGCATACCACACCAGATTTTTGCCCGCAAATTTCTCCTGCCAGAATTTGACCACTGCCGGGCTGGGATACATCAGCGAAGCGAGCATATAAAAATCGTCCACCACGTCGAATGGCAGCGTCCAGGTGGCCCAGCAGGCGGAGGGATCGGGCTGCAAATCAGCGTGCTTGCGGAACTGGCAACCGTGAAGGTCGATGAGACCCAGGGCGCATTTTTCAATGGTGGCCTCGAGGAAGGCATCCTCCTTGAGCACCTGCATCTCAAACATCAGGGTGTGCAGCAGGCTGGCGCGGCGGGCGTCCCCCTGTTCGATATTGGCGAGGAATTTTTCATTCGCCTCGTCGAGCTGCTCCGGCGTGACGAGCTGTTTCTCAAGCAACATCGAGCCCAGTGCGCGGTTGCCGCGAACAATCAAGGGGCGGTATTCCTGCAGCGACATGGGCAAAAGAGAACTGCTGAGGCGAGCTTAACGGATGGGTGGACGATGTAAACGGCAAAGGCGGCTCCGCTTATTCCGCGTATTCCTCGCCATCATTGGAGAAAGGCTGGCGCGAGCCATGAAAGCTGTCGCGCGGGAAGCAGATGCGCGAGACAGCGGAATCAAAATCGTGGTCGCCACTGAGAATCTCTATCTCCAGGCGCAGGAAATAAAGCGGCGCATGGGCAGGAAGGTCGGCGGGCAGGCGCACGGCGTCCTTCTCGGTGGTGACAATGAGGTCGGCCTGATTATCCCGGGCGCGGGCGAAAAACCGCTCCAACTCCTCCGGTGTGAAGCGATGGTGGTCCAGAAACCGCTTGTTGTGGCAGATTTCCGCGCCGAGTTCGCGCAGGATTTTTTCGAAACTCTCGGGCATCGCAATGCCGCTGAAGGCCGCCACGCGCTTGCCGCGCAGCTCCGTGAGCGGCCGCCGACCGCCGCCATTGACGGATTGCAGGTGCGTGGGCTTGTGCGCGCATTCAACAATCTCCACCTCCGGGTGGTTGCGGTGAATGGTGTCGCGCAGGGCATCGTCCGGCTGGCCGTCGGATTTGGTGATGAAGACAAAGGAGGCGCGGCGCAGGTGCGTGACCGGCTCGCGCAGGATGCCGCGCGGCAGGAGGTGGTGGTTGCCGAAGGGGTTGGTCTTATCCACGAGCAGCAGGTTGAGCTGGCCGCGCAAAGGCAGGTATTGGAAACCATCGTCAAGCAGGAGGATGTCCGAGCCGAATTTCTTGATGGCGTACTGGCCGGCCTTGACGCGGTTTTTGTCCACCAGCACGACAACCCCCGGCAGATTGCGGGCGAGCATATAGGGCTCGTCGCCGGCTTCGTCAGAATCAAGGAGCACGCGCTCGCCGTCGCTGACAATTTTGGGCGGCGGGTTTTCGCCATGGCTGATCCAGCGCCAGAGGCGTTTGTAGGAAGGCTCGGCCCGGCTTTTGTACCCCCGGCTGAGGATGGCGACATGGCGGCCGCGCTTGGCGAGCGCGCGGGCAAATTTCTCCACAATGGGCGTCTTGCCCGTGCCGCCCACTGTCAGGTTGCCAACGACGACAACGGGCACCCCCAGCGGCTGGTTGCGCAGAATGCGCTGGTTGTACAGCCAGCAGCGCGCCCGCACGATGCTGTCAAACACCCAGGAGAGGCCGAGCAGAAAGCCGCTGAACATCCGCACCCGGACATCCGTCTTGCGCCGGTCATACACGACATCCACCGAGAATTCCTCGAACTGCCGCGCGCGGACGGCCAGGCGTTTCAACCAACGGGAAGACATGGATGGGAGGTGGAGGTGGGTGTGAATCGGAGGTTGACGCCCCCGGCGTGACGCGCAAAATTCAACCCTTTGCGCGCGCTCGCGCGTGCATTCCACACCATTCAGCGCCAAAATTCCAGCGGAAATGCAAGTCCACATCCTGCGCTCCAAAATCCTCCGGGCCGAAGTCACCGACGCGCGCCTCGAATACGAAGGCAGCCTGGCCATCGACTCGGCGTTCATGACGCGCATTGGCATCCTGCCCCACGAAAAAATCCTTGTGGGCAACCTGGCCAACGGCAACCGCTTTGAGACCTATGCCATTCCCGCGCCGGCCGGCTCACTAACCATCTGCCTCAACGGTGCGGCCGCCCACCTGGGCCAGAAGGGCGACCTGCTCGTCATTATGACCTTCGGGGTGATGACTGAGGAGGAAGCCAAAACGTGGACACCCCGCACCATCGTACTCGGCGAGGGCAACAAGAAGATCGTCAAGGAAACGAAGTAGGCTGAAGCATCACGGGTGGTCTTCCCGGAGGGTGAAATTGCCCAGCACCCGGCTGCCGGCGAGCGTGCTCCTGGACCAGGAACCGGTGAATACGCCACCCGTCTCCCGGCCCAACAGGTAAACATTATCATCCGCGTGGCCAAAGCTGAGGTTGACCGATATGCCTTCGGCGGCGATTTCGGCGTGGTAGGCAACGGGGGTGCGGGAACCCAAGCCCCATGGCTGCGGCACACCGGGGGCAACTTCTGCGGGCTGCCATTCACCGGTGAAATTGCGGCCGGGAGTCAAAATACCCACCGGCCAGTGAAAATCAGCGGTCAGGACGATTCTTCCCGCCGTGTCTTCCAAGATAAGATTATGCACACCAGGCTGGATGGGCGGGGCCGCAGGGCCAATCCTCTGACAGCCCGGCAAAAGGGCAAGGAATAGTCCCAGGCCGAGGCTAATCCCGCGTGGAGTCCGACCCCTGTTCATGGGGCGGGAGCCACCGCGGGCGTCGTGTCAGCGGGCGGAACATAGGGTGCGCGGAAGGCGCGTTCGACGCGGTCAGTAGGATCGGTGGACACCGGCTGGTCGCGCCAGAGCCAACGCATCATCTCGGGCAGAATGGCGCCGCCCATTTTCTGGCCGTGGTTGTTCATGCCCCAGGCATAATTCACCTCGTAGCCTTTTTTGGTCAGCGCCTGCATAAGGCGCACGTTCTGGTAAAACCAGTCGTTGTTCAAAGTATCAGGCGTGCGGCGGTTGTCATTGCGGCCATCCTGCATGAAAATGCGGATGGGCTTTTTCTCGGCGGCGTCCACCAACTCAGGATAGATGTATTCTCCGCGGATGTCGGTAAAGCTGCCGACGATGGTGATGACCTTGCGGAAGTCATCCGGACGGAACCAAGCCACGGCGAAGGCCGCGCACCCGCCCGAACTGGCGCCCATGATGGCATGCAAGTTGGGATCGGGGGAAATGTTGTATTCCTTCTTCAACGCGGGCATTAGCTCCTCCACCACCACGCGTGCGTATTTGTCATTGGGGGTGTTGTATTCGTCCGGACGGTTGGTCGTGCGATCGCCCCAGCCACCGCCGGGTTCCGGCGGCTCCGGCTGGTCGGGCCGGCGGCCGGGGTTGATGAATACGCCCAACATGACGGGGATTTCCCGCCGGTAGATCAGGTTATCCAAAACATTCTGAGCCCGCACGTCGCCGGGATCAGCCTTCATGGCCTGGCCATCGTTGAAGATCATCACCGCCGTGGGCTTGGACGGGTCATACTGCGCAGGCACATACACCCAATAGGTATGCTGCGTGCCGGGGAATACTTGGGACTGAATGACTTTGGCCTCGCTGAATTTGCCCTTGGGAACACCCGCCATGGGCAGTGAGTCAGGCCCGAGCTTGTAAAAGGCGTCGTTCTGGTTGGCCGGGGCGGCGCCACCACGCCCACCATTGCCACGGGTACCCCCGCGCGGGGCGGAGGCGCTGGCCGAAGCGGAAGCCGCCGCCGGAGCCGGCGCAGCCGCGGGCTGGGCCAAGACGGCAGCAGACGTGGTCATCCACACCAGGGAGCAAACGAGAGGGGTTTTCATGAGGGGTGGACAAAAAACTAACCCGTTCGGCCTCCACCACAAGACTGAAAAAAACATTACGCTTCCCGCTGAAGGCACGATGTTTTTGAAATTTTGGATAGACTTACCCCATGCTTGTGCGGTTAGCTAACTTTTCACATTTCCCCAGCCCAACCCATTCCTCACCCCCACCCACGCCGGTCGTTTCGGTTTTTTGCCCTGGCGCTAATTTTTCATGCATCCGATAGATATCATCATTGTCGCGGCCTACCTGTGCATCGTCATTTATATTGGCAAGCGGGCCTCGGCATCGTCCAAAAATGAGGAAGGGTTTTTCCTGGCTGGGCGCGGGTTGGGCAAGTTTTACCAATTTTTCCTGAATTTCGGCAACGCGACCGAACCGCAGGGCGCGGTGAGCAACGGAACGCTCGTCTATCAGCGTGGGGCATCCGGAGTGTGGCTGCAATTTCAGACGGTGTTCATCAACCCCTACCAATGGTTCATGAACCTGTGGTTTCGCCGCGTGCGCCTGACCACCATGGGCGATCTTTTCGAGGATCGCTTCAACAGCAAATGGCTGAGCCGGTTTTATGCGATCTACCAGATTGGCGTCGCCGTGTTGCTCATTGCCGTGGGTTGCTTTACCGCGTACAAAATCACCTCTTCCCTCACTCTGAAACCGGAGGCGGAGTGGACGGTGGCGGAAAAACAATCCGTGGATGGCTTCAACCGCTATACCCAGCTGAATAAAATGCGCGCTACCGCCCCTTTGGCGTCGGCGGAAGCGGAGGAATGGAAAATCCTATCGGAGAAAAAGGCCGAAGGCAGCTTGAGCAGCACGGTATCCTATCTCGCCTCGCCGTGGAAGAAATGGCTGTTCTGCCTGGTATTCACGGGCGTGGTGGGCGCCTACATCATGCTGGGCGGGTTGAAAGGCGCGGCCTTTAACGACGCGCTGCAGGGGTTCTTGATCGTTGTTTTTTCAGTCATGCTCATTCCCACCGGCTTGCGGGCGATCGGCGGCTGGGGGGCCCTCTCACAGAAGGTGCCGGCGCAAATGTTTGAGCTTGTCGGGCAAGGCGGAGGCAGCCAGTTCACCGCCATGAGCGTACTGGCCATCACCCTGGTCTCCATCGTGCAGCTTAACGCGCTTAGCCCGAACATGGCCATCTTTGGCGCGGCCAAGGACGAAAATGCGGCACGCCTGGGCGGCGTGGTGGGCACGTATGCCAAGCGTTTCGTCATCATCCTTTGGGCCTTTGCCGGTCTCATCGCCATTGCGATGTACTCCGGGGAGAAAGCCCTGGCTGATCCAGACCTCGTCTGGGGTACGCTGTCCAAGGACCTGCTCGGGCCGGGGCTGCTGGGACTGATGCTGGCCGGCATCATCGCAGGAGTGATGTCCAACCTCGCGGCCAAGGCGGTGGCCATCTCCTCGCTCTTCGTGCGCAATCTTTATCGCCACATCTGGCCGGAGGCAAGCGAACGCGAAACACTGCGCGCGGCGCGCTGGGCGATCGTGACGGTGCTGCTGTTGGGCGTGCTTACCGCCGTCAACATCCGGAATTTTGAATCGGCCATCAATTGGGTGATCACCGTCAATGTGCCATTTGGCGCCGCCATCATGCTGATGTTCTTCTGGCGGCGGCTGACGACGGCGGCCGTCTGGTGCACCGTCATCCTCTGCCTGGCCATCACGCTCCTGCCACCGTTGACGGGCGACCTTATCGAGGCCGTGGCGCAAAACCCGGCCCTGACGGTGCGCAGCGTCGAAGTCAGCATTGAACGGACCACCGGCAGCACAACCGAGAAACTGACCCAATGGGTAGGCGAACAAGCCCCCGCCGACAAGGTCCACCTGGACCAGCCAGGCGACAAAGTGACCGGCTTCACCGGCAAGACCTCCGCGGTGTTCTTTGACGCCGTGGTGCATACCGATGCCAACAATCCGCAAAGCCCGCTGGCGGGCAAAGGCCGTTTTAACATGGAGGCCTACCTCTTTTCCCTGGCGGGCATGGATGTCGCCGCGCTATCGCCTGCCGATCGCGGGAATCTGCAAAAGTTTTTTGACGGCCTGTTTCCCTTTGTCATCCTTTTGCTCGTGAGCCTCTTCACCCGGCGCACCGAGGAGGCGCGGCTCGACCAATTCTACGGCAAAATGAAGACGCCCGTGGGCGTCACGCCCGAGTTGGAACTGGTGGCGATGGAGGAGACACGACGCAACCCGAACCGTTTCCAGTCTTTGAAGATTTTCCCGGGTTCCGATTGGGAATTCACCAAATGGGACAAGATGGACACCATTGGCTTCATCTGCTGCTGTCTCGTCTCCCTGGCCATTATCGGCCTGTTCGTGGGCCTGCTCCACCTTGCCTCGGGCAAATAACCCTCCCTCCCCATGATCCGCAAAGCCTTTGTGATGAGCGTCAATGCCGGCTCGGAAGTCGAGTATGAGCGCCGCCACCGGCCCATCTGGGACGAGCTGGCCGCCACGCTCCGCGCCCACGGCGCGCACAACTACTCCATCTTCCTGCACCCTGAGACGCGCCAGCTCTTCGCCTATGTGGAAATCGAGGACGAGGCCCGCTGGAACACCATCGCCAAAACGCCCATCTGCCAAAAATGGTGGAAACACATGGGCGACATCATGCCCAGCAACGCGGACAGCAGCCCCGTCGCCCAAGGCTTGAAAGAAGTCTTCCATCTTGATTAAGATTTTTCCTCCACGAATAGCCACGAATCCCGACCAGCAGCTTTCGTGAAATTTCATGGATAACACTCTTTTATTATGAATCGCAACACCCTCGACCGCGCGCTCAAGGCGCTTAATTCCTTCCGCATTGAAACTCCGAGCTGGGGTTACGCCGACACCGGCACCCGCTTCGGCAAATTTTTCCAGGAGGCGGCCGCCATCGACCTCAATGACAAGCTGGCCGATGCCGGCCAGGTCAACCGCCTCACGGGCTGCTGCCCGACGGTGGCCGTCCACGTGATGTGGGACTTCAAGAAAGGCGAGGACCCGAAGGCCGTGGCCCGCCAAGCGCGCAAGCACGGTGTGCGCATCGGCTCCATCAACCCCAACCTCTTCCAGGACCAGTGCTACAAGTGGGGCTCGTTTGGCAATCCGGACGCCGCCGTACGCCGCCGGGCGCTCAAGCACTGCGCGGACTCCATCGCCATCGGCAAGGCCGTGGAGAGCGACTATCTCTCCCTCTGGTTTGCGGACGGCACCAACTACCCCGGCCAGGACAGCATCCGGGCGCGCAAGCAGCGCTTTGAGGACGCCCTGCGCGCCTGCCACAACAAACTCGCCCCGGGCATGACCATGCTCGTGGAGTACAAGCCCTTCGAACCGGCCTTCTACCAGACGGACATCGGCGACTGGGGCATGGCCTACCTGCTGGCGAAAAAGGCCGGTCCGCGCGCCAAGGTGCTCGTGGACACGGGGCACCACTACCTCGCGCAGAACATCGAGCAAATCGTCGCCTTCCTGCTCGACGAAAATATGCTCGGCGGCTTCCACTTCAACGACCGCCGCTATTCGGACGACGACCTGACACTCGGCTCCATCGACCCGTACCAGGTGTTCCGCATCTTCCACGAGATCCACTTCTTCGCCGCGGACAAGGGCAAGATGCCGGAAATCGCGTACATGATTGACCAGTCACACAACGAGAAGCCGAAGATTGAGGCGACCATCCAGACCGTGGTCATGGCGCAGGAGCTTTATGTGAAGGCCGCGCTGGTGGACCACGACGCCCTGCGCGCCGCGCAGGCGAAGAACGATGTCGTCTCCGCCGAGCTGGAGCTCAAGAAGGCGTTCTTTGCGGATGTCTCCCCCGCCCTGCTGGCCTGGCGCAAGAAGAACGGCCTGCCCGCCGACCCGCTGAAGGAGCACCGCCGCAGCGGCTACGAAAAGCAGGTCACCAAGGAACGCCGCGCCCGCCGCATCGCCCTGGGCATCACGCAGGGCGGCAGTTATGCGTAAGTGAATTGCCGAGTCTTTAAATACATGCCAGGCCTGAAGGGCGTTGAGCCCTGCCCTGCGATGGTGATGCGCCCACCACGGCATCAAGGGAGTTTAAGTGGGTGTAATATAGCCCATTCAGAATCATTGCCCGCCCGGCTGGTATAGGGGGAAAAGCCGTCTGACACTTTGAGAAAAAAGGCTCACCAAGCACCCTGCCAAGCCAGGGTATGAATCCGTAACTTGACAATGGCGCGGGGGGAGGCATCTTGCGGATTGTGAGCTACAAACTGTTCATTCCCGGCCCGATTGAGGTTTCGCCCGCGATTTTCGCGGCGATGTCCAAACCGATGTTCGGCCACCGCAGCAAGGATTTCGTCGCCCTGTACCAGGGCCTGCAGCCCGATTTGCAGGCATTGATGTACACGCGCGACCCCGTGTACCTGAGCACGAGCTCCTCCTGGGGCGTGATGGAAGGCTCCCTGCGCAATGTCGTGATCAAGGGCGTGCTCAACTGCATGAACGGCGCGTTCTCCGACAAGTGGAACGACGTGGCCAAGCGCTGCGGCAAGGAAGCCGGCGCGCTGCAATTTGAATGGGGCCAGCCCATCGATCCCGCGGCCGTGCGCAAGGAACTGGCCACGGGCAAGTATGACGCCATCACCCTCATCCACAACGAGACCTCGACCGGCACGATGAGCGACCTCGCCGCCGTGATGGCCGTGGTGCGCGAATTTCCGGAGGTTATCTCCATCGTGGACTGCGTCAGCTCCTTCACGGTTGTTCCGATCAAAAAGGACGAGCTGGGCATCGACGTGCTGCTCACCGGCTCGCAAAAAGCCCTGGCGCTGCCGCCCGGCCTGTCGCTGTGCTCCGTCTCGGAAAAGGCCCGGCAGCGCGCGGCCAAGGTAACCGGCCGCGGCTACTACTTCGACTTCCTGGAATTCCACGCCAACCACGAGAAGGGCATGACGCCCAGCACGCCGTGCATCTCGCTGCTCAACGGTCTGCGCGCCAAGGTGGACGAGATGAAGGCCGAGGGCATTGACAACCGCTACGCCCGCCATGCGAAGACGAATGCGCTGGTGCACGCGTGGATGACAAAGAACGGCTTCAAGCTGCTGCCCGACCCGAAGTACGCCTCCAAGGCGCTCTCCTGCATCGCCAACACGCGCAACATCGACCTCGAGGCGCTGAACAAGGCGCTGAAGAGCCGCTTCAAGTGCGTGATCGACATCGGCTATGGCAAGCTCAAGGGCAAGACCTTCCGCATCTCCAACATGGGGGATGAGACGGAGGCGACGATGGCCCAGCTCCTGGCGAACCTCGACACGCTGCTCGCGGAATTGCCGAAAAGCTGAACCCGGCCGGACAAAATATTTTCCGCCAGCCGGGGCCGGACGGAAAATAATTTTGCCAAACGCCCGCTTATCTGCTAGATAAGACGGGTTGCTGCTGCTCGTTGCTTCATTTTTTAATGGCGAAAACCCTAATCATTGCTGAGAAGCCCAGCGTCGCCGCGGACATTGCGCGCGCCCTCGGTGGGTTCAAAAAGAACGGTGATTTCTTCGAGAACGAAGAGTACGTGCTCAGCTCCGCCGTGGGCCACGTGGCCGAGTTGTGCATGCCGGAGGACTATGACAAGAAGCTGCGCTTCTGGACGCTGCAGGCGCTGCCCATCATCCCCGAGGCCTTCAAGGTCAAGCCGGGCGAGAAGACCAAGGACCGCTTTGAACTGCTGAAGAAATTGATGGCGCGCAAGGATGTCACCGAGCTCCTGAATGCCTGCGACGCCGGCCGCGAAGGCGAGCTGATTTTCACCTACCTCTACGAGCTGGCGGGCTGCAAAAAGCCCTTCCGCCGCCTCTGGTGGTCGTCGATGACGAAGGAGGCCATCCGTGGCGCCTTTGACAAACCGCGCAGCGCCGCGGAGATGAGCCGGCTGCAGGCCGCCGCCCGCTGCCGCTCGGAGTCGGACTGGCTCATCGGCATCAATGGCACCCGCGCCCTGACCTCGCGGATGTATGGCCGCCGGGCCGGCAACGTGGCCACTGTGGGCCGGGTGCAGACGCCCACCCTCTCGATGGTCATGGACCGCGAGATTGAGATCCGCAACTTTGTATCGCGCAACTACTGGCGCATCACTGCGACCTTCAAGATTGCGCAAGGGGAGTATGAAGGCGTGTACCAGCGGCCGGACTTCAAGCGCGCGGATGACGAGGACCGGGCCGACCGCATCTGGGCCCAGGCGTCCGCGGAGAAAATCCGCGCCGAGGCCGGCGCCGTCGCCAAGGCCCTTGTCGCCGAGGAGAAGAAACGCTCCACGCAAATCGCGCCGCGCCTGTACGACCTGACCACGCTCCAACGCGAGGCCAACAGCCGCTTTGGCCTGCCGGCGGGCCGCACCCTCAGCATCGCGCAGGCCCTGTACGAGCGCCACAAGGTCATCACCTACCCCCGCACAGACTCCAAGGCCCTGCCGGAAGACTATGCCTCGACGGTACAACGCGTGCTGCAGACGCTCGAAGGCGACCTCGCGCCGCACGCGGCCAAAATCATCGAAAACCGGCTGGTGAACCCGGCGTACAAGCGCATCTTCAACAATGCGGAAATTTCCGACCACTTTGCCATCATCCCCACGGATGAGGCGCCCAAGGTCCTCACCCCGGATGAGGCGAAGATTTACGACATGATTGCGCGGCGCTTCCTGGCCGCGTTCTTCCCGTCGGCGGAGTTTGACGTCACCACCCGTCTCACCACAGCGGCGGGGCACGCTTTCAAGACCGAAGGAAAAGTGCTCGCGGTGCCCGGCTGGCTGGCAGTGCATGGGAAAGACTCCGGCGTGGAAGCCACCCTACCGGCACTTTCGTCGAGCGACGGTGCGCCGCCGCAGGCGCAGGTACAGGAGGCGATTCTCAACGCCGAGGCCACCAAGCCGCCGCCGCGCTACACGGAAGCCACGCTGCTCGCCGCCATGGAAGGCGCGGGCAAGATGGTAGAAGATGAAGATTTGGCCGATGCAATGAAGGAAAAAGGCCTGGGCACGCCCGCCACGCGCGCGTCCATCATCGACCACCTCATCCACCTGCACTACATGGAGCGCCAGCAGCGCGAACTGGTGCCCATGCCGAAGGCGGAAAGCCTGATGGATTTCCTCAAGCTCCTGAAGATTGAGGAGCTCACCAGCCCGGACCTCACCGGCGAGTGGGAATACCAGCTGCGCAAGCTGGAGGGCGGCAAGCTCACGCGCGAGAAGTTCATGGAAGGCATCGAAGAGCTGACCAAGAAGATCGTGGACCGGACCAAGAAATTCAACGACGAGGACATCCCGGCCCAGCCCACCACCATCATGAGCCCCAGCGACGGCAAACCGATGATGGAGACCTGGCGCGCCTACCGCTCGCAGGACGATAAGTACGTCGTCTATAAAATCATCGGCCAGCGCAAAATAAGCCAGGCGGAAGTGGCCGAACTTTTGGAGAAGAAGAAGATCGGCCCGCTGGATGGCTTCCGCTCGAAGAAAGGCCGCCCATTCTCGGCGATGCTGCGCATCGACGAGGAGAACAAGGTCAAATTCCTCTTTGACAGCAGCCCCTTTGGCGAAGCGGCGGAAGGCGGCGCGCCCATCGACCTCACCCAATTCCCCATCGTGGGCAAGTGCCCGGTGGACGGCGCGCCCGTGCATGAGACGCCGAGCGGCTATGTCTGCGCCAATTATGGCCGCGGCGACGACGCCAAGTGCAAGTTCCGCGTCTCGCGGGTGCTGCTGGGGGCGACAATCGTGCCCGAGCAGTTCAAGAAGCTCATCGAATTCAAGAAAACCGACCTCATCAAGGGCTTTAAATCCAAGCGCACGGGGCGGTTCTTCGAGGCGTTCCTGGTGCTCAAGGAAAATGGCCAGCTCGGCTTTGAGTTCAACCCACGCAAACCCAAGGGCGAAGGCAAGGGCAAGGGCGGCAAGGCCAAGGCCGCCGAGGAAGGCGCCACCGGCGCTCCTGCTCCGGATGCCGCGGTTGCCGCAGAAGAACCCAAGCCCAAGGCCAAAGGCAACACGCCTGCGCCGCACGCCAAGACCGCGAAGAAAAAGGGCAATACCCCGCCGCCCGTGGTGGCCGTCGGAAGTTGATTTGCAGGAGGACGCGGAGCCGATACTCCCGTCACCAACGTCCGCTCACTGATTTGCAGATCGCGCCACGTTGTCATCACGGACGTAGATATCCATGAAATCCGCGCGACCCTTGTGGATGATTTTCACCGAATCAGCCAAATGATATTGCCGGGGCAAAAGCCGGCTGGAAACCAAGTCCACCAAGTGCATGGTGGCCGGGTTCGTAAAGCCCAATTTGGCAAAATCCAACATATAGTTGCGGGGGCCCAGGACGATAATCTTGGGCGGCGCTTGGGACAAACGCGCAAAGTCTTCCGCCACAAATTCATCGATGTATTGATCGAAAAAGACAATCGCACTGGAAAGACGGGGGGCGGGACGCTCAAACCGCGCCTCCAGGTCAGGATCAGCCGGAAGCAAGAGCAGTTCATCTTTGGCCGCGTCAGGAGCCAATTGCCGGACTTCCTGAATACACTGGCGCAATGCACTAGCCGATTCGGGAAGCATGGCCCCCTGCAAATACGCACATTCGCTCCACGGTACCGTGCAATGGCGCGCCGCCTCGAATTGCGGCATAAATCCGCTCCAACAAGCCGTAAATAAAAGCAGTAAAAAGCCGTTGCCGGCCCACCAGCGGAGACCGGCAAATTTGGCGTCGACCGCCGGCCCGCTTTCCCAGGCCACCCAGGCAAGAACCGGAAAAGCCAAGGCGACCGCAATCAGGAAATTATTGTCGTAGTGCCAGCGGAAATAGGACACCGACAAACTGTGCGTCACCGCCGCGGGAAAACTCACCAACATGGCGACCGCCAGCCCACGATGTGGCACCGTGGAGAAGGTGACGGCAGCGGGATGAACCTGCGCCTGGAAAATCCAACCTAGTGTGAAAGCCAAACCCGCCAGCAAAGATGGCCATAACAGCCAGTTCACCATGATATAATAGGCGGTGTTGGACAGGGCGAACGACACCGCCAAAAGCCACGCCAACGCAAAGAGCAAATAAACGCGGAAGGCGGCCGAAGTCGCGCCTAGCGGGCGACCACCCTCCCCCTCCGTGAGAGTGCTCCAACCCCAGCCAGGCGGGCGAATGCGGCAGAGTTTGCCCACGGCAAAAAGCAAAGCAAACAACACCAGGGCTTTTAGCAAATGGTTCTTAAACTCCACGGCATAAGATGCGAGATCCGCAAACATCCGCGAAGCGCCCCCCTTAGCCTGCGTGGCCGTCCGGAACACATCGTGGAAAAACCCGCCGACGCTCATCCAAGGCGACAAAAGCGCCGCCAGCAGCAAAAGCAACAACCCGGTGGCCAGGGCAAAGCGGATGACCCGCAAAATGCGCGCAAACCAACGAGAGCGGGCTGACGCCGGGGCGGCCGGGCCGTCCCAGAGCAAAAAGCAAGCGACCATGCCGGACCAGGCACCCATCGCCGTGGATTGTTTGGTCAAAAACAGCAAGGCCGCGAGCAACGCCAAAACCAGGTCCGCCCCCCAAGGCTGCCTGAATATCCGCAGGGACGATAGCCCGGCAGGACGGCAGATGGTGGCGACACCGAGCCAAACCATGCAGCCCACCCAAAACTGGGCCAATGCATCATAAAAAATTGTCTTAGGCAGGGCGAAAAACAGCGGAAGACAGCCAAGGAAATCACCAGTGCGCCGGAACCGCGGACAAGCAGCCGAAAGGTGGCATAAACAAGGAGAACCAGGAGCGATTGGAAAAACAGGATAAGAACACTTTCATCCAACCAAGTGGCGTGCCCGCGGGTAAGCACCTCCATGAAAACATAGGGCAGCGGAGGCATGGGAGAATGACCGCCCTCGGTGTACAAGGTCATGCCGTCTGCCATCCGGTTGGCGACGGGCGCCACCCACCCGGTAAACTCCGGGTCCATCCAAAGGGAGACACTATGCGCGCGCACAAGCGCCAGACTAATCATCGCCAAGGCCCCCACCAGCATTACCCCCTCCCAAATCCAACGACAGGAAAATCGCGATGAAGAAGTCATGACATGGGTTATTCCTGCGAGAATGCCTGGACGGCGAATAAGCGGTAGAGAGCTACTTGGGCCCAGGATGTTTGGCAACCAAAAGCAGAGCCTAGCCCCGCCAAGGAGCCAGCCAGACATTCGAACCCCCAACTGGCCTGTTTTATGCTGGCGAAAGGGGTTGCCTCGCAGCAACGTTTTCCTGTAAGTAACAACCCTCTTATGCCCGCATCCATCGACGCCATCACCAAGAACCTCGGCGACAAGGCCGACTACCTGCTCAACCACAAGTGCAAGACCATCGCCAAGGAGCGTCTGCACCTGCCCGGCCCGGACTGGGTGGACCGCATCTTCGCGCCGTCGAACCGCAACAACCGCGTCCTCAACAATCTCGACTGGATGCTGAACACCGGCCGCCTCGCGGGGACGGGCTACCTCTCCATCCTCCCGGTGGACCAGGGCATCGAGCACTCCGCCGGCGCCAGCTTTGCGAAGAACCCGGATTACTTTGACTCCGAGAACATTATCAAGCTCGCCATCGAAGGCGGCTGCAACGCCGTGGCCTCGACGTATGGCGTGCTCGCCTCCGTGGCCCGCAAATACAGCCACCGCATCCCCTTCCTCGTCAAAATCAACCACAACCAGATCCTCACCTACCCGAATGTGTATGACCAGATCATGTACGGTACGGTGAAGGAAGCGTATGAAATGGGCGCGGCGGCCGTCGGTGCGACGATTTATTTCGGCTCCCCCGAGTCCAACCGCCAGATCACGGAAGTCGCCAACGCCTTTGCCGAGGCGCATTCCTACGGCATGGCCACGGTGCTCTGGTGCTACCTGCGCAGCCCCGCCTTCAAGACCAAGGAAAAGGACTACCATGTGTCCGCCGACCTCACCGGTCAGGCCAACCACATCGGCACGACCATCCAGGCCGACATCATCAAGCAAAAGCTGCCGGAGAACAACGGCGGCTACACGGCCATGCAAATGGGCGACTCCAGCTACGGCAAGATCGACAAGCGCGTGTACACCGAGCTGACGTCGGACCACCCGATCGATCTTTGCCGCTACCAGGCCGCGAACTGCTACATGGGGCGCGCGGGCCTCATCAACTCCGGCGGCGCGTCCGGCGCGCACGACTTTGCCGAGGCCGTCACCACCGCCGTCATCAACAAGCGCGCGGGCGGCATGGGCCTCATCTCGGGCCGCAAGGCGTTCCAGCGCCCGCTGGCCGAGGGCGTGCAGCTGCTCAATGCCATCCAGGACGTTTACCTCTGCAAAGAAGTGACCGTCGCATAATGGAAATCGCCTTTCCGCCGCCCGGCCACTATGCGGGCTACATCTTCGACCTCGACGGCACGCTGGCGGCTTCGATGCAGCTGCATTACCGCGCCTGGAAACAGGCGCTGGCCGACCATGGGGCGACGATTGACTTCAACTGGGAGCTGTTCATCTCCTGCGCCGGCATGGGCACGGAGCAGTTCATCACCCGGCTGAACACGCACCACGGCGAGAAGCTCAACGCCGCGCACGTGGCGCGCACGCAGGATGCCGTGCTCACGAAAATCCACCACACCGTCGAGCCGGTGCCCGAAGTGTTTGCCCTGGCCGAGCGGCTGGCCGCGGAGGGCAAGCCCCTGGCCATCGCCTCGGGCGGCACCCGCGCCGCCGTCAACCGCACCTTGCACTACATCCAGGCGCAGCAGCTCTTTAAAGTGGTGGTGACCATCGACGATGTCATCCATGGCAAACCCGCGCCAGACACGTTCCTGAAGGCCGCCAAGCAACTAGGCCTGCCACCGGACCAATGCCTCGTGCTAGGTGATAGCGTGCTGGATGTCGAAGCGGCCAAGGCGGCCAAAATGCACTGGGTGAAGCTAGAGCCCAAGTAGGAGGGCCCGGCTGGGGACTTATCCCGTTGACTTAAATGAAAATCAGGCCAAATTATTCATTAAGTATCGGGCCCCGACAGTGCAAGTTTACCCCACCCTTTTCCGTTACGTCCTGGCCGGCCTATTATTGCTGAGGCCACAGGTACAGGCGCAGACACCGCCCCCGACGGTGATGATGGACCAGCGACTGTTAGGGTTAATCAGCAGACCCACCAGCCAAACGGGGGCGTATACAACGTTCATCGCCGCCAATCAGCCGTCGAAAGCGGGAGCGGGGCAGCGCACGCTTATTATATTTCTGAAGGTAATGGACGATGTGGAAGACCAGGCGGAGCAGCTGCCCGAAATGTGCAAAATATTTGTGGCCGCTCACCCAGATGTGGTGATGGCACTCCCCCTCTATCGTCGTATCACCGTCGTAACACCCGACCACGTGGCGGCCATCATTAATGAGGCAGCCACGCACTACCAAGTGAGCCCCCGGCACGTGATCCTGATGGGTTATGTGTCAGAGAGCCTCAGGGTTGCCGACATTGCCGGCAAATCCCCCGAACAATTTGCCGGGTTGGCCGAAATGGGTTTGAATGCCCTGGTTTATCCCACCTTCACGCCCCAATTGAAGGCAAAGGCACCGAAAATGGCGGTGTTCTGCTCCTTGAACAAAGGCGGCAACGGCTCCATCCAGCCGGCGTTTGAGGTCGCGGCATTCAAGTAC
Organism: Verrucomicrobiota bacterium; assembly: GCA_048497935.1. Taxonomy (GTDB): domain Bacteria; phylum Verrucomicrobiota; class Verrucomicrobiia; order Opitutales; family JABDGR01; genus JABDGR01. Next base: position 28,288 of record JBEHYY010000037.1, read on the forward strand.
TACGGCTTTGCGGATGCCCAGCTGGAGCAGTTTGAGCGCCCAAGGGACGGTTCGACTGGCAAAGAGGGCGGCCTGATCGTCACAGACTTTTACCAGACCCTGGAGCGCATGATGCATTTCTTCAAACCGATCATCGAGCGGAATGACACAGCGGAAAAAATGACGGCGGTGCTGGGCAAGCCCGCCCCGGTAGCCCGGGCGGAAAAACTGCCCCCCTACGTCACCCTGACCCAGCGCACACTGCCGGCGGCAAAAGCAACCTCGGCCCAAGCGACTGCTGGAAATCCACCTGGAGAGAATTATTTGCTGCTGACCCACAACGCCGGCAAACCGGCACCAGCCAAGGGCTACACGTTGCTGGTTGCCCTGCATGGCCCGGGGGACACGGCCGAGAACTTTGCGAAAAACTTCATTCCCCTGATTCAAAATCGGGCCGACCTGGTCATCGCGATACCCGAAAACACGTCGGCAATATTGTTGATGCCGACTCTGGTGGCGGATGCCGCGACAGCTGCCCCGGTGAATCCCGCCCATGTTCTGCTCATGGGACACGACGTCGGCGGCCGGGAGGCCTCGTATGCTTTAAACCGCTATCCCGATTTATTTGCCGCCTACGCCGGAGTGGCGACGGACAGCCTCACCATCCTTTCGCACCCCTCCGCAAATTTGCAGAAAAAAGCCTCCCAGCTGGCCATTTACTATGCGGTTGGCAAAAAAGACGCCATGTTCCGCGAGGTGTACGATGCGAATGTCCGGCTGCTCAAAAACCTGCACTTTACCACTATGCTCACCGAGGCGCTGGACTGCGGCCACGCCCTGACCCAGGAGGAAGTCGGCGATATGATGGCCTTCTTTGACCACTCCTTGGCCCAGGCCGACAAACGGACAGCAGCCATGCCAGTGTCGGCCACGGCGGGGTTGTGATGGGAAGATACCCTGCCGTGAAATATCCCCTCCATCGACTTTGCCTAGCTGGTTTGCTGGCCGCGTTGCCAAGCCTGGCGCAGACCGCGCCGCCCCCCGAGCCCACGCCGGCCGCCACCACCGCGGCCTCGATGACGGGCGTGCCCGGCGAGACCAAGGAGGAGCGCGATGCACGGATGGCCTGGTGGCGCGAAGCGCGCTTTGGCATGTTCATCCACTGGGGCGTGTATTCGGTGCCCGCGGGAACGTATGACGGCAGGCAGATCGCCAACCTGGGCGAGTGGATCATGTTCAACGGCAAAATTCCTGTGACGGACTATGCCAACTTTGCCAAGCAGTTCAACCCAGTGAAGTTTGACGCCGACGAGTGGGTGAAAACCGCGCGCGACGCGGGGATGAAATACATCGTCATCACCGCCAAGCACCACGACGGTTTTGCCATGTTCCACACGACGGTGGATGGCTACAACATTTACGATGCCACGCCCTTCAAGCGCGACCCGCTCAAGGAGCTTTCCGTGGCGTGCCAGAAGTACGGCATCAAGCTGGGGTTTTATTATTCGCAGGCGCAGGACTGGCACCACCCGGGCGGCGCTGCCCGCCACGGCCACCAATCCCGCCGAGCCCGCCGGACCCGGCGGCCATTGGGACCCGGCGCAAGATGGCGATTTTGACACGTATTTGAAAAACGTCGCTGTGCCGCAGGTAAAGGAGCTGCTGAGCAACTACGGCCCCGTCGCCGTGCTGTGGTATGACACGCCCTTCGCCTTCATGACGCCGGCGCAAGTCACCCCCTTCCTGCCGCTGCACAAGCTGCAACCCGGCCTCATCATCAACAACCGGCTGGCCAGCGATCAAAAATTTTTCAAAGGCGACACGGAAACGCCCGAGCAACGCATTCCCGCCAACGGCTTTCCCGATGGACGCGATTGGGAGTCGTGCATGACCATCAACGACACGTGGGGGTTCAAATCCTACGACACCAATTTCAAGTCCACGGAGAAACTGCTGCAAAACCTCATCGACATCGCCAGCAAGGGCGGGAACTACCTCCTCAATGTCGGCCCGACTGCCGAGGGCCTCATTCCCCAGCCGGAAATTGACCGCCTGAAAGCCATCGGCGCGTGGCTCAAGATCAACGGCGAGGCCATCTACGGCAGCCATCCCTCGCCCGCCGGTTTGTCGGTGGAGACGGCGAAT
>JBEHYY010000038.1:0-24365 GCA_048497935.1 Verrucomicrobiota bacterium
CAGCCTGGCCCCATTGGCCCGCTTCAATCTTGAAGCACGCGTGGCGGATTTCAGAAACACCGAGGCGCTCGCCCAAGCGGTGGCCGGTTGTGACACGCTTATCCACCTGGCCACGGCGGACGCGCCAGTCATCCGGGCCATGACGACGCCCGTGTATGAAGCCGCCGCCCGCGCGGGAGTGCGGCGGATCATCTTCACAAGCTCAGCATCCGTCCATGGCCAAGCCCCGGCACCCGGCACAACGGAAGCAACGCCCCTGCCCCGCCGCCACCTTTTCCCCTATAACGCGGCCAAAGCCGAAGCCGAAAAACGCTTATTGGCGGCCCGGGCGAAAGGGCCCGTTCAACTGGTGATCCTGCGGCCAGGCATTGTATGGGGACCTCGGTCGCGCTGGGTGACGGACACCGTGCTGGCCGCACGCGCGGGCACGCTAGGGTGGCTCAATGGCGGGCGCGGCATCATCAACCCAATCTACGTTGATAACCTCGTGCACGCGATTGACCTGGCCCGGGAGGCCCCAGTGGACGGTGAAATTTTCCTGCTCAATGACCCCGCGCCAGCCACGTGGCGCGAGTTTCTCACCCCCTGGATTGAAGCGGCAGGCTTGAGCGTGGAGAGCATTCCCGATGCGCCCGCGTATATCCCCGCGCGCGGGCTTTCCGCAAAATTTGAAAAATTGCGCGTGCTGCCCGCAACCCAAAAACTCGCGCCGCAGGTGCCTGATATTTTAAAGCGACTGGTCAAGGCAGCCGTGGCCGCCCTGCCCCGGCCCTTGCCCGCCGACCCCTTGGCGGGAGTGCTGGCCACCCCACCCCGCCCCGCAGCACTGACCGAGGAAATGACCGAGTTGCAACGCTGCGCGTGGCGCTTCCCCTGCGAGCCCGCCACCACCCGCCTGGGTTGGAGCCCTCCCGTCAATTGGCCCACCGCTTGTGAGCGCACGCTGGGCTGGCTGCGCTTTGCCGAATTGCTGCCACTGAAAAAATGACTGCCGCGATGGAAACGATTTCCTACACCGCGTATGTGCCGGTCTATAACCAGGCTGCGACGCTGGGTGCTGCGCTGGCAGCGTTGCGGGCGCAAAGCATACCGCCGACGGAAATCATGGTTGTGGATGATGGCTCGACGGATGATTCGCTGAAAATCGCCGAAATGGCCGGCGCCATGATTATCCGCCAGCCGGACAACCTGGGCCGGGGCGCCGCGCGCGCGCGCGCCATCGCGCTGGCCAAGCATGAATTTGTCCTCGGCTGCGATGCCGGCAACCAGCTTCCGGCCGATTTTGCCGCCCGGGCGCTCGCCCATTTTAAAAATGCGCCCCGGCTGGCGGCGGTGCACGGGTGGTTTATGCAATTGAACACCGGCGATACGGTGCAACGCTGGCGCAGCCGCCATTTATTCGCCCGACCGGTGCCGTCACTACAACGCGACGCTGTTCACGTGACCGCAGGGTGTGTTGTACGCCGGAGCGCGGTGCTGGCAGTGGGCAATTATGATGCGGCCCTGCGCGCCGGAGAAGATGCGGAACTGGGCCGCCGGCTCCAGGCGGCGTACTGGGAAGTCTGGCTTGACCCCGACCTGGGCATCGACTGCTTGACGGTGGATACCCGCGCCACCGTCTTTGAACGCTACGCACGCTGGAATGAAACCGAAGCCCCGCCGCCGGATGCGCGACTGTGGCGCGATTACGCCAAACGTTGTGTTTATGCGGTGAAAGTTCTGGCATGGCGGGATATTCGCGCGGGCGACTGGGCCGCGGTGCCGCTCTCGCTGGCCTTGCCCCGCTATTTGGCGCGAAGAGCGCGGGCACGCAAACGCACCGCCCTGAGCCAGGGACGGGTCACGGTGCACTTTGTCAACACCTATGGCGAGGCGTGGCTGGACCGTTGCTGGCGGCGCGAGGCCATTTCGCGCGCACACCTGTGGGGCGCCGATGCGCTGGAAGCGGCGGGATTTGGCGTGCGCCCCATCCGCTCCCAAGGCCCGCAAACGCTCCTGCGCTTTGCCCGCTGGCTGACACGCATCAGCGGCGGCAGAATTGGCGACCTGGCGGCAGACTTGCAAGTGCTGGCGCACGCGCGTGGAAACGACATTGTCTATATCGCCGCCGGACAGTTGGTGCTGACCCCGCTGGCGGTGCGCTGCGGGTTGAAGCGTTTGCGGCTCGTGGCATGGATCTACAAACCAGCGCCGTCTTTTTCCTGGCAGACATGGCGGGGCCTCAGCACCTCGCGGCTCGCGCACCGGGGGTATGCGGGTTGGCTGGCACTGACGCCGCATGTGGAGGCGTGGCTGCGCCGCGAATATCCCACGGCACGGACGCGCCGCGTAGTCTGGTCAGCCGACACAGAATATTACCCGCCAGTCAGAAGCGTGGGCGGGTATTTTGCAGCCACCGGCGTCACCCAGCGCGACTATGGCGTGCTCCTCGCCGCAGCCCGCGAAGTGAATTTCCCCTTCATCATCCTCGGCCCCGATGCACTGCGCGCAGAAGCCCCCGCCAATGTAACCTGGCGCGGGCGCGACAAGAACCAGCCGCACGCCACCATCAATGATGACCAGCTGCGCGAGCTCTACCACGGGGCACGGGCCATCCTGATCCCTTTGCAACCGGATCCGGATGATGCCTCCGGCTTTACCAATCTTCTCGAAGCCATCGCCTGTGGCCGACCGGTGGTCATGACCCGCACCGGGGCGCTGGACCTTACACCGGCAGTACTGGGCATGGGCTTCGACGTGGCACCCGGCGATGCCAAGGGGTGGACGAAAGCTCTGACCATTCTCGCCCAAGAAACCGCCACGGCGGAGAGCCAGGCCCAACGAGCCGCGGAGCTGGCGCGCGATTACTTCAACCTACCGCGTTTTGAAAAAGACCTGGTGGCGTACTTCCAGGATTTTGTGAACGACCGGCCCGAGCCGGCCGGGGAAAACATCGCCGCCAAACTTTCCGGAAAGGCAACCCGCCCATGAGCATTGTGCGCATCCTTGGCCTGGACTTTTTTCAGGGCACGGTGGGTGAATCCGTGCGCGCAGCGACGGCGGGCGGCCTGGTGGTGGCGCCGTCCGGCCCCGGGCTGGCGACGCTGACGGAAGACATTCCCTACCGGAACGCCCTGCTGGCCGCCGATGTGCGCCTGCTGGACAGCGGGCTTCTGGCCCTTCTTTTTGAACTGCGCCATCATCGAAAACTTTCGCGCATTTCCGGATATTACTTTCTCGAGGAATTTTTAAAACTCCCGGCGCTTGCGCAACCGGGCACGAGCCTGTGGATCGCGCCCACGACGGCATCCGCCACCCGCACGCGCGAGTGGCTGCAAAATATGCGGCAAATGTCCATTCCGGCGGACTGCTGGCATATCGCCCCGCAGTATGATGCCCAGAAAGTGGAGGATGCGGCGCTGCTCGAGCAAGCGCGCCGGCAGCGGCCGCAGTTCATCTTCATCGGCGTGGGCGGCGGCCCGCAGGAAAAGCTGGGCGCCTGGTTGAAAGCGCAGCTCGATTACCGTCCGACAATTTTATGCACCGGCGCGGCCATTGCCTTCCTCACCGGGGAGCAAGCGCGCATCCCGGCGTGGGCCGACCGCCTGCGCCTGGGCTGGCTGATGCGCTGCCTGCAGGATCCGCGCCGCTTTGCGCCCCGCTACTGGCAGGCGTTCCGCCTCGTGCCCCTCTACCAACGGTGGGACACCGAGATGCCGCGAAAACCATGAGTGTGCCCGCGCCAAAGTTTTCCGTAATCGTGCCCGCCTGTGCGCGGCCCGAGCAACTGGCCCAATGCCTGGAGCGGCTGGCGCCGGGCGCGCAAACCTGGCCGGTGGAGAATTATGAAGTCATCGTGACTGATGACAGCCCGGATGCCGCCGTGCGCAATCTTGTCGCCAGCCGTTTTCCCTGGGCGCAATGGACAGCCGGGCCCCGGCGCGGGCCGGCGGCGAACCGCAACCACGGCGCGACGTTGGCCCGCGGAGAATGGCTGGCCTTCACCGATGATGACTGCCTGCCAGAGCGCGGCTGGCTGGCTGGTTTTGCCGAAGCCATAGCCGCCCATGCTTCACCCTGCGCGTGGGAAGGGCCCACGACGGCTGACCGTCCCCAGCAACAAATCAACGAGGCTGCGCCCCTGAATACGGAAGGTGGCTATCTCTGGTCATGCAACCTGGCCGTATGCCGGGCTGATTTTACGGTACTGCAAGGTTTTGATGAACACTTCCGCCATGCGAGCATGGAGGATGTCGATTTCCGCGAGCGGCTGAAAGCGAGCGGCCGGGGCTTTGGTTTCGCGCGAGCAGCAAAGATCTGCCATCCTTGGCGTTTGCAGCAGGGAGCCAAGGCCTTCATCCGCTATCGCGAGTCGTTTTACCTGTACCTGCACCTGCACCCGGAGGTTTCCGCACGAAGCCAAGGGCGAATCCATCTCCGGCTGGCTCTGCGCGAGTTACTCAAAGAGTGGCCGCCGTATCTGTGGCGGGGACGTTGGGCAGGCAGCGGGACCCAACTTGCCAAAGTGGTGGTGCATGCCGGCATGGGCTTGCGCCTTTGGTTGACGGGCCACGCGCCGGACATGGAATAGGACGAGAGCATGAAACTTCCCCCCGCCCAAGCAGATTGGCCGCCGGAATGGCTGCACGCCGCCGGTTTTGACCAACTGGAATTTGGCGGTTCGCGCGCGCAACCCGGCTATACGCTGGCCTACCAGCGCCGCTTTGCGATCACGCTGGAGCTGGTGCGCCGCGCCGCGCCCCCGCCAGCGAGGGTGATCGATGTGGCGGCGGCGCAGGGCAACTTCACCCTGGCGCTGGCCGAGCAAGGCTATGACGTGACGTGGAATGATTTGCGCAGGAGCCTCGCGGATTATGTGCGATTAAAATATGAACACGGCCGTGTGGAATACCGGCCGGGCAATGCTTTTGAGCTTTCCTTCCCCACCCCGTTCGATGTGGTGCTGGCGACGGAAATTATCGAGCACGTGGCCCACCCGGACGCGTTCCTTGTCCAACTAGCCAAGCTCGTGCGGCCCGGCGGCCATGCGGTCATCACCACGCCCAATGGCGGCTACTTCCGCAACAACCTGCCCCGCTTTTCCGATTGCGCGGATCCCTCGGTGTTTGAAGCGAAGCAATTCGGACCCGATGGCGCGGACCATATCTTCCTGCTGCATGAAGACGAGCTTCACGCACTTGCGCAAAAAGCGGGATGGAAAGTGCGGGAATGCTGGCTGCACACCTCCTTTGTGCTCAATGGCCACTGCGGCCTCGGACCGGTGGTGCGCGTACTGCCGGGCGGGGTGATGCGAACGGTGGACAAATTCCTGCAAATGCTGCCCCATGCCTGGCGGAAACGCCTGGATGTGGGGCTCGCCGCGTGGCTGCAACGCGCCTAGTTTCCAACAATGCCCGCCGACGCACCCATGGTCATTGCCAGCCTCATTTGTGAGGCGCATCGGGACTTGTGCCTGCAATCCTTCCAAGGACTGCTGAAGTATAGCGCCGGGCCGGTACAGCTGCATTTGTTTGAGGATGGTTCGCTAACTCAGGCGACGGCGGAAACGTTGCGGGCGGCGCTGCCCGGCGTGCGCCTATGGTTCTTCCGCGATTACGACGCCACCACCCGCGAATGGCTGGCGAAACAGCCCAACCTGCGCAACTTCCGCGCCCTCACCCCGATGGGGCTGAAAATTTTCGACATTCCGCTGCATATGTACCGGGAGTTTGGGAAGTTTTTGTACATCGACTCGGATGTGCTGTACTTCCAACCGTTCACCTTCCGCGCGGTGCGCGCGCTGCCGGAGCAAGCCGCGCTGTTCGCGCTGGACAGCCAGATGTCCTACTCCATCGGCTGGCGGGAATGGCTGCGCTGGCGCCGGCGCCTGCCCCTGCCCTATGCCGCCAACCTGGGCTTTTATCAGTACCCGCGCGCGCGCTACGACCTGGACTATCTCGAATGGTTTTACAGCGAGCCGGATTTCTGGCGGTACTGGACAGTCATCGAGCAACTTGCATGGGCGGCGATGAGCCGGGGAGAGAATGTCCACTATCTCGACCCGCACCAACTGGTGCAGGCCTGCCCCGGCTACCGCGTGGACGAACGGGCCGTCATTGTGCACTACCCCGACGTCTATAAGAAGCGCATGCGTGCGCAGGCGGACAAATTGCCATCCGGCACGCCAGCGCCCGGAACGCCGCCTGTCGAGCTGCGGCCGGAGCCGGCACCCAAATTGAATTTCTGGCGGTACGGCCTGAACGTGCTCAAACGCCGCCGTTTCATGCAACTGGCGGCCCACGACGACGTGCACCGTTCTTAACCCATGCGTTTGGCATTTCTCTGTTCAGGACTGGAGCCGGGGCGCGATGGCGTGGGCGATTTTGCGCGTACGCTGGCCCGCCATTGTGCCGCCGCAGGGCATGAAGTGCGCCTGGCGGCGGTGCGCGACCCATTGAGCCAGGACCGCCATGCCACCCTCAACGGAGAATTGCGCTTGGACGATGTTTTTCTCCATTCCACCGAGGCCCAGACCCTGGCGGAATGGTTGCGTGACTTCGATCCGGATTGGGCAAGCGCGCACTTCACCCCCTTTGGCTTCCACCCACGCGGGTTGGGCGGGCGGCGGGCAAACTTGCTGCGCGAGCTTTTGCCAGCCAAGACACGCCGCCATATCATGCTGCATGAAATCTGGCTGCAGCCGGGCCGCGGCGGGCAACTCCGGCACCGGGCGCTGGGCTGGGCCCAACGCCGCAGCGTGGATGCGTGGACCGGGCCCGGCTGGCGTCCTGATGTCATCCATACGCAGGCGCGGCTCCATCAGGCACGGTTGCAAGCCCGCGGCTTTGCGGTGGAACTGCTGCCCCTTTGCACCAGCTTTCCGGCCCCTCCGTCCGCCCAAGAGGCAGCCCGCGCGAGCGTGGCAGACTGGCTGCGGGGGAAGAATGAAACCATTGATCCGTCCAGTGTGTGGCTGGGCCACTTCGGCGCTTTCCATACGCAAGGCTGGGATTTTGCCGAGTTCGCAGCCAAGGTGGCGGCGCATCCCAGCCTGACGGGCAAGCGCGCCTGCTTTGTGGGGTTGGGACGATCGGCGACGGTGGCAGCGGCATTTGCCGCAGCGCGAGCGAAAGTCCTGGCGGCGGAATTTCATGTGCTGGGCGAACTTTCAGAGGAAAAAGTATCCACGGCCATGCGAGCCTGCGAGGCGGCCTTCACCAGCACGCCCTGGGATGTGCTGGAAAAAAGCAGCGCGGTGGCGGCGTGGCGCGCCTTGGGCGTTCCGGTGCTCGTGACGCGCACCGGGGCGACCGATGCGGAAAAATTACCACCCTGGCCGGACACCGGAACACTCCTGGCCGATCCGCAGGGCCCGCTCGACCTGCCCGCCACGTGGGCACCCGTGGCCGGGCCGGCATTCTTGAACCCCGAGCATACCACCCGCACATTTTTATCCTCCCTGATTGCAGCCCCGGCCTCCCATCCATGAGCATTACCCGACCCCTGCGCGTCGTCATCGTCGCGCCTTCACAAGGACGCTACGGCGGACTGGAAGCTTTTGTATTTGCACTCGCAGAAAGCCTGATGAACCAACCCGGTTTCACGCCCAAGATCTGCTTCAAGCTGGTGAAGGGAGCCACCTTCAGCGCGGAACTGCGCGAACGGTGTGAAAAAGCGGGCGTGGCCTACGTGGTGGTGCAGCGTTCGAGCCGGGCGCTCTTTCATATCCTGCGCTGGGCGGATGTCGTCCATGCGCAAAATGCCTCGCCCGATGTGGCTTTTGGCGCGCAACTGGCCGGGCGACCGCTGGTGATGACGGTCATCAACCACCGCCCGGACGCGGTGACGCCGCATACCTGGCTATGGAGTGTGGCCATGCGCCTGGCCCAGGAACGCTGCTATATTTCTGATTTTGTGCGCTGTACGTGGGAGCCCAAGAAGCTGCGCGCGCACAGCCAGGTGTTCCCGGCGGTATCCAGCCTGCCGCCGGCCGGGCTTGTGGAATGGGAACGAAGCGGATTTTTCTTCATCGGGCGGTGGATTGCCAACAAAGGCATTGAAGAACTGCTGGAAGCCTATGCGACAGCGAAAATCGACCATGCCAAGTGGCCGCTGACGGTGGCGGGGGACGGGCCGTTGCGCGCAAAGGTGGAAGCCTTTGTCGCCCAGCGCCAGTTGGGGACGGTGCGCCTGCTTGGGTTCGTGAGTGAAGCGGAAAAATTTACGCTCATGAAAAAGGCCAAATGGAACGTCGCCCCACCACACACACGCGAAGACCTTGGCCTCACACCCATCGAAGCGCGCCACTTTGCGGTGCCATCCATCATCACGCGGGATGGCGGCCTGCCGGAAGCGGCGGGGTTGATGGCGCTCGTGGCCGACCCGGGTGATGTCGCCAGCCTGCGCGCCCGGCTGGAAGACGCAGCCGCGATGCCTGAGGAGGAATACCGCCGCCGCGCGTTGGGCAGCCAGGAAGGCCTGACCAAATTCCTCCGCCCGCTGTCCGACTACCAAAAGCTGTACCAACAACTTGCCTGGTGGTGCGCCTAGCTATGCCCTTGCCCGCCCACACGCCGTTCCTAGTTGTCCACCCCACGGGCAACACCTATGTGCGCAATGATTTGCAAGCGCTGCACGAAGCAGGCTGCTTGTGGAAATACCTGACCGCCGTGGGACCCAGCCGCCAGAGCGCGTGGTTGAAGCTGCCCCTAATCGGGGCGGAATTTGCGCGGCGGGCCGTTGAGCTGCCGCCGGACAAGGTTGAGGCGCACCCCGGGCGCGAGATGGTTCGGCTGCTGGCTTCGCGGCTCGGGGCCCAAGGGTTGACCCAACATGAAACCGGATGGGCCAGCGTGGACAAGGTGTTCCAGGCACTGGACCAGGCCGCGGCCCGAGATATCGAGAAACATCGCGGGAATGCGCGCGCGGTGCTGGCCTATGAAGACGGGGCGGAAGCTTGCTTTACGGCCGCACACAAAGCCGGCTGGAAAAGCGTCTATCATTTGCCCATCGCCTACGGGCCTTATGCGCGGCAAATTTTCCAAGAGGAAGCGGCGCGCCTGCCGGAATGGGCACCCACCCTGCAAGGCGACCGCGATTCGGCCGCCAAACTGGCGCGCAAAGAACGGGAACTGGCGCTGGCGGACACCGTCATTTGCCCCAGCAGCTTTGTCCTCAACTCCCTGCCGGCGGAAATCCGCCACAGTAAATCATGCCACCTGGTGCCCTACGGTGCGCCCACCGTGCCGGAAGCCCGCCCACGTCCGCCGGAATCCGGCCGGCCACTGCGCCTGCTCTTTGCCGGAGCCCTCAGCCAGCGCAAGGGCCTGGCCGATGTTTTTGCGGCACTGCGCCTGCTGAATTGCCCCCATGATATTGAACTCGTGCTTCTGGGCCAGCCCTGCGCCAGCTGGGAATTCTACCGTGCGCAAGGCGTGCCCTTCACGTATGAAGCGCCGCGAAGCAACGAGGCGGTGCTGGAGCTGATGGCAACGTGCGATGCGCTGGTGCTGCCGTCGCTCGTGGAAGGCCGTGCGATTGTGCAATTGGAGGCATTGAGCCGCGGGCTGCCCTTGCTGGTCACCCCCAATGCGGGCGGCGATGATTTGATTGTCCCCGGCGAGACAGGATTTCTGGTGCCCATCCGCCAGCCGGCAGCGCTCGCAGAGAAAATAACCTGGCTGCGCGACCATCGGAAGGATTTGCCAGCCATGCGCGAGGCCTGCCGCCGCCAGGCGGAAAAAACCTCCTGGCTGTCCTACCGCCGACATCTGCAGGCCGCGCTCGGCCCGGCAAAAAACTGAATTTCCACCCGACGCATGACAGGTTGCGCAAGCGCGCACGATCATGCTAGGTTTCCACCGTGGCTTCCAACCCCAAGCAAATCAAGCTGCTGAAGCAGTTGATCTGGGCCTACCTGATCCTGCTTTTGACCGAGGGTGCGCTGCGCAAATGGGTGGCGCCCATCAGCGTTTCCAACCTGCTGGTGGTAGTCCGCGATCCGCTGGTGCTGGCCATTTACCTCGTGGCGATGGCCAATGGAAGGTTTGTGATCAATGGCTTTGTGATTGCGGACCTCCTGCTGGCGATGGGTGCCTTTTGCGGCAGTGTCATCACCCCGAACGCCAACCTGATTGTCACGTTGATCGGCCTGCGTTGCTACTTCCTGCACCTGCCGCTGATTTTTGTGATCGAGCGCACATTGGACAAGGAAGACATCTGGCAAATGGCCAAATTTCTGCTGTGGTTTGCCATTCCGGAGACCATCATCGTGGCGGCCCAGTTTGCCGCGCCGCAAACCGCCTGGATCAACCTGGGCCTGGGTGGGCAAGTCACCGAAGGGTTTTCCGGCGCGATGGACAAATTTCGCCCGTCGGGAACGTTTTCCTTCACGACCGGCGTCGGCTGTTTCTATCCCCTCGTGGTGGCGGCACTGCTGGGGCTGGTCCTCTCGCGCCGCAAACTGCCATTGTACTTAAGCCTGGGCGCCGCAGCGTGTGTGATGCTGGGCATCTACACCTCCATCAACCGCACCAATGCGGTGACGTGCGCGGGTGTGTTGCTGGTGGGCAGCCTGGCCGTCTTCGCGCTGCCGCAGGCCCCCAAGCAGATTGTGCGGCTGTTGCTGCTGCTCGGTGTGGCGGCGCTGATCGCCTCGCGCCTGCCGCGCTTTGACGAAGGCATGGAGGCCTTCAACTCCCGCTGGCAAAGCGCCACGGGCACGGACTTGAGCGGGTTTCAGTCGAACATTGTGATGCGGTTTTTCAACGACCTTTTCCCGCCCCTCGGTTTGTTCACGGAGACACCGCTGGTCGGCTACGGCGTGGGCAGCGGCACGCCGATGGCCCAGGCCTATTTGACAGGCAACCGCATGTTTGCCCTTGGTGAATCGGAGTGGGCGCGCCTGATTCTGGAAATGGGGCCGATGTTGAGCGTCGGTTTCATTGTGTTGCGCCTCGCCCTTTGCTGGCAGTTGGTGCTGGCCTCCTTTTCCTCGCTGAAAAAGGAGAATATCTGGCCCGCGCTTTTCGCGGTGGAGGCGTTTTTCATGGTGCTCAACGCCAGTTGGGGCCAGCCGACCATTCTGGGCTTTGCCACCTTCACCACCGGGATGGTGTTTGCGGCCAGCCGAATGACGGATGAAAAGGCCGACGGCAAAAAGACCAAGCGGCGATCGTCACGCCACCGCCCCTCCTGGAAAGCACCCGCCTACGAACCAGTGTCGATCTCAGGCAAACCGGAAGAGTTATCGTGAGTGATCATCAAGTCGTGCTGCTGGGCAATTACGCGCCCATGCGCCAGCAAAGCATGCTGCGCTTTGCCGAAATGCTGCTGCGCGGCTGGCAACGACGCGGCGTGAAAGCCCTACTGCTCCAGCCCGAACCCCGGGCGGCATCACGCACACCGGCACCCCTGCGCAAATGGGCCGCGTATCTCGACCAATATGTCAGCTTTCCCCGGCAAGTCCTCGAGCTGGCCAAACAAGCGGGCTGGGATGAAACAAAGCCCACCCTCTTCCATATTTGCGACCATTCGAACTCCCCCTACCTGCGCGGGCTGGCCCGCCAGCGGGTGGTCTTGACGTGCCATGACCTGCTGGCCGTGCGCGGGGCCCGCGGCGAGGCCACCTATTGCGCGGCGTCCCCAACCGGAAAGATTTTGCAATCGCTCATCCTGTCCCACTTGAAGCGCACGCCATGGGTGGCCTGCGACTCCGAAGCGACCCGGGATGATTTTCTGCGCCTGACCGCACGGCGTGACAGCGAGCGGGTGGTGACCATCCCGCTGGCGCTCAATGCGCCGTTTGCCGCGATGCCACCGGAAGAATGCGCCCGCCGACTGGCAAAATTTCCCGGCCTGCTGGATTCGCCGTATATCCTGCATGTAGGTTCCGGCCTGTTGCGCAAAAACCGCCTTGGGGTGCTGCGGGCGTTTGCACAGGCACGGCCGAGGTGGGCCGGCAAGGTGGTGTTTGCCGGCGAACCTTTGAATGATGGCGAACGAGCCATGCTGCGGGAACTGAACCTGCCGTCGGATGCCGTGCGCGAGATACCCCATGCCAGCCATGACGAGTTGGTGGCACTCTACAGCCGGGCGCAGGCCCTGCTCTTTCCCAGCCATTGTGAAGGCTACGGCTGGCCGGTGCTGGAGGCACAGGCGTGCGGCTGCCCCGTCATTTGCAGCAATGTGACTTCGCTGCCGGAAATTGCCGGAAATTCCGCGCTGCTCTACAGACCGGAAGACGCCCAAGGGCAGGCCGAAGCCATCGTGGCTTTGGCAGATTCGGGCGTGCGGGCAAAATATATTGCCGCCGGACTGGCAAATTCCGCCCACTATAGTGAAGACCGGATGTTTGACGCCTACACCCAACTCTACGACCGCGCCCTCGCATGAACTCCCGCACCTTGCTCGCCGCCCTGCTGGCCCCCCTGCCCTGGTTGCTCAAGCGACCGTTGATGCAATCCTTGCAAGGCTACAAGCTGCATCCCACCGCGCGCATCGGCCTGTCGCTGGTGGCGGCGGAAGAGGTTGAACTCGGCGAAGGCGCCCGCATTGGAAATTTCAACGTGGTGCGCGGGCTCAGCCGGTTGGAAATGGGGGCTCATGCCATCATTTCCCAATTAAACTGGATCACCGGGTTTCCCGCCGGACCGTCGCGCCACTTTGCCCATCAACCGGAACGGCGGCCCACACTGGTGCTGCGGGAGCACAGCGCCGTCACCAGCCGCCACCTCTTGGACTGCACGAGCAAAATCACCCTCGGCAAATTCAGCACCCTCGCCGGCTTTCGCTCGCAAATCCTGACCCACAGCATTGACCTGGCCGCCAGCCGGCAGCATTCAACCCCGGTGGAGATTGGCGCGTATTGCTTCGTCGGCTCGGGCAGTGTGATTTTATCCGGCGCGAAGCTCCCGGACTATTGCGTGCTGGGCGCGGGGGCCGTGCTGGCCAATCCGGTGGAAGAAACCTACACGCTGTATGCGGGAGTGCCAGCGCGGGCCGTAAAAAAACTGCCGGCAGACTGGAAGTATTTCACCCGTGCGCGAGGGTTTGTGGAGTAAGACTACCTAGGCAGCTGTCATGCGAATTTTAAAAACTGTTCACACCCTGAACCCGGCAGCAGGCGGTGTGGCCACTGCGGTGGATGCGCTGACGCGGGCGGAACTGGCCCTGGGGCACACAGTGGAAGTGGCGTGTTTTGACGATCCGGCGGCACCCTGGCTGGCTAACCGTCCCTACCCGGTGCACGCGTTTCCGTCAGTGCGCTTTCGCAGTTATGGCTGGTGCCCCGCACTGGCACGCTGGCTGGATGCGAACCTGGCGCGTTTTGACGCCGCAACGGTGGAAGGGCTCTGGCAATACCATGGCGCCGCCATCCGCGCCGCGACCCGCAAAACCGGCACACCGTATGTGGTTTACCCCCATGGGATGCTGGATCCTTGGTTCAAACAGGCCTACCCCTACAAGCACCTAAAAAAAAACCTTTATTGGAAATTGGGCGGCCATCGCATCCTTCGCGACGCCCGCGCCGTGGCATTCACCACGGAAGAAGAAATGCGCCTGGCCCAAAATGCCTTCCAACCCTGGAGCGCACGCAGCGTCATTTCCCCACTGGGTGTGCCGTTGCCGGATGGCAATCCGGCAGAACGCGCAGAGCGATGGAAGATGCGCTTTCCCGCCCTGGTGGGTAAAAAATTCCTGCTATTTCTGGGGCGGGTGGATCCCAAAAAAGGCGTGGACCAGCTTATCGCCGCCTACGCGGCGCAATATCCCGCGACTGTGCGCACCAGCGGCGACGCACCCCCGTTGGTCATTGCCGGACCGGAAAGTGTGCCGCCATTTGCGGCCCAGTGCCGCCGCCAGGCCGAAATGCTTGGCCTGCGCGCCAACACCGATATTTTTTGGACAGGAATGCTGGATGCCAACATGAAATGGGCAGCACTAGAGGCCGCGGATGCCATGATCCTGCCCTCGCACCAGGAAAACTTCGGATATGTGGTGGCGGAAGCACTCGCGGTGGGCACGCCAGTCCTCCTCGCGGACAAGGTGAACCTCTGGCGCGAAGTCGTGGCCGATGGCGCCGGAGCAGCTGCGCCGGACACGCAAGCCGGGGCGCAGGAACTGCTGGCCGCCTATGCCGGCTGGACGATAACGGAGCGGGCCCGGTTGGCCGCCGCCGCCTTAGGTTGTTTTGAGCAGCGTTTTCGCATCGAAGCTGCTGCCCGCCGCCAGATCGAAGTGCTCAAGGGATAAGTTGCCAAAAGAGGCCCACCGGCTTTAGAAAAGCAAAACCACGATGAAAACCCTAATTCTTGGCGCCGGCCCCACCGGATTGGGCGCAGCTTGGCGGTTGGAGGAACTCGGCCAACATGACTGGACGCTGCTGGAAGCGTTGCCCGAGCCCGGCGGCCTGGCGGCGTCGTTCGTGGATGAGAAGGGATTTACCTGGGACATCGGCGGTCATGTGCAGTTCTCGCACTATGAATATTTTGACAAAGTGATGCTGGAATTGCTGGGCAAAGATGGCTGGCTGCATCACCAGCGCGAATCCTGGGTGTGGATGCGCGAGCGGTTCATCCCCTACCCCTTTCAAAATAACATCCACCGTCTGCCGCCGGCGGATCTGGAAAAATGCCTGCGGGGGCTGGTACAGCTCTATAAGAACCCCGCGCCACCGCCCAAAAACTTCCGGGAATGGATCCTGGCCACCTTTGGCGAAGGCATCGCCGAGGTTTTCCTGCTGCCCTACAATTTCAAAGTCTGGGCACACCCGCCGGAGTTGATGAACAACCAGTGGGTGGGAGAACGCGTGGCGGTGACAGACCTTAACCGCGTGCTGCACAACCTGGTGCACCAGAAGGATGACCTCTCATGGGGTCCAAATAATACTTTCGCCTTTCCCAAACACGGGGGAACGGGCGCCATCTGGCGGGCGTGCGCAGCCAAATTGCCGGCTGGAAAAATCCACCTCAACACGCAAGTGGTGGCCATTGACCTGGCCAAGCGGGAAGTGACCCGCGCGGATGGGCGCACCGTGCGCTATGAGCGATTAATCAACACCATCCCACTGCGGGAACTCATCAAACTCACGGGCCAGACCCAATTGGAAGCAACGGCCCGGCGCGGGTTGCTCCATTCCAGTTCCAACATCGTGGGCTTGGGCCTGCGGGGCAAGCCGGGCCCGGCGCTGGCGACGAAGTGTTGGATGTATTTCCCGGAGAATGACTGCCCCTTCTACCGCGTGACGGTGTTCAGCAATTATTCACCGAACAATGTGCCGGACATCACACAACACTGGTCGCTGATGGCAGAGGTCTCCGAATCCAGCCACAAACCGGTGGAGCAGGCGCGCGTGGTGGAAGACATCATCCAAGGCGCGCTGAACACAAAACTGATCGAACGCCGGGAAGACATCCTCTCCACCTGGTATTACCGGGCCGGGTACGGCTACCCCATCCCCAGCGTGGGGCGGGACGAGGCCCTGGCGGAAATTTTGCCGCATTTTGAAAAGCACGGCGTGTATTCGCGCGGGCGCTTTGGCGCCTGGAAATACGAAGTGAGCAACCAGGACCATTCGTTCATGCAAGGCGTGGAAGTGGCCGAACACCTGACCAACGGACGGACGGAGCTGACACTGGGCGACCCGAACCATGTCAATGCGCGCAAACACCCCTTCCCCTATGAACGATGGACGGCGAAGGAGGCGCAACGATGAAGATAAACCTCGTGCTGGGGCACCAACTGGGCTTTCCGCCGACGCGCGGCGGCGGCGTAGAGAACCTGAACTGGATGCTCGCCCGGCAATATGCGCGGCTGGGGCACGAAGTCGTGGCCTATTCACGCCTGACGGAGAACCTGCCGCCCACGGAGACCGATGCGCACGGCATCCGCCATGTGCGGGTGCCGGGGCATGATATTGCGCCCAACGTCTGGAAGGACCACGGGCACGCGCTGCGTTACGCGGGCCGGATCTGGGGCAAGCTGGAGCACGCGGACATCACCAGCTTCCACACGCCGTTTTCATTTCTGCTGCGCCATAAAAAAGGCATCGGCCCCTGCACACACACCATCCACCGCACGCCCAAATGGATTGTGCGCCTCTATCGCAAACTTGACCGCCTCTATGGCGGGAGCAATGCCGTGATCGCCCAGGCGCTGGCCATCGACCCCTCCCTGAAAAATTTAAAGCGCGTCTATAACTGCATCACCGTGCCGCCCCATCCCCCGACACCGCGCACGGATTTCTCCGCCGGGTTGACCTTTCTTTATGTGGGGCGTTTTGTGCCGGACAAGGGGCTGGAGGCCCTCATCACCGGCTTCCGCTCGACTTTGGCTGAATATCCGCGGAACCGCCTGGTCACCATCGGGCCGCAAACAAGCGAAGGCGGGGCGGACGGCGCATTCTTTACCGCCATGCAAGCGTATGTGCACGCGGAGAAAATGGAAGCCAGCGTGAGCCTGGAGCCACCCATTTTTGACCGGAAGGAATTGGAGCGGCGCATCGCGCAAGCGGATGTGGTGTGCGTGCCGACCATCACCGGCGAAACCTTCAGCATGGCCATTCTGGAAGCCATGGCGCTGGCCCGGCCGATTTTGACCTCCGACTTTCCCCCGATGCTTGAAGCGGTAGACCATCTGGTCAACGGCTACGTGACCAAGAGCGGCCAGGGTGCGAGCATTGCAGAAGCCATCCGCCACTTGAGCAAGCTGGGCCCGGGTCTCAACACCCTCGGCGCGGCGGCGTATGCCAAAGTGCGCGACCACTTTTCCGACGAAGCGATTGCCAAGGAATACCTTGACGACTTTGCCGCGCTGGCGAAAGCTCGCCGCACCCGATGAACGCGCCCCGCAAAACCTACTCGCAAGCCTCGCCCTACGACACGCCGTGGACGGGCAGCGAGCGCGTGCGCACGCAGCTGTGGGAAATATGCTGGGCACTGTTCTGCCGGTGGACGCCGAAGCCGGCCAACCCGTGGCGGCTGTTCTGGCTGCGGCGGTTTGGAGCGACGCTTAACGGCAACCCGTTTGTGCACCCCCGCGCGCGGGTGACCCATCCCTGGAACCTCACCCTGCACGACCGTGCGTGCCTGGGCGATGGCGCGCATGCCTATGCCCTGGGCCCCATCGAGCTGCACGCCGGCTGCACCATCGCGCAGGAAGCCTACCTGTGCACCGGCACGCATGACTTTTCCTCGCCGCAACTGCCGTTGCAAACCGCGCCGATTATCGTGGGCGAGCTGGCGTTTGTCGGCCTGCGCGCCATCGTGCTGCCTGGAGTGAACATCGGCCGAAATGCCGTGGTGGGCGCAGGCGCGGTGGTGACGCACGAGGTGGCCGCGGGCCAGAAAGTCGCTGGCAACCCGGCACGACCCGTGATCAAAAAATGAGCACCGCCGCTCTAGTGCCGGTGTCGGTGTTGATTCCGGTCAAGAACGAGGCCGCAAACCTGCCGCGTTGCCTGGAGTCGGTGAAATGGGCGGCGGAAGTCATCGTGGTGGATTCGCAGAGCACGGATGGCACGCAAGCCCTGGCGCAAAAATTTGGCGCGCGCGTGGTGCAATTTGAATACAAAGGCGGCTGGCCCAAAAAGAAGGAATGGGCGCTGCGCAACCTGCCATTTGCCCATCCCTGGGTATTGCTGCTGGATGCCGACGAAGTCATGCCGGTTGAATCAGCGGAGGAGATTCGGGCCATCGTCACGAACCCTGCTCCGGCACACAATGGCTACTGGATCAACCGGCGCTTTTTCTTTTTGGATCAATGGCTGCGCCATGCGTACTTCCCGAACTGGAATCTGCGGCTGGTGCGCCATGCCCTCGCCCATTTTGAAAAACTCACCGGCAGCGACACACGCAGCGGCGATAATGAAGTCCATGAACATCTGCTGGTGGAAGGAACAACCGGCCGTCTGCAGTCCATGATGGACCACTACGCTTTCCCGACGATTGATGCCTTTGTGGAAAAGCACAATCGCTACTCCAACTGGGAGGCGACAGTGGCATTGGAGTCCGCCGTGAACCACAACGCCGCGTCGTTGCAAAAAGCGGACGTGGGCTGGCGGCGGCGGCTTAAAGGCTGGGCGCGACGGCTACCCTGCCGCCCCACGCTGCGCTTCCTGTATGTCTATCTCTGGCAGGGAGGAATTCTCGATGGCCGGGCGGGCTGGTATTTTGCGCGGCTGCACGCCTACTATGAATTTTTGACCGTGGCGAAAACCTACGAACTGCGCCGACAGCGTGAACGCGGCTCCCAACCGAAATAATCCCGCCACATTGGCCCGCCACCTGCGCCCCGCCTGGATTTTCCAGCGGGGCGCGGTGTTTTCCACCCCTTGTGCCTCGGTCAAAAATCGGATTGATGGTTTTTTGGCGGAGAAAATGCGGACGCAGAAAGACTGCGCCCCTACAAAAGATAGGATGGTTGCGTCGCAAAGGCCGGCCTTAACGCGCCACTCAATCGCCACATCTGAAAACTGCATTTGGAGTTGTCGCATCCCCACCCTCCGCGTAATTTGGCGGGCTTTGCCCCCCTTTCCGTTTCATGAAAAACCCCCTCGCTGCCCTGATTGCCTACAGTGCCCTGACCATGCTGGCGGGCTGCACCAGCGTCCCGGCCCAGCAGAAGGCCAAGCCCCAGCCGGTGCAGGATACCTACTTTGGGACAACGGTCACCGACCCTTACCGTTATTTTGAAAGCATCAAGACCAACCCGGAAGTCCAAGCCTGGTTCAAGGCGCAGGCCACGCATACCCGGGCCGTGCTCGACAGCATCCCTGGCCGGCAGAAAATCTACCAGGAACTGGTGAAATATTCCAACTCGGCGCCAGCCCGTGTGACGGACGTGGTTGCGGTGCCCGGACGGATTTTTTACGAGGAGCGCAAATCCGGGGAGAACCAATTCAAACTCTACACCCGCGCCGGATGGGAAGGCCCGGAGCAACTGCTACTCGACCCGGATACGCTCAAGGGCGCAGATGGCGCGCCAGTGGCGATCAATTTTTACGCCCCCTCACCCAATGGCAAGTATCTGGCGGTCGGCGTCTCGCATGGGGGATCGGAAAATGCGACCATCCGCGTGCTGGAAACGGCCACCGGCAAAGACCAAGGACTGGCGATCGAGCGCGCGCGGTTTGGCTTTGTCGCCTGGCATGATGATGAAAACGGATTTTACTACAACCAGCTCAAGGAGCGTCCGGCCAATGCCGACGCCACCCTGCTCTACCAAGACAGCCAGATCCGCCTGCATATCCTGGGCACCGACGCGGCAAAGGATCCCTTTGTCTTTGGGACGGCAGCGTCCCACGGGGCGGCCATTGCGCCGGAAAAGATCCCGATGCTGGCCCTGCAATATGGCGACCCGCGTGTCTATGGTCTCGTGGTGGACGGCGTGGCGCGTGAAATTGCCGTTTATGCCTCAACGCTGGCAGCGCTGGACGCCGGACAACCCGAATGGAAAAAAGTTTTCGACACCAGCGCCGACGTGATCGACTTTGCCACCCAAGGCGACGAGCTTTATGTGCTCACGCACAAGGATGCCCCGCGCTTCAAACTGTTGCGCACCAAACTGAGCGCGCCCAACCTGGAACAGGCGGAAGCCGTCATCCCGGCCGGCGAGCCGGTGCTGGAATCGCTCGCCCATGCGCAGGATGGCATTTATGTCACCCTGCTCGACGGCGGCATTGAGCGCATTCAGAAAATCGCCTTCACCCCGGAAGCCAAGCCCCAGGAGGTTGACCTGCCCCTGAAAGGCAGTGTGGGCGACTTGACCAGCAATACGCGCCTGCCCGGCGTGGCGATGCGCCTGACCTCGTGGACCGATGTCGGTGGGTACTACGCCTACACGCCCTCCACCGGCCAGACGGTGGACACCCACTTGCAGCCCCGAGGACCGTATGACCAGCCGGGCGATCTGGTGGCCGAGGAAGTGCGCGTGAAATCGCATGACGGCGTGATGGTGCCGCTGACGGTGATTCATAAAAAGGATATGCCCTTTAATAGCGCCAACCCGTGCTGGCTGGATGCCTATGGCGCCTATGGGATGGTGGACAACCCTTACTTTAGCCCGGCCTACCTGCCGTGGTATGAACACGGCGGCGTCTATGCCATGGCGCACGTGCGCGGGGGCGGCGCGTATGGCGAGGAATGGCACGTGGCGGGGCAAAAGCTGACCAAGCCCAACACGTGGAAGGACCTCATTGCCTGCGCGCAATGGCTGATTGACCACCACTACACCACGCCGACCAAACTGGGCATCAATGGCGGCAGCGCGGGCGGCGTCACCGTGGGCCGCGCGATGACGGAGCGGCCGGAGCTCTTTGGCGCGGTGGTGGCGGATGTCGGCCTGCTCAACCCCGTGCGCGCGGAGCAGGACGCCAACGGCGTGCCCAATATCTCCGAATTTGGATCCACCACGACGCCGGAAGGCTTCAAAGGCCTCTATGAAATGGATGCCTACCTCCACATTGTGGATGGTGTGAAATACCCGCCGACATTGCTGACCACCGGCATCAACGACCCGCGCGTGCCGCCCTGGATGCCGGGCAAGTTTGCCGCGCGTCTGGACCAGGCGGGAGCGGCGCCCGTGCTGCTGCGCGTGGATTACGAGGCCGGCCACGGTATAGGCTCGACGCGCCTGCAAGTTCTTGCCCAACTGGCGGACACCATGTCTTTTTACCTCTGGCAGTTTGGCGTGCCGGGGTTCCAACCCAAGTAACATGAAAATCACCGAAGTACAGGGTCTATTGATGTCTTATCCGTTGCCGGCGCCTGTGCGCCTGCCCTTTTACAACGGAGAACGCACCATTCTCAAACGCGATGCGATGCTCATCCGGGTGCGCACGGACAACGGGCTCGTGGGCTACGCGCCCGGCCCCGCGCATGAACGCGCCGCCAAGGAAATCCAGGACATCATCCGGCCCTTCCTGCTCGGCAAGGACCCCAAGCAGTGGGCCACGCTGGCCTTCAAAGGCGACAACGAGATAACCAAAACCTACCGGGCGGTGGAAATCGCGCTGATGGACATCGCGGCAAAAGATGCCGGCTGCCCGTTGTCTGAACTGATTGGCGGACGCAAGCGCAACCGCATCAAACTTTACGGTAGCGCGGGTATGTATATGCCGCCGGAACGCTTTGCCGAGGAGGCCGCCGCCGTGCAGGCCATGGGTTTCACGGCCTACAAGATGCGCCCGGCGCTGGGTCCGGATAAGGATGTGGAGACCGTGCGGCTCATGCGCCAGGCCACCGGCCCGAACTTTGGCCTGATGGTGGATGCGCATTCCTGGTGGCGCATGGGCGACAAGAGCTTTTCTGAAAAGACGGTGACCGAAGTCTCCCGCGCCATTGCGCAATACAAACCCACCTGGCTGGAGGAACCCCTGCCGCCGGACGACCACGCCGCCTACCGGCGTCTGCGCGCGGCGAACATCGTGCCCGTGGCCACGGGCGAGCATGAGCAGGAGGAATCCGGCTTTGATGATTTGATGAACACCAATGCCGCCGACTATATCCAGATGGACGTATGCTGCCAGGGCGGTTTTGCCATGGGCCAGCGCGTGTTTGCCGGCGTGGCCAAGCACAACCTGCGCTTTGCCTTCCATAGCTGGGGCACGACGCTTGAGGTGCTCGCCGCGGCGCATCTGGGGATCTGCTCGCCGGCGAATGTCGTCGAATGGCTGGAATACCCCTGCTACTCGAATAATGGCCGCGCGGGCATGTACCCCTTCCCCCTGGCGGATGAAATCCTGCGCGAGCCGCTGCAAATTGAAAAAGGCGACATGATTGTGCCGAAAAAGCCCGGCCTCGGCGTGGAGATTGATGAACGCGTGCTGACCAAATACCCCTTCATCCCCGGCCCGTGGTCGTTCTTCAAAATCAACTCGCCGCCGGAGACCATCGCCGTCACCGGCGACCATAGTGTGAAATGGGTCGAGGCGGATGGTGCGGCCAAGCATTAGGCCAATGCCGCGGCGCATATACCCCATGAAATACCTGCGCCCCTTCCTTCACGTTTTGCTGCTGGCGCTGGTTTCCTGCGCCAACCCGGTCCCGCCCACCCAGACGGCCAGCCCGGAGATCAAGGTGCTGATTGTCGATGGCTTCAGCAACCACGATTGGAAGCGCAACACGGCGTTGCTCAAAAAAATCCTGGCAGACACGGGATTGTTTGCCGTGAGCGTCTCCACCACTCCGCCGCCCAAAAGCACCGAGGGCTGGGACCAATGGCGGCCGCGGTTTAAGGACTATGATGTCGTCATCCAGACCTGCAACGACATCAGCAACAACGGGCCGCTGTGGCCGGAGGCCGTGCGCAAGGACTTTGAGGACTATGTGCGCGACGGCGGAGGCGTGTACATCTACCACTCCGGCCAAAATGCGTTTGCGAAATGGGATGCGTACAATGAAATCATCGGCTTGGGCTGGCGGCCGGCGACGTATGGCACGGCGGTGGCCATCAGCGATGATGAAAAACTGGTGCTCCACCCGCCGGGCGAGGGCCGGGCGACCAGCCATGCCCCGAATGGCGACGTGGTGGTCCACATCCTCGGGGAGCACCCCATCCACCAAGGTATGCCCAAGGCGTGGAAGACGCCGCATCTGGAAGTCTATTACGATGCCCGCGGGCCGGACAAAAATGTCACCGTGCTCTCCTATGCGCACGACCCGCGCTATGGCGAAAACTGGCCGGTGGAATGGACGGTGGATTACGGGCGCGGGCGCGTCTATGTCGCCACCTTCGGGCATTTTTGGGCGGATGATGTGGATGAACCGGAGGCTCTCCGCTGCGTGGGCGTGCGCACGAACATCATCCGCGCGCTGCAATGGCTGGCCCGGCGCCCGGTGACCTACCCCGTGCCGAAGGACTTTCCGACGGCCACGGAAAAATCGCTGGTACCGGTCGCACCCAAAACCGCGTAAGCGTCTTATGGTTTTGCTTCCTTCCGGCCCAGGCCGAGAAAGAAAATAATGGTGATGAAAATCACCAGGGAACCGCACAGGACGTAGAGGCCGTTGACATAGGAGCCGGTGTATTCCTTGACGTTGCCGAGCATGGCCTGCCCGTAGAACGCGCCGATATTGCCGACGCAATTGATAAGACCAATGCTGCCAGCAGCGGCGGCTTCCGCCAAAAACAAGCTCGGCAGCGACCAGAAGGCGGGTTGGTAGGCCTTCAACCCCGCGCCCGCGACCATGAAGCAGATGAGGGTGGGCACGTAGGAGCTTCCGCCCTGCGTGAACGGCATGATGGCCAGGGCGATCAAACTCAGGATGACCGGCACCAGCGCGTGCCAGCGGCGTTCCTTGACGCGGTCGGAATTCCACCCGATGAACCAGACGCCCACCAGCGCCAAGGCCGGTGGCAGCATGGCCAGCCAGGTCACCTTGCTGACCTCCAGCTTGTACCAATCCTTCATGATGCTGGGCATGAAGAGCTCCAACCCCAGGCTGACGGAAACCCCGCAGAAGTATGCGGCCGTCAGCAGCAACACCTTGGGACTTTTAAACGCCTCGATGAGCGGCATATTGCGGCGGGCGGTGCGGCCCTGATCGTTGGCCAGGGCATCCGCCAGCGCGGCTTTTTCATCACTTGTCAGCCATCCGGCGTGGGCGGGACGGTCGGTCAGCAAAAACCAGACCACGGCACCCAGCAGCACGGCCGGCAATCCCCAGAAGATATAGACCACCTGCCAGCCCTGCAGACCAAAGAGCGTGGCATGGTGCACGGTCTGGCCGCCAACCTTCTCCGTCATGCCGAATTTAATGAGCCAGCCGGTGATGGGCAGACTGAGCAACTGGGCCACAGGCTGGGCCATGATGAGGTAGGCCAGCGTGCGGGCGCGATCGCGGCTGGGAAACCACTGCGTAAGGTAAACAACGACCCCTGGGAAAAAACCGGCTTCCGCCAGCCCGAGCAAAAAGCGCACGGTGTAAAACTGGTTGGGCGTGGTGACGGCGGCCGTCAACGCCGCCATGAGGCCCCAGGTGATCATGATGCGGGCGATCCACAAGCGAGCCCCCCAGCGCTGGACAATAAGCGCGCCGGGAATTTCGAGCAAAATGTAACCCAGATAAAAAATGCCGGCGCCGATGCCAATGACGGCATCATTAAAGGCTGGGTAGGAATCGGCCATGGTCAACTTGGCCACCGAGACATTGGCGCGGTCGATATAGGCCACCACGTAGCAGAAGAATACCAGCGGCAGCAAACGCCAGTAGGCCTTACGGCGGGCACGGTCGAGGGGACTAAGCAGAGGGGCGGCGGGGTTCAAGCGGGGTCGGGGGTAAAAAGGGGCCTGACCCGACGACTTTGCCCTAGATTTGGCGGCCAGGTCAACCTTTGTCCCCCCCTTTTAAATTCTGTCCCTTCTGTTCATTCTGTCAAAATCCCTG
>JBEHYY010000039.1:0-21418 GCA_048497935.1 Verrucomicrobiota bacterium
CCGCTGCGCATCCGGGGCATTTTCGCCACCGACCATTTTGTCGTCGCCTGGTCGCCATGGCATTATGTGGCGGCGGTCGCCGCCGCGGCAGTGGTGGTTTTCATTGCCAGCTGGATACCCGCGCGCAGAGCCGCGCGGCTGGAGCCGGGGGACATTATTCGCGGGGCGGCCGCCTGACCTGCCATGGTTGACGCCACTCCCATTCTCCGCGCGGAAAACCTGCACCGCCACCTCGGCCAAGGTGATGTCCGCACCCATGTGTTGCGGGGGCTGAGCCTGGAACTACAGCGGGGCAAACTTTACGCCGTGTCCGGGCCCTCGGGCTGCGGGAAAAGCACCCTGCTCTATCTCCTCGGCTTGCTCGACCGCCAGGATGCGGGCGAGGTGTGGATTGCCGGCGAGCGGATGTCCGCCGCCTCCGACGCCGAGCGCACAACAGCCCGCAACCGGCTGTTGGGGTTTATTTTCCAATTCCACTTTCTGCTGCCGGAATTCTCGGCGCTGGAAAACGTGCTGCTGCCCATGCGCAAACTCGGGCGACTCAATCCGGAGCAAATGCTGGCGCGGGCGCAAACATTGCTCGCGGACGTGGGCCTGGGTGAAAAGGCCCACCGTCTGGCCACTCAACTCTCCGGCGGCGAACAACAGCGTGTCGCCATCGCGCGCGCCCTGGCCAACGAACCTGCCGTGTTGCTGGCTGATGAGCCGACGGGCAATCTCGACCAGCACAACTCGAACCATGTCTTCGACCTGCTGACCCGGCTGGCCCGCGAAAAAGGGCATACCGTGCTGCTGGTGACCCACAATCCAGAGCTGGCGCGGCGGGCGGATGTGAATCTGCGGATGGCCGATGGCTTGTTCGTGAACTAGGCCTGGAAAAGCTCGATCCACTTCGCCGCATTGCGCTTGGAGTCAAACAACTCCCGGGCGCGCGCCTGCGCCGGTTCCCGGGCGGCGGCGCGCCACGCTGCGTCGGTAATCGCGCGGGCCAAGGCCGCCACCAACGCCGGTTGCTCGCCATCCGGCACGCCCAAACCCGTGCTGCCTTCGAGAAAACATTCCGGAACACCGCCCACGGCGGTCGCCACCACGGGCAAGCCTGCCGCCTGCGCTTCGATTAAAAAATTAGGCAAAGCCTCCGCCAGCGAAGCAAGCACCGCGACGTCCGCCGCGGCATAGAGCTGCGCAGGGTCGGTGACGGCGCCGGTAAAGCGCACCCGGTCGTCCAAGCCCAATTGGTGTGCCAACTTTTTGCAGGGGTCCAGCAATGGGCCAGAGCCAGCCAGCCATAATTGCCAGGCTATCTCCCTCGACAGTTTGGCGGCAGCCTGCAAGAGCACCTCCTGCCCCTTGCCCCGCCGAAAGCCGGCCACGCATAAAAGCACCACCGCGCCCGCCGGAGTTTGGGCGCGCCGGCGCCAGTCGGCCCGGGCGAGCTCCGGGTCGGCGGCGATGGGATTGCGCGCGAGGCCGCTGTAAATAGCGTGGAGCTTTTCCGGTGAAATATTGTTGGCAGCCGCCTTGTCCGCCGCCCAATGGGCGTTGGCGATGACCACATCCGCCCCGCGCAACGCACGCCAGTAACGCTCCGGCTGGTCGCGTCCGCTGCGCAAGGTGGCGACGAGCCTGGGCCGGGGGGAAATTTTTTGCAGACGCGCGAGCTTGGCATTTGCCTCACGGCCAAAAGCCACGACGACATCGGGCGCCAACGCGGCGATGTTTTTATCCAAACCCGGCGCCCACCAATCGAGCCAGGTTTCCCGATGCTGGAGGATGACGGGATTGAGCCGCTGGGCCGCAGGAGTGCCGGCGAGTTCACCACCCGGGCGAAAGACAATCAGCCGCACCTCGTGGCCTAGTGCGAGCCATTGGTTCCCAAGGGCCAGCGCCTGCGCCTCGGTGCCACCCAGGCGGAGGCGATCCTGCATAATGACGATTTTCATCCGGAAATGCGGTAGTGTTTCTGAATCATCCGGCGCATGAAGGCGCGCCCGCCCAGCCATTGCGCAAAGGCGGCCACACGCGTCTGGAACCAAAGCCCGCTGGTGACGGTGCCACTGCACCCGCCCACCAAGGCACGGCGCAAATCGCGGGCGGCGCGGGCCGGGTCGGCGCCCTGCTCCAGCCAGCGTTCATATTCCGCCCAGGCCCGGGCCTCCCACCCCGCCCCTTCCCCGATGCGCACGGCGGATTTATTAAACGCCGTCTTGTAATCACCCGGTTGAAAATCGAGCACCTGCACGCCCTGGCCCGCTGACTCGATCATCAGCGTTTGCGAAAACCCAGCCAGCCCGGCCTTGGCCGTGGTATAGAGGCTAAAACCGGGCAAAGGATATTCCGCCGCCAGCGAGGAGACATTCACGATGGCACCGCGTTTGCGCGCCAGCAGTTCCGGCCAAAAAGCGCGGGTCAGCACAATCGGGCCTTCGAGCAACAATCGCAATTGCCGGGAGATTTCCTCGGGCGGAAAATGCGTGAAGCCCGC
Source organism: Verrucomicrobiota bacterium (assembly GCA_048497935.1). Lineage (GTDB taxonomy): Bacteria > Verrucomicrobiota > Verrucomicrobiia > Opitutales > JABDGR01 > JABDGR01. The sequence goes on from JBEHYY010000039.1 coordinate 2,486, forward strand.
GAAGACGCCCGCCCCGGCGTTGTTCACGATGACATCCGGCACACCCACCTCACGGCGCACTTGCGCGATGGCGTCCGACAAGGAGCCTGCTTCCAGCAAATCCAGCCGGACGGCGTGCCACCCTTCGGCCTGGGCGGAGGCCTCAGGATTGCGGCTGGCGCCCCAAACTTCCAAGCCCTCGTCGCGCAGCATCCGCGCAAAAGCCAGCCCCAGGCCCGAGCTGGCGCCCGTGACCAAGGCGGTGCGATACTGGCGGGTGGTGGACAATTGGCCCATTTTGCACAGAAAGTTACAGCCCCAGCCGACCCAGTGCAAGCGCAGGCCCTAGGCTACTATCTCCCGTACGGCGGAAACAATGACCTCGGCCGGTATTTGCGCGACTGAGGCCGAGGGCCGCGCGTAATCCTCCCGGCGTTCATAGCCATCCTCTCCCCGCGGGCCCGCATCGAGCGCCCGCCACCGCGCCGGGTAATAAGGCGGTGTGCGAAACGAAGAATGCACCGGCCCAAACAAACCCACCACCGGCTTGGCGAGCGCCAAGGCCAGGTGTAACGCGCCGCCATCCACCGCCACCACCGCCGCCGCGCCCTCCAGCAATGCGGCCAGCCCCACCCAGTCTGTGCGACCACGCAAATCCACAACACCTTGAGCGGGACTTTCCCGCACCCCATCCCCTTGCGCACCCGCCAGCACGACGGGACGACCTGTCGCCCGGGCGATGTCACCCGCCAGAGCCACCGCCCGCGGATAACGCCGCGCCGGAGATTTGCCCTCGAGGCAGAGCACCAGATACTTTTCCGCCGGCGCGCCCAGCAGGCCGCGCTTTTCAGCCGCCGCGGGAATGGCCAGCAGTTCGCCATAACCACCGCCCGGCGGCAGGCCGCTGAAGCAATTGACCGTGCGGATGGCTGCGGCATATTCGTTTTTCTTGCGGTCGGGCTCAACCAATTGGCGGTCAGCCGGGAAAAGTTTCAGCAAGGAACGGCGGAAGAGATTGGGAATCAGCGTGGCGACATAATCATACCGCTCGCGCTCGATAAGCGCCGCGCAACGCCGGCGCTCCGTCAGAAAAAAACGCGCATAAGCGGCCCACCCGTGTCCGCCCAGCGAATACCCATGGACGGCATCGAGCCCGCGCGCGAGTTGCAGGGCTGCCGCCGCCCCATTGGCCCGGTTGGCCAGCATATCCACCCGCACACCTGGAGCCGCGCGCTTGAGCTGCCATGCCGCCGGCAGGTACATCAGGCAGTCGCCAATGCCATTGACCGGCACGAGGAGGATTTTCTCCCTTCCCGTGAGCACGATAGAATTGGGCGTCGAGGAATTCATGCCACGGCCATGAAGCCGCGCCCGGCGCCGCCGCGCAAGCCACAATCACCGCCAAACCCAGTGCTTAATAATGACTCTATTATGGTTCGAGAACACCAGTAGGATAATAGTCCTGTTATATTTCCGGTAACGTGTGAAAATTCCGCGGCAGCTATGTAACAAGCATCAGACTTCGCTTAAATCCGAAGTAACCCTGCTAATGAACGGGATGCCGAATTGTAAATTATGTGTCAGGATTGATCCTTTTTGCGAAAAAACGGGTACCTCCTGTAACTTTGCAGCGTCTTAGATGTTAGCAGCGTTGAAACCGCCAACACCCGTTTCCATGATCAAAGCCAAAACCTACACCCGTTCCGCGGCCCCCGTGGCCCAGAAGCCCAAACGCTTCCGTTTTGACGACATCCTGATCATCCTGGCCGTCACGGCGGTTGGCGTGTTTGCGGTGCATCATTTTATGTACGCTGGCAGCGATACCGCGCGCCAGGCACAGGCCACGACTTTCATGAAGAGCGAGCTGGCGACCGCGCTAGCCAACTATAAGAACGACAACGGCAGCTTCCCGGCCTCGCGCATGGGCTTGAAGGCGCTTGTCGAACAGCCGGACAATGCCCCCAATTGGAAGGGCCCTTACCTGAGCGCCGACGCCATCAAGGATCCTTGGAATATGCCCTACCAATACTCTTTCCCCGGCCGGCATAATGCCGTGGGCAGCTATGACATCTGGTCCATGGGGCCGGATAAACGCACGGGCACGACGGACGACGTGGGCAATTGGTAGGCCATCCCGGCATTGCGTGTGGTAAAATCCCATTTTCGAGTCAACCGACCCATGGCCAGCGGAGCGTCGATTCGCCGGAGCCGCCCCCCGCGCGGCGTGACGGGTATGCTCATGTTAAGTGTGCTCACGGCCATTGCCTTTGCCAGTTACCTTTTTGTCGAGCGGCATCAGGCGCTCCCCACGGACACCCCGGAGCAGGCGCAGGCGAAAATCGCCGCGGCCAAGAAATTCACTGGCTCCCAAATGACGGCCATGCTGGAAGCCTACAAGAAAGACACCGGCCGCTATCCCACCACGGTGGAAGGCGTATGGGCGTTGTTTGAATGCCCGCCGCGCATCACCGGCTGGCAAGGCCCTTATTATAAGAAACAAACCATGCCCATCGACCCGTGGGGCCAGGTCTATCACTACGCTTTCCCCGGCCCGCACAATGGCGCCGACCACTTTGACGCCTGGTCCACCGGCCCTGACGGCCTGGACGGCACGGCGGACGATATCGGCAATTGGTAATCGCCATTCACAAACCGCAACTTTTTACCCTCTATTTTGTTTCCTATTGAAATCGCGCCGGAGCTTGCCTAAACAAGAGTGTTTGCGCAACCCCCCAACCGAAATTTAACACCATGACCATCCCCCTCACATTCCGGCGCGCTCGCGCCGACTCCACCCGCCGGCCCCATCTGGCCTCCGGCTTTACGCTGACGGAAATCCTGATCGCCATCGCCCTGATCGTCACGATCGTGGCCGTGGCCGTCACCAACCTCGGCACGCTGCTCACGGGTGGCCAGTCGAATGCGGCCAAGCTCTTTGTCACCGACGGCGTCGCGACGCCGCTGATGCAATACAAGCTGGCCACGGGCCACTTCCCCTCAACCGACCAGAACCTGAAGTCGCTTATCGCCGCCCCCGATGGTGAAAGCGGCTGGCGCGGCCCGTACCTGGCGGACAATATCCGCGACGTTCCCAAAGATCCGTGGGGCAACTATTACCAGTACTCCTACCCTGGCACCCACAACCCCACCAGCTATGACTGCTGGTCCATGGGTCCGGACGGCCAGAACGGGACGGCCGACGACATCGGCAATTGGAGCTCTCAGTGATTCAATTCCGCACCAGCCGGCCGGCTGACGCTGGCCTACGTCGTGAGTATTCGCGGCGAGCCGCCCGCGCCCGAGTGCGCGGGCGAGCGGTTTCTATGGCTGGCGCGTTCACCCTGACGGAGATTTTGATCGCGATTGCGCTGATTCTCATCATCGGCTCGCTGGCGGTCTTCAACTTCGAGCGGATGGCGGGGGGCGTGGGCCAACTCTCGCCGGCCCGGGCGTTGCAGGCCCAGATCCGGCAGGCCCGGTTCCAGGCCTTGCAGCGCCGCAGCCCCGTCATCCTCACCCATAATGGCGAAACCCATACCTTCGACCTGCTGGACTCTCTGGGCAATATGCTGGAGAACATCCCGGACGGAGCGGATGATGACCAGTCCACCATGACGTTGACGTTCACGCCCATCCTCCCCTTGAAGGATATGACGACCGACCCCAACATCACGGACGAGGAAAGTGTCGAGTATTCCAAGCAAGACCCTTCTCCCACCCTGCTGTTTGACCCCAGCGGCGTCACCGCGCCCGTCAAAGTCAAACTGGAGCAGGAAGGCAAAGAAACCGTGGAATACCGCCTCGACCCCTTCTCGGAAGGCCCGCCCCCCAAGCGTCCGGAAAACGTCCCGCCCATCACCGAAGAATGAAATCACCCCGCCAACAGCCCGGCTTTTCGCTGGTTGAGACCCTCGTCGCCATGTTCATCTTCATCCTGGCGGTGGGGGTGCTGTCGCAGGCGGCGGCCAATGCCATCCGCGCCATCAGCAACATGGAGATTGAGGACAGCTCGGACAACAACTTCCAATTCATCCGCGATGTCGTCCTCACCATCTCGGACACGGACTCCCTGGGCTTGGGCGGCGATGTGCAGACCCCGACCGGCGGCAGCGGCCACTGGGATGCGGAGACGGAAACGACGGATACGCCGGACTTTTTCAAACTCAAACTGACGATGCGGATCTCCGGCAAAGGCGAAGACAAAGCGGAAACCGCCACGGAAACCCTTTATACGCTGCGCCCGCAATGGTCGCAAACGGATGTGCGCTCGGCCGCCATGAGCTCCATCCATGAAAACCTGTCCAGCGTGCGCACCCAGCAAAATTGGCCATGAACCCCACGCCCATGCCCGTCTCTGGCCCCGCCGCGTCTTCGCCAGCCGCGCGGGCGGTGGCGCGCGCGCGGGCGGGCTTTACGCTGGTGGAGATCCTGATGGCCATCGCAATCTCGACCATGATTCTGGGTGCGGCCTCGATGTTCATGTATTCCTCCTTCATGCTGCTGGAGCAGGCACAGAACGACCCGGGCGTTGACCACCATAAACTCACGGTGGCCGGCTTCATTAACAGCGCCTTTCAAACTTCATTGCCAGACAGTGCCATTCCGCAGAATCCCAACCAGCTCAACAATGGGACGGGTAATGCCACGGGCAATACCACCGGCAACACGACAGGAAACACGACAGGCGGGCTTGGCGCCGGGGCCGGACTGGGCTCCAGCCTCACCTCCGGCAACAATACCCTGAGCCGCGCCGGCACACAGATGGCAACGATGGTGAATGCCATCGGCAGTTCCAGCACCCTGGGCGGCAGCAGCAGCCTGGCTGGCGGCTTGGGCGGAAATACTTCGGGCAACACCACAGGCAATACGACGGGCAATACCAGTGGTAATACCAGTGGCAACACGGCCGCAGCCGGCGGGGATTCCGGCGCAACCAACGAGCCAACCGCCGTGCAAAAGTCCACCCTCGTCGGCTGGGGCTGGCCGCCGGGCGTCACCACCGCGACGGATCCGCTGCTGACCTTTGTGCTGCCGAGCGACAATCCCTTGCTGGTCTGGGACAATGGCCCGCGCCCGCCGGTGCGCTGCTTCCTTTATTTCAAAGAGAATGAAGGCCTGTCGCTCCTGTGGGTGCCGCCCTACTCGCCGCGCGATTTTGAGCAAAACTCCATCCGGCGGACCATGCTCTCCCCCCTGGTGGTCAAGCTCAGCTATATGTATTACAACCAAACCACGCACGACTGGGACATCACGGACGCCCCGCAGCGCGATTCACTTTCCAGCAGTTATGCGCTGCCGGATTATGTCCGGCTGAGTTTCGATGTTGGCGGGAAAATCAGCAATATGACGGTGGCTGTGCCGCCCGCCCAGAGCTCGGTGCCCATCTACTAAACCCCTCTGCCTTTCATGAACTTGCTTCGCCCCAGCCAATCCGGCCCCACCCCGCGTTCTCCGCGCCGGGGCCGACGCGCGCGCGGGACGATTCTCATCCTGGTGCTCGGCACCATCCTGGTGATGACGGCGCTGGTCGCGGCATTTCTCGATATTGCGCGCAAGGAAATCATCCTGCGCGGGGCGTACTTTGGCCGGGAAAATATGCGCCGCACCGCCTGGCAGGCGCTGGAAGGCACCTTGGCAGTCTTGAATTTCTATCTTCAGGTGGACAGCGGCCTGTATGGGCCCACCCAATGGGGCGGCAACGACCTGCTGCACCAAAAGGCCTGGCCCAATGGGGCGGACACGGAAAAAGGCGCAGCCGTCTTCGCCCCGCCGGATGGCATGGAGGTGAGCGTGACCATCACCGATCTGACCGGGCTGATGCCCCTGAACAAGATGAGCGATGCGGAAATGACCGCGGTGCTTTCAGTGTTGGGCATCTCCGACCCGTCGCAAACCCAGATGCTCATCGACACGTTCCGGGACTGGACCAAACCCTACACCGGCACCTTCACCATCGACGGCGCCGGAGCAGATTATTACGAATCCCTGGACCCCAGTTACGACCCCACTTATTCGAACATCACGAGTTTCAATGAATTCCGTTACCTGAAGAATTGGAAAGAGCTTTTCTGGGATGAAAATGGCGCCGAGACACCCATGTTCGACCAATTTAAGCGCATGGTCACTCTGCGTGACCCCGGCGGCCCGGTTAACGTGAATACTGCGCCGCCGGAAGTCATCCAAGTCCTGGGCGACCCCAATCTTAACGAACTCGACCCCAATACCTTCCCGAGCTATATCGCAGGCCAGGACGGCGTCTTGGGCACGGCGGACGATCTCTTGGTACGCAATACGGACGAAGAATCAGCCGCAGGCATCCAAACCGCAGGCGCGGCAGCTGGCAATACTACCGGCGCTACCTCACCCTCCAATACCAATAGCCTCTTTGCGGCCATGGCCGCGGGTGGCGGTGGCGGAGGCGGTGGCGGAGGGGGTGGCGGGGGTGGCGGCGGCGGCGGCTTAGGAGCCGGTGGAGCCGGCGCGGGCGGTGGTGGTGGTGGAGCTGGCGCAGGCGGCGGTGGTGGCCGCGGTGGCGCTGGCGGGGCCGGTGCTGGCGGCGGTGGCCGTGGTGGTGCAGGAGCGGGCGGTGGCGCTGGGGCCGGAGCAGGCGCCGGCGGCGGCCGTGGCGGCAACACGGGTGGTGGGGGCGTAACCGGCGGGACAACCGGCGGGGCCACAGGCGGAACCGCTGGCGGCGGCACGACCGGGGGTACCACGGGCGGTACTACAGGCGGCACTACGGGTACTGGCACGACAACATCCAACACCACCAACGTGGGGGTCGGCTTTTTGTGCCGTATGCTGAAAATCAACGTCGAAGTCACCCTGGCCGAATCGCATTTTCTCCTTTCGGTGATTGTCCAACCCAACACGCTCGGTGCCGGTATTCCGACCGGAACGGCCACCGGCTCCTCCAGCGGGACCACAGGTGGTGACTTCACCCCGGCGACGACCAATACCTCGGGCGCCTATCCCTTTAAAATCATCAGTTGGGCGGAAAACTACGACCTACCCTAACCCGCTCAATTAAAGCTTTTAATTAACTTTGCGACTGAAACTTTCGCCCTCCAGGCGGGTTTGCCTTCGCGACACACGATTAAGTTATTGTCACACCAACCTTTTTTTGAGGGAATCCCCCTTTTACCCCGCCACCTTCCCCTATTTTCCCTTTCAGCACTCTCCATCTCTGACACCCCCCTCCCGTGGCCACCTCCGCAATCAATAATTTCCTGGCCGTTTTTAAAAGCGACGCCTCCGCGCTCCCGCCGCCGGTGCGGTTCATTCCCGCCGCGTTTTTGTTCATCCATGCGGAGCCGCTGCCCGAAGGTGTGCAGGCCACCGAGGTGGAAACCTTTGCCGGGGTGTCGCTCGAAGGGCTCTCGCCGTTGTCGCTCGACCAGCTCGCCTGGGGCTACATGGCCGACACGCGCAGCCGCCATCTGCTGCTCTTTGGCGCGTTTCACGAACGCCTGAATGTGGAGAATCTCTCTCCGGAGGAATCCTTTTACCATGTGCTGCCGTCCTTCTTTGCCGCAGCCCCGACGGATGGAGCCGCCAAGTGGGTGTTCCTGTGGGAAGCCGGCCATGTGACGGGTGTGTATTATAATGCCGGTGAAGTCATTCCCTCGCGCGTGGAAGTGGAGCGCCTCAAGGAAGACACCCTCACGGAAGCCTTTGCCGGTCGCGAGCACCTGCTCAAGCGCCTCGGCGGTGAAGCCCGCAACCAGGCGGCCGCCGGCTTGCTGGCGCAGCCGGATGCGGTGCGCGGCTCCAATGACCGCCTGAACTTTTCCTACCAGCAATACACCTCGCCGGAAGCCGAGCCCACCCAGGTGGCGGGCAACCCACCAGCCGACATGGCGGCCCGCTGGTCAGCGGATTTGCGTGGTTCGGCCTTTCGCTCGGTGGAGCAAAAACGCCGCAAAACCGTCAGCCAGTCCGCCCGCATCATGCAAGCGGCGGCGGCGGTCATCGTTCTGCTCGTTGTGGGGCAATCCGTGGCCTTTGGCATGCGGGTGATCATCAATAAAAAAGCCGCGCAGATCGACAGCCAGAAAAACATGGTGGGCTTTGTGGACACCCGGCTGGCGTTGCTGAAGCAGATTGGCAAATTCACGGACAACCAGCTGCACCCGATTGAAATGCTGGGCGTCATCAACGATTACCGCCCCTCCGGTGTTTCTTACAAGCAGACACGCATCTTCAATACCACGGGCCAGGGTTCCTCGGCGCCCATTCCCACGCTGGTAGTCTCTTGTGAAGCAAAAGATCCCCAGGACGTGACCGCTTTTGTGACCGCGTTGAGCAGCTTGAAGAACGTTGACCTCGACATCAACAAGCTGAACATCACCAATTCCCTGCGCGCCACGACCTTCCAGCTCAACCTGACCTACAAGTCCGTCCCCGAAGCGGAAATCTACACCCCGCCTCCGCCGGAGCCTGCGGCCGATGAGCAACAAGCCCCGGAATTTATGATGGGGAACCAAGGGGGCCAGTTTAACCCGAACGGTGACCCCGGCCAATTTGCTCCGCAAGGCGGTCCTCAAATGGATGTCGCCCAACAGGGCCCTGGTGAAGCCGCCCCGGCAGTCGAAGTGGCCCCGGCTTCGAGCGGCCCGACTGTTTATTCCAGTGGTGCCCAAGGCCCGGCGGCCCCGGCTCCCGCACCCGCACCGGCACCGGTCGTGACTCCGGTCGCCCCGGCTCCCGCGCCCGCCCCGGCGGCGCAGGAGTAGCCCCATCCTTCCCCCTCCACCCTTTTCTCTTTTGCTATTTTCGGCTTCAGCCGGCTTTCGAACATGACTCTCCGCCCCTTACAGCATTGGTTTGAAAATATGTCGTCCCGCGAGCGCTTCATGCTGATGGCGTTTGTGTGGGTGGGCATCCTTCTGTGGGGCAGCGTGCTGCTCAAGCAGATCAACGCGTTGAAGACGGACATGAAGTCGAAGAATGTCACTCTCGAAGGGCAGAAAATCTCCCTGGACCAGCAGCATGCGGTGGAAGACAAGATCAACAACTATAACAAGATTTTCCAAAAATCGATTTCCTCGGCGGCGCTGGTCAGCATGGTCAATGGTTTCGTCAGCCAATCCCAGATGCCGCGGCCGACCATCACCTCAACCCGCACAACCGGCCAGAAGGACAGCGTTTTCAATATCAACACCGTCACGGTGAATTTCAACCGCGTGCCCTTCCTTGACCTGGTTCACTTTATTTCGCTGGTGCACACCCAGAAGCCGTACCTCGTCATTGATGAAGTCAAGACGACTCCTGAAAACATCAACCCCACCTTGATGGACGGCATGATCCGCATCAACTCCCTCGAACTCAAACCCCACGCGCTGGATGCCGCCTCGGCCCAGCCCGCCACCTCCACGGCGAAATAACCTCCACTTTCCACCCAACCCTCCTCTTTCACATGTCCTCGTCACCGTCCCTCCCCTCGACCATGCATCGCCGTATCCTCTCCGGCGCGATTTTCGCCATCGCGCTTTTCCCGGGCCTGACTCCCCTGGTTCATGCGCAAGCCGTACCCGCTCCCGCGGGCGCAGCAGCCAGCCAAGGCACTGACACCGGCGCATCCGCCCCGGCGAATACGGGTGGCCGCCGCGGCGGCCGTAATGGCGGCGGTGGAGCCCAATTTGGTGGCGCCCAATTCGGCGGCACCGGCAATGGTGGTGGCGGCCGCGGTGGCCGTGGCGGCCGTGGCGGCCAATTTGGCGCCGCTGGCGTGGCCGGCCCGGCAGGCACGGACGGTATTGCGACAGTTGTGACCCCGGCGGGTGGCGGCAACCCGAACGTCCCCGGTGGCGCGATTGGCGGCGGCAACCCCGGCTTCGGCCCGGGCGGCAACTATGTGGCCGTCACCGGTCAGGCCCCCAATTATGATGAACTGGTTGACGTGCAGATGAACGGCCAGGGCGCGCAGGAAGTCCTCGACTGGCTGCAGCGCAACACGGGCAAAATCATTCTCCAATCGCAGACCCTCCCGGCCGTGAAGATTGTTTACTCGACCCACGCCGGCCCGAACAACGCCCTGCCCCGCAAGGTTGTCATCGACAACGTCATCAGCCTGCTGGCGCTGAACAAGATTTTGATCACGGAGCTGGACGAGCACACCCTGAAGGCGGAAACCAGCGATCCGGCCAATCTTGGTCGCGGCCTGCCCATGGCGGATGATGCCAAGCTGGCCGGTCCCCCGTCGGAGATGATCTACACGCACATTTTCCACCTGAACAACATCACCTCGGATGACGGCGCCCAGCGCATTGTGCCGTTCATGAGTTCCACCTCCACGGCCATGGCCCTGCCCAAGGAAAACTCCATTTTTGTGGCGGACTCGCTGCTCAATCTTCAGCACATCGCCGATGCCCTGAAACTGTTCGACACTCCGGTGGCCACGCAGCAGGAAATCACCGTGCACGTCATGCAAAACGCCCGCGCCGCGGACGTTGCCTCCAATTTGACCGCCCTGCAAGCGGGCGTCCTCTCGCCTTGGTTTGGCCCGGCTTTCAACACCCAGCTCCCCACCACCCTCTTTGCGGCGGATGCGCGGACGAATGCCTTGATCGTCGTGACCAACAAGTCCAACCACGACATGGTCCAGCAATTGATTGACCAGTACGACTCCGACCAGCAGTCGAACACCAAGACGCGGGTGTACAACCTGCGCCAGTCCCTGGCCAATGATATGCGCACCCTGCTCCAGTCCATCGTGACGGGCGTGCAGCAGACGACCGGCGCCCGGGCGGGCGGCGGCGCGGGTGGCAATGTGGCGGGCGGCGGCGCCGGCCCGGCCGGAGCTTCGGCCTCGCGCGACTCCCAATTCAGCCAGTATGTCACCATTGCTTCCGACACACGCAGCAACTCGATCGTCGCCTTTGGCACCACCGCCGACCTGAACCAGATTGGCGATTTGATCGACCGCGTGGACGTGCTGCTGCCCCAGGCCCGCATCGAAGCGATCATCACGGAAGTCACCCTCACGAAGAATGACACCACCGGGCTGTCGGCCTTTGGCATCAACTACGGCGGCTTTGTGCCGGGCAATGGCACGAGCGTGGGCTCCGTGGTCAGCCAGGATGGCAACAAGAACTACACGGCCACCGTGGGCTCCGCGGGTGCGCCGGCCTTCCTGATCAACGGCACACTGACCAAGTGGGACCTGAACACCGTCTTTGGCGTGGCTCGCAGCAATTCCAATGTCGTCATTCTCTCCAACCCCTTTGTCACGGCCACCCACGCCCTCCAGTCCGTCATCAATGACGGCCAGCGCGTGCCGACCATCAATGGTTCGGCCTCGACCAACGGCACGGCCACCAACACGGTGACCTACCAGGACGTGTCGGTGCAATTGGCCGTCACGCCCTTCATCGGCAAGGATGGCAGCATCTCAATGCAGATCACGCAAAACATCAGCTCCATCCAGGGCAACATCACCAACAACGGCATCACGAACCCCATCTTCGGCACCCGCTACGTGGTGTCGAATGTGACGGTGCACGATGGCGATGTGCTGGTGCTCGGCGGCATGCGCAAGCGCACGGTCAGCCAGACGCACGGCGTGCTGTTCCTGCTGGGCGAGATTCCCATCGTCGGCCAGCTCTTCCAGCCCGACCAGAATGACACGCAGACGACGGAGTTGATCATCTTCCTGAAGCCCACCATCATCAAGGATACCTCCAATACCCAGGCCATGTTGAGCGAGATTGCCGCCAACTCCCAGTCGGGCGACATTGCGATGCGCTACCAGCGTACCCACGACTTGAACACGGCCAACGAAGGCATCCATAACCCGAATATCAAACCGGATGCCACGCCGGGCCCCTCGGCCGAGCATTCGTCCCAGAATTCGGCCAAACCGTCATCCACCCCGACGCCTTCCACCACCCTGACTCCGGCAGCAGGCTCCACCACAACTTCATCCACGACCATGGCGCCGGCCCCTGCCCCGGCGGCGTCCGCCCCATCTTCGCCGAAACCAACCTCAACTGTTCAGGGTTTTAACAAATAGGACCGGGTCTCGGCCCTGGCTTTTGCCTGTCCCTCCTGCGCAACACTAACGCCCTCTCCTCGATGAATCCACAATCGCCCCGCTTCCCCTCCGTCCGCCGCCATCTGTCGGCGGGCGCTCTGGCTGGCCTGCTGACCAGCCTGGCTCCCGTGGTTCTTCATGCCGCTCTGCCTGCGCCAAGTGGAGATGCTGCCCCGGCCCCCGCGCCGACGGCTGCTCCAGCCCCGGCCACTCCGGTGACTGCGACCACCCCGGCCGCCGCCCCGGTGACTGCCGCCGCCCCGGCTGGACGGCCCGCTTCCAGCCCTTTGAATAGCGTGATTGAGCGCTCGCCCTTCTCCGAAGGTTATGTGCCACCGGCGCCCATGGCCCAGACGCTGCGCCCCATCAATACCCCTCCGGCCAATGTGCAGTACACGGGTTACTCGATTGAGGGCAACCAAGTCTATTTCTCCATCGTCGATGTCCGCTCCCGCGCCACCCATGCGCTGGCCGTAGGTGAAACGTGGAACATCCCCAACAATGGCGGTACTGTGACGGTAGAAAACGCCGGCAACGGCTTTGAAAGCCTTTCTTTGGCGACTTCCGGTCGCACCGGCGTGCAAGTCCCCTTGCAAGCGCTGCCGAACACTCCCACCCCCACGGCAACCACTAATCCGACGGTTATTCTGTCCAGTGGTCCGGCAGGTGGTGGCCGTCGCGGCGGCGGTGGTGGTGGTTTTGGCGGTCCCGGCGGCCCCGGTGGCGGCGGTGGTGGCCAGAATCTGGCCGCAGCCCAGGCTGCTTTTGGCGGCAATGCCCAGTTTGGCGGCCGTGGTGGCCAGGGTGGTCAAGGTAACTTTGGTGGCCAAGGCCAAGGCCAGGGTCAAGGCGGCGGCCGTGGCGGTCAAGGTGGCCAAGGTAACTTTGGCGGCCAAGGCGGTGGCCAAGGTGGTGGTGGCGGCCGTGGCGGTAATGGCGGCGGCGGCTTTACAGGTGCGGGCGGTGGCACCACGACGGGCGGCAACGGCTTTAACACCCGCGGCACCAACACAGGCACGATTACCACGGGTACCACGACAAACAATAACGCCAACGTTACCCGCCGCAGCATTGTCCAGCCCAACGGGGGCTAATTCCGATTTCATTCATCCCGGCATTCAAAAACCCTGTTTTTGCCTGCCACTTACCTTATCTATCCGATGGCTGTCACCACTGCTACCTCTCATGCGGCCCTGGCCGAATGGCTTGGCAAACTCGACGAAGAAAAGCAGGCCGCGCTGCGCGACACGCCGCTGGCCGACCGCACCCGCCGCCTGGCTGAGTTCACCTCGACCACGCCTTCGGATGTGCTCAAACGGGTTTGCGAGTTGACGAAACTTCCGCAGATGGAGCATTTCAAGGTCATCGCCCAGCCGACCAAGTACATCCCCCTGCGGCTGATTCACGAATACCAGTGCCTGCCGGTGGAAAATGAGTCGGTTGCGGCCGATGAAATCGCGCTCGTGACCGTCTGGCCTCCGGAAGCGCATTGGGACCAATGGATCCGCGCCGTCAGCGGCCGCCGCCCGCGCTGGTCGCTCGGGCCCGCGGAATTGATCGCGAACACCATTACCCAAAGCTTTGGCGTCGGTTCCGGCAGCCTGAATGACTCCGACCTGGCCGGCATTGCCGAGGAGCAGGAGGAGGAAGAGGAAGACGAGAATGCGGCCATCATCAAGTTTGTGAATGAAGTCGTGGGCAAGGCGGTGCAGGATCGCGCGACGGATATTCACTTCGAGCCGGGCAAGGATGTGCTTGTCATCCGCTACCGCATTGACGGCAACCTCGTCCCGGTGCGCGTGCCGGACAACCTGGTGCGGGTGCAAAGCGCGATCATCGCGCGCATCAAGATCATGGCGCGCCTGAACATTTCCGAACGCCGCCGCCCGCAGGACGGCCGCATTGGTTTCTCTTCCGGCGACGGTGGTGACATCGATATCCGTGTCTCCACCCTGCCCACCCTTTACGGCGAAAGCGTGAGCTTGCGTCTTCTCTCGCAAAAGGCCCAGCCCCTTTCCATTGAGGAACTGGGCTTCCTGCCGGACGATATTGAGAAGATGGTGCCCGCGCTCAAGCGCCCGCACGGCATTGTCCTCGTCACGGGCCCGACGGGTTCCGGCAAGAGCACGACGCTCACCGCCTTCATCCGCAAGGTGCGCACACCCGAGCTGCGCATCATCACGGTAGAAGACCCGGTGGAATATGAAGTGGCCGGCATCAACCAGGCGCAGGTGCACGCGGAAATCGGACTTACTTTTGCCACCGCCTTGCGCACGGTTTTGCGCCAGGACCCGGACGTCATCATGGTCGGTGAAATTCGCGACCGTGAAACCGCGGATATCGCGGTGCGCGCCTCGCTAACGGGTCACTTGGTGCTCAGCACGCTGCACACCAACGACGCCCCCGGCGCCCTCACCCGCTTGATCGACATGGGGCTGGAACCGTTCCTCATCGCCTCCTCGGTGGAAATGATTCTCGCGCAACGCCTCGTGCGCCGCCTCTGCCAAGTCTGCAAACAGCCTTCGGATGAAGCGGTGGCCTATATCGGCTCCTGCCTGGTGGCGTTGAAACTGCCCCCGTCGGAAATCGCCCACGCCCACCTGCTGCAAAAACCCAACGGTTGCGAAAATTGCCGCGGTTTGGGTTTCCGCGGGCGCCTGGTCATGGGCGAAGTGCTCCACGTGGACGACGGCGTGCACGACCTCATTCTGCAACGCGCCTCAGCCCACGAGATCCGCAACTACGCCTTCCAACATGGCATGCGCAGCCTGCAGGCCTGCGGCTGGGAACTGGCCAAACGCGGCCTGACCTCGCTGTCGGAAGTCATGGACTACGCTGAAATGATGGAAGAATCCGCCGCCCCGGCCAAACCCGCGGAGACCAAAGCCTAAGTCCCGGGGTTTAACCTGCGGTTGATGATTCCACCCGCTTCCCCACCCCTGCCTGCCCAGGCCAGGGTTGCCGGGCAGCTATAAATCCGCGTTTTTTCCTTCTTCCCCACCCATTTTTTTCCTACCTTCCTCCCCATGGCGACCTTCTCCTACCGCGCAATGACGGCCACCGGTGAAATCCAAACCGGGGTGATGGACGCGCCTGACCGTCGCACGGTGATGGCGCGCCTGCGCGCCAAGGAACTGCGGCCCATGGACATTACCGCCAAGGGTGGCGCCGCGGCGGCCGCCGCTGTGTCGCAGGCCAAGCAGTCGATCGTACCCGAGGCCACCGAGACCAAGGCCACCGGACCAATCAAAATTTTGGAGCCCGAGGAATTCGCGGGGGAAAAAATCGGCCTGGCATTCCTCAAGAAGCTTTACCAGCTCAATGGCGGCGGCATGCCCCTCGGCGACTCCATCCGCCTGTTGAGCGTGCGCGTGAGCGACCCCAAGCAAGCCTCCCTGGCCACCCGGCTGTGGAAGGACATCAGCGAAGGGCGCACCTTTGCCAATGCGCTGCGCAATTATCCCAAGAATTTCACGACCTCCACGGTGAGCCTGATTGAGGCCGGCGAAACCACGGGCAATCTGGTGCCGGTGTTTAAAAACGTCATCGAGCTGCTCGAAGAACGCGCCGCGCTGCAGAAAAAGATCCTTGGCGGCCTGGCCTACCCTCTCTTCATCTGTACCCTCGCATTTGGCGTGATGCTTCTGTTCCTTTACTTCCTGCTGCCGCAAATCAGCAAGATGATGACGAGCATGGGCGGCGAGATGAACGGCTTGACGAAGGTGCTGATCGGCGTCTCCCAGTTCGCCGCCAAGTGGGGCTGGCTGCTGCTCCTGATTGCCATCATCCTGGCCGTCATCACTTACCGCTGGCGCCAGACTCCGGAAGGCCGGCGCGCCACGGATGAGTGGCTGCTGAAAATCCCCCTCCTGAAGGGCATTTTCCTGAACATCGACATCTGCAATATTTCGAACTTGAGCGCCACCCTCCTGGAAAGCGGCCTGAATACGACCGAGACCCTGCGCATGACCGAGCGTTCGGTGGAAAACACCGTGGTTCAGTCGCGCTTTAATGCCGCCCGCACCCTCATCAACGACGGTGCCTCCTTCTCCAATGCCTTTCGCCGTTATGCGGTGCTCCCCGACCTGGATCTCGATATGCTGGCCGTCGGCGAAAACACCGGCAACATCTCCAAAAGTTTCCGCGAAATCTACAAGCTACACACCGAGCAATTGACCCAGCAATTCAATTTCATGACGGTGGCCATCACCGGCGGCGCGCTGGGCACGGCCTTCCTCCTGGTCGCCATCCTGGCCATCAGCATCGTCTTGAGCGTGCTGGGAATGAGCCAAAGTTTGCTCGGACATAAATAGTATGGCGTAGCTGCTTTGGGATAGGGCTGGACAAGGCTGGACACGCTACCTAGCGTGAAGGGCCTATGCATTACCGCCGCTGCCCCCGTTTGGTGATTTCCGGATTGGCGCTTGCCGCCACTCTGCTCTCGGTTGTCAGTTGCTCCAAGACAGCGGAAGAAGCCGCCGCCGCGCCCAAGCCGGCTGCCCCGGAAGTGCCGGCAGCCGGGTTGTCCCCGGCGACCAAAGCCATCTCCAGCCATCTGGAATTCGGCGGAGAGTTCTATGTCGTGATGGACACCCAGGGCGACATCCAGAAGGTAGGCGACATGATGGCGGACTTTTTGGGCTACGCCATGCAGGAGTATGGCCGCGTCAGCAGCGCCCCCTTGCCGGCCAATTTTGATTATCGCGGCTTCCTCAAAAAACTGGGGCTGTATGACCTCGGCGGCCTGGGGATGAGTTCGTGGAAAGGGACGGACGGCCTGCACCACAATCGCTCCTTTATCTATACGCCCAACGGGCGCACAGGCTTGCTCAAGCTTTTTGGAGATAAGCCCGGTCCCTTCATCACCCCCAACCTTGCTCCCGCGGACGCTGATTTGGTCGGTGAAGTCACCCTTAACCTCAAAACGCTTGAGGAGCAAATTGTGAGCTACGCCCAGGATATCGGCGGCCCCGCCACGGTCCAGGAAGTCACCGATGCGCTGAAGATGTCCGTTCCCGGGACCACCCTCACGGGACAAAGCCTGGTTGACCGACTGAACACCCGCTACACCTTTATCCTCCGCGCCGATACCAAGCAGGTTTTCGACATTGGCGCTGGCCGCAAAATGCCGATGACTGACTTCCTTATCGCCATTGACGGGTTTGCCGATGTGTTGGACCAGCTCATCCCGCTAATCAAAGACAATCCCATGGCCACCGTGACGGACAAAAACGGCCTGAAGATGGTGACAATCCAATTCCCCATCCCGGCCCCCTTCTCCTCTTACAAGCCGGTGATACTCGCTGACTCCAAGACCAAGCGCCTGTACCTGGCTTCGCGGGAATCCTTTGTCAACGAAACGGTGAATGGCCAAGGCGCGCGCCTGGCAACCTCCGAAGATTTCAAACTCGCCATCGCCGGTATGCCGACGGAGGGTAACTCCCTGGGCTATCTTTCCAAAAAAGGCGCCGGAGTCATTGCGGAATACTATCAGAAGCAGGCCATGTCCAACCTCCCCGCGACGTTGCGCGACGATTATTTTGACTACTTTGGCGTCGACAAAATTCCCCACGGCATTGCCAGCGTTTACACGAATCTACCGGATGGCATGTTGACGCAGAACGTTTCCAGCAAATCCATCAACCAGACATTGATGGCTGTCCCGGTGATAGCGCTGCTGGCCATGACGGCTGGCGCCCAATCCGCCATTGCCGCACAATCCCAAGTGGCTCTCGGGGCGGTGGCTGGCGCACCTGCTTCGCCGGTCGATCGGGCCATCCGCAATAATTTGCGCCAGATCTCCAATGCAGCCCAGCAATATATGCTGGATAAAGGCGTCACCGAAGTGCGCTTTCAGGATCTGATTTCCGGACCCACCCCCTATCTGCGCAGCGTTACTTCAGCTGCTGGTGAAAATTACAACAATCTCATCATCCGCCAGACCAGCACGCGCATCTCCGTAACCAAGGCGGATGGCACAGTGGTGAGCTTTGACATGTAAGCCCCGGGTTAGCGGAGGGCAATTTTCTCGATGCAACGGGCCAGTTCGACGTCGTAAGGCGTGATCCGGCCGCCGGCATCGTGGGTATTGAGGCCCAGTTCGACTTTGTTATAAACGTTTTTAATTTCAGGATGGTGATCCAAACCCTCCGCCTCGAAGCCAATTCGCACCATGAAGGTCAATGCTTCGCGGAAATTTTTAAACTGGTAGCTTTTGAAGAGCTTATGTCCGGTCGAGGCCCAGCCGGGCAGCTCAGCCAAGGCGGCGTGGATTTCAGACTCAGTCAACGGCACTCGCGAGATTTTGGTCATCCCTTAGTATATACTGAAAACATCAACACTGGCACAAACATTTGCGCTTTCCCATAAATACCCCATGGGGGACTGAGGCCAACCCCGGGTCAATTTTCCAGCCATTACCCCACACCGATTGCTTCAAGAAGCCCCAAGTTTCTTCAACTGCTCGGCCAGATTATCGGCACTATCTTTGTGAGCAATGAGTTTTTCCCCCTGGTGAATCTCGATGCGCCAGCCTATCACTGAGGTTTTTATAAAGTTTTTGGATCCTCCCGGAGCTGCCTGGGTATCCAGGAATTTGACGGGATTACTGGAGATTTCCTTGGTCTTGCCGGGGTCAATATCCATCGAATCGCTGTTGGTGATGTCCTCCAAGGTGGGGGTGATCTTGCCGTTGCTGGTCATGCTGATCTTGTTGTAAATATGATAGGTAACCGAGACGCCTTTGGCGGGTATTTTTGAAGTGTTGCGAACGATGATGGTGTAGATGTCGGCATGATTGGAGGGCGAGCCTGTCGCTGCGCTGTTTTCGCCAGGCTTGGGAGCGGGGGCAGCCTTAGGGTCCGCCTTTTTCACATCCAAACTGAAAACCGGCATCGGCTCCGCCGCTGCCACGGCGGAGC
>JBEHYY010000040.1:0-20444 GCA_048497935.1 Verrucomicrobiota bacterium
CGCTCGCGTGGAGGGTCGAGAACGGGGATCGCCCCGGGCAAGCAACAGCCGATTAGCCAGCAGACTGGCTCGACCATTCAGGGCCCGCTCGGCGCACACCCGCGCAAGTTCCGGAAGATTATTGCTCTCAGAGAGATGGCCGAGAATCACGTAGGTGGCCTGCCCGTCATACTCGGTCTCGAGGAACTGCGCCGCGGCCTCATTGGAGAGGTGTCCCACCCGCGACAGTACCCGTTGCTCGCCACATAATGCCATGGCGACCAGGCGACGACAAAATGGTCGGTGGCGAAAATGCCCCGGATGCGCAGCGGGATGCTCGCCACCAGCCACGTGCCGCCCGCGCCCAGCGCGCAGCCCAGCACGGCCCCCGCGCCAAACACCAACCCGCCTTGCAGCAGGAAGACTTGTGCGATGTCCTGCCGGGTATAGCCCATTGAGCGCAGGATCGCAATTTCCTTGGTCTTCTCGAGGACGATCATCGCCAGGGTGTTAAACATACCCAGGCCGGAAATGAGGATGATGGTGGAGACCGTCAGCGCGGAGGACGCCCGCAGCGCACGAAACACATCGAGCCAGATTTTTTCCCGCTCCTGCCAGGGCACCACGGAGTGGCCGAGCACTTCCGTCATGTGTGGGGCCTCGGCGGCGGCGCGGCCGTTGTCGCGCAAATTCGCCTGGAGGTAGGTGACCCCAAACGGCTGGGCGAGGATCGCCCGGGCCTCCGGCAGGTGGACGATGATGCGCTCTTTGTCCACGTGCTCGACGCCGCTTTCAAAAATAGCCTCCACCCGGTAACGGCCGCTGCGCCCCGCCTGGCTCAACACCACGGGGTCGCCCACGGCCAGGTTCGCGCGGGCCGCGAGCATCGCGCCGACCACCACGCCTTTCGGGTTGGTGCGGAATTTGTCGAGGCTGCCAAAAATCACCTGCCGGCCCAGGTCGGAAACGGCCAGGAAGTCGTCCAGGTTGATGCCGAAAATCTGTGAGGGTTGGACACGCGAGTTGCTGGCCATCTCGATGTTTCCGCGCAGCACTGGCGAAACGGCGGCAATGTTTTCAAACTGGCTCAACCCGCTGGTGATAAGCTCGGGAAACTGGACGCCGGGAATGTATTTGCGCTGTTTGTCCTGGCTGGCCTGGAGGCGGTCCTCCACGTGCAGCGAACCATCCGTGGCCAGCGCGGTACGAGTGAAGAATTGCTCGAAGCCCGCTGTCTGCGCCTGCGTGATGATGAACAGGCCGACGCCGAAGACGATGCCGCTCAGGCTCATCAGCATGGCGCGCTTCTTCGCAAACAGGAAGCGCACCGCGATATGGAAATTGGTCTCCACGCGCGGGATCAGGGTTTGGCGGCGGACGGATTGTTGGTCAACCGCACGCGGTCGCCGGTGCGGAAAAGGTCGAGATTTTCCGTCAGCACAATGTCGCCTTCGGCCACGCCTTGCGTGATTTCCGCCTGGTTGAGCGTCAGGTAGCCCGTTTGCACGGGGCGCACTTCCACCCGGCCGTTTTTGGCGAGGATGACCCTGTTGCTGAACAGCGCCCGGCGCGGGATGAGCAAGGCATGGTCATGCACACCGGCG
Organism: Verrucomicrobiota bacterium; assembly: GCA_048497935.1. Taxonomy (GTDB): domain Bacteria; phylum Verrucomicrobiota; class Verrucomicrobiia; order Opitutales; family JABDGR01; genus JABDGR01. The sequence goes on from JBEHYY010000040.1 coordinate 1,584, forward strand.
GAGAAATTCACCTCTCCGGTTAGCCCGGCAAACAAGGGCTTGGGCGGGTCGGCCACGGTGAGCAGCACGGTGAAGCGTTGCGTCTCCTTGTCGCTGCTGGGCAGGATGCGTTCCACCGTGGCGGGGAAAATAATGTCGCCGTAGGCAAAGAAGGTGACGCGGGCACTGGATTTTTCCTGCAGCGCGGCGATATCGTCCTGGTTCACCTCCGCCTTGATTTTCACCGTCTTGCTGATGATGCCCGCCACCGGGCCGCCTTTGTCCACCTGGTCGCCCGCATGGACGGTGATGGTGGTGATAAAGCCGTCATAGGGCGCGTTGATTTCCAAGCGCTTCAACTGGTCATCATAGTCCTTGAGCTGGTTTTCGAGGACTTTGGCGTTCGTCTCCAATTCCGTGCGTTCGGTTTCCGCCTGCGCCCGTTGCTGGGCGGCCGTTTGCTCCAGCCGCGCGTAATCGGCCGGGGCGAAATATTGCGGAGTGTGCTCCAGGAGCGGCTTTGCGTCGGCCAGGTCTTTTTCGGTGATGGCCAGCTGGATCTCGCTCGCCAGCTTTTTTGCCGGGTCCAGCCGCGCCCGTGCTTGCTTGAGCTGGATTTCCGCGCCATCCCGCAGGAATTTTATCTCGCCCGGGTCCAGCCGCGCGAGCAGTTCGCCCGCCTTCACTTCGCGGCCTTCGGAGATTTTGTAACCCTCCGCCAGCACAATGCCGCTGGCGGGGCTCACGATGGTGGATTCGTATTCGGCGGCGGCGGTCACGCTGCCGGTCACGGTGTATTCCGCCTTGCCGCGGGTGACGGTCTCCGCCGCGGACGACGGCACAAACGCGCGGGACAAGCCCCACCATGCCAGCCCGAGGACTAGCACTAGAATGAGCAACCAGGAGTTTCGTTTCATATCAGCGGGGTTTGGTGAAGGGCGGGGCGTTGGCCAGCGCCGGATCGCGGAAGATGTCGGATAGGAAGCTGTAATAAGCCGCGGCGGCATCCGCCTGGCGGGTAAGAATCTCCTCGCGGGTGTTGAGCAAGGCATCACGCGCGTCATTGATGCCGGTTTGCTCAATTTGCCCGGTGCGCATGAGGATTTGCACGCGGCCATAGTCCTCCTGCTGCTGCCGGTAGCGGCTCTTGAGCACGCCCAGCGCGCGCAGGTCGAGGTCAATGCGGGCCAGGCTCGCGTTGGCATCGTCGAGGGTCTCCTGGCGCGAGTCGGCGAGTTTGTTTTGCACCTGGCGCTTCTGCGCGTAGAGCGCCTGCGTCATGGCAAAGGAATCGCCACGGTCGAAAAGTGTCCACGACCCGGTGATGCCGGCGAAGAAAATAGTGCCAAATTTCAGTCCGTTATTGTTGCCATTGATGTAAGGCGCCTGGCTGACGCTGGCTGTCAGGTCGAACAGCGGGCGGCGGTTGGCATTGTTCATGACAATCTGCTTGTCGAGGGCCTTCTGGTTCAGCTCCGCGCTGCGTGCCGCCAGCGATTGGTTGAAGCCTTCCTTCTGGTATTGCTCATACTGCGCTTGGAGATCGCTCTGGTCGAGCACGGGGAGAAAAATCGTGTCTGGCACATCCCGGGCCTCAAACGAGAGAGAGCCGCTCAAACGCCGGAAATCGGCCAGATTCTTCTTAAAAGTGGCCGCGGCGGCATCCCGTTTGATTTGCAGTTCGCTCCAATCGTTTTCCAAATGGGTGGCCTGGGCCGGCGTGGCACGGCCTTGCTTGAGAAGGATGTCCGTTTTATCAAGCCGGGCCTTGGCCGACTCGACACTCAAGGCCAGAGTGGTGGCCTGCGCCTTTTGTACGACAAGGTCGAGATAGCGCTTGCGCAGGTCGAGGCACATTTGCGCATAGGCCAGGATGGCGTCGTTCTGTGCGATTTGCTCGCGCAGGATGCCCAGGTCTGTCTGCGCGTCAAACGCACCCCAGTGGTAGAGGGGCAGGCTGCCTTGCAGGGCCAGCGAGCCGCCGGGGGTGAGGCTGTTGCTGGAGGAGCCCGTGATGCTGGTCGAATAATACACGCCCGCGCTGTAGCTCGCCGTCAGCAGGGGCATATGGCGCATCCAACTGCGAAAGCGCGAGGCATCCGCCTGCGACACACTGTCCTCCTGCTGGCGCATGACGGGCGCGTTCGTGGCGGCAAAGGCGAGCATCTGCTCAAACTGCTCTTCACTCGCCGGGAGCGGCTGTCCTGGCGCGGCACGGAGAAACTCCGGCAGCGGTTGTTGCAGCGGGTCTGGCTCGGCGGTGGTTTGGCCCATGGCTGCTGGGCTCAGCAAGACCCAAGCCCACGCCGTTGCCGCCAGAATTTTGGCGCAGGCAGCACGGCTTGATGGCAGACAGGGCATGGACATGGACTTGGCCTCCCAGATTCAGCGGGCCGCGCCATGCGGGCAAGACTGAAAAATTTCACTTTCCGGCGCGGCGGGGCAGGGCAGTCAGCCAGGAATGCAGGCGCCGGGCATAGTCTGCCCAACTGGGGAATCGCCGTTGCGCGGCTTCCGCGCAAAGTTTGGCATAGAGCGCATCGTCATCCAGCAGCGTCCGCATGGCGCTGGCCAGTTGTGCGGATGTGGGCTCGGGCACGATGACACAGCCGCCGCCGGGTGCCACTTCCGCCAGCGCGCCGCCCGTCCCGCAGAGACAAGGCCGGGAGCGCAGCAGGCTTTCCGCCACCGGAAGGCCATACCCTTCGTACAGGGAAGGATAGACCGTAAAACGGCAACGGGCGTAGAGCTCCTCAAGGCGTTGGTCGCTGATGGCGCCCGCCATTTGTAGCGGTCGGCCGGCAGATTGCAGTGCCGCCGCCAGCCGCAGCGCACCGGCTGCCGTTTCCGCACGCGGCAACCCAGCCAGGATGAGGCGGAAGTGCCGGCCTTCGCGCCAAAGGGTTTCCGCCGCTTCGAGCAAGGCGAGGTGGTTTTTCCGTCCTTCGATGGAGCCGACAGAGAGAATCATCGCGCCCAAACGGTGGTTGTCCGCCCGGGGCGGGGGCAGCGTCGCCGCCGGCGGGGTTACGCCCAGCGGCAGCGCTACCACGGGAGGTTGTTCGCGCACGCCTAAGCGGGCCCATTGTTCCAGCAGTTCGGCGCGCGACGCCTCGGAAATGGCCGCCACGCCGTCAAACGTCGCCAACTCCCGCAGGTAAGTTTCCACGCGGGTGACGTTGCCCGCTGGGGTCAGCGTGGGGAGGCGCAGGGCCACCGCATCATAAAAGAGCGCCACCGCTGGTCCGGTGAGCCGTGCCCGCAGCGTGGCATAGTGCGGGAAAATTTCCGCGGAAAAAATCTCCGGCACCAGCAAGGGCGTGCCGCGCAATTTTTCCCAGGCTGGTTCCTCGCCGTGGCGCAGCAGGCCGCGCAGTTTTTGCCCCGTGGTCCAGACAGCGCTCCGCGAAGTGCCGGGCTTTTCAGCCATAGCCGGGCTTAACAGTTTCTTTTCCAGCTTGTCCGTCAACCGCCAGCGTTTGGCGTAAGGGTCATAAACCACCGCCACGGGCGCGGCCCCGGTTTCACCCAAGGCGGCTTGGAGCTGCCGGGTCACGCGCTGCACCCCGGTGGCTGAGCGGCAGTGCGCGGTATGGGAAAGGTCGAGGACGACGGACACGGCTGGGCTGGGATATTCGCGCAAAGACGCAGGCAGACCGCGTGAGTCTGGTTTACCCGCCGTTTTCGTGGACGACTTGCACCAGATTCTTGGTGGTCAGCAGGCTCACAAATTGCTTGAGCGCCGGGGTCAGCACGCGGCCTTTGCGGTGGATAATGGCCAGCGGGCGCACGAGCTTGCGGCCCTTGATGTGCAGGCGGCAGAGAAGCTTCTGCTTCAGTTCGGGCACGACGGTCGCCTCGGGTACGAGGGCAATGCCGGCATCAATTTCCACCGCGCGCTTCACGGTCTCGATGTTGTCGAACTCGCGCACCGGCTTGATGTCGATTTTGTTGTCCTTGAAGATTTGGTCGGTGGCCTTGCGCGTGGGGATGTCCTGGTCAAAGCCGATGAACTCATATTGCGAGAGCTCTTCGAAGGACACTTCCTTGCGGGCGGCCAGCGGGTGCTTGGGCGCGCAGATGATGACGAGTTGGTCCTCATGGAAGGGGATGATCTCCAGCAGGCGGTGCTTGATGGGGAAGGCGACGAGGCCGAGGTCCACCGCGTTGTGCAGCACATTTTCGTAAACCTGGTTCGAGCGGCTGTACTCGACACGGATGTTCACCGCCGGGAATTCCTTCAGGAACTCCTTCACATACGCCGGCAGCTCATGCAGGCCGATGGAGTAAATCGTCGAGATGTGGATCTCTCCGCTCACCGTCTTGCGCATCTCCAGCAGTTCGCTCGCCAGCTGGTCGGACAGTTGCAGGAACTGGCGCGCGGCCTCATAAATCTTCTGCCCCTCCGGGGTCAGGCGAAAGTGCTTCTGGGCGCGGTCCACAATCAAGACGTTGAAATGTTTTTCCATCGCCCGCATCTGCTGGCTGACGGCGGACTGCGTGATGCCGTTGATTTTGGCCGCGCGCGAAAAGCTCTGGCTCTCGACCAGATCAGAGAAGATTTTGAAGTTCTCGATATGCATGGATGATAAGTGTAATTCAGATTGCGCCCGTGGCAACCCTTGAATTAGCATAACTAATAGCCAAGCCGATGATTAGCTACGACGAATTTTTGACCAATCTGGCCCGGGTGCGGATCCGGGTGGCGACGGCCTGCGCCACTGCCGGACGCGACGGGTCCACGGTGCGCATTCTGGCCGTGACCAAAACGCATCCTTTCGATGCTGCCCTCTATGCGCATCGCGCCGGGCTGGCGGGCGCGGGTGAAAACCGCGTGCAAGAGGCGCTCGATAAAATCGCCACCTGTCCGGAGCCGGCTGTGCGGTGGGAGCTCATCGGCCACCTGCAAGGCAACAAAGCCGCCAAGGCAGCCACGGCATTTGCGCGCATCCAGTCCATCGACCGTGCGGAGCTGGCGCAAAAGCTCGATCGCGCCGCCGCCGCGGCCGGACGCATCTTGCCGGTGTTGCTGCAAATCAATGCGGGTGACGATCCGGCAAAATTTGGCGCCAGTTGCGTGGATGCCCCCGCCTTGCTTGAAGCCGCTTTGCAGTGTCCCGCGCTCAAGGTCGAGGGCCTGATGACCATTGCCCCCTTGGCGCCGGAAAACCCCGCGATTGCGCAGCGATGTTTTGCCCGTCTCCGCGAAACACGTGACAGGCTGGCCCGCCAGTTCAAAGTGCCATTGCCGGAGCTTTCCATGGGCATGACTGATGATCTCGACGTCGCCGTCCGCGAAGGCAGCACGTTGATACGCGTTGGTTCCGCCTTGTTTGGGAAGCGCGAATGAAATGAACATCTTTTCCCGACACCATCCGGGCTGCTGGATACCCACGCTCTATCTGGCGCAGGGTCTGCCCTATGCGGTGGTGACGTCGATGGCGGGTACAGCTCTGCTGGACTTGGGTTATTCCGCCGCGGACACTGCGATTTATACGGCGCTGCTGGGCTTGCCCTGGGCTTTGAAGCCTTTCTGGGCCGTCTTGGTGCAGCGTATCGGCACCCGCCGTGGCTGGGTCATCGCCATGCAAAGCGCTTCGGCGGTGTTGATGCTGGCATTGGCCGGAGTGTTGCCGGAAAAAAGCTGGCTGCCGCTTGCTTTGGCCTTGCTGGCGGGCATTGGGTTTGTCGCTGCGACCCACGATATCGCCGCCGATGGTTTTTATATCGAAGCGCTGAACGAGCATCGCCAGGCCGAATGGTCGGGCCTGCGTAATACGTTTTTCCGCATCGCGCTGCTCCTCGGCAGCGGCGGCCTCGTCTGGTTTGCCGGCTGGTATGAAAAAGGGCACGCCACGGCCACGGCATGGACGTTTGCGTTTGCCTTGGCTGCTTTAGCGATGGGCATCTTTGCGATTTACGATTTTTTTGCGATTCCCCGCATCGTTCCCTCGGCAGGCCCGGCCATATCGTCGCAAAAGCGCGAGGGTTTTTTGGCTATCTGGCTCAGTTTTGTGCAAAAGCCGGGCTTCTGGCGGATTCTGGCGTTTATCCTGCTGTACCGCTTTGCTGAAGGACAAGTGCAAGCCAACAGCAACAAAGCATTCTTTCTGGCCCCGCGCGCGCAGGGTGGCTTGGGCTTGGGCGTGGATGAGGTGGGCTTGTATTACGGCACCTGGGGAGTGCTCGCCCTCATGGTGGGCGGTATCTTGGGCGGGCTGGCCATTGCGCGCTTTGGCTTGGGCCGGATGCTCTGGCCCATGGCAGCGGCGATGAACCTGCCCAATATTTTTTATGTCTGGATGGCGTGGGCGCAGCCGGCTAACCGTGCGCTCATCGGCGGCATCATCTTTTTCGAGCAATTCGGCTACGGTTTTGGCTTTGCCGCCTTCATGGTGTACCTGCTGTATGTCGCGCGCGGCGCATATGCCACGGCCCACTACGCGATATGCAGCGCCTTGATGGCCGTTGGCATGGCGTTGGCCGGCCTCGTTGCCGCTGAAGCCTTGTCCCTCACCGCGCCCTTGGCGGGCGGGGGTTATCAGCAGTTTTTCTCCTGGGTCATGCTGGGCACGGTGGTCAGTTTTGCCACCTTGTGGCGGCTGCCGCTGGAGCGTGATTTTGGCCGGACGCGCCGTCCCCTTTAAAAATTCCATCAACTCAAGTCCTCCTCATGATGACCATGGACCCGCTTCTCCGCCATCATGATCCTTATTTGGTGGAGCGCGAACGAATGGTTGCCGGGCAGATTGAGGCGCGTGGCGTGCGCGACTCACGTGTCTTGGCCGCCCTGCGCGAAGTGCCGCGTCATTGGTTTGTGCCGCCCGAGGCCCGCGCCGGGGCTTATCAGGACCATCCGCTGCCCATCGGTCATGGCCAGACCATTTCCCAACCCTTTATTGTGGCCATCATGACGGAGCTGGCGCGGGTGCGGCCCATGGGCAAGGTTTTGGAAATCGGCACCGGTTGCGGTTACCAGACGGCCGTGTTGGCCGAATTGGCGCGTGAGGTTTTCTCCCTCGAATATGTCGAGCCATTGGCGGCGGGTGCGGCGCGGCTTCTGGCGGAATTGGGGTATCACAACGTCCACGCCCGGGCGGGGGATGGGGCAGGCGGCTGGCCGGAGGAGGCACCCTTCGATGCGATTATCATCACAGCGGCGCCATGCTGCGTGCCGGCGATGTTGCTCAACCAGTTGCAGCAGGGCGGACGCTTGGTGGTTCCGGAAGGGGGGGAGACGCAAATGCTCCGGGTCTATACGCGCACGGCAGAAGGATTTGCCGTCGAGGACATACTGCCGGTGCGGTTTGTGCCGATGGTTGGCGGCGCCGGCTTACTTTCCCCGCATACTGATGAGCATATACAACCCTTGTAGGATCGCATAGATGAGGATCGCCAAAATAATCCACTTCATCGGCCAGGGTTTGGGCTCCTGGCTGGGTGGGGGCGGGGGCATGGGCTCGGCGGCGGGCATGGGGATTTAAACGATATTGCGTAGGACGGCACTCATACTTTAATTAACAACCTTTAATACCTTTTTTGCTCCCGCCGATGCTGGCGGATAAAAGCGTATATCCCCACCTTCATGCAAGCGGCGCCGCGAGTCAAGCTAGGCAGCCTGCCCCAGGTATTGCCATGGCCTTATCTGGCCTGTGGGCGCGACGGGGTCATCCGTTTTGCCAACCGTCATCTGGCCCGTCTCTTGGGTGCGGATGAGGCATTGCTGGTCGGCCAGCCACTCGCCCAATGGTTCAAGGCGGATGATGAAGGCGGCCTGCTTTCGGAGATTCTGGGCAAAGTGGCTGCCGGCCAAGCCTGGCACGGGCGGCTTAACTATGCCTCTGGCAGCGACCGGGTGGCCATTGAGGTTGTCCTTGAGGCGGACCCTGCGGAGGCGGGCCAGCTCTGGCTCATCGCGCTGGAGAATCCCATCATCAATGAACAGATGGTGATGAGCGCCCGCAGCGAGTTGCATTTGCTCCAGATATTGATGGACCACACCATCGACTATGTTTTCTTCCTCGACCTCGAAGGGCGTTTTGTGGTGACCAATTCAGCTTTTCAAAGCGCCTTGCAGGTGGCGTTCCCGGGGCAGGAGATTGGCCGCGAATTTCGGGAATTTGTCGAGGAGGCCACTGCCAAGGAATTCGCCGAAACCAGTGCGCTGGTTCTGGCCTCCGGCAAGCCCCTGCTCAATCACGTGAGCCTTTTCCGCTTCAAGAACCGGGAGGGCCATTGGGTGCAGACCAACAAGATGCCCGTCTTTGGCCAGCATCGCAAATGCCTTGGCCTGGTTTGCGTCTCGCGCGACATCACCCAGCAGCGCGAATACGAGGAAAAGCTGCGCTCCGCCATCCGCCAGGCCAACCTGGCCAGCCAGGCCAAGAGCGACTTCCTCGCCAATGTCTCGCACGAAATCCGCACACCGATCAATGGCATCATCGGTATGTCGGAGCTTTGCCTGGAGACGCCGCTGACATCCGAGCAGCAAAGCTACCTGCAATCCGTGCTCTCCTGCTCGAACACGCTGCTTGCGCTCATCAATGATATTCTGGACTTTTCCAAAATCGAAGCCGGCCAGTTGCAGTTGGAAAATATCTCTTTCAATTTGCTGCACTGCCTGGAGGAGACGGTCGGCCAGTTTTCCTTTCAAACGCTGGAAAAAGGCCTCGAACTCGCGGTGGACTTTGACCCGGCGCTGCCGCACCTCGTTCGCGGCGACCCGACGCGCTTCAAGCAGATCCTCTACAACCTGCTCAGCAACGCCATCAAGTTCACCGACGAGGGCGAAATCGTGGTACGGGCGCGCCCGTTGGTGGTGGAGGATGAGAGTGTGCGCGTCGCCTTGGCCGTGACGGATACGGGCATCGGCATCCCCGCCGGCCGGCTGGAGGTGATTTTCCAGAGCTTCACCCAGGCCGATGCCTCGACCACGCGCAAATACGGCGGCACGGGGCTGGGCCTGTCCATTTGTAAAAAGCTTTGTGAATTGATGGGCGGCGCCATCCGGGTCGAAAGCAAACCGCGCAAAGGCTCGACCTTTGAGGTTGAAATCCCCTTTGGCCTTCCCTCGCGTCAACCGGCCTCCACCCCGGCGCGGCTGGCGCAATTAAAGGGCCTGCGTGTGCTGATTATCGACGACAACCAGACTAATCGCACCATTCTGGCACGCCTGTGCGAGCAATGGGGCTTTGCCTCGGTCGCCGCCGCCAGCGGCCTCGAAGGGTTGGATGCATTGGAGTCTGCCACGCGCAAGAAGCAGCCCTACCAGCTCGTCATGCTTGACCAGCATATGCCGGAGTTGAGTGGGCTGGACGTGGCGGCGCTTGTGCTTAACCGGCCGTCGCTGGCTGGGGTGAAGATCATCCTGCTTTCCTCGTCACTTAACCTGGCCGAATCTTCGCGCGCGGCAGCCTTGGGCATCTCCCGCAGCCTCACCAAGCCGGTGAAGCAGAAGTACCTGCTCGATCTGATTCTCGACGAACTGGGCACTGCGCCGGGCCGCTTGGCCGCTCCGGCGGCGGAACCCGCCAGTTCCGGCGAGCCGCTGGCCCCAGCGGCCTATACGCCGCGCCATATTTTGCTGGTGGAGGATAACCCCATCAACCAGGAGGTTTGCGTCAAGCGCCTCAATAAGATGGGCCACAAGGTTGCCATCGCCAACAACGGTGCGGAAGCGGTGGAGATTTACCGCCAGGGTGAATTCGATCTGGTTCTGATGGATGTGCAAATGCCCGTGATGGATGGCTTTGAGGCCACCCAGCGCATCCGCGACATCGAACGCACCCGCGACCGTTACACGCCCATCATCGCCATGACGGCCCGCGCCATGAAGGGCGATGAGGAGCATTGCCTGCGCGTGGGCATGGATGGCTACATGGCCAAACCTTTTCGCACGGCCAAGCTGGCCGAATTATTGCAGAATATCGAGCCGGTGTCGCCCCCTGCCGCTCCCCCGCCTCCACCCCCGGCCGCGGCGGACGATGACGACAATCTCCCATACAATATGCGCACCATGCTCGGCAAGCTGGCCGAGGATGATGCGGATGACTTGCGGTTGGCCTCCGAAGTCTATCTCCGCCATCATGCGGATGAAATCGCCGCGCTCGAAAAGGCCTGGAAAACCGGCAATCAGGAAGACCTCTACAAGCGGGCGCACCGCATCAAGGGTGGCATGGCGGCTTTGCGCGCCCGCCTGGCCCAGCGTATGGCGCAGGAGATTGAGGTGGCGGCGCGGCAGGGCGACCGCGATTTGCCCCATCAGCGCGTGCCGGAGCTTGTCACCGAAATGCGCCACATGGCCGAAGACATCCGCCGCGTCAGTGGCAAAAGCCCCCCGAGCAATTAAAGGTCAGGGTTGCTTCGGCGATAGCCTTAACGCTGCGCTAATTGCGCCGCCAGCCACCCCGCCCGGCGGCCCTGCAATTGGGCTTGGGCGCGCAGGGCGATGACGGCGCCCGCCTGCCGCGATTGTTCCGGCGTCAGCACGGCGATTTGATAGGGCCCCACTTTGGTAATTTGCACCTGCCCGCTGGTGAAATAGGGCAGGACGTGCCGCGGGTTGAGGCCATTGAGGATGATGAATTGCGGATGCGGTTGGGCCAGCCCGTGGCCATCTTCCGCGGTTGGAAAATAATCATAGACATTGTTGCACCAGAACACGGGGAAGAAATCATCCGCGACTTCGCCCAGGTGCGGCCCGGCCAGGCGGCTTTCCACATTAAGCAGGTGCGTGTGCCAGAAGTCCGCGAGGCCTTCGGTTAAGTGGTGGCGCTCGTAAAAGGCGGTCAGTTCCTCCGGCGGTTGGGGGAAAAATAGTTTGTCCTCCTCAAGACGCGGATAGGCGAGGAGGATGCCCGCTGCCGCCACCGCCGCGGCCATCCCCGGCCACCAGCGCGCAAAACGGGGCTGGGCCTCCAGTCGCAGTACCAGCATCCACGCCGGCAGCACCAGCCAGTTGAGCAGGTAGCGGATGCTGTGCGGGTTCACCCAATAAACGGTCACAATGGGCGCCACCCAGGCCGCGAGGAGGCTCAGCAAACCCGTTCCAAAAGCCAGTTGCTGGGCCGGGCTGGCTTCCGCCTCTTCGCTTGGGCGCGCCCCGCGCCAGCCAGCCACGATGCCCGCCGCCGCCAGCAGCCAGAGCGCCCAGTTGTCGGTAAACATCCCATCGACGATGAAGCTCTGCGCGAAATGCGAAAAACTTTTCCAGATATTCGCCGGGGTGGGGGAGTATTGCAGCAGGCTGGCAAAGAAAAACCATTCCTTGGCGACAAACAGCCAACGCAGCGCCAGCGCGAACGCCACCCCCGCCGCTGCTTGCGCCACAAATCCGTAAAGCACCTTGCGCAGCGCCGGGTGACGCCGGGTCTGCCAGGTCAGGGTGAGGAAAAGCGGCCCGACCCAGTGCACCAGCAGCAGGCTGTTTGAGGCCAGCCCCAGGGACAGCAGGAGTGTCATTGGCACAACCCGGCCCCACGTCCATCGGCCCGCGCGCGTCGCGCCGCAGGTGAGCGCCATCATGGCAAAGCCGAGGGCAAGGTCGCTGCCATGGTCGCACGGCAGGCCCGCCAGCCATAGCCACGCGCTATGGCCCGGCAGGAATTGAAACAGCAGCGTCACATCCACCACGAGAAAGCCGGCCAGCACTGCCCGTGCCTTGCTCCAGCCGATGGCCCCCAGGCTCCATGCCATGCTCGCGCCGGTGAGCAAATAGATGATGACGATATAAAGCGGGTAATTCAGCCCTGAATTGCCGCACAGCCACTGTAGCGGCAGGAACAGCGCGAAATCCGGGAACCAAAAAGTCGCCGAGCCAAACATCCAGCCGGTGACGGGGTGGCGCGCGTCTGCCAGGTCATGTGCGAAAACTTGCGGCCACAGCAAATCGCTGTCCAGCCGCTCCTGGAAATTATCGCAGGCGAGGGCGAGCGCCAGCAGCCCCGCCGCCACCACTAGCGCCAACGCCAGCCAGCAGGTCCAGCGGCTGGAGGAGTTCGGGGCACGCAACGGCAAATCCATGAGCGTCCCGATTCAATCGCCATGCGCGGCGTGTTCAACGCAAAAGGGCGCCCGCTGCCTGTTATTGAGCCATCCCCGCCCGTTTTTCCCTCGCCTAATGCGCGCCTCGGGCGATAATGGCCCCGGATAAGCTCACGCATCCTTCTTTAACCCGGTATTCCCATGAGTCTTTATAACTACTTCGATCAAAAACTCAACAAACCCGACCTCGGCCTGCTGGCCTTGCGCGTTGTTTTCGGCCTGACAATTTTTATTTTCGGCGTGCAAAAGCTCATGGGGGGCGGCGCCATGTTCGAGCAGATTGGCGGCTCCATGGCGATGTTCGGGATCACGTGGGAGCCGAAGTTCTGGGGCCTGCTCTGCGCGCTCGCCGAGACATTTGGCGGACTCTGCCTTTTGCTCGGTGTGTTCACCCGGCCGGTCGCCCTCATTTTGACGTTCAATATGCTCGTGGCCTGCGTCGCGATGGCGAAGATGGCCGGCAACCCCGACACCGCATCCCTCAATGCCTTCAATGAATGGCTGGGCAAGGTGGCCGTGCCGGCATATTTCCTCGCCGCCTTCATCGCACTGCTGTTCTGCGGCCCCGGCAAATACTCCATTCACAAGAGCGGCGGCGGTGGCGGCAAGGCCAAGGCGAGCAAGGAGTAAATTTTTGATCGAAGCTAGCAGTAAAAACAAGAGATTCCTTTTGAGACTAAATTGAGATTAAAGCCTTGACCCTGTGGTAATGGCCGGTAGATTAGGAAGTTCACAACCTTCCAAAACCGCTAACCGCCATGGCTAAAAGCCTCTTCGAAAAAGTCTGGGACGCCCATTCCGTTCGCACCTTGCCGAACGGCCAAACGCAGCTGTTCATCGGCACGCACCTCATTCACGAGGTCACGAGTCCCCAGGCCTTTGGCATGATGCGCGACTTGCACCTGAAGGTGCTCTACCCCCAGCGCACGTTTGCCACGGTGGACCACATCGTGCCGACAAACGAGACCGCCGAGCCGTTTTCCGACCCCCTGGCCGAGGCCATGATTCTCGAACTGCGCAAGAACTGCAAAGATTTCGGCATCACGTTCTTCGACCTCAACACGGGCAAGCAGGGCATCGTCCACATCGTCGGGCCGGAGCAGGGCATCACCCAGCCGGGCACGACCATCGCCTGCGGCGACTCCCATACCTCCACCCACGGCGCCTTTGGCGCGATCGCCTTTGGCATCGGCACCAGCCAGGTGCGCGACGTGCTGGCCACGCAGACGATGGCTTTGGGCAAGATGAAGGTCTGCCGCATCAATGTCACTGGCAAGCTGGGTCCCGGCGTGTATGCCAAGGACGTTATCTTGCACATCATCCGTGAACTGGGCGTCAACGGCGGCCTGGGCTACGCTTATGAATACGGCGGCGAGGTGTTCGACCGCTTCACGATGGAAGAGCGCATGACCGTGTGCAATATGTCCATCGAGGGCGGCGCGCGCTGCGGCTACGTCAACCCGGACGACACGACTTTCGCCTACCTCAAGGGCCGCCCCTATTCCCCCAAAGGCGCAGAGTGGGACAAGGCTGTCGCCCGCTGGCGCGCCGTCGCTTCCGATCCCGGCTGCACGTATGACAAGGTGGTCAATTTCCGCGGCGAGGACATTAGCCCGACCGTCACGTGGGGCATCAATCCTGGCCAGGCCGTTTTCATTCACGAGAACCTGCCCGAGCCGGACACGCTGCCGGAGAAAGACCGTTCCACCGCACGCGAAGCCTTCACGCACATGAAGCTCAAGCCCGGCCAGCCCATCAAGGGCACCAAGGTCGATGTTGTCTTCTTGGGCAGTTGCACCAACGGCCGCTTGTCGGACTTGCAGGAGGTCGCGCGCCTGGTCAAGGGCCACCATGTCAAAGCGGGGGTCAAAGCGATTGTTGTCCCTGGTTCGCAGGGCGTCAGCAAGCTGGCCGAGGAAATGGGCCTGGCCAAGACATTCACCGACGCGGGCTTTGAATGGCGCGCCGCCGGCTGCTCCATGTGCCTGGCCATGAATCCGGACAAGCTCGTGGGCGACCAGTTGTGCGCCAGCTCGAGCAACCGCAACTTCAAGGGCCGCCAGGGCAGCCCCACGGGCCGCACTGTGCTCATGAGCCCGGCGATGGTCGCCGCCGCCGCCGTCACGGGCGTCATTAGCGACGCGCGTGAAGTGTTCAAAAACTAACTCTTAAAAAAACTTCCCATGGCTCTCGCCAAAATCACCTCCCTCGTCGGGCGCGGCGTCTTCGTCCCCGGCACCGACATTGACACGGACCGCATCATCCCGGCGCGGTTTATGAAGTGCGTCACGTTTGACGGCCTCGGCGAATTCGCCTTCTACGACGAGCGCAAAAACGCCGACGGCTCCAACAAGCCACACCCGCTCAACGACCCCCGCTTCGCTGGCGCGAGCATCCTGTTGAGTGGCTCGAACTTTGGCTGCGGCTCCTCGCGCGAGCACGCGCCGCAGTCGCTCTACCGTTTCGGCTTTCGCGCCGTCATCGCCGAGAGCTATGCGGAAATCTTCTTCGGCAACTCCATCACGCTCGGTATGCCGTGTGTGACGATGTCGCGCGCCGACATCGCCGCGCTGGCCGCGCAGATCGAGCGCGACCCCAAGGCCGAGATCACGGTGGACGTGCTGAACCGCCAGGTGATTTGCGGCGGCTGCAAGTACATTGCCGGCCTGCCGCACTCCGCGCACGAAGCCCTCGTCACCGGCAAGTGGGACGCCATTGCCGACTTGCTCGAAGGCCTGCCCGAAGTCGCCCGCGTGGCCAAGTCGCTGCCCTACGTGGGGTGAGCATTTGGCGTGGACGTCAGTGCAAGAGGGTGGTTTAACGTATAGTTAACCCCCCGGTTGGAATTCCATGCCAGTTTCCACTGAAGAAGCGGCACTCGTCATCCTCGCGGCCGTGGCCGCAGAGCAGAACCGCCGGTCTGCGGACGTCCGTGGCCGCCGCACGCTGGGCGTTTTGACGAAAAATCTCATGGAACTGCACCACTGGGAGGAGCTGGAATTTTTGCAGGGCTGGGGGCTCATCCAGTCTGAAAAACTGGCCATCGTGGAGGAGCATGAAGGCGCGTATTACCCGGTGGTGACGAAAGAGGGCCGCGAATTCATGGAGCTTCAGCAGGACATCATCAACCGCGCGGCCAACCGTGCGCCGCTGCTTTCAGGCGACCAACTGTCTTTCATCATCAAGCTGGTGGTCATCGCACTGATATTGGGCTATATGTTTTGGAAGGCCGACCACTAGGTTGGCGCAGGTGCCGGTTGACGCGTGGTGAAAAAGGGCGTAAGGGTGGGGTGCTCCCATGTACGTCAGCGATTTTTTGATCGGCGGCGCCTTGCTGGCGCTCGTGTTGTTTTTTTGCGATTGGGCTCGGCGCGTCCGCCGTCGTGCCGCTGCCAACTTCCGCGCCCTGGCCGGCCAGCATGGGTTGAAGATTTCAACCAACCTTCCGGGCCGCGGGCCTTACGCTGAAGGGCGGCTGGGCGCCCGGATTTTCCGCTTTTCCGAGTTCAAGGAAACCAACCAGGGTCAAAGTGTGGATTTGCTTTGGTTCGAGCTCGAGATGCCCGACTCGCGCGGCTTTTCCTTTCATCTCCAGGAAAAAAACGCCGGCCTGGCCCTCGTCCGCGAATTGGGCGAGGCCGATGTGACGCTGGGCGACCCCGAGTTTGAGCAGCGCTGGCATGCCGAAACCAACGCGCCAGACCAGTTTCGCCGCACCTTCACCCCCCAAGTTCGCCTCGTGGTGGATGCCGCCACCGCCGCCAGCCGCTGGGGCGAAATTCGCCTCCTGGACGGCTGGTTGAGCTACCGTGAGCAATCCGACCTGGATGGCCCCCACATTGGCGCCCGTTTTGACGGTCTGCGCCAAATGTTGGGTGAACTGGCCGCCGCCGTGGAAGCAGCGGATGGCAAAGGGGGCTAACCTTGCGCCGAGCCCTCGGAAAAGGCTTCCCCGCCGGGCGGGATTTGATAGAAATGCCGTTCCATCCTGTGTCTTCCGCCGCTTCCAGCCCTTCCCCGCACCTGCGCGTCCACGCCAAGAATCCGGACGAGCGCATCGTCATCACCGGCCTGGGCCTCACCGCGCCCAACGGCAATACGTCCGCCGAGTACCGCGCGAACCTCCTCGCCTGCAAGCCGAACATCCAGCGCATCCCCATGCGCTACATGGGCGAGGTCTTTGCCGGGGTGTGCAACTATGACGCCCTGAAATACCAGAAGCGCAAGGAAGTGCGCAACGGCACGCGCGCCGGCAGCATCGCCATCTATTGCGCCCGCGAGGCCCTGGCTGATGCTGGCCTCGACATCGCCCAGATGAACCCCGCGCGCATGGGTGTTTACATCGGCATCACCGAGCATGGCAATGTCGAGACGGAGAACGAAATTTTCAACATCTCGCAGTTCAACTACGACACCAAGTATTGGACACACCACCACAACCCGCGCACCGTGGCCAACAACCCGGCTGGCGAGGTGACGATGAACCTCGGCATCACCGGCCCCCACTACACCATTGGCGCCGCCTGTGCCGCGGGCAACGCGGGCCTCATCCAGGCCGCGCAGATGCTCCGCCTCGGTGAGGTGGATTTCGCCATTGCCGGCGGTGTCAGCGAGAGCATCCACACCTTTGGCATTTTCGCCGCCTTCAAGGCGCAGGGCGCGCTGGCCCACCATGACGACCCCAACCAGGCCTCCCGCCCGTTCGACCGCGACCGCAACGGCATCGTGATTTCCGAGGGTGGGGCGCTCTACATTGTCGAGCGCCTGAGCTCGGCCTTGGCGCGCGGCGCGAAAATCATCGGCGAAATCGCCGGCTACGCCCTCAATTCCGATGCCACGGACGCCGTGTTGCCCAACCCCGACCGCCAGGCGGAGTGTATGTTTGCCGCCATCGCCCGCGCCGGGCTGGAGCCGGCGGACATTAGCCTCATCTCCACCCACGCCACGGCTACCACTCAAGGCGATGCCCAGGAGTGCGCCGCGTTGCGCCGCGTCTTTGCCGGCTGCCCGGAGACGTATTTCAACAACACCAAGAGCTTTATCGGTCATGCCATGGGCGCCGCCGGGGCCCTGGAACTGGCGGGCAATCTGCCCAGCCTTATGGACTCTATCATCCATCCTACCATCAACTTGGATAATCTTGACCCGGCCTGCGAATTGCCTAACCTCGTTTCTGCCCGTCCGCGGCCTGTCAACCGCGTCCGTGCCATCCTTAACAACTCCTTCGGTATGCTCGGCATCAACTCCGCCGTCATCGTCACCGCCTACGAGAAATAAACTCCCGCGCCCATCGCCCCAAGCACTTAAACACTTTTTTTTAAAAATGTCCGCTGCCGCCACCAACGCTGAAGAAGTCAAAAAGATCGTCCTGGCCATCATTGCCGATATCGCGCCCGATGAGGACCTGAGCAATGTGAAGCCGGACGTGCGCCTGCGCGATCAGCTGGAGCTCGACTCCATGGACTTCCTGGACATCGTCATGGAACTCCGCAAGAAATACGGCATCGAAGTCCCCGAGGCCGACTACCCGAAGCTCGCCTCCCTTGACAGCTGCGCGGAATATTTGCTGCCGAAGTTTGTGAAGTAATTTTGGCTTTCAAGGTTTTGTGGGAAAGGAG
This sequence comes from Verrucomicrobiota bacterium, assembly GCA_048497935.1. Taxonomy (GTDB): domain Bacteria; phylum Verrucomicrobiota; class Verrucomicrobiia; order Opitutales; family JABDGR01; genus JABDGR01. Next base: position 19,223 of record JBEHYY010000040.1, read on the forward strand.
GGTTGGGACTTGTAGGGACGAAAGAATCTTAGTGATGTCTGACGTCTCCCCGTTGCTCTCCTCATGTTTCCGTAATCTGGCTGTGCCATTTCTGTTACATTTTTCGTGCATCCCCGGCGGGCTTGTGCTTTAAATCGCGGGCGTATGTTCTCGCTCCAACAACTTCTGGGCAAAGGCGACCGGTTCAACCAATTGCTTGAAGATGCCGCGCAGGAGGCCCACGAGAGCGTGCGCCTCACCGTCGAAATCATCAAGTCCCCGCGCGACACCGGCAAGCTGGACGAGCTGGTGATGGCCCGGCGCAAGGAGAAGAAAATCTCCGAGCAAATCAGCGAGGAGCTGGTCAAGACCTTCGTCACGGGCCTGGAGCGCGAGGACATCGAGGCGCTCGCCCGCGCCTTGTACAAGATTCCCAAGGCCACGGAAAAGGTGGCCGAACGCATTCTCATGGTCACGCCGCACTTGGCAGGGGTCGATTTTCAGAAACAATCCGAGATGATGCTCAAGGCCACGGAAGTCGTGCACGAGATGGTGCGCCAGTTGCGCGCGATGAAGGACCTGGAGAAGATCAAGGCCATGAACGACCGCCTCCAATATGTCGAAGGCGAGGCCGACAAGCTGATGAACGAGCTGCTGCGCGAACTCTACAGCGGCAAGTACGACGCCCTGCGCGCCCTCGTGCTGCGCGATCTTTACGAGTTGATGGAAAAAGTCATCGACCGTTGCCGCGACGTGGGCAACGTCGTCATGCACATCGTCCTCAAGAATTCGTAATTTTCCGGCGATGCTCCTCATCATCACCGTCATCTTCGTGGCGTTGTTGTTCACCTACATCAACGGCTTTCACGACACAGCCAACTCCATCGCCACGGTTGTCTCCACCAAGGTGCTGACCCCGCGCCAGGCGGTGTTGCTGGCCGCGGTGACAAACCTGGTCGGCGCGTTTTACGGCACCGCCGTGGCCACGACTATCGCCTCGGGCCTGGTGGACGCCCATGTCGCCACCATGCCCGTCATCATCTGCGCGCTGCTCGGTGCCATTGCCTGGAGTCTGCTGACCTGGTGGCTGGGGCTGCCCTCGAGCTCGTCGCACGCCCTGGTGGGCGGGTTGTGTGGATCCTGCCTGGCGGCGGCGCATAACGACTGGGGGGTCATCATCTGGTCGGTGCCCAACGCCGAGCATGGTAATTCCTCGTGATCGTCATGCGGCATATTTTGCAGT
>JBEHYY010000041.1:0-19966 GCA_048497935.1 Verrucomicrobiota bacterium
GATGTCACCCTCCCGGCACCGCCTCCGCCCCGAACTTTTGATTATCGCGGGTTGCTGGGGGCGGTGGGGGCGCTGGCCGGAGGGGGCGCCGTGTATATTCTCATCGGCAAGCTGCGCCGCCCACCCCCGGCCGAAGAATAGTGGCGCCGGGCGGCAGGGCTTTCATTCAAACTTGCCAGCCCAGAGGGGCTTCACTATTGAATGCACCCTTGCCGCTTATATTCCCTCGTCCATTCCTGCGGGCGTAGTATAGAGGTAATACGTGAGCTTCCCAAGCTTGAATCGAGGGTTCGATTCCCTCCGCCCGCACCATCTTACCCACCCCCACCCGATTTTTCGGCCCGATTTCGCGCATGAGCAACCTCATTGAACTGGCAGAATCCTACCGCATTTTGGAAGTCAAACCCGGCGCGACGCTGGATGAAATCCAACGGGCCTATGAAAGCCTGACCAAGTCCTGGGATCCCCGCCGCTTCGGAGGCGACGACGCGCGCCGCCGCAAGGCCGACCGAAAGCTCCGCCAGATTGAGCGCGCCTACCAAATACTGCGCGCCGAGTTGGCGGGCGAAACCGCCGAAATTCCGGCCGCCACGGAGCCGGCGGAAGAGGCCTCCGCAGTGGCGGAACCCGTCTTGGCCGGCGCCGGCGCTACGCAACGCCACTGGACGACCCGCTGGAGATATTTGTGGGTGGTGGCTCTCATCTTCTCGCTCGGGTACCTGATCTTCGACAGCTATGTGCGCTACCAGACGATCCAGCGCACGACGGACATCGGCATGACGAATTTCCCGCTGCCGGAACATGACCCGAAGTCGCGCACCGGCTACCCAGGCAACCAACACCGGCTGGTGCTCCCCGCCTTGGGCACGGACGGCCAGCATTGGACAATGCAAACGGAGCTCATGCTCGATGGCGAGGAAGGCTGGCGGGTGCGCCATGTGGACTATGACGGCGTCACGCCGCTGGCCCAGACCAGCGGCAACTCTGTGACCCTGAAAAGCTCCGATGCCGAGAAACTGGCCGCGAGCGGCGGCGGCTCCCAGGCGCAGAACACCGGCACCGACAACGCGAGGCCGGAGGAGAAGGTTTCCGGCCGCGATGTCCACTGGAGCAGTTCGCTGCACTGGCTCTCCGCGGGGCTCGCATGGGTCGAGCACCTTTTTACGCATGAACCGATTGCCTATTCCCTGGAGAACACCGTCACCTGGGCCAACACGTTTGCCCTGGGCATGGTGATGCTCCTGCTGCCTTTCGCCATGGTGCGGCGTTTTGGCGCGATCGCCACCGCCATCCTCTCCATCTGCTTCATCGCGGTCTATCCTTTCTACGAATTTTCCTTTGTCGGTTATTTTGACCACCATGGGCTCGCTGCCACGAGCGATTTGCTCATCGTGCTATTCATCGCCGGAGCGGGCGCGGGCTGGCTGCGCAACGAAACCGTGGACCCCGCCACCTTGGGCCCGGTGGAAAAGGCCTTGTGGCAATGGCTGCCGGACCGGCGCCAGGCCAAACGGTGGATGATTGCCTCGGGCATCGCGGTGGGCGCGGGCTTGTGGGTCAGCACGGCTTCCATTATTCCCGCGCTGGCCGGCGTGGGGCTGGGCGCGCTGATTAGCACCGGATTTTTCAGCCGCACGGCAGAACGCTGCTCCAGCCCATTAATCAAGCAGGTGGCCGAGCCGTGGATCATCTGGCTCGGTGTATTCGGCGGCTCCGCCGCGGGCGCTTTTGTCACCCATTGGATTCCCGCGAGCTTGGGTGCCATCGCCGGCGGGATTGCCGCGATGGGTATGTCCTTTGGCAATCTGCTAGCGTGGCTCGCCACGCTGGGCATCGCACTGGCGGCCTATTTTGCCGATGCCGGCGGCAGTTTCTGGACTCCGGGCGACTGGGTCGGCGTGTGGGGCGGCATCGCGGGCGCCGCCATCGGCGGGGGCATCGTTTTCGGGTTGTCGAGAAATTCCGACGAAAAAGCCTCCCTGGGAAGGGTGGACCCGACGCTCTGGCGCGTCTGGGGTTGCGCGGCGGGACTGGCGAGCCTGTTCTTTTACCTGCTTGAATATGCGCCGGCGCATTTCACGATGCGCCTGGAAGTGAACCATCCGCTCTATGCCCTGGCGCTGTTTGGCGCGGGCGATGTGTTGTGCCGCTTGTCCTGGTTCATCAGCGGCGAGAAAGACCAGCCCCAGACTGGCTTCTGGACACGGCAACTGGCCTGGGCCCTGGCTGATTTGGCGCTTTTTGGCGGCACGCTGCTAGCGGTGCTGCACTACCAACAACGGCTTATCAACGAACTGCCGCTGCTGATGCTGTTTGTCATCTGGCTGGGTGTGCTGGCCTTGTATTGGGGGCTGCGGTTTTTTGGCGTCATTAAATTTGACCAGCCGAAGGACGCCAGCGAGGCCCACTGGCGCAAACATTGGCTGCGCGGATTGCTCAGCGTGGGGGTCATCGCCGTGCTGCCGTGCGTCATCCTGCTGTTTGGGGAAAAGGTGTTTGTCATCCGCATGGGCGGCTTCCTGTTGAACCTGCACCAAGACTATATTTTGGAATTCCGCTCCTTCCTGCGGCAGATGAGCACGCTTTCGCCCGTGCAGATTGTGGGCGGCATCAGCATGATCCCGCTGGCGGCGCTGCCCATCGGGCTGCTGTTGTTTGCGACCGAGCTGCAACGCGCGTGGAAGGCCGTGCTGCTTTCCGCCATGCTGCCGGCCCTGATGATGCTGGGCTTCGCGGCGATGCAAATCCGCTGGCTGGGCATCAGCTGCGCCATGTGGTCCGGGTGTCTGGCGGTGGCGGCGCTGGTCACCACCTCGCCAGGCTCCAATTTCCGCTGGGACCTCGGTTTTCGCAAGCCGGTGGCCGCACTGCTGCTGACCATCGTGCTCGTTCCGTTTACGCTGACAACCTTTCTGGGCTGGGTGTTCAACCGCGACTCCATTGGCGAGCTGGACTTGCAGCAGATTGTGACGCGCGACTTGTCCGAACGTCTGCGTATGCGCCTGGGCAATGAGACGGGCGTGGTCCTCAGCGGTCCGACCACCACCACCTGGATGATGTACTTCGGCGGTTTCCACGGGGTTGGCAGCCTCTATTGGGAAAATGTGAAGGGGCTGCAAACGGCGGGCGAGATCTACAGCGCCGACCATAACGCCGGGCCCAACTCATGGGACGAGGCCAAGGCGCTCATCGACAAGTACCACATCACCCATATCGCCATTTATTCGTGGGATCCTTTTGCAATGGAATACGCCCGCTTGGGCGCGGGGATGCGCCTGCCCCAAACCCGGCAGGATGAGCAAAGCCAGTTCTACACCTTGCGGAATGCCTTCATGGTCAAATTGTGGTGGGAGCATTTCGCCCCGCCGCTATGGCTGCGGTTCGTCCCCTACCAGGTGCCGACATCGCCGCTGCTCAAAGGCAATTCGGTGATGCTGCTGGAAGTGGTGCCGACCCAGACCCCCGTGGAGGCCAACCTGCGCCTTGCGCAATTTTACCTGGGCCGGAACACTCCGGAAGACATGAAAACCGCCGGGGATATTCTCACCTACATCCTCCAGGCCCAGCCGGGTTATTTCCCGGCGATGATTACCCAGGCCATGTACGAGCAACTGACCGCCGAAGCCGCGGCGCGCAATGGCAATGCCACGGCGGCGAATGATGCCATGGCCGCCTACAAGGCGGAAACCCAGGAGGTCATCGCCAACCTGGCCAAGGCCAATGACCCCGGCTTTGCCCTGGAGGACCGCGTCAACCTCTGCCTGCTGTTATTCAATAACAACCAAAAGGCGGAGGCAGCCCACCAAGTCCAACAATGCTTCAACACGGCCACGGAGAAAGAGCTGCGCCGCTTGCCGCCAGACCGCCTGATGGCGTTGCTGCAAGTGCAGGCCAATCTCCCGGACGATGTGAAGATGTCGCAAAAGAACATTGACCTGGCCATGAGCCTGCTGCCCAAGCCGCTGCAGGGCCAGATATTGGCGGGCCGCGCCAGCTTGCTGGGCCTGAACGATGCCGCCAAATCCATCGACCTCTTTCACCAAGCGCTGGCGTTGTCGCCTGATTTGGAACCCGCGGTCACCGGCCTGGCCAAAGTCCTGGTGCTCGCCCCCGACCCCAAACTGCACAATGGAGCCGAAGCCATGAAGCTCGCGGAGCAAGCCGCCAAGCTTTCGCGCACGCAGAGCACGGAGAATGTCCAACTCCTGGCCTGCGCGAGCGCGGAGCTGGGGAAGTTCGATGATGCTGTCTTCTATGGCAATATGGCCCAGATGTTCCTTGAAGATGCCAACAACAAAGCCGCCGCGGCGGATTGGGCGGTGCAGGTCAAACGGTTCGCCAACCACGAAACCTTCAAGGCGCCGACGCCCTCGCCGAATTAGCCAGTCAAGGGACGATTGACGGGCGGCAGGACATGGTGTCTATAAGACTCCGGCGGGGGCGCCGTCCCCGGTCCGTTCTCTTTGCCATGAACAAGCTCTTGTCTGGCCCGCTGTTTGCCGCATTCATCGCTGCGCCGTCGCTCTGCGCCCAAGTGGCCCCCACGTCGGAGGCCCGGGCACCCTACCTCGACCCGGCCCAGCCCATTGAAGCGCGCGTGGCTGACTTACTCGGGCGACTGACTGTGGAGGAAAAAATCTCGCAGATCCACGGAGCCGGCACTTTCTTCACCGCCGCCATTCCACGCTTGGGCGTGCCCGAACGCTGGCTGTCCGACGGGCCTAATGGTGTGCGCGAGGAAATCCAGCGCGATACCTTCAACTCCGCCGGCCATACGGATGATTTTTCCACGGCGTTCCCCTCCGGCATCTGCCTGGCGGCGACCTGGAGCCCTGAAGTCGCCTTCGCCCAAGGCCAGGCCATTGGCGAGGAAGCCCGGGCGCGCAACAAGGATATCATGCTGGGCCCCGCGGTGAACATCCAGCGCATCCCGCTCAATGGGCGCAGCTTTGAATATTCCGGCGAAGACCCCTGGCTGGCGGGGCGCATCGCGGTGGGCTTCATCCAAGGCGAGCAATCGCGCGGCATCGCCTCCAGCGTGAAGCATTTTGCCGCCAACAACCAGGAAACCCAGCGCAACAGCATCAACGCCAACATCGACGAGCGCACCCTGCGCGAGATTTACCTGCCCGCATTCGAAGCCGCGGTAAAAGAAGGCAACTGCCTGACCGTCATGGCCGCGTACAATAAAATCAACGGGGCGTACTGCGCGGAAAATGATTACCTGCTCAACCAAATTTTGAAAAAAGAATGGGGGTTCCAAGGCCTGGTGATGACAGACTGGGGCGCCTCGCACACCACGGACGGCAGCGCCCGCAACGGCCTGGACTTGGAAATGGGCACCGGGGTCGGCCGCCGCAACTATGACCAGAATTTTTTGGCGCAACCGTTTCTCGACGGCCTGCGAGACAACACCTACCCCCTGACCCTGCTGGACGACAAAGTGCGCCGCAATCTTTACGTGATGTTTGCCTCCCAGGTGTTTGACCCTGGCCGGCCCACCGGTTCGATCAACACGCTCGCGCACCAGAACACCTCGCGACACACGGCGGAAGAAGGCATGGTGCTGCTCAAGAACGAGCAAAGCGCGCTGCCGCTCGACCCGGCGCAACTCAAATCCATCGCCGTCATCGGGGATAACGCGGTGCATCTCCAGGCGTCCGGCGGCCAAAGTTCGGGCATCAAGGCTTTTGCGGAAATCTCGCCGCTCGCGGGCATTTTGGCCCGAGTGGGCAACCGAGTGAACGTTACTTTCGCCCAAGGCTATTCCTCCTCCACCGGTGGCGGGCGGGGACGGGCGGCGGCAGCCACCCCCGCGGTTGCGCCAGCCGATCTCATCGCCCAAGCGGTGCAGGCCGCCAAACAGGCCGATGTTGCCATCGTCATCTGCGGTTTGAACAAAAACTTCGACACTGAAGGCAGTGACCGCCGCGATATGAAATTGCCCTACGGACAGGATGAGTTGATCGCCCAAGTGACGGCTGCAAATCCACGCACCATCGTGGTGCTCGTCGCCGGTTCGCCAGTCGAAATGCCGTGGTTGCCCAAGGTGCCCGCCGTGCTGCTGGCTTGGTATGGCGGCTCGGAAGCCGGAAATGCCATGGCGCGCATTCTGTTTGGCGATGTGAACCCTTCCGGCAAACTGCCATGCACCTTTCCCAAGCAACTGGCCGACACCCCGGCCGCGTTCTATGGCGCGGAAGCCTACCCTGGCACGGGTGGGCAGGAGTATTACAAAGAAGGTCTGCTGGTGGGCTATCGCTGGTTTGACGCCAAAAATATCGAGCCGCTCTTTCCCTTCGGCCATGGGCTTTCGTACACCACTTTCCAGTACTCTAACCTGCGCCTCCAACCCGGGGACCACGCCAAAGGCATCTGGTTAACGGCGGAATTTGATGTCACCAACACCGGCAGCCGCGCGGGCGAGGAAGTGGCGCAGCTCTATATTCATCAAGATACTCCTGGACTGCCTCGGCCGGACAAAGAGCTCAAGGGCTTCAACAAAGTGGCGCTGGCCCCCGGCGAGACCAAGACGATCACCATCCCTCTCGGCTTCCGCGCTTTTGCGTATTACAATCCGGACAAAAAAGGCTGGCTGGCGGAGGCAGGTGACTACCAAATCCTCGCCGGTTCGTCGTCCCGCGATATCCGTGTAAAAGGGCCGTTCAAATTGGCGGAAACAAGTCTCTATAGGTGATCAGGCCATGGAGAACGGCATGACAAGACTTTGACGAAAGGAGGATTGACGAATTGACTTTGTAATGCAAAGTTAACCGCCATGCAAGATGCCTTGACTGCGGCCGGACTGGAGGAGGTGCCGACCCTTCTCCGGGGAGAAACGGCCCCCATTACGGGCTGGCTGAAGCAAGCAAGCTGGCGCCGTCTGGCCCTGCATGGCGGAGTGATTATCATTGGCGGTGCTTTGTTTGGCGCGGCGATGGGTGCCTGGCGGGCACCCGAACAAGCCTTGTACACCGCAGTCAAATTCCCACTCGTGATGCTGCTGACGACCCTAGGCAACGGGTTGCTTAACGGCATACTGGCTCCATTGCTCGGCATTAATCTCAGCTTTCGCCAATCGCTGCTGGCCGTGCTGCTGGGGCTTACCATCACCACCGCGATCCTGGGCGCGTTCAGCCCCTTGGTGCTATTCATGGTCATGAACACTGCCCCGATGGCGGAACACTCGGCGGGCGCGCAAACCGGACATCATCTTCTGCTACTGACAGAAATTCTGGTGATTTCTTTTGCCGGGTTGGCCGGCAATGCACGCCTGTTGGCCCTGCTGCGGGTAGTGGGCGGCAGCCCGGCAGTGGCGCATCGGGTGCTCCTGGCCTGGCTCGCGGGCAATCTGCTGCTGGGCAGCCAGCTGTCGTGGATTCTGCGGCCTTTCGTCGGTTCGCCCAATATGCCAGTGGAGTTTCTCCGCGAACAGGCCCTGCAGGGAAATTTTTTTGAAAGCGTGTGGCAAATCCTTCGCCACCTGCTGTCCTGACCCTACAACCCACGCACATATGAATGCATCTGAACCACCTCCCCTCACGCCGCCCAACTCCACCGCACCGACGCCAGGCGGAGAGCATGAAAACCAAATACCGATTACCCATTTTGCCGAGGCTTTTGAGGCGGTGTTGCGCCAACCCCGTCGCGTCATCTACCAACTGACCCAGCCTGGGGCAGGAGCCCTGACTGCGCGGTTGGCGATGGTGGCCCTGTTATTGATTCTAGTGTATGGGGTGATTGTCGGCACTTTTTCCGGCGGGATGCAACTGTGGGCGGCACCGCTTAAAATCGCCATCGGATTATTGGTCAGCGCCCTTATTTGCCTGCCGAGTCTCTATATCTTCGCCTGCCTGGGGGGATCGCGGGTGCGGTTGAGCGAAGTGGCGGGACTGGTGGCCGGTTTGACGGCCCTGATGTCCGTTCTCTTGATGGGCTTTGCGCCCGTGGCCTGGGTATTTTCCCAGTCCACGGAGTCCGTGGCGGTCATGGGCTTTTTGCATATTGTCTTTGCGCTGATTGCGGTGTCCTTTGGCCTGCGACTGGTGAGAACGGGCCTGGCCTCCATGGGTGGGGCGATGCCAGGCAACCTGCGTTTGTGGTGCCTCATCTTTGTTTTTGTGCTGCTACAGATGACCACCGCGCTACGCCCAATCGTCGGCACGGCGGACACCTTCCTGCCGGCGGAAAAGCAGTTCTTTCTCAGCCATTGGCTAGAGTCTCTGGGCAAACATGAGACTGGAACTTCAACAACCCTCCGCGAGTAAATCGGGAATGGACGGCCTCAAAATACCCAAAATCCCTCGAAAACAAAAAAATAACGCGTCCTTGACTAGGGCATAAAATCTGGGCATTTTACCCCAGTCATGCTTTTTCATTCGAACGTTCGCGTCATCGCACAAACCCTGGGTGTTAATCTGGCTTTGTTGCTGGCGGCCACTCCACTGGTGCAAGCCCAGGACAATTTCCTGCAGACGCACGTCACCCGTCTGGGCAGCGACCCGGCGCTGGTGCGCAATGTGAATGGCACCACCACTCCGGTAACCGACGCCTCCACCGCCATCTACTCCAACTTTACCGCTGCGGCTGATTTCGCCAATCTCTCGCTCAACCTATCCACGGTGATGCCGTCCACCCCGACGAGCACGTCGGCCAGCCTGTCAGTTTACTCCAAATGGGATGATGGTTTTAACTTCACCCCGAGCGACAGTTTGCTCGTGGGCAACGGCGCGGTCGCGCGCTTCACCTTCCAACTCTCGGGCAATTGGGACTACAGCCTGGCCGCTGCAGCCAGTGGCAGCAGCATCAGCTACGACCTGACCGCCGCCGGGACGGAACTCCAAGGTTCACACAGCGTGAACTCCGGCAACTTTGGCGAAATCAACATCGGCAACATCGATGTGTTCACGGTGGACCAGCCGTTCAACCTCGGCTCCCATTTCATGATCGAGACCTTCCTCTCGGGTGGCAGCGTGCTGCACAACGTGGACGGCGATTCCTCCTTTGCCAATTTGAATCTGCGATTGATCACACTGGGCGTCGAAGTGGTCAATGGAAGCAATGTGACCATTCCGGGGTCTTGGACCACGGACTCGGGACATGATTACACGATTGCCCCCATTCCGGAACCGGCGACCTGGGTGCTTGTGCCCGGTATGCTGGGTCTGGGTGCGGTGGTGTTGCGCCGGCGCAAGAAAAACTAGCCCGGCAAGGGCACGAAGCACCGGCCGCCCCACGAACGCATTGACGGCGGGGGAATTTTGAGGGAGGATAAGGGTTCCCCCAACCCTACCCCATGCGTCGTATTTTACTCTTGTCCGCCCTTGTCTGCCTGCCGCTGGCTGCGTCGGCCCAAACGCCGGTGATGATCAATGCGGTCCCGGCCAATCCTGTGGTGAAGCAAATCACGGTGCCCAATGGCCCCGTGGTTCCCGATGCCCCGCCCGCCGAGCCTCCCCACCCGGCTTCCTATCTGCTCTGGCCCGCAGGCGCGCCCGGATCTGAAGCATTCAAGAACGAGCCCGAGCACGTGGGCTGGCGCGAAGAAGACATCGTCTTCCCCATCGTCTATAATATCCACGACCCGAACATCACCCCCTACCTGCCGGCCAAGGACAAGGCCACGGGTTGCGCCGTGATCATCGCGCCCGGTGGCGGCCATATGCAGTTGACCATCGGTCGCGAAGGTTATGACCTCGGCCAATGGCTGGCCGACCATGGCGTCGCCGCTTTTGTGCTCAAATACCGCCTTGCCCGCGACACTGAGGGACGGCGCCCGCAACCTTACACGGTGATGGACCATGCGCTTGCCGATGCGCAGCGCTCCATCCGTTTTGTGCGCAGCCATGCCGCAGAATGGGGCATTGATCCGAACCGGGTCGGGTTCATCGGTTTTTCCGCCGGCGCGGAAGTCGCCATCGACGCCGGCCTGGCCGAAGGCAAAGGCAACCCCGAAGCCGCCGACCCCATCGACCGACTCGACGGGCATCCGAACTTCCTGGGCATCGCGTATGGCTCCGCCCCCCAACTGCGCCCGGCGGACTGGGCGCCCCCGGCGAACTTCCCGCCTTCCTTCCTGCTCTGCGCCTCGAACGACCCTTCGGCCAATGTGTCCGGCCCCATCGGCGTGACGAAGATTTACCTCGCGCTGAAGACCGCGAAAATTCCGGTGGAGCTGCATATCTTTGAGGAAGGCGGCCACGGCTTTGGCGCACGCGTGTGGGATTACTCGGTCTCGACCTGGCCCAGTCTCTTCCGGGCGTGGATGAACGACCGCGGTTATCTGAAAAAAGCCTCCAACTAAATCTTCCCATGCGCACACGGATCGGCCAATGGCTGGGAGTGGTGGCGGCGCCCGGTTTGATGCTGGGATTGCTGGCGGCCTCCGCCCCGGAATCCCCCAAAACGGAAGCCGCCGCGGCTCCCGCAGCATTGTCCAAGGCGGCGGATGCCACCTTTGAGAAGGACATCCACGCCTTCACGCAAAAGTATTGCTACGAATGCCACGGCAATGGCGAACACAAGGCCGATATCGCCCTCGACAAATACACTTCGCTGGCCGACGTGCAGAAGGACGCGAAGACATGGGAACTTGTCCTCGAAAAAGTCCACCGCCATGAAATGCCGCCGGACGATGCCGACGCCCAGCCCACAGAGCAGGAGCGCGATTTGGTGTCGGACTGGATTGACCGCTCGCTGCACCAGTATGACCCGGCCAACCCGGACCCCGGCCGCGTGACACTGCACCGGCTCAACCGCGCGGAATATGCAAACACCATCCGCGACTTGACCGGCGTGGACTACCGCGCCAGCGAGGATTTCCCGCCCGATGACTCCGGCTACGGCTTTGACAATATCGGTGATGTGCTCTCGCTGCCGCCGATGCTCATGGAAAAATATCTGAGCGCCGCCGACACCATCCTCGACCGCGCCATCCCGACCGACCCCATCACCGCCAGCAAAAAGACCTTTCCAGCTTATCTGCTGGCCAGCGGGTTCAATGACAAAGGGCCGCAGGAAGGCGGCTGGGTCGGCCTCATCAGCCTGGAGGAAGGGCATGTCACGCTTGATTCCTTCATCCCCGCGCCCGGCGAATATAAAATCACCTTCGAAGCCTATGGCGAACGCACGGGAGGCTACTCCAGCGCGGGCGTCGGCTACAAGGACTCCACCGTGCCCACCGATGGCGAAACACCGAAAATGTCGATGCGGGTGGATGAAACCGTCGTCGCCCACTTTGCACTGGAGAACGACAGCAAAGCCAACCCGAAGGACTATTCGATGGAAATCGGGCTGCCGGCTGGCCCGCAGGAAATTCACGTCGTGATGGACCGCGTGCGCGGCGGAACCAACGAAAACATCATCACCAACGGTCGCGTCGGCCAGCAGCAAAAAGGCAAAGGCTGGATCCGCTCCATGACAATTGAGGGGCCCCTGCCCGGCATCATCACCCACTACCGGGCCGATCAACTGGTGGTCACGGGCCCGGGCAATTTCACCAGCGCCCATGAGCGACTGATGACTGGCAACGGACAAGTCTCCACCAAGCTCAAAGTGGAGAAGGAAGGCGACTATATCCTGCGGGCCACGGCCTACGCCCGGCAGGCCGGCGATGAACCGACCAAGATGGATTTCCAGCTCAACGGAAAATCCGTGCACACCTTTGACGTGCTGGCACCCGCAAGCCGTCTGCAACTGCCGGGGGAACGCGTGTTCTCCAACCACCCGGCGGCCCTCACCCTGCAACGCGCGGTGCCGGAAACCTATGAGACCCGCCAGCACCTCACACCGGGCGAATACACCTTCTCGGCCGGCCTCATCAACGAATTTTTCGACCCGGAAAATAAAAATCCCAATCTCACCCAGCGTATGCTGGCCATCGAAAGCCTGGAGATTGCGGATTTGACCAAGCCGTTCGCGCAGCCACAGATGACCGCGGCGATGCAGCCGTATTTTGCCAACGTGGTTACCGGCAGCAAAACAGACCGGGCGCGAGCCATCATCACCCAGTTTGCCCGGCGCGCCTGGCGCGGCCCTGTGGCACCCGCCGAAATTGACCGGCTGATGAAGCTCTTCGCCTTGGCCGACAGCAACGGGGAACCCTTTGCTGTTTCCGTAAAGCTCGCCATGAAGGGCGTGCTTGTGTCGCCGCATTTTCTCTTCCGCAGCGCGATGGCCCAACCCGGCACCGTCGCCCAGCTGGCGCCCGGCAGCGGCCCGGTGAAAATCCCGGTGGTGGCCGCGCTGGAGAGCAAGGCCAAGCCTGCCGGCAGCCTGAGCGTGCCGGTGGATGACTACACGCTCGCCTCCCGCCTCTCCTATTTCCTGTGGAGCACCACCCCGGATGATGAATTGCTGACCCTGGCAGAAAAGGGCCAGCTGCGCGCGCACCTCGACGAGCAGGTGAAGCGGATGATTGCCTCACCCAAGGCCCAGGCGTTGGTCGATAACTTTGCGGGCCAATGGCTGCAATTCCGCAGCCTCGCCACCTTCAGCCCCGACGTGAAGGTGCTGAACAATTATTATAACGCATGGCCCGAGCTTTGCGAAGAAATGGAGCAGGAGACCGGGCTGTTCTTCAACCATATCATGCGCGAGGATCGCAGCATCATCGACTTCCTCACCGCGGACTATACCTTCGTCAATGAAGACTTGGCCAACTTCTACGGACTGCCTGGAGTGACGGGCGAAGACTTCCGCCAAATCTCACTCAAGGACACCCCGCGGCGCGGCGTGCTCACCCAGGGCAGCACGCTCATTTTGACTTCCAACCCGACCCGCACCTCCCCCGTCAAACGCGGCAAATGGGTGCTGGAAAATCTCCTCGGTGCGCCGCCGCCCCCGCCGCCGCCGAATGTGCCCATCCTTGATGAGGAAACGCAACTCACCGGCACGCTCCGGCAGCAGATGGAACAGCACCGCGCCAACCCAACCTGCGCCTCCTGCCATGCGCGCATGGACCCCATCGGGTTTGGCCTTGAGAATTTTGATGCCGCCGGTGAATGGCGCGACAGCGATGGCCAGGCGGCGGTCGATGCCTCGGGCACGCTGCTGACGGGCGAGTCATTCAAGAACGCCATCGACCTCGTGCAGATCCTCGCGGACAAGAAGCGCACAGACTTCCAGCGCTGCGTGGCGGAAAAGATGCTCACCTATGCGCTGGGCCGCGGGCTGGAATTTTACGACCGCGCCACCACCGACCAAATTGTGAAGCAGCTCGACCAAAACGACAACCGATTCTCAGTGCTGATTCTGGGTGTGGTGCACAGCGTGCCCTTCCAGCAAATGCGCCGCGCCGATGCCCAACCCCCGGCCGTCAGCCCCACCGCCAAAGTGGCGCGGGACTGACGCCGAGCAAGGGGTTCGCATATTCGCTTAGAATATGCGGGTGTTATTGTCGAAGTCCGGGTCGAAGTCGTAGCGCAGGTTCAACGCGAGCGCCCCGCGTTCCATCTTATAGCAATGGAAGCCGTAGGGGATGACACTGCCCGGCACGTATTCGTAGATGTAGTCGTACTTATCGTCCGAGCCGGCGTAGCGCCATTGATTCCATGCATAAGCGCGGCTGGCTTCATTGCGGGCCAGCTTGCGGGTCAGCTGGTCGGATGTCATGGGCTGGTAGCTGGAGCGCGTCGGACTTTCACACCCGGCGCACAGGAGCAGGATGATGATGCTGGTGAGTAACGTTTTCATGATAAGACAAGCTACTCCTGTTTTAGCCCATCGAAAGTGCGTGCGCTGAAATTTACATTTCTTAAACCCAGCCCCGAGTAGTTGCCCCCAGCCAGGAGCGGTGACTTAAACACCACTCGCTTTCCCTTCATGGAAGGGACCCTCGATTAGCAAAATTACTCCGCATGATCCGCGGGCCGCCCAGCCGGCGGCATGGCCATGCGGGAGCCCACCTTGTCGAACGCGATATTGACCAGCACTGCGCAGAAGCAACCGATAATCACCGCGAACACACGGCTGATGGCGCCCGCCACGGTATTATCCTGCAAGGTGAGCGTGACAATGGCCACCGCGGCATAGCCGGCGCGCAACCCGTCATCGAGTTTGGTATGATGGCAGATCATGCCCACGACCATGATGCCAAGAATCAAGTCCACCACCGGCACGTTGATCACCGCGTGCAAGACACTGCCCGCGACTGCGGCAATCAAATTGGCCGCCACCCGCACCACCGAGGCCCGCAGCGAGGTATGCAGGGACGGCTGGATGACGATGAGCGCAGATACGGCGGCCCACGCCGCCCATGGCTGACCAAAAAGCGCGCAGAACCCCAACGTCAAGGCCGCCGCCACCGCTGCCTTGCAGGTGTAAATGAATGCCGCCATTGTCGTGACGGTGCCAGTCGGCTCATTCATGGTCTAAGGCGGCAGCTTTGAGGAAAGAGGCAACGCCCAGCCCCACCCGCTACCAAGTGAATATTTCCGGATTGGAACCCAAGTCCGGGTGGAACGGAAAACTCGCGGGCAGATTGTCGAGCTGGCCTTTTTCGACCCGGTAGTAATGAAAGTTGGTGGGCGGGGTGACAGAGATACCCTTCTTGTACTCGTAAATATAGTCGTATTTGTCATCCGAACCAGCGTAGTACCAGCGGTTGTAGATGTCGGCCTGGTTGGTGGCATTGGCCCGGCGCTTGGCCTGGATGTCCGCAAACGTCGCAGGATGGTAATTATCGAGGCTGGTGCTGACGCAGGCGGCGCACAGCAGTGCGGCCAAGCAAAGGACGGAGGAAAGGCGCTTCATGGAAGAGCTGGATTGTGACGCCACCCCCGTCCCAGGGAAAGGCAAAAGCAGCGCCGCCTCCCTTGCCTGCGAAAATGGAACTTGCGGCGGGATGGCCCAAGGGTTACTTTTAGGACTGACGGCCATCCTTCCCCCCAGGTGGTCGCATCTTGGATTTTATGAGCCAGTCTTGGCACCTACCCCGCCGGAAGTTTTTGCGTGGCCTCGGCACGGTCATGGCCCTGCCGCTGTTTGAGTCATTGGCCCCTGCGAGCCGCCTGCTCGGCGCGACGGCCGGCGCCGCCGCCAAAGCCCACCCCACGCGGATGGCTTTCCTCTATATTCCCAATGGCGCCAACATGGCGCATTGGACGCCACAGGCCACGGGCAAGGATTACGTGCTCCCCTACACGCTGGAGCCGCTGGCCGAGCTGAAAAACGACATCACCGTCGTCAGCTACCTCGACAATAATAATGCCAATGAATTGGGCGACGGCGGCGGCGGCCATGCCCGCGCCTCGGCCAGCTACCTGACGGGCGTGCACCCGCGCAAGACCAACGGCGCGGACATCAAGGCCGGCATCTCGGTGGATCAGATCGCGGCGGAAAAGATTGGCGACCAGACAAAGTTGCCCTCGCTGGAGCTGAGCTGCGACCATGGGCAGCGCGCGGGCTCATGCGACTCGGGTTACAGCTGCGCCTACCAGTTCAATATTTCGTGGAAATCGGAAACAATGCCGATGAACCCGGAGGTCGATCCACGCCTGGCCTTCGAGCGCCTCTTTGGTGGGGCTGACGATGCCTCCACCGCCGAAGCCCGCGCCAAGCGCATGCTCTACAAGAAGAGCGTGGTGGACTTCGTGCTCGAGGATGCCAACCAGCTCAATCGCAGCCTGGGCAGCAGCGACCAGCGCAAGCTGGATGAATATATTTCCGCCGTGCGCGACCTGGAGCGCCGCATCGAATCCAGCGAGAAGTTCACCATCAACCTGTCGCCGGAGCAGCGCGAGCTCAAGATGCTGGCGGATTACAACTTCGAGGCCCACGCCCGGCTGATGATGGACATCATGGTGCTGGCCTTCCAGACGGACGCCACCCGCGTCTCCACCTTCATCCTCGGCCACGACGGCAGCAACCGCCCCTACCCGAAGGCCGTGGCCCAGGGCTTTGAAAACGGCATTTCCGAGGGCCACCACGATCTTTCCCACCACGGCAACAACCCGGACAAGCTGACCAAGCTCGCCATCATCAACCGCTACCACATGACGCAGTATGCGTACTTCCTGGAGAAGCTGAAAGCAGTCAAGGAAGGCGATGGCACGCTGCTGGACAACTGCATGGTGCTCTACGGCGGCGGCCTGAGCGATGGGCAGCGCCATTCGCCCGAGAACCTGCCCATCGTGCTGGGCGGACGCGGCGGCGGCGCCATTGCCGCGGGCCAGCACATCCACCTCGGCGAGATGACGCCCGTCACCAACTTGTACCGCTCGATGCTGGATGTCATGGGCGCGCCCACTGAAAAAATCGGCGACAGCAACGGCAAGCTGGATGCGATTTTCGCCAAGGCCTAAAGCGCCGGAACTCATCCGTGACGCGGCCCCGGGGATTTTTATGAACCAGCGTATCCTCGTCCCCGCCTTCCTCTGCGCCTTACTGGCGCTGCCCCATGCGGCCCCGGCCGCCGAAGCCGCCCCGGCCACCCCGGCCGCCACCAAGCTGGAGGAACTACCGACGGATTGGATCGACCCCGACACCGGCCACCGCATTGTGCGCCTTTCACGCCAGGACAACACGCAGAGCCTCTATTTCCACCAAAACCCCTATACGCCCGACGGCACGCGCCTCGTCGCCACCGTGCCGGACGGCATTGTGACGATCAACCTGAAGTCGCACGAAATCAAGAAAGTGGTCACGGGCAGCGCGCCGACCCAGCGCATCGACACGCACGACAACACGCCACCGGAGCAGCGCATCTCCCATGTGGTCATGGGCCGCAAGACGCCAACCGTCTATTACACCCGCGGGGCGGATGTGATGGCCACCAATGTGGACACCGGCGAAACGCGCAAAATCTGCGTCCTGCCCGAGGAATTGTTCTGGGGGGCGGGCTTCACCGTCAATGCCGATGAGACATTGCTGGCCGGCTCGGGCGATGCCGCGGCGGGGCCGCTCGGCGCCATCGGGCCGAACTGGACAGGCAACCAGGCCATTGGCCAGCGGCTGGCCGCGCTCGTGCCCATGGTGCTCTACACCATCGACCTCAAAACCGGGGAGCTTAAAAAGATTTTCCGCGCCGAGCATGACTGGCTCAACCACGTTCAATTCTCGCCGACCGACCCCACCCTGCTCATGTACTGCCACGAAGGCCCGTGGGACCAGGTGGACCGCGTGTGGCAGATACGCGTGGTGGGTGACACTTACACGATAAAGGCGGGCGACACCCTCGACAGCATTGCCGCTGCGCATGGCACGTACCCGGCCATGGTCAAATACACCGCCAAACTCACCTCGGATGATTTGCGCGCCGGCCAAAAGATTGAGCTGCCGCCGGGACCGCCGCGCCTCGTCCACCAGCGCACAATGAACATGGAAATTGCCGGGCATGAATTCTGGGGCGCCAATGGCAAGGATGCGTGGTACGACCTGCAGACGCCCAAGAGCCAGGTGTTCTGGGTGGGCGGCATGAACTTGGCCACGGGCGAGCACATCCGCTACTCCCTGCCCAAGAATGAGTGGTCGGTGCACTACAATGTGTCGCCGGATGGGAAGTTTTTCGTGGGCGATGGCGGCGGCCCCACCAGCGTCGCCCGGGGCGACAATGGCCAGTGGATTTTCCTTTTCACCCCCGACGCCTCAACCACCCAAACCGTTAAAGTCGGCAATGAAGAGGTGAAGACCATGGCCTTCAAAGCCGAACGCCTGGCCAGCCTGGCCAAGCATGACTACGGTCTTGAGCCCAATGTCAGCTTCACCCCGGACATGAAGTGGATTGTATTTCGTTCCAATATGCTCGGCGCGGACCATGGCTCCCAGGTCTTCGCGGTGGAAATCGCCAAAGCCAAATAACCGTCCCATTCCCCATGCGCAAACTCCCCCTGCTCTCCCTCCTGCTGCCACTCTGCGCCTTCGCGCAAGCCCCGGTGCCCGGCACCCCCGAGTATGACAATAGCCCGGCGCCCAACGGCTCCACAGCGCCGGCCGGCCCGCGTGAATGGATCGACCCGGACACGGGCCATCGCATCATCCGCATCTCCGACGAGCCCAATAGCCAGAGCCTCTACTTCCACTACAATTCCTATACGGAAGCCGGAGACAAGATGGTCTTTGGCGCACCCAGCGGCATCTGGGCAGTGGACCTGAAAAGCCTCGGCAGGGGCGCCCCCAAGCTGGAATGGCTGGTGGATGGACGCACAACGCGCGTCAGCCCGGTGATGATGGCCTTTCACTCGCGTGATTGCTATTACACCTCCGGCGGGAGCCTCTATGCCGTGAATGTGGACACCAAAGTCTCGCGCCAGCTGATGACCGGCAGTGCCTGGGGCGTGAATAGCGACGGCACCATTGCCGGCGGTATGCTGCCCGGCGAAGACCCGACCGGCCATGTGCAGGCGCCTCCGGCGCCGACCATCCTGCCCCAGCGCCAGCGCATGTTCGGAGACAAGATTGCGAAGGGCATCCCCCTGACTCCTGATGAAGAATTTGCCGCAGCGAAGGAGGACGGGCTCTCGGCCCGCCTGGCGCGCCCCTCCTCGACGGGCTTTCTTTTCACCAACCTGAAGACCGGCACACAAACGTGGACGGGCTTCCAATATGCCTCGATTGACCACCAGCAATTTTCGCCGACGGACCCGAACCTCGTGCTCTATGCGCATGAAGGCACCTGGCACGAAGTGGACCGCACCTGGCTGGTCCGCACGGATGGCACGGGGCAGCGGCTGGTCTATAAGCGGCAGATGGACATGGAAATCGACGGCCATGAATGGTGGAGCTACGACGGCAAGACCGTCTGGTTTGACCTGCAAACGCCGCGCAGCCATGACTTCTGGATCGGTGGCGTGAACATCGACACCGGCAAGCTGACCAAGTACCACATCATGCGCGACTGGTGGGGCGTGCACTTCAACTCCTCGCGCGACAATACACTCTTCGCCAGCGATGGCGGCGACCCGACCCAGGTGGCCTTTTCCCAAAATGGCGCGTGGATCAACCTCTTCCGCGTGCAGCCCGATGGCAGCGTCACCCGTGAAAAGCTGGTCAATATGGCGAAGCACAATTACGTGACGGGCGCGACCCGCCTTGGCGTGCAAGGCGGCGGCATCGAGCCCAACCTCTCCATCACGCCGGATAACAAATGGGTGGTCTTCCGCTCGAACATCCAGGGCGCGGTGCAAGTCTTTGCCGTGGAAATCGCCCCGGCCGACCCGGCCAAGGCCTCCAAGCCGGAGAAGTTCTCCGTGGAAAAATAACCTCCAAAAACACTTCCCTTCATGAAACACGATCCTTTGCTCAAGCCCCTGATCGCCCTGGCGGTTCTGGTGGTGGCCGTGGCCGCCACCGCGCAAGACGCGGCCCCGGCCGCCCCGGCGTCCTTTGCCGTGAATATCGCGGTCGATGCCGCCAAACCCGTGGGCGCGTGGAAGCCCGTCTATCGCTTCTTCGGCGCGGACGAGCCCAACTACGCCACCATGAAGGACGGCAAGAAACTCATTGGCGAACTCGGTGCGCTGCGCTCGGACCACAAGGATGTTTATTACCGCGCCCACAATCTGCTGACCACCGGCGACGGCACCGCCCACTACAAATGGGGCAGCACCAATGCCTACACGGAGGATGCCGAGGGCAAACCGGTCTATAACTGGAAGATTCTCGACGAGATTTTCGACACCTACCACGCCGCGGGCGTCAAACCCTACGTGCAAATCGGCTTCATGCCCAAGGCGCTCTCCATCCATCCCGAGCCCTACGAACACCACTGGGATCCCAGCCAACCCTATAACGCCATTTATACAGGCTGGGCTTACCCGCCAAAGGATTATGACAAGTGGGAGGAGCTTTGCTTCCAGTGGGCCAAGCACTGCGTCGAACGCTATGGGATGGCTGAAGTGGAAACGTGGTATTGGGAAGTCTGGAATGAATCCAACACCCAGCAAAATGGCATCGGCTACTGGAGCTCCACACCCGCGGAATACAACAAGCTTTATGACTACGCCGCTGCCGGGGTGCTCAAGGCAGTCCC
>JBEHYY010000042.1:0-17543 GCA_048497935.1 Verrucomicrobiota bacterium
TGCAAACCGCCGGCTGGCCATTGACGGAGATGCTGGCAATCTCCTCGCGCCGCGCCGGCACCTGCAGGCGCAAGGACAGGGGCCGGGGGAACTTGGGTGTCACCGTGTACACTTCCGCCAAGCCGGGCACCATGGTCGTCTCGCGGCGGGTAATCACCGTGGCGCGCGCGTTGGAGGATTCCTCGCTCTTCACGGTGGTGATGGGAATCTGCACCTCGCCTTCCCGGCGGTAGGTGTAATCTACTGAGGGATGGTGGAAATTCGCATGGTCCCAGGACGCCGGGAAACCCGGGCGGATGACCAACTCGCCCGCCAGCGCGTCCGGCTGCACGCCAAACAGGCCCTCGACCACCGCGCGGGACAGCGCGCCAATGTCGTCGCCAAAGTCGCTCTGGCTTTCGCCGCGGTAGGCGTCGTAAAACGTCATCGTGCCGGCGTTGCCCGGCACCTGGCCGAGGTACATGCTGTCGAGCAGGCAGCCTTTGAACAAACGGTAAGCCTCCTCGGGACGGTTGCTCTGCCAAAAAGCCAGGGCCGTATGCGCCACTTCGCCCATGACCACATTGTTGAGCGACCAGGTGTAGGGCATCCAGTTGCTGGTCGTGACCGTGGCATAACCGGGCGGCACATTTGCCCCGCGGATGGGGATGTGCGGAATTTCCGTATCGACGTAGTGCGACATCTGCCAGGCCTCCATCGGCGTCGCCGTCTGCTCGTCAATCGCGTGGTAAACAGTCCAGACCGCCGCGCTGGGGTGCACGAGCTGGAGTCCCGTCCAGTCCTTGAATTCAGCGTAGGTGCCGCGCTCCGGCAGCCACAGCGTTGCGTGCATCGCGCGGAGAATGAGCTCCGCCTCGCGCTGGTAGGGCGCCGGGTCTTCCCCCAGCAACTGCGCGAGACGAGCGGCCATCACATTCTCGAAATAATTAAAGGCCGAACCATGGGTGGAACCACCGCCGCTGTAGGCCAGATCATCGCTGGCCCAGATGGCCGCGTAAGCTTCATACAAGGGAAAGTTGCCGTTCCCATAGGGGCGGCGGAACATACGTTGCTCCCAGGCCAGATGCCGCTGAAGGACCGGCCAAATCTGGCGCGCGTAGTTCATATCGCCCGTCCATTGCAAATGCCGCAACAACGCATCCACGGCAATGAGGTTCATGTCGTAGTGGGAGTTCGACATATCGCCGTTGGAGTGGAGCGAAGGCTCGCTGCGGGCCAGGCGGGCCGCGGGGTCCGGGCCCCGGGGCTGGACGATTTCCGAGGTGTTTTGCTTGGCGGCCCAGTAGTTGAAATTGCGCTCGAAGCGTTCCGGCCAGCCCAGGTCGTTGGCGGCGTAGGGCCCCCGCCAGCCCAGCAAGGTGGTGCGCCAGGCCACCGCGCCATGTTTGTAAGTGCCGGAAGGCTCATCCCAGATGGCATCCGCAGCGACGCAGAGAGCCGCCACGGCGGCATCCACATACGGGTCCGGCGTCTCGGCGGAGATTTTCCCGGCGATGGATTGCCGGCGCGTTTCGGCCGCGGCAAAAACTTTTGGCAAGTCCGCAGCTCCAAACAACCGGGTGGCCGTGCCTGCGGATTCCGCGCCCTCGCCGGTGATTTCCTGGTAGGTGGCGTTCACTTGTGCGGTCTCACCCGGTTGCGGGTTGCGCTGGAAAGACAAATACACCGGCTGCCCGGATTCCAGCGGAGCCTGCCCCGTCATCACCGGCATCGCGGTGGGCGCGCCGATGCTCGACAGCAAATTGGGCAGCGAGTCCCATTGATTGCCATCGGCGGTGGCGAGTTTCGCGCCGGTCGGCGCCACGCCCAAAATGGCGGTGGGCACCGCCGTGGGGCTGGTGCGGAATTGGAGCCAGAAGGATGAAGTTTTGTTGTCGATGGTAAAAGTGTCGCCCGTGCAATTGGCCGGCTGGAATTGCATCAACCGGGAGATGGGCTGGCCCTCGCCAATGTCGCCGCCACGGTTATTGGCCGCCTGGCCATTGGCGCCACCAAAAGCCCAGACCAAGGTTCCCGCGGGCACGCCCGTGGTCTCCGCACGCAAAACCAACCCCTGCCCCACCGGCAACACCATCGCCGTCAACGTCAACCGGCCTTTTTCGCCAAGCATCGGGTCCGTAATTTCATAAATCAGCGAGCCTGGGCGATAGCGGGTCATCACTTGCGCGGCCGCGCCGAACCATTTGCCGGTACCCGATGCATTGATAAACCCCAGGCGCACATTCCCCCCGCGGCCCGGCAGGTAGAGGATGAATTCCGGCTTGTCGCCACCATTGACGCGGAAAGCAGTGTTGGTGAACAACGCGCGATTGAACGATTCCTCGCCATTGGTGATGACAAAATCCGTCCCCTCGGGGGTATAGCGCAAAGGCCGGTCAAGATTGCTCTCGAGGATGGCCGTGGCGGCCAACACTTTGGCCGCGAAAACAAATGCCGTCAAAATGCCCAGCGGCAGGCGCAGGGTTCGTGTAAAACACACCATGGTGAGGAGAGGTTAGGGATTTCCACCGAGGGCACCAAGCATTCCTTAATACCTGGTTATGGACAAAATTGACGGGGCGGAGGTTCCCGTCTGGTCACTGCTCAGCCGGGGGCGTCAGCGGCGGGGCATTACGGAAGGTGATCGGCACGCCCGTCTGCTGCGCATCGATCTTCAAACCCGGGCCCTGCACGCTGGCGACCACGTCGTCCGTCACATCGCCAAGGATGATGCCGGTGTAGGTCGTGACCTGGCAGTTATCAAAGGTGACCTTCGAGATCTGGCTGTCGGGCAGGCCATAGATATAACCTGCCGCATCGCCGGTGCCGGAGCAGTTGATGATCTTCACATTGCGCAGCGTGGGCGGCATACGCGGCCCGGCGGAGGAGGTCGCCGTCCAGTTCAGATTGATTTCGTAGCAACGCTGCACGTCGTCAAACTTGATGTTGCGGTAGGTGATGTTCTCGATGACGCCGCCGCGGGTGAAATTCGTCTTGATGCGCACGGGTGCGGCATTGCGGGAGTCGGCCACACAATCCGTCACCAGCACATTGCGGACGCCGCCGGAGGTCTCGCTGCCCATCGCGGCGCCGCCGTCACCCCGGCCAAACCGGCAGCTCTGGATGATGATGTCCTCGCAGGGAATGCCCACGCGCCGGCCATCCTCATCCTTGCCGGCCTTGATGGAAATATCATCATCCCCGGTGTCAAAGCCGCACTGGCTCACCAGCACGTGGTTGCACGAGTCGATGTCCATGCCGTCGGAGCTGGGGATGCGCGTTTCCGTGAACGCGGTGAGTTTCTCCGCCACCACGTTGTGGCAATAGAGGAACACAAACCCCCAGCGGGCCTCGTTCAACAAATGCAGCCCGGAGACGCGCACGTTCTCGCAATTTTGGAACACCAGCGCGCGCGGCGGCGCGAGACCGCCCCCCGGCACGCGCACGCCCGCCGCATTGACCGGCGGAAGGTTATTCCGATCCGGCGCCAGATTGATGGTGGCGGTGGTTGGATAAGACTTGGAGTAATACTGCGCGGGGTCGGGCGCGGGGCCTTGGTACACCGCGGGGGTGCCGCGTGGCACGGCGGGAATCTGCGGGGGCGCCGTCAGCCACGTGTAGTCGTGATATTTTTCCAGCACGGCTTGCGCAGCCGGATCGCTGGCCAGCGCCTGGCGGAGGGCGTTGTTAACCGCCGCCAGCTCCGGCGGCGTCAACAGCGAAGGGGCATTCACTCCGGCTCCCGGCGCTCCGCGGCCGCCCACGCGCGCGCCACCCGCGCTCATCCAGGCGACGCCGGAGCCGTCGATGGTGCCCTCGCCGGAAACCTCCACATCCTTCATGCCGACAAAATTCAGGAACGCGCACGTCCAATAACGCTCAATGCCTTCCCAGCGCGTGTAGATGGCCGGAAAATCCGCTGTATTCGTCGTGCTTTTGAGCACACCATCCTTTTCCACAAGCAAATCCACCCCTTGTTTGAAAAACAGCGCGCCGCTGACAAACGTGCCCGTGGGTATCACCACCACGCCGCCGCCAGCAGCCGCGCATTGGTCAATGGCGGCTTGGATGGCTTTGGTGTTGATGGTGGTGCCGTCGCCCACTGCGCCGAGTTCGGACACAACATAGCGTTTGCGTCCGGTTTTGGCCGGGACAGAGGCCGGGGTGGTCTGCGCCGAGGCGTCGGCCACCCAGCCAGTGGACGCCAGGAGCGCCACCAACAAGAAGATCTTTTTCATGGAGTATGGAGGGGGGATTTTATTGCGCGGCGGGGCGCGGGCCTTCGTACACGTCGGAGTTGGGGTTGTTCACATCCAAGGCTGGCAAGGCGGAGGCAGCCGGGCGGGCCGGGGTAATCGGCGCCGGGGCAGCGGAAGCCCACAGCTTGTCGGCATCCTCGGGGGCGAGAGTCAGGGCGGGGGCAAAGGCGTCACTGCCCGCGTAGTCATAAAGCGAGCGGCGCAACTGCGCCAGCACCGGGCCGCCGCGGCCGTTCTGCAAATCGATAGCCGACACCAGCAGGTGGCCGGTGCCAACATTGCACTCAAAGATGACGCCCAAACGCCAATTGCGGTTCCAATCATCAATTGCCCAGACAATCGGGCGCAGGTCGTGCGTCACGCCATTGAGGTTCACCGAGCGCACGCCACTGACGACTTCCGTCCACTGCCAGTCGCAATTGATGTTGGTCGGGAATTTCGCCAAAGCGGGACTCTGCGTATCGCAGACGAGGCCCAGCATGGCGTCGAGCTTCGGGTTCATCTGGCGGTTCCAGAACACGGGCACCCGCTGCATGGGTGGGCTCATCTCCGGCGTCAGATCGACCGTCGAGGGCATGAACAGCACCTTGCCGCCAGCCACCAAAGCCGCCCGGGCCTCGGGCCAATTGTGGGTGACCGTGACGTTGGCGGGGGCCGCACTGTCGATCGCCGCCGGATAAAGCCAGAGATTCCAGTCATTGGCAATGGCCAGCCCCTGGCGGTTGCGCACGCCCACGACCAATTTATACGCCGCCGGAGCCGGCAGTTGCGACAAGTCGGCGGACACATGGCCCAAGGGGATGTTTTTGCCCAGGGGCAAGTCGCCCGTATTCCACTCGCCGCCAGCCACCACATTGCCCTTCGGGCCAACGATCTGCCAATACGGCGTGCCCTTTGTGATTGGCTCTTTGCCAAAGTTGTACAACTCGACATCGCAGTCCAACCGGTCCGCGGTGGTGTAGGTGCGCTTGGCCAAACGGGCCAGCGGCACGATGGGCCCGGCGAAGCGGTGGTACTCCGCGGCATCAACATAGCCCTTGGATTCCCAGAAGGCATCCAGCACGCCGATCAGCGCCGTGCCCTGGCCGAGATAGTCGTGCAAATCCAGAATTTGGAAACCCGCCAGGCCGGGCGTGCGCAGGTTGGCTTCGATGTCCTCCTTATAGCATTCCACCTGGTAGCGGCCCGAGGCCCAGGCAAACAATTTGTTCCAGGTGAGCAGGCCATGCTGGTCGGCGATGTCGCGGAAAATGTCGTAATTACCCGGCCGCAAAAAACCGGTGAATTTCTTCATCACCTCGAAATCGGGATAAGCGCACCATTGGCCGACTTCGTGTGAAAGAATGGGGATGGGGGTCGTGCGCACCTGCGAATTGGCATAGTCCTTGCCAAACCAGCCGCCCTCGCCACGGATGGGCATACTGGCGTATTGCGCGCCGCCGGTAAGCTGGAAGGCGTTGGCCCAGCCCGTGCCCGCGGAATAGAGGCGGCGGTTGTCTGTCTGGTACCAACGGGCCGCCCACTGCGGCGTCACCTGCCCATAGTTGCCCTTGGGCTCGTTGCTGGGGGAAAGCATCACGAACGACGGATGGTTGCCGTAGGCCTGCAGCATACGCGCCGTTTCATCCTCGAGGCGGCGCGTCATCGGGCTGCCGGGGTCAAACGCGTTCCACATACCGCACTCGGGCTGGAGGTAGAAGCCCAGCTCATCCGCGGCGACAAAAGCCGCTTCGGGCGGGCACCACGAATGGAAGCGAATGCCGTTAAGCCCAAAGTCCTTGCAAGTCTGGATGATTTTCTTCCATGCCGCCACATCCATGGAGGGGTAGCCAGTGATCGGGAATTCGCCGCCATCGTGCGTCGTGCGCAGGTTGATGGCGTGGCCGTTGAGCAACACGTCCTTCTCCGAGGCGGTGATTTCCCGCAAGCCGAAGGACACCGAACGCCGGTCATCCGCGTCGTCGCCCTTGAGGGTGACGGCGAGGTGCTGGAGCACCGGGTGGTATTCATCCCACGGCGTCGCGCTGGCCGATAAAGGCACATCCAGCTCGGCCGTGCCGCCCTTGGCATCCCAAGTCACATTGGCGGTGGTGGAATTGGCGGCGCCCATGCCATTCATGCGCACACCCCCCAAATCCACCTGCTGGCCGGTCCACGCCGCTTGAAGCACACCCGCGCCACTTTTGCCGGAGTCATTGGCGATCTTGATTTTAACGTGAGCGGTTTTCTTGGCGACATTGGGAAACACCTGCGCATCGTCTATCCACACGGGTGAAGTCGCCCGCAGCTCGATGCGTCCGGCAATGCCATTCCAAGTGGCGCCCAGCGAGTCGGACACAGCGTGGCCATCCAGCAAATGCTGGCGGTCGTCGGGCAGCATGGTGCGGTTGTCGATGCGGATGCTCAGGCGGTGGCGGCCAGGCGTGAGCACACCGAGGTCGGTCACGTGCGGGGCGACCAGGCTGTCATTATAGCCATACTGGCGGTTATCCACATACGCCGTCGTCTGCCAGTGCGGGCGCTCGAGATATAATTCCACGCGTTTGCCCGCCCAGCTTTGGGGAATGTTGATATCCCGCTGGTACCACGCCGCGCCGAGGTAGTGCTTGGCGGGCTGGGAAAGGAAGGGCACTTCAAAATGGCCGTCCTGCGAATAGCGGGCGCGCACGCTTTCCGGCTGGCTATCCCACCAGCCTGAGCTCAGGCGCGGGGTGGCCACCCAGGGGGTGTCCTTGCTGATGTCATCGCCATAGCCTTGGCCTTGGAGGATGCCGGGCAGGTTGAGGTGGTCGGTTAAATCCTTGGCGAACCATTGGCCGGCCACGCCGAGATCGTCGCGGTCCATCTGGAAGCGCCAGGGGCCGGCCAGCGATTGGGTGTTGGGGCCCTGCGCCGCGAGGCGCGCTGGGACCATGGCGAGGGCAAAGGCCGCCAGCGCGGCGGCCTGCATCAGGCGGAATGCTTTCATAGGGGGTGACTCCAGTTAAGGGGTAATAGAATAAAGATTACTGTGCCGCGGCGGGAAGACGGGGGCTTTCGTCAATTTCCGGGGGTGGCGCACCGATGGGGATGGACACATCCGCCGGGCTGCCCGTCCAGATCTTGTCGGCCTCGTCGCGCGTCATTGCCAGCACCGGCTGGAATTTGTCCGTCGCCATGTAGTTGAGCAGTGAATGATGCAACTGCCCGGCGCCCAGGTTCCGGTTGCCGACAAAGTTGATGGCCGAAACCATCAAGCGCCCGGGGCCGACTTTGGCTTCAAACAGCACGCCGAGCTTCCAGTTGCGGTTGTAGTCGTCCACCGCGGAGACGATGGGCTTGAGCGCCGCCGGCGCGCCGGCGATGTTGATGGCGCGCACGCCACGCACCAGGTCCGTCCACTGCAAATCGCAATAGGCTTCCGTGGGGAAACCGACCAAGGCCAGGTGCTTGGCATCGCACCACAGGCCGGACATCGAGGCCTCGCCCGGGTTCATCTGGCGGTTCCAGAAGATCGGCACATTGGAAAGCGGCGGCGAATTCACCAGGCTGTTGGCCGGCGGCAGGTATAGCACTTTGCCACCCTTGGAGAGATAATCCTGCGCGGCATTCCAGTCATTGGTCTCGAACACACCAGCGGCCTGAGGGTCTGCTGCCGTCGGGGCCGGGTAAACCCAGAGGTGCCAGTCATTCTCCGCCTTGGTGCCTCGAATGCCCACCACCAATTTATATTCCTGCGGGGCCGCGAGCTTGGCCGTGTCCACCGACACATGGCCCAACGGCAGGTTTTTGCCGATGGGCAAATCGCGCGCGGGCCACTCGCCCTGCTCGACGACCTTGCCCTCGAGGGTTTCGATGCGCCAGTACGGTACCGCCGCCGTCAAAGCCTTTTCGCCAAAGTTATACAATTCCGTATCGGATTCCAGTTTCTCGCCCGTCTGGAAAATACGCTTCGACAGCCGCGCCAGCGGCACCACCGGCCCGGCAAAGCGCGCAAACTCCGCGCCTGTCACATAACTCTTGGGCTGCCACATGGCATCGACCACGCCGACGAGCGCCGTCCCCTGCCCCAGGTAATCATGCAAGTCGAGCATCTGGAAGCCGTCGAGCCCTGGCGTGCGCAGGTTGGTCTCCAACTCCAGCTTGTAAGTCAGTGTCTGGAATTTGCCCGAAGCCCAGGCGAACTCATGGTTGCGATCCAGCACGCCGTGCGCCGCGGCCGAGGCGCGGAAGACCTCAAAATTGCTTGGGCGCAGATAGCCGGTGTACTCCTTGATCTGGTCAAAGTCCGGGTAGGCGCAGAGCTGGCCGATTTCGTGCGCGAGGATCGGGATGTGCACGTTGCGCAGCGAGTCGCCGTAATCACCGCCCGCCCATTGCGGACCGCCATTATTCAAGCGCAACAGGCCACCGCCACCGGTGATATTGCTCGTGTGCGGCATGGACGCGTACGTCGTGCCCGGCCCCACATTCAAATTATTGTCATTACCCGTCGAGGATGCGTAAAGGCGGCGCGGATCGATCTTATAATTATTGCCCGCCCACGTCGGCCCATAGGCGCCGCCGCTTTCATTGCTGGCCGACATCATCAGGAAGGACGGGTGGTTGCCGTAGTGCTTGCGCATGAGCGCCGTTTCCGCATCGAGGCGTTTGGAGATTTCGCTGTTCGGGGAGAAACCATCCCAGAACGGCCCTTCAGCCTGGAGATAGAAGCCCAGTTCGTCGGCGGCGGCAAACGCCGCATCAGGCGGGGTTGACGAGTGGAAGCGCATACCATTCAGTCCGTAGGATTTGCACAGGGCGATGATTTTCTTCCACGAATCCACGTCCGTCGCCGGGTAACCCGTGAGGGGAAATTCATCCGCAAAGTGCGTGCCGCGAATATTGATGGGCTGGCCGTTGAGGTAGAGGTTCTTGTCGTTAAAGCTGATTTCGCGCAGGCCAAAGGTGACAGGCTTGGCATCGTCGGCACTGTCGCCCTTGAGCGTGACGGTGAGGTGCTGGAGCACGGGATGGTATTCGTCCCAGGTCTGCGTATTGGCCGCCAAAGGCACGGTGATTTGCGCGGCGCCGCCCTTTTCATCCCATTTCACCGGGACGGAGACATTTCCCACCGCCAGCGTGCCGGCCCCGGCCTTGCCACTATCATTGGCGACCGTGACGTTGATGACGGCCGCTTTCTTCGCCACATCAGGAAACACCTGCGCGTCGTCGATCCACACCGGCGAAGTTGCGTGCAGCTCGATGCGACCGGCGATGCCGTTCCAGGTGCCGCCCATCTGGTCGCTCACGCTATGGCCATCCACGCGCTGGCGGTAGAGCAGGCGGTTGTCCGCACTGATGGTCAACCGGTGCTTGCCGGGGGTGAGAATGCCGAGGTCCGTGACGTGCGGGGCCACGAGACTTTCCTCATAGGGAAAGCGCTTGCCGTCCACCCAGGCAATCGTGCGCCAGTGGGCGCGCTCAAGATAAAGCTCCACGCGCTTGCCCGCCCAGCTCTGCGGGATATCAATGTCGCGCTGGTACCAGGCCAGGCCGAGGTAATGCTTCACCGGCTGCGCCATCCAGGGAACTTTGACATCGCCGGGCTTGGTGAACCGCGCCAACTCAGGATTGTTAAGCCAATTACGCACGCCCAAAGCCGCAACCCACGGCGTGTCCATGGCAATCTCGTTGCCGTAGCCCTGCGACTGCAAAGTACCGGGCAGCTGGATTTTGTCGGTCAAATCCTTGGCGTAGGGTGCCTGGCTGTTGCTGGCGTCGGTGTCCGGCGCACTGGCGTTCCAGGCAGTGCCTTGCGGGTCCAACTGGAAGCGCCATGGGCCGGCCAGCGAAATCGTGTTGGCGGCCGGGGCCTCGGCGGCACGGATCACGAGCGGATGGGCGGCCAGGCTAAGAAATGCACCTAAAAAGGCTATTTTACGAATCGGGGATGGCGGAGGGGTAAACATGGGGGGTGCCAACCTAGAACAAAAACATCGCGATGGGAAACCCGTATTTTTCAGGTGCCCCCCACCCCGGCCAACCTCCAAATTTCCGGAACTGCGCGCTTTAACCCGCAACTGCCCGGTCCAGCAGGCGCTTTGCTTCGCGACGCCAAAACGCGAACAGCAAGCCCGCCAGCCCCAAATGCACCAAGCTGATGCAAAACAGCGGGCTAATACCGTCGCCATAGTCCGCTGTCAAAGCCAGCACCCCGGGCGACAATAAGGAGCCCCAGCCGAATGCGTCTTCCGAAAACACTCCCATCAAAATATAGGGCAGGACGCAGAGAATAAACAGCCCCAGCCCGACAAAACCAGCCGCCCGCTGCCGAAACCGCAAACGGCAATATTCCAGCATCAGGGTGAAGATCAAAAAGAAGGCCAGCAGGTTGAGCACCGCAATCGCGTAAACCATCCGCGTGTGGTAGTGCTCATTTGCCTGCGTTCCGAACGAAAAGAGAAAATGCGTCAACAAAAAGACCCCCGCCAGCGTGGCAAAAGCAATGGCGGGCCCCACCGCGCTGCGCGCCAGCACGAGGCGAAAGCTGGCCCGCCCGGCCCGCAAGGCCGCCAGGCGCACTTGCTCGGGTTGCAGGGCGATAAAGGCCAGCACAATCAAGCCCATGAACATCGTGCAGCATTGCACCAGGCCCATGATCACGTTTTCCGGCTCTCCCTCGAGGGAAGGGGAGGCGAATATAACCGGATAGTGTCCACCCCAAGCCCCCCACATCAAACCGTGTTGAGCCAGCAGAAGCACGGCGAAGAGCACAATGGCCTGCCAGCGCTCCAACAGCGGCTGGAAGGGGTTGGCGGCCTTTCGCGTCGCCGCCTGCCAGAGGAAGAGTCCCACCAAAAACTGCAACACCAGCGTCAAAACAATCCCCGGAACCGGCACGCCGAAAAAGGAGGGGGCGCTGGTCCAAATGTCGCTGTCGTCCTCACCGGCAAACAAATTGGCGATGCCAAAAATCGGCAGCAGGAAATTCGTCATCAGCAAGCGCCCCTGGACCAATGAGACCGGGCCCGCGATGAGCAGGATCAGGAAAAGCATCAGCCCGCCTTCCTGGCGCTGGCTGGTGATCCCCAGCAAAGCACCGAGCAGGCCTAAAAAAAGCGCCGTGCTTGCAATCAACACCTGCGTGCCCACCCACAAGGTCAGTGGCAGCCCGGCCAGCAGCACAATTGTCAGGCCGCAAACCGCCAAAACCGCCGCCGCATAATACTCCCGCAGCGGCGCGCCGAACCAGTAGCCCGTGACCAGTTGCGCCGGAGTCAACGGCGTCAACCGGTTGCTTTCCCACAGGCCGGCCTTGCGGTCGTCAGACACGGCGCGGGCAATCCGCGTGGCCCCCAAAAAAGGCAGGAGAATCAACTCCACCGCCACCACCCAGCCGTAAAACACCTTTCCCGCCGCTGCCTTGGAAATAAAGTACATACTGCTCGACCCGCTCAGGAAAGCCAGCAGGCCGGAAAGGAAGCTGAACCCGATAATCACGGCCAGGATCAACACCGCCACCACCCCGCCCCGGTGGACAAGGCGGCGCTGGGTCAGAAAGATGGGATTGTCCAAAAATCTCACATCAGCTCCTTGGCTCCGGATTGCAGGAAAATTTGCTCCAAATCATCGCCTTGCGCGCGCCACTCGCACACGCGCACGCCTTGCAAAATCAACTGCTTCAGCACGGCATCCAGCGCTTCGGGTTCGCCGGTAAAATCAAAGGCCGCGCCGTCAGCCTCTGCCGCGAGGTTCTGCACGCCGGCGGTGGCCTGGAGAATGGGCAGGCCCTGGTGGTCGGGCACGCGCCACTTGGCCACCAGACGCCGGCGGCCGAGTTTTTGCCCGAGTTCGGCAATCGTCCCAAACATGACGAGCCGGCCGCGCTCCATGATGGCCGCCTTGTTGCAGAAGCCCGAAAGCTCCGTGAGAATGTGCGAGGAGATGATGACCGCCTTGCCCGCCTCGCGCAGTTGCAGCAGGATGTTACGCAGCTCGATGCGCCCCAGGGGATCCAGCCCACTGGCGGGTTCGTCCAGCATCAGCACCTGCGGGTCGGGCAGCAACGTCTTGGCCAGCACCAGCCGCTGCTTCATCCCGCGCGACAAACCGGCGCACAAAGCCGCGCGTTTATCGGCCAGCCAGGTCAATTGCAGGCATTCCTCAATGCGTGCGGCCCGGTTGGGCACGTCGTAGGCCCGCGCATAATGTTCCAAAAACTCCGTGGCCGTCAGCCGTTCATATACCGGGCAAAAGTCCTGCATAAACCCGAGGCTGCGTTTGAACTCCCGCGGGTTGCGCTCCAAGGTGTGGCCGTCCACGGTGATGGTGCCGTGCGTTGTCTCCTGCAGGCCGGTGACGGCGCGCATGGTCGTCGTCTTGCCCGCGCCATTGGGGCCGATCAGCCCGCAAACCTCGCCCGCCTGCACCGTGAGCGTCAGATTATCCACCGCCACAACGGAGGGGAAATCCACGCGGAGATGGTCAATCGTCAGCAGCGGGGTGGCCACGGTAAGCACCTATAACCTGCCGCGAGGCGTTGCAACTGCGAATAATAATTACTACTTCCCGGCCACTTTGGTCTCCGGCGGCCCGAGGTAGGAAGGCCGCAGCCCTCCCGCATCGACCACGATTTTCTCCAAAAGCACGCCGGGGTCGGTCATGTAAACCTTGAGCTTGTGCGCCCCGGCAGCGGCGAGTGTGTGCTGGCTGGTGGCGGAAGTGGTGTTGTCTAAGACCGCGTGCTGCCAAGCCGGGCTGGTGGCGACTTCTCCGGCGGTGCCGGCTTTGATGACGATGGGTTGCACCGGGCCGTCATCCACCGAGACGGCAAAGCGCAAGCCTTGGCCATAATTAATCGGCTGCGTGGGGATGAGATTGTAGTGAATCGTCACGTCACCTTTGCTGAACATATAAAAATCATATTCCAGCGCCGGGGCGTCGGTGGCGGCCTTGTCCGCCTCCACGCTGGGTGCGGTGGTCGGGAACACACCCACGGCATCCGCCGTGCGCCCCAAGCCGGGGATGATTTGCCACGCCGCGCCGGGTTTGTCGGTCTTTTTGGAATAGTGCTCCGCGTCCATCGCCACCACGGCGTTCGACTCCACAAACCGGCCGGCCAATTGCGCCGGGCTGACTTCCGCGGGATTATAGACCGGCACTGAGAGATGGCGGGTGGTTTTGCCGTCGGAAATAGCAATGCCGCCGGAAACATTCGCGCCCTTGGGGGCCATGGCCCAATCGATGGAAACTTGGTAGCGCTCGATCCAAGGCTGCGTGTCGGCTTGGCCTTTGGCGTGAATATCAACGTTCACCTTGATCCAATCCGCGCTGGGCTTGACTGTCCAATCCTCGTGCGTGGCACCGGTGTCAAAAACCGTGAAGGATTTTTTCTGTGCTGTAAAAGGCTCAAAGAGCGGCAGTGCATACGCGGCCTCGGCTGCGGGTTGCGCCTGGCCCTCGGCCAAAATCCCAAACCCCGGCGTGGCGGCAGGCTGGAAGGACGAGAGTACCGCCGGGGCGCGCCAGGCGGCGGTGCGGTAGGCACGGTCGCTCTGCATCGCGTCATTGGGCATGACATACTTCCATTTGCCGCCCGCAATCTCGTTGTTGTATTTGGCGGTTTCCGCGGTCAACCGGGTTCCCGCATTGGCAATGCTGCCCTGAAGCGCGGCCATCCCGGCCATGCCGCCCGGCAGATAAAACTCCGCCTGCTGGCCCTCCAAGACCCGCTGGTTGGCCAGCGCAGAGGCCTCCACGGGGTAAAGCACGAGCTCGAAGAACCCGTCGCGCTGCGCCGGTTTCAGGCTGTCGCTCAATTTATGCGCCTGGGCGCTCAGTTCGGCATACGCGGCCAGGCGGGCCGAGACTTCATCGCCATATTCATTGTTGGCGAGGCTGCTCGGCGGGGTGGTCTCGCCCCGGATGGTCCACTGCAGATGCTCCGGTTTGCGTTGGTAACCCAGGCGGTAGTAGGTGGCCATGATGCCGGCGATCTCGCCCGCGTGCTCCGGGCCAAACTGCTCCGCCGCCCACTGCTTCAGGTAATCCGGCAGCGTTTGCAAATTCCACTGGTTGACATCCCACGCCATCTGCATGAAGAAATCGGTGCCCACCTCGCCGGGCTTGATGTCGCCGACATTAAGCATCCACAGGTTGCGGATGCCGTGGTCGTAGGCCTTGCTCATCTCCTCCCAGATCAGCGCCGGGGGTGTGGTGTTCAGCCACACATAGGAATAGGGGCCCCCGAGATAGGAGATGTGGTAGTAAATGCCAAAGCCACCCGGCCGCACGGCCAATTGCTCGGGCGTCGGCAGATAGCGGATGTAGCCGAAGTTGTCATCCGGGAAGACGACCGTCACATCCGGCGGCACGTGCAGGTTGCCAAGGAACTGCGCAAGCACCTCCTTGTACGGACAGAAGATCTGCGGAACCTTCGCCGGGTCGGGGTTCACATATTTCGCCAGCAAATCACGCTGCACGCCGAAGATTTTCTCCAACACGGGCACCGCCGCGTTGCCGCTGGCGCCCTGCATCGCGCTGTCGTGGATGCCGCGCATGCCGATGGTGTAGATGCTCTCGAACTTGCCGTTGGACTGCACCCGCTCCTCCCAATACTTCGTCACCCCGTCCGGGTTGGTGACAAAATTGTAGGCCGGCTGGTTGTCGTGCGGCCATTCGTTGACGTTGTTGCGCAGCATCGGCTCCGCGTGCGAGGCGCCCATGACAATGCCGTAGTCGTCCGCCATCTGCGCATTGCCGGGCACGAGGTTGAAGGGCGTCGTCACTTCGTGCATCGCGGGCCAGAGGGTGTTGGCCTTCAGGCGCAGGAGCAGCTCGAAAACTTTCGCATACGTCTTCGGGCCGATGCTGTTGATCTTGGCCTCGGCGGCCGCTTCAGCGGCACTCGGCGCGCCCCGCACGAGTGGCGCAAACTTCGCGCTTTGCTGGTTGGCCTCGGGTTCAAAGGTCTTCGACGCCCAGAGGTTCAGGCCCCAGTCCTCGTCATTGATGAAAATACCGCGATACTTCACCGACGGCGGCCCGAACTTCCGCGTGCCCGCGGCGACAAACAAATTATCATGATGCTCGGGTGTGACATCCGCCCACCAATACCAAGGGGAGACCCCGATGCCACGCGAGACTTCAAACACGCCATAGGCCGTGCCGCGCCGGTCGCTGCCTGCGATGACCAGCGCCGAGGCCACGCCCGGCAACGGGTTCGCCACCGTGGTGATGATGAAGCTCTCCCACTGGCCGGCGAGTTGTTTGGCGTCGAGCTTGCCGTCCGCCACCAATTTATCAATCACCGGACTTTTGCCAAGCGTGCCGGCCAGCACCACCTGGCCACCCAGCTTTGCCGGATCGGTTTTAACCACGGGCTTGTGCCCGGTGACGCGCTCCACATCTTCCGCAAACAGACCCGCGGCGATTTGCACGCACTTGGCATCTTCCGGCGCGACATAGACGTCCGCCACCTGCGCGCCCTGGGCCAATTTGAAATCGCCATTCTGGTAGGCATTGCGCACCCACGGCGCATCCGCCGCCTGCGAGGAAACCGTCGCACAAAGGAGAAAAAGAAGCACAGATTTGAGGTTCATAACAGAGGGGAGATTGATTTAGGGGGCGGCGGGAGCGTGGAAATATTTGCCGGCGAACTCAATGAACACCGGCCAGTCGGGCACCGGGGTGTGGGCGCCCGTGTGCATACGGTAGCCGAGATTGCCTTTGATCAGTGAGACATCAGCCGCGGGCATCGCGGCTGTCTCCAACCCGGGAGCGCCGAGCAATTGATAAACCGGGCTGGCCCCCACCGCCGTCTCAAACATACCTTGGGCATCGGCATGTTGGTCCGTGGTGCCGCCGGTGATGAACACCGGGCGCGGCGCAACCAGGGCCACCAATTCATGGGCGTCCACCGGGAGGTCGTTCCATTTATGGTTCGTATATTTCTGGAAATTGCCGGCCATCCAATAGCCAAAGTTCAAGGCGACATCGTCCACGGTTTCACCGTAATCCCGCCGGTGGATTTTTGTGCCGCCTTCGCCGGAGTCACCCGCCCAGCTCAACGCCCAACGGGGCTCCACCGCCGCCGCGAGCACCGCCGTCTTGCCCCAGCGCGAAAAACCCTCCACGCCGAGCTGTTTGGCGTCCACATCCTTGTCCGTCTCAAAATAATCCACAGACTTGCTCAGGCCCCAGGACCAGGCCGCCAGCACGCCCCATTCGTCCGGCCGCTGCCGCAGTTCGCCCTTGTTCATCAGCCCGATAATGCCCTGGCGCACGCCGGCATCGCTGTCCGGCTGCACGCTGCCTGTGTTGAAGCTCGTGAAGCCCCAGCCTTTGGCCAGCACTTGCTGCAGGCCGCCAGCGGGAGGGAGCGGTGGCGCAGGAGCATCAGCCAGCAGCCTGTAGCCCGGATGTTTGGCGAAAATATCCTGCGTGGCCGGATCCTGCTTTTCCAATGCGGCCTTCAACGCCTGATTAAGGGTTTTCACCTCCGCGCTGGTCGGCAAGGACGGCGCCGCCGGGCCGCCCACGGCTGCCTCCACAATCATCGGCACCGGGCCGGCCGCCTTCGAGGGCGTGTAAACCGTCATGCGGATGGCGACGGTAATGGCCGGGTAGCTCGAGTTGTCCACCGTGCCCACCACTTCCTTGATTTTCGCCGTGCCATTGTCGGTGACGGAGGCCACGCGCCACGTCACCTTCGGGGTGTTGGCGGGGATTTTTCCGTAAACCTCGCTCATCATCGCGTCGTAGATTTCCGGGCGTCGCTGCGTCCACCACATTTCAGGCGTCGTCACCTTCTGGCCATTCTTCATCGTCAAGGGGTCGGGCAGCGTGTAGCTGCCGGCCTTCGCCTCATCATGGTTTTCCGAGACGCCGGCCGGGCGCGGCGGCGGCGGGGCGGGCATATTCAAGAGAGCTTTTTCTTTGTAGCCACTCAAAGCTCTCCTTGTCTGTGTTTATTTTTTGCTCATTGGTGAATAGGCAAGGATGTATCTTTGATTGTTACACCATCTCCTGGATGCAGACTTTTAAATTTTGTTGGATCAACTCAACCACAAGATAAAACACCAAATATCTTTCCTGTTGGAGAAATCATTGGTATGTCACTATGACTCTTTCCTTCCCTTCACCGTATCAACTAGCATCAAGATTGCAATCATTGTTGGTTGCGCCTTCTTCGTGTTCACACTTACCACGGTTGCATTGTGCTGCGTGTTCTGTCGACAAAGAGCAGCGTCCAAGGTAGAACCACGGACGAAAAGGAACCGAGCACGTGGCAAACGCACAGAGTCCATTGTCGTTGCGCTGCCAGAAGCCATGGCTGAGGATCAC
>JBEHYY010000043.1:0-16855 GCA_048497935.1 Verrucomicrobiota bacterium
CGCCCGCCTTCACCCCCAACGAGTAATTCTAGAACTCAATCACTTACATGGACATCGCTTTAGTCACCGGCGCCGACGCCGGGCCGGGGCTCGCCATCGCCCGGCGCTTGGTCGGCATGGGCTGCCGGGTATATGCACTCGCCACCCAGTTCTCGCGCAATCCCTTCCCTCACGACGATTTTCTCCCCATCTCCTGCGACCTTGCCGACCCCGCCGCCCTCACCAAGGTGGCCGAGGATGTCGTCGCACGCGAAGGGCACATAAGCTTCGTCGTCCACGCCGCCCGGCGCGCCCCCGCGCCGCTGCTCGACACTCCGGTCGCCGACGTGGCCCAGCGCCTCAACATCGGCCTCCTCGCGCCCATCGCCCTCGCCCGCGTCACGCTCCCGTGGCTGCGCAAAGAGCAGGGCCACTTCATCGTCTTTTGCTGGAATGGTGATGGTGCCGCCCCCGGCGGTCCGGTCACCGCGGCCATCGAAGGCGGTTTGCACCATTTCAC
This sequence comes from Verrucomicrobiota bacterium, assembly GCA_048497935.1. GTDB lineage: Bacteria > Verrucomicrobiota > Verrucomicrobiia > Opitutales > JABDGR01 > JABDGR01. The sequence continues at coordinate 500 of JBEHYY010000043.1, forward strand.
CGAAGCCCTCTTTGACGAGCTTCGCAGCGACGGCATCCGCGCCACCACCGTTTACGCCCGGCCCAATCCGGAAACCACGCCCGAGGCTGCGATGTCGCTCGACCCGCAAAGCGCCATCAATCCCGAACTCGTGGCTGACGCGGTGGAGACTCTTCTCCGCGCCCGCCCGAGCAACGTCGTCTCCCAAATCGTCATCCGCCCGGCCTCGACGAGCGAGACACCCCGCCTCATGCGCTCCGCTGAGTTGGCCGGCCTCGCCACTCGCGATGTGCAGCTGCCCCCGCGCCAGCATTTCCCCAGCGAGCCTGAATCCATCCCCACGCCGCGCCCCGCCCGCCCGGCCGACGCCCCGCCTCCGGGCATGGATGACTTCGACGACGAGGATGAAGACGAGGATTTTGCCGCTGAAGTTTCCGCCTATGAGGAAGAGCGCGGCGGCCCTCCCCCCCAAGGTGTCCAGCAAGGCCAGCAGGGGCAGCAAGGCCAGCACCGCCAAGGTGGCGGCGACCGACCGCCCCAGCGCGGCGGTGGTTATGATCCCGATCGCGGGCATGGTGGTGGTGGCCGTGGCGGCCGCCGGCGTCGTGGCCGTGGTGGTCGCGGCCGTGGCCGTGGCAACTTTGACGATCGCCATCAGCAGGGTGGCGGCCAGCACCAGCAGCGCCCCCACCAAGGTGGCGGCCAGCACGAGCCCGCCCACACCCAGGCCGAGCGCCCGGAATATCCGGATGCCGAGGCCGAGTCCGAAGAACGCGCCTTTGCCCGTGACGACAATTATCGCGCCCCCCATGCCGACACTGACGAGGATCGTGGTGGCGGCGAGGACGGGAGCCGCCACGACGACTCGGGTGATCATCAGGGCGACCACGCCGAGCATGACTCGCGCGAGGAATCTTTCCGGGAGGAGGATGCCGCCCCGGTGTCCGCTGAATCCCGCGAGGAATTCTCCCGTGACGATTCCGGTCCGCGCGAACCGCGCGACGACCGTGGGCACTCCGACCGCCAGCATTCGCGCCAACCGCACCGTGGTGACCACCGCGGCCAGCGCCAGCGTAATGACCGTGGCTCGCGCCCGCAGGACGATCGCGGACCGCAGCATTCCGATGGCCGGCAATCTTCCGACCAACAGGGCAACCAGCAACCTCGCGGGGAAGACCGTGGCGAGCCGCAAGGCGGGCAGGGTGGTGGTCAGCACGGTGGCCGCCGTCATCGCGGTTATGGGCGCCGTCCGCCACCAGGCGGTGGCAGAGGCCCGGGGCGTGAGTAAGCCGGTCTTGGGTTTTATTGCGGCACAGCTAATCCGCCCGCGCCAGCACCTTGAATGTATAAGGCACGCTGCCCGGCGGTCCTGGGCGTTCCGCGACTAGACGCGTGAATCCTGCCTGCGCAAAAGTTGCCCAGGGCAGGAACGCATCGCCGGGGAAGTCCGCGTCTATCTCCGTCACATAAACTTTATCGGCCAGTGGCAGCGCCTCACGGTAGATTTCCAGCCCGCCGCCGATCCAGATGGGCCCGGCATGGGCTGAAGCTTGCGCCAGCGCCAATCCTTCCGGCAGGCTGCGCGCCAGCTTCACGCCTGCGGGTGGCTTGTACTCCAGGTTCCGGCTTAGCACAATCACCTCGCGCTCCGGCAGCGGCTGGCCGTGGTTGTCCTGGCAATGCCGTCCGTGGATGAGGATGCCCCCGCGCGTCGTCTCCACAAAGTATTTCCATTCTTCCGGCAGCTTCCACGGCAGTTTCCCCTTCAGCCCGATGGCTCCGTTGCGCGCCACCGCCACAATGATATGCACCGGCTTTTTCATGGTTGGCTGGGCATCAGGCAGGCGCATGACCGCAAACTGCAAACCATACACCCAAGTTTGTTAATCCACCGGCTTGTACCGGTAGCCCACGGCGTGCACGGTCACGATCGTTTCATCGCCCTCACCATCGGGGCTGATTTTTTTGCGCAATTGCGCGATGTGCTGGTCCAGCGTCCGTGTCGTGCCCAGGTAGTCGATGCCCCAGGCCTGATCGAGCAGGTATTGCCGCGACAGTGCCTCGTTCGGCTTGTGCATGAACAGCTCGATGAGCTTCAGTTCGCGTGGCGTCAGGGTGAACACTTCCTTCCCCAGTCGCGCCTCAAATTGTTTCGGGTGGATGCGGGCATGGCCGAATTTGAATTCGTCCGGCAGCGGGGCGGGCGCGCCTTCGCCGCCCACGTGCGCCCGGCGCAGCGCCGCCGCCACGCGCGCAATCAACTCGCGCACACCGAACGGCTTGGTGATGTAGTCGTCCGCCCCCAGCTCCAGGCCCACCACTTTGTCAATCTCCTGGCTCTTGGCCGTGAGCATGACTACCGGCGTCTGCGTGTCGCGCTTGCGGATCTCCTTGCACACGTCGTAGCCGCTCATCTCCGGCATCATCAAGTCCAGCAGCACGAGATCGAACTTCCCCTGTTTGAACAGCTTCAGGCCGTCCGCGCCATTGCCCGATTGCGTCACTTCGTAGCCCTCGCTCTCCAGCAGGTCCACGATGCCGCGGCGGATGTTCGCGTCGTCTTCAATGACCAGGATTTGGCGGTTCTTCACCCCGTCACCATAAACACCGCCCTGCGCTTTGAAAAGCCCGCAATCGTCGCACCGCCGGCTATTTCTGGGTGGTTGCGGCCGGGGCGGGCGCGGCCGTGCCGGCGCTTTTGGCCGGTTTGGCCGCCGCTTGGGCCGGCGGTATCAGATGGTCCATGATCGCCTGTCGCTTCGGCCACACCAAAAAATAAAACGCGGCCGCCGCCACCACGACCACGACGAGGGTGATATACAGCCACCAGGGTTTCCTTTTCTCCGCAAACGGGTCCACCAGCGACCGTTGCGACCCCGGCGGCAGCGCCGGCATATCCGTCAGCGAGCGCCCAAAGGGGATGTTCATCTTGGCGACGTTGTTGATGGCCCAGCCATTCGCATCCAGCAGGGGCCCGAGGTTGCGCTTCCGCAGCTTCATGAACGCCATGAACATCGAGGGCACCGAGATCATCAGCATGATTCCGACCATGATGAAGGGGATTTGCCACAGTGGTTTGCCAAAGATGGCCGTCACAAAGGTGCCCACGGCGCCGAGCAACGTGGTCAGCACGAGGCCGATGGCCGCCAGCATGCCGGGGTCAATTTTGTTGGGCGGGGGCGCCGGCGGGGGTGCTTTCTCCAGCTCCGCCACATTATGCGCCTGGGCGGCGATCTTCTGCTGCGAGGCTGCATCCAGGGCCGCGGCGCGCTTGGCAATCTGGTCCTCGATCAACCGCGCCGCCTTTTTATACGGCGACCAGAAACCCTGCCGGATGCTGATGGGGTTGGCCACGATTTTGACAATCGAGGCATCCCAATCCCGCCCGCGCCGGTCGTAGAACACGCCATTGCGCCCGACCATCAGGTTGTCCGAATCGCCGTCCGTGAACACCGCGACCACTTGCCGCTTTTCGCCGCTGGGGCGCGTCAAATCGCAATAGGCCAGATAGCCGCCCGCCAAATGCGCCAGCGTGGAATGCCGGCCCGTGTCCATCACCTCGATGCACAGGTTGCAGCTGCGGTTATCCAGGTACAATGTTCCACTTTGGAACAGCGACCACTTGCGTCCGTAGAAATCCGCGAAGTTCACAAAATTCGTCACCAGCTTGTACAAATCCTTCTGGAAGCGCACCAGCATCTCCACCGCGGCAAACTGGTTGAACTCGCCTTGCAGCGCCGCGTCGCGCGCAATCAGGTCTCCCAGCCGGCCCCAGGCTTCCGATTTCAGCAGCTCTCGCGCCCGGGCCACGCCCAGCGCCGCCACCGCCGTGGCCGGCTTGCTCGTCATCCATTCATCAAAGGGTGCCAGCTTTGCCTGCACCGCCGCCCAGTCGCTTTCACTCAGCTTCGCCCGTCCCGCGCCGAGCAGCGGCGCCACCGCCGCCGTGGCCAGCTCGGCGAGCGCCGCCGCCCACGCCGGGTTCACCGCCCCCGCCAGCGGCAGGTCCGCTCCCGCCTCCACTTTTGCCAGCGGCAGGTTCGCCACTTCCTGCACGGAGATGCTCAGGCTTTTTGGCGCGATGGCCAGGTAGTCCTTGTCTTCCGGGTTCAGCGCCGGCTGGGCGCGCGCGTCATAAGTCGCCAGGCGGCACCGCCCAAAATAGTCGTCTACCTTGGCCTTTACCGCCTTGATGGCGGCGGCCGCCCGCGCGGTGGCTTCAAAACCCAATGGGGTCAGCGCCTTGTCTGCTTCGCCTTTTGCGGCCCAGTTGGAGAGGGTTTGCGCCTCGGCGAAAAATTGGTCGAGCTTCAGTTTGTCCAGCCCGGGTTTGCCGCTGCGGTCCGCCACCGGCCCGAGCACGCCGATGATGTCCACCAGCGCCTGCTTGTCCGCCGCATCCTCCACGGTGTCCGCCGTCACCACGCCGTCGCCGTTAAAGCGCGTTTCCGCGAAAATCTTCTCCGTGTCCGACACTTCGGCCAGCGAGATGGCCCCCGCCCCGGTCTTTCCCAGGTTCGCCAGAATGCGCTGCGCCCCCGCCAGGATGTTCGGGTCCTTGATCGCCGTCAGCGCCACGCTGTCGCCCCCGCGAATCAAATCGCCCGGGTCTTTCAGCGCTGTGCCCACCCACTTCAGTGCCGCCAGCAATTCCGGCGGGCGGATGCGCCCGTCCTTGTCCGTGTCTATCAAGTCCGCAGTCTTGGCGTCGAACTCCACGCCCCGCGTGGGCACGGCCAGCGTCATCCACAGCTTTTGGTCCAGCTGGTCGAGGCACATCAGGTCCGTTCCGTCGCGGAACATCACCTGGTCAACGCCGCCGACGCGGAAAAACTTCCACACATGCTTGGATTGGGAATTCATGGTCGAGCCTTCAGTTAAGGCGGTCTCGCCGCCCTGCGAGCTTTGTGCACCAACCCGCTAAAATCGTCCACTCCATTTTCTTGGCCGGGAACAACCACAGCGCGTTGAAGCCAATCCCCCAAACGGCGAATCAAATGGGTAAAACATCTGTAAACTTCACCCCGGCTGCGGGCAAAATTTTCCGGATGGGCTTAATTTATCGGGAGCGAAACTTATCGCTAACCCTCAACCCAATTATCGCCATGCTTCGTTACACACTAGCATTCCTCCTCATCGCCATTGTCGCCGGTGCCTTGGGCTTCTGGGGCATCGAGGGCGTGGCCGCCATGATTGCCAAGGTTCTCTTCCTGGTCTTTCTGGTGCTGTTCATCATCTCGCTGCTCGGCAACCGCCGTTCTCCACCCGCGGTGTAAAGGGTGGCAGCGTCGTCGGCTTGGATAAGTGATTATTCAGCTAGGTACATATAGCTAGGCCGCGCGTTTTCCGCGGGTAGCCGGCGGTGTCAGTGTTAAATTAAAAGGTAAAAGCAGCCGGTTGGCTGCGCCCACCGGATTTCTTCCACTTATTATTTAACCATCAACTAGGAGCCATTGCCATGTCCTCCCCCGCGAATGCCAAATCACTTCAAGATGTCCTCATCGAGGAGATCAAAGACCTCTACAGCGCGGAAACACAATTGGTGCGCGCCATTCCCCAGGTCATCCGCGCCGCGTGCGACCGCTCTTTCAAGGTCGCCCTCACGGTTCATCTCGCGCAGACGAAGGAGCACGTCGCCCGCCTCCAGGAAGTGGCCGACCTCCTCGGCATCTCGCCCGCGGGCAAAGTTTGCCAGGCCATGCAGGGCCTCATCGCGGAAGGCGAGGAGCGCATCGCCGCTGACGCCGCCGGCGATGCGCGTGACGCGAGCCTCATCTGCATCACGCAGAAAATCGAGCATTACGAAATCGCCGGCTACGGTTGTGTGCGCACCTTCGCACAAACCCTCGGCCTCCACCGCATCGCCGAACTCCTCCAGGCCACCCTGGATGAGGAAAGCTGCGAAGACCTCGAGCTCACTGGTCTCGCCGACTTGGTCAACTCCCGCGCCGGCCATCCAGCCAGTATGCACAGCGCCTTCAGTATTGTTTCATGAACGGGCAATGAATTGGAATAGTGGGGAAGGCTAGGGGCGATAGGACGGCTCTCTGAACTGTCCGTTGCTAGGGAATATTTTTTCAAAGGAGGGGCGCAGTCTTGCTGCGTCCGTCATCGGTGAATTTGCGGCTACTTGGTTTATAAATGGCACCGTAAATCATCTGTAAATTGCCAGTAGCCTGCGGCACTCCTCGGCTCGAAGGGATAGTTCACGCTTGGCGCATCCCCTTTGCACTTTGGCCGTCGGCGCCGCAGCCGAATGGCCGAACGCCGGGTTTGCCGGCGAATCGAGCGGGGGCGGAATCAACCGCTCCCGCTCCCGTGCGCTGCTACAAGTGGTTGATTCATTAAAATGTCCCGGCCTTCTTTGCGGCGGCGGCGTTCTTTACCGCTTCCAGCAGGTCTGTCTTTTGCGCGATGTTTAAATTTGCGGCGTTTTGTATCGCATTTCCTGCAGCCGTCGCGTCCGTTCCCGCCCATTGCTGCACCGTGGCGCGCAGCTGGCTCAAGCGCGTGGTTTCATTGGTGATCGAGGCCGCCCAGTTGAATACTCCGGCCGGGTCGCTCTTGCCGACCACGGTGATCATGCCTTCCACCGCCGCATCACGGGCTGGGCCTGCCGGCAGGGAATTTACCCACTGTGAGGCGGTGGCCGGATCGCTCTTCGCCCAGCGGGTGGCCAGTTGCCCGGCCGTGCTGTTTTGCATGTCGCCGGGGGCAATCTCATTCAACAGCGCCGCCGCGCCCGCGGGGTTGTTGGCGCCCCAAATCACCACGGCGTTGGCCAGCGCCTGGTTGCGCACGTCGCCTGGCGGCAGGCTTTCCGCATATTGCGCGCCTAGCTGCGGGTTCGCCGCGGTCACGCCCTTGATCATGCCACTAATGGCATTGGCGCTCGCGGCCGGGTCATTCAAAGTCTGCGCCCAGGCCAGGGCGGCGGCGGGGTCATAGGTTCCCCAGGCATTCATGGCGTCCTGCACCACGCTGGCCAAGCCTGGGTTGCCCGCCAAGTTCGCCTGCGCATATTTGGCGGCGGCGGCGGGATCATCATTGCTCCAGGAGTCAAAGATGCCAAACAGGGCGGCGTGTTGCGCCTGGCTTTCCGCGGCGGGCAGATTCTGCGCCCAAGCCAGCGCCCCTTCCCGGTCCCCCATCGTCCATTGCTCTGTCAGGTGGGCAATCGCATTGTCTCGGTCCTGGCCTGCGGGCATCTGTAGCACGGCCGGCGCAAACACCGCGGCGTTATCCCGGCCAAAACTATTGACCAAGTCGGTCATGGCCTTGGTGTACGCTGAACCGGTGGCATTTTTATCCAACCAATCCACCGCCGCTGCCGGATCTGTCTGCGCCATGTTATGGGCGATGCCCAAGGTTAGGCCATCGCGTCCATTACCATTGTATAACTGGCTCAAGTAAGTGCCCGCCATGGCGGGATTTTGTTCCAGCAACCCATTCACGGCATACCACGACACGCCCAGCCCCAGCTGGCTTTGCGCCCAGGCCATGCCTGCCGCCGGGTCTTGCTGCGTCCAGGCCTCCGCCACCCGCGAGAGCGACATCACCTTGGCGTAGCCCGCCGGCATCGACGCCACATCCGCCGCCGCCGCCGCCGGATCATTGCGCGCCCAGTTTTGGTAGATGAACTGCGCCAGCCCCGCCATGCCCCATTCCGCCGGTGTGGCTTTCAAAGCTTTCAGCGCGGCTTGCGGATCTTGCGCGCCGTAGTTTTTAAACACCGCGGTCAACGCTTCTTCACGCACACTCGGACTCATTTTCGCATCCACCGCCGCCAGCGCCGCCGCCGGATCACGCGCCGACCACGATTCAAAGATGGCGACCAGCGAGTTCGTTTTTTGCCCGGCATTTTTCAAATCCTCCGCCCAGGCCACCGCGGCGGCCGGGTTTGCGCCGGCCCAGCGGTCGAGCAGCGCCTTTTTTAATTCCACGCTTTCCGGCGTGGTCGGCTGGTCGTTCAGCAAATCCAGCAAGTCCGGCACGTCGGCCAGGTCCACGCTGTCCGCAAACGCCAGCATCGCGCGCAGTTGCGCGATGCCGCCCGGCCCGTTCGTCAGGTGTTGCATCGCCGCCTTGGCGGATTCGGCATTGGCAAATTTCCCCACCCTGCCTTTTGCGCTGGTGCTAGTCACTCCGATGGATTTTTTCGCCGTGGCACCCGGATTGGCATTCGCTGCCAGCGCCTGCCGCCGCAGTGTTTCCAGCCCCATCCCCAACGCCAGCCCCACGAGCAGCGTGGTAAACAGCCACAGCGCTGAAAACTTTTTCCCGCCTGCGGAGCTTTTGTTCATGCCGCCGAGCCTAGTAAAACTGTGCGCAACCCCACCATTAAATAATGACAGGCAAAATCTTTTGAGGGGTAAAATGCCGCTTGACGTGCACGAACGAGCATGGTAAACACTTAAGCACCACCCAATCCGCCATGAAAGATCTTACCCTCCGTCAGCAGGAAATCTTGGGTTTCATCCAGTTGCACAACCGCGAGCAGGGTTATTGGCCCAGCATTCGCGACATTCAGATTCATTTCAAGTTCGCCAGCACCAACGCCGTCATGGGCCACCTCCGCGCCCTCGAGCGCAAGGGCGCCATCTCCCGCGTTCCTGGCCAGGCCCGCGCCTTTCGCGTCACCCACGACCCGGACAGCGCCGCGCCCGTCACCGCCTTTGAAGTGGTGGACATCCCTGTCTATGGCAACATCGCTGCCGGCTATCCCGATGGCGTGGAGCCGGGTGGCGAAATCGGCCGCCTGCAGATTGATGTCAATACCGCCGGCATCCGCCGCGCCCGCCGCGCTTTTGCCCTCAAGGTCCGCGGTGACAGCATGATCGACGCCTCCATCCACGACGGCGACATTGTCATTTTCGAACACGCCCCCGCCAAGGACGGCGATATTGTGGCCGCCCTCATCGATGGCGAGACGACCCTCAAGCGCTTTATCTCCAAGCCCGGCCGCCATCCTTATCTCAAGGCCGAGAACGCCAACTATCCCAATCTGCATCCCGTCACAGACCTCGTTATCCAGGGCATCGCCAAAGCCGTCGTGCGCAATCTGTAGGTTCAAAAGGGGCGGGAAAATTCACGCTCGTTCACTGGCGCCGACAAAGGTGAACCGTTTCACCTTTTTGCCTCGGGCGTCCGTCGTCATCCCGGTGAAGTTGTCGACCGGCCGCACCCAGAACGGGCAACCTTCGCGCGGATAAAGCCGTACGTAAACGACGAAGGCCTCCTCCGTCTCCGAATGCCGCGCCACGCCCAGCACGAGATAATTGTTTCCTTTATAATGCCGGTACACCCCGCACGGCAGGGACTTTAACGCAGATTTCTTGGCTGGGCGCGGGGCTTTCGGTTTCATGGACGAAAGAGTTTCTCCGAACAATCCAGGACGGCAAGAGCGGAGTGTTTTCTTGAATAATGGGCAGCGGCATCGTTTGCGGGCACCGGATTGAGCTTTGGCAAGGAAAGGAACTGTGCCGTCGTAGGGGCGCAGTCTTGCTGCGCCCGCCGCCAGACCTGAACCAGAACCTCGCCTTGCCTGCAAAATACATGGGGGTAAGCCAGGCCCCGCGCTTTTTTGCTTCAACCCGCCGGGACGTTGAGCCATGCTGCACCTCCCATGGCCACCAAAGTAGATCTGGAACTCGTCAAAGTGATCTTGCAGCGCAATGAGATGGATGTGCGCCAGGTCGCGCGCATCATCGAGGAAATCAACCAGGAGCTCGCCGCCATGGTGGACGAGGACCGGCCGCCCCCGGTGAAAAAACAGTTCGTGATGCTCGTGTCCGACCCCAAGGGCCAGCTCGACGGCAAGGATTTCACCGGCTGGGTTGTGCAAATCCCCGAGGAGGCCGGCTATATGGGCACGGAGGAGCGCCTGCTCAAGGCCGCGGGCGATTTTAATTCCTCCCCCAAGGGCCGCCGTATGCCGGTGAAGAGCGTGGCCGAGATTTGCGAGCACGTCCCCGCGCGCTTCCTCAAAGAACAGGAGATCTGGGTGAAGACCAAGGAGCCCGTCTATGTGATCGCGACGGCCAACCAGATGCCCAAGCTGGTCGGTGCCGGCAAGCGCTCCAAAGACGATGAGTGATGCCGTGCCCGCGGGTCGCTGCTAAAAAATTTTCCGAGCGTCGCTGATTTTTCATTGGCGGCCACGCGGCGGGGTCATTAACTCGCCAGTATGCCCGATGCTTCCGAACTCCCGCCCGCCGCTCATGCGCGCGGACGCGGAGCACAGGAGAATCCGCGCAACCGGTTTGAGTCTCTGGGCGCCGTGCCGGATTTTGAGCAGCTGCCAACCGAGGATTTGATGGCGCCCCGGCGCGTGGACACGGTGTTCATCCCCGATGTCAGCCAAAGCGTCATCAGCCATAACGACAGTCCGGACTTGCCCTTTCGCAAGAGCGTCAATCCTTACCGGGGGTGCGAACATGGATGTATCTATTGCTATGCCCGCCCCACGCATGAATATCTCGGCTTCAGCGCCGGCACTGACTTTGAATCCAAAATCATGGTCAAGGAGCGGGCCCCGGAATTGTTGGCCGCCGCCTTGGAACACCCGCGCTGGGAGCCATCCTGGGTCAACATGAGTGGTGTGACTGACTGCTACCAGCCGGCCGAGCGCCGCTACGGCATCACCCGGCGCTGCCTTGAAGTGCTGGCCCGCTTTCGCAACCCGGTCACCATTGTCACCAAGAATGCGCTCGTGGCGCGTGACGCTGACATCCTGGCCCAGATGGCCAAGTGGCACGGGGCGGCCGTACTCGTATCATTAACCACGCTCGACGCTGACCTGGCCCGCCGCATGGAGCCCCGCACGGTGTCGCCCCGCCAGCGCTTGGAAACCATCCGCCGCCTCGCGGAAGCCGGCATCCCGGTCGGGGTGAACCTGGCCCCCATTATCCCGGGCCTAAATGACAGCGAGATGGCGCAAATGCTCCAGTCCGCCGTGGCCCACGGAGCTGGCTTCGCCCATTTTCAGGTGCTTCGGCTGCCTTATGCCGTTAAAGACCTCTTTACCGCCTGGCTCGCCCGCGAATTTCCTGACCGCCAAGCCCGGATCCTCGACCGCATCCAAGACTTGCGCGGTGGGGTGGGGAAGCTGAACGACTCCCAGTTTGGCTCCCGCATGACTGGCGGGGGCATTTGGGCCGAGACCTTTGCCGGCCTATTCAAGCTGTCCTGCCAAAAGGCCGGCTTGGAGCCGCAAATAACGGAGCTAAACGTGGGCGATTTCCGCCGCCCGGGTCCAGTCCAACCGCTTTTGGCCGGGCTGGATGGATTCTAGGCAAAGGGTGGGTAGAGGGCGGGGAGGTCTATTCTGTAATGCGTTATCACTTAAGCAGCCCGTGATGGCTTTCATCGACGGTTTAAGGTCATCTTGATATCATTAAAATACTTTAAATAATAAAAAATTATATTATATATTAAAAAAACGATTAAAAGTCTATCCGATCCAGTCCGAGGCGGTATGTGGTAGGGTTATCACCCTATTTCCCTTTGGGTATAATACCCCTATCAAAACGGAGGGAAGGATGTAGGCTCCAATCCGGCAATACCGGGATGAGAATTGTGAATAACCCCAATGCTCCGCTCTAATTCAACGAGTTGGAATCGCTAATGCCTGTGAGTAAACTTTCTAAAAACCTAATTGTTTTAGCGTTATTATTAAAAAAATAAAGGGTCATTTTTACAGGCCTCCCAAAGGGGGTATTTTCGCTCGAGAAAAAAAGGTGGGAAAACTGCAAATTTCTGTTGCCTCCTACATTTTTTTTACAATAATGGAACACAGCTGCGGCAAACCCCACCTCACCCCTGAACGCGCGTGTTCCCCAAACGGATTATGGGAATGCCGCGTTCGCAAGTCATCACCCCATCGTTTTACCCCAACCCCTAATATCGATTATTACGCCCATGAATGGCCTTTCGCATTCAACGCTCAGCCCCCGGTTTTCCCTCGAGAAAACACTCTTTCGCCAAAAAAGTTCCCTGGCGTTTTCAGGCCTCATGCTCCGTGCGTAATCGTTTGGCAGACCCTCGCTCGCCCCTTCCCCTCACCCCACGACTTTAAAACAAAAAAACCGCATTCAGCGAAATTTTCCCGGCGCTCTAGACGCCGTTGAAAAATCGCCGGATGCAAACTTCAACCTCGCAAGCTCACGCGATATGAACGTCACCCACCACAACCGTAATCGCCGGAATACCCTCCGGTCCGGGACCACCCTCTTCTTGGCCGCGCTGTTCGCCGCCCTCCTCGTGCCCCTCGGCGCGCGCGCGCAGACTGCCGTGAAGGCGGACAACACCGACAACCTCGATCTGACGACGAGCTGGCTCGGGGGCGTTGTGCCCAACGGAACCTACCTCGGCATCTGGAACGGCACCGTCGAGTCCTTCAACCTCACCGACAACGTGGGCAGCGGCATCACCCTCGGCGCCCTGCAAATTTTGAATCCCCAGGGCTCCCTCTTCATCGGCGGCACGGGCGGCTCCCTCACCTTGGTGGGCCTGGCCCCCTCGCAGGTTTTTGCCTCCCTCATTAATGGTACCACCGGCCTTTCGACGGTTTCCATCGACGGCGCTGCCAACGTGACCAATCTCACCACCACCCCGCTGATCGGCCTCGACATGAGCAGCGCGCTGGTGAACCTCACCATCACCGCTCCCGTTGTTCTCTCCGGCAATCAGGAATGGCTCTCCGGCACCGCCACGACGTTGGCCGTCAGCGGTAACATCAGCGACGGTGGCAGCAACTCCACTCTGACGATTGGTACCATTGCGGGCAGCGTCGGCACCATCAATCTCTCCGGCAACAACTCCTTCACCGGCGGCTTGGTCTTGAATGGCGGCACGCTGGCCCTCAGCAGCAACGCCGCGGCTGGCACGGGCACCGTTACTATTAATGGCGGCACCCTGCGCAATAATAGCAACACAACCTCGGTTCTCAACAATGCCCTGACTGTCGCCGGCACCGGCGCCTTCAGCGTTACGGGCAACCAAAGCCTGACGTTTGCGAACACCACCAATCTCACGGTCAACACCACCATCACCAACATTCCCCTTTCCACCAACAATAACAGCATTATCCCGATGGCCAACCTGACGTTGAGCAACGTCACGGGCGCGGGCAACTTGACCTTTACCGGTTCCGCGGGCAACTCCAGCGCCAGCGCCGCCCAAAACCGTGCTTTCAACGGCACGCTGTTCCTCGTTGGCACCAACAACTTTGGCACGGGCAACACCACGGTCGCGGCCCTTAACATTGGCACTAATAACACGGTCAGCCTCGGTAATGGTTCCATCCAAGGCACGATGACGGGCAATATCAATGATGGTGGCTTGCTCATCCTCAATCAGCCGACCAACTACACGCTGCAAAACATCATCTCCGGTTCCGGCGGCGTCACCCAGGCGGGTGCCAACACCCTGACGATTGTCAATCCCATCACGCTGGCCAACACCACCCTCCTGAACACCTTTGGCGGTACGTTGACGGTTAATAATGGCGGCACCGTTCAGTTTGGTAATGGCACGCAAAACGGCTACGGCACGGCTGGCACCTCCTCGTTCAATGCCACCACCACGCAGGTGACCATCGCCGGCCCCATCGCCAATAACGGCAATGTCATCTTTAATGAAGGCGGCTTTGACACCGTCTATTCCGGTGCCATGTCCGGCAGCGGCAATCTCTTTATTAAGAGCGGCACGGGTTACACCTTGGGCAACGCCACCCTGACGACGGCCCTCGGCACCGCCAACAGTAACCTGGTGTTCACCGCCCTCGGCACCCGCACCGGCAGCTTGGGCAACAATCTGACCATCACTTATGTCAAGGGCGCCAACAACACCGCGCAATCCATCTCCGTCACCGGCAATGCCGTCACCGTGAATCTGGCGGTGAATGCGACCGGCGTCGTCACCTCGACGGCCACGGCGATCATGAACGCCCTCAACACCAACGCCACCGTCAACGCCACGATGATCGTTTCGCTGGCGCCGAGCAATGACGGCTCCGGCATCCTCGCGGCCTTGGCGGCGAGCAATCTCAAAGGCGGCACGAACACCCTCTCGAGCGTCATCCTCTCCGGCACCAGCACCTTTACCGGCTCCACGAATATTGACACCGGCCTGACCCTCATCCTCACCAATGCGACTGCGCTGCAAAACTCCACCCTGAATTATTTGAACTCCGGTGGCCTCATCGCTTTCGGTAATCTCGGCACCCCGCTTTCCACCGCGAGCCTGGGTGGTTTGAGCGGCGATCGGAACCTCGCCCTGACCTTCAACGGCGCCCAGACCCTGGCGTTGACCGTGGGTAATAACAACCAGAACAGCACCTACACCGGCATCCTCTCCGGCAATACCGCCAGCAGCTCCGCCATCGGCAGCTTGATCAAGGCGGGCAACGCCACCCTGACGCTGACCAATAACAACACCTACAGCGGCAATACCTTTATCAATAATGGCTTCATCAACTTCAATCAGCTCACCAACTTTGGTACCAATACCTCGACGGGTGTGATTCCAACCCTCTTTATTGGCGGCCCCGTCGGCGGTTCGTTGACCAATACCGCCGGTGTGCAATGGACAGCCAACTACTCCAACACCGCCCCGGCTGGTGACTATGGTGACATCACCTTCCGCCTGGGTCAGACGGCCAACTCCACTTCAGCGCCCAACGGCACGGTCCAATCCGGCAATAACACCACCGCCACGGCGACCTTCGACACCAACGGCAACAATATCACTTTGGCGGCGATGCCCATCAGCATCGGCTTTGCCAGCACGACCGGCAATTACATCGTCGTCAGCGCCCAGAAGTCTGGCAACGGCACTTTGACCTTGGCCAACAATGTCACCATCGCCAGTGCGAATTCCGGCGCGACCCTCCAGCAGGGTACCTTCGTTGTTTCGGGCGGCACCTTGCAGGAAGGTAATTTCACCGCCGGCACCACCAGCGGCGCCACCGGTGTGGTGGCTTACAATATTAATGTGACGTCGAACGGCAGCCTGGTCATCAGCCAGCCCGGCGCCATCACCTACTCCGGCGTCATCTCCGGCTCCGGTAATGTGATCCTCAATGGTTTCAGCCCCGGCGCCAACGCGCAACTCACCTTGGGCAATGCCAACGCCACCACTCAGAACGGCATCCGCTACTCGGCGGTCAATTCCGGCACGGCTGGCAACAGCATCACCGTTACCTACGTTGCCGGCGTCGGCGCCAATGTCTCTTCCTCGGTTGCGCTCTCCGGCAATGCCATCACCGTTACCTTGGGTACCAACAGCGGCGGCGTGGTCAACGCCACGGCCGCGAGCATTGTCTCCCTCCTTAATGCTAACAGCACCATCACCAATCTCGTGAATGTGGTGCTGGCGCCCGGCCCCTTTGGCAACAGCGGCAGCGGCGTTTTGGCGGCGGTTCCCTCCACGGCGCTGGGCAACGGCACGGCGGCCAACGGCAGCTTTGCCTTCAACTATGCTGGTACGGCTGGCGGCAACAACACCATCAAGCTTTCCGCCAACAATACGATCAACGGCACGGTGACGCTGACGGGCGGCACGTTGGACATCAGCGCCTCGGGCAATGTGCTCCAAAACGCCACCTTCAATTTTGCCAATGGCTCGATCAACTACGGCACGCAGGCCACTGTCCGCCTCGGCGGCTTGGCCGGCAGTCAGAATTTTGCGCTGACCAACGCCACCGGCTCCGGTATCACGCTCCAGCTGCAAGGCTCGCAAAATTCCACCTTCACTGGCCAGCTCTTCGGCAAAGGCAGCCTCACCAAGATTGGTTCCGGCACGGAAACCCTGACCAACACCAACGTTTACACGGGTGGCACGCTGATCAACGGCGGCCTCATCAATTTCAATTCGGGCAGTAACTTCGGCAGCGGCAACATCATCCTGTTTAATGGCGGCTTGCAATGGGCGGTCGGCACGAACACGGATATTTCCGGCCAGATCAAGGGCAAGTTCGGCGGTTTGCTCGGCAACGTCACCCCGAACACCAGCAACGCCACGTTTGACACCAACGGCAACAACGTGACCTTTGCCACCGGCCTCTCCGGCAACGGCACCCTCGTCAAGGCGGGCAACGGCACTTTGACGCTCTCCGTCAACAATACCTACTCCGGTGGCACCATCGCCAACGGCGGCAACATCAATTTTGCCAATACCACCGTCTTTGGTTCCGGTAACGTCACCTTGCTCGGCGGTGCCTTGCAATACGCCCTCAACACCATCACGGACATTTCCGGCATCCTGAATTCCAACTTGTCCATCGGTAACGCCACCTTGACGGTCAACACCAACAACAACTTCCTCAACAGCGACGTGCTGACCCTCACCGCCATCGGCACCAACAACACCGTCTAT
>JBEHYY010000044.1:0-8087 GCA_048497935.1 Verrucomicrobiota bacterium
CGCCGCGCCTCGCGCGGCGGGCGGGTGCTTTTAGCTCCATTGGCATCGGGCTCTGGCGGGTGAAAAACCTGCTTTACTCCGTCCGGCTGATGGGCAATGTTAGCCTCTTAAGTCCTTATTCCCATGGGTAACCTCAAAAAGAAGCGTCGCTTGAAAATGAACAAGCACAAGCGCCGCAAACGCTCCAAAGCGCATCGCCATAAGAAGCGCTTGTGGGGTTGAGCTGACGCCGCTGCGCGTTCGTCTCCCTGCGTATCTTACGGGCGGCTGCGCCGCTCGTCGGCAAGCTTCTGCGCCTGCATCGATAGCTCGGCGGCCAGAAAGGCGTGCTCCTGCGTCATGGCCTTGTCCGTGCGGTTGAGCACGTCCAGGATGAACTTCCCGAAGAAGGGGAAGCCTACCTTGCCGCGGCAATCAATGACCTGCTCGCCCTTTTGATCGACCAGGTAGATATGGTCGTGCTTGTCGGGCTGGGCAATCTCCATGTACTTGCGGATTTCCAGCATCCCGTCAGTGCCGAGGATGAAGAGCCGTCCATCGCCCCACGCGTGCGATCCAGCCGGAGTAAACCAGTCCAGCCGGCAATAGCACGACGCGCCGGTATCCGTGGTGATAGACGCTTCGCCAAAATCCTCCAATCCCGGCTTGTCGGCATTCGAGAAATTATCAACTCGCGCAAAGTTGACGCAGCCGGCCTTCGCATTGCTAAAGGCCAGGAACTGCTCGAACTGGTGGGAGCCGATGTCTGTAAGGATGCCGCCATATTTGGTCTTGTCGAAAAACCAGGCCGCGCGGTTGGCCTTGGATAACCGGTGGGGCGCCAGCAGCAGCACCTGCAGCACGCGTCCGACCGCGCCTTGTTTGATGAGCTCACCTGCGTGCCAGGCCGACTCCACGTGCAGGCGCTCGCTGTAGTACACCATGTATTTTCGCTTGGTGCGCTGGACGGCCTGGCGGGCCTGCGCCAATTGCTCCAGGGTGGTGAAGGGGCTTTTGTCTGTGAAGTAATCCTTGCCGGCCGCCAGCACTTGCAAGCCTATGGCGCAGCGTTCGCTGGGAATGGCCGCAGCGGTGACCAGGTGCACCGCCGGATCCTCCAGGATGCGCTCAAATGTATCCACCACCTTGGCGTTGGGAAATTTTTGCAGGGTCTGGGCATACCGCGCGGGCTCTGGGTCATAAATGTATTTCAGCGTGCCGCCGGCTTCGGCCAGGCCGTTTATTTGCCCATAAATATGGCCATGGTCGAAATAGGCGGCGGCGAACACAAATTCGCCGGGTTTGACGACGGGCTGGGGTTTGCCTTCGGGGGCGTAATTGTGGCCTTCTTTGGCGCTCATGCGTGGGTGGGGTTAGGGGAGGCGGCTGTGGAAATTCTCTTTTTCAATTCCTTTTCGTAAACCGCGGCGCCGAGGGGCAGGCTTACGGTGTCATTGACAAAGGTCGAGAGCAACATGGCATTGGCCAGTTCAATGGAGTGCAGGCCCTCGGCCGCAGGCGCAATCAACGGGGTGCCATCGAGAATGGCATCAATGAAGTTTTGTAGCACCTCGGCGTGCTGGCCTCCGGTATTTTCAAAAGTGACGTTTTGCGGGGTGGTGGGCGGCGCTTCAAAACCTTTGGGATGGGTGGCGCACCAGTCGGCGACGGATTTTTCCGCGCGCGTCCATTGCACAGTCAGGCCTTCAATGATGACTTTGCCGCGGTCTGCGGCGATTTCCAGGCGGTTGGTGCCCGGTGCCTCTCCGGTGGTGGTGGTGAAGACGCCTTGCGCGCCACTGGCATATTCCATCAATGCCGTCACGCTGTCCTCGACTTCAATTTTATGGAAACGGCCAAACTGGCAGAAGGCGCGCACCCGCTGCGGCACGCCAAAGAGCCAGCACCACAGATCAAGTTGATGGGGGCTTTGATTGAGCAGGACCCCGCCGCCTTCACCCGCCCAGGTGGCCCGCCAGCCGCCGGAGCTGTAATACGCCTGGGTGCGAAACCAGTCGGTAATGGTCCACTGGATGCGTTGGACTGCGCCAAGTTCCCCGGTCTGGATTAATTGACGCAGGTGACGGTAGCGTGGGTCGGTGCGTTGGTTAAACATCACCGCAAAAACTTGCCGGGGATTTTTATGCGCGGCTAGCAAACGCAAGGCATCCGCTTTATGGACGGAGATAGGCTTTTCCACCAGCACATGCAGGCCGGATTGCAAAGCCGCAATCCCCGCCGTGGTGTGGTCATAGTGAGGAGTGGCGATGAGCACCGCATCCACCTCGCCGGAGGCGAGCAGGGTTGGCGCATCGGCAAAAACCTTGGCCGGGGCGTAACTGGAAAGCTTTTCCTTGTTCCGGTCACATACCGCCGCCAGGCGCACGCGCGAAACTTTGCCCTCCAGAATGTGGCGCGCATGCACTGCGCCCATGTTGCCCATGCCAATGATGCCAAGACGTACGGGATTCATGAAAATTAAAACAAAGATCCTAGGGAGACAGGCGGTCGATGGCCCAGGCACCACCCGGATTCCTTCGGTAGCGCAGGCGGTCATGCAGCCGGCTGGGGCGGCCTTGCCAGAACTCCCAGACCTCCGGCGTCACGCGAAATCCGCCCCAGAATGGCGGGGGTGGCACTCGGCCTTCGGGGTACTGGCGTTTCAATTCCTCAAGTTTTTTCTCCAGCTTTGAACGCGAGGTGATGACGCTGCTCTGCGCGGATACCCAGGCGCCAAGCTGGTTGCCATACGGGCGCTTGGCGAAATAAGCCGCCGATTCCTCGTTGCTGACGCGGGTGGCCGCGCCTTCGATGGACACTTGCCGCTCCAGCTCAATCCACGCAAAAAGCAGCGAAACCTGGGGGCTGGCCGCGATTTCGCGTGATTTGCGGCTTTCAAAGTTCGTAAAAAAAACCAACCCGCGTTCGTCAAAATGCTTGAGCAGCACAATACGCGCGCTCGGTTTGCCTCCGGGGCCGACGGTCGCCAGCGTCATGGCATTGGGCTCCGCCAGGCCAGCCTTGGAGGCTTGCTCAAACCAGCGGCGAAACTGCGCCACCGGGTCGGGCGCCAGGTGAGCCTCATCCAACCCGGCCTGGGTATAGTCGCGGCGGTAGTCAGCCAAGTTCATGCAAGGGATATTACGAGGGAAATTCCCCGCCGTGGCAAAAGCGAAATATGCGCGGGTTTAGCGCAGGTGTTCATAGCCGCGCGCATGGGGCGGCAGGAGCGGCTGGCCGGCCTGTGAGCGAAGCTGGCGGCAATTCCGGGCATCCACGGCCGGAGCTAGGGAGCCGATACGCGTGAGCCGGCTCTGGAATGTCCGTCTCCAGTTTTGTTCAAAACGGGAAACGGCTTTCGGGCTCACCGCAAACAGCAGTTCGTAATCCTCGCCATCCGTCAGCGCGTGGAGGACGGCGGATTGCCCGTCGCGTTGGGCGAGTTGGCGGGCTGCGGCGGATACGGGCAGGCTGTCTGCCTCAAGTCGGGCATCGGCCTTCTCCGGCAAGATGGCCGGCAGGTCCTTGGCCAGACCATCACTCACGTCGATCATCCCGCGTACCTCACGCTGTCTTGCCAGCCATTGCCCTTCAGCCAAGCGGGGGGTGAACCGCAGATGTTTCCCGAGAATGCTGCCACCGAGCTCACCTGTGACATAGAGTGCATCGCCAATTTTTGCGCCAGTGCGGGTCAGGCTATGCGGCGCAGCTTCGCCCAGGAGCATCAAATCCGCGGCAAACGTGCTGGCCGCTCCTTGGGCAATCCCGCCTCCGGCCACGGTAACGCCATAGCGACGGCATTCTTTGGCAATTCCTCGGTAGAATTGTTCCAGCCAGGTGAGGGAGGTGTTGCGGGCCAGCAGCAGATGCACCAGGGCATGGCGCGGTGTCCCCCCCATGGCGGCAATGTCGCTCAGGTTGCGCTTGAACAATTTTGCGCCTGCGGCTTTGGGGGCTGTGCTTGTCTCAAAATGCCGGCCCAGCACTACGCCATCCACTTTGGCGAGGATCGACCCAGGCTTGAAATTGAGCACTGCACAGTCATCCCCCATGCCTTGGGGCGGGGGTGGTGCGCATGACCCCAGCCATGCTCGCATGGCCCGCAGCAAAGCCGTTTCGCCCAAAGCGGCGACTGTCTCGCGTGTGCGACTGCTAAAAGGATGCATGGTATGCGGCGTCACTGGCCGGGGGATAACAGCATCATGACAATGTTGCTCAGGTTGAACAAGGCGTGAAAGACCATCGGCACGCCAATATGGCCCGAGCGCTCATAGCTGCGGGCCAGCAGCCAGCCAACCACGAAGAGGGGCACACTCTGTAGCCAGTTGGCATGGGCTGCGGCGAAACACAGGCTGGTGATGCCCAACGCCGCGCGGGTGGAAAACTTTCCCTTCAAGAACCGGTAAATTCCCGCGCGAAACAGTAATTCCTCTGCCAGGGGCGCCAGGCCTACGGCAAAAAGGAGGGTGAGGCAGACTTCCCCGGCATCCGGGTGGTTTTCAATGAGCTTCACAACCGTCTGCTCCGGCAGATTCACCTGGGGGTAAAGGTTTTGCGCATAGTCTATGACCAGCTGCCAGCCTTGGGAAGCAATGCAAATCAGCGGGAAGGCGGTGAGGTAGGCCAGCGCGCCTTGGCCGAGAATGCGGGTCAGCGGCCAGGACTCGCGATTGACCGGGGCGGGGGAGAGAACGCTGCGCGACCATAAAAAAGCCAGTAACACCGCGATGGCGGCGATTTGCCCCACTCCGCCAAAAACAAGACTGTCAAAATTGCTCAATTTTTGGCCAGGATCCAAAGGGTAAACGGTGGTCAGCAGCATGCTACTGGCCGAAAGCGCAATCATGATGGTGCACATCCATAGTCCAAAATCCGGCCAGCGCACCCGCCAGGGCACGAGATTTTCCGGGGGCTGCCCACGCTCCCGCACGATCTGTTTGGCGAGCAACACGGTCCCGCCCACCAGCAGCAAAAGTTGGGAGAGGTCGGCAGCCCATGTCAGAGCTGCAGTCAGCTGGCTATCGTCCGTCACGGGCGGGCGCCGGATTTGCGCCGGCGGGCCGGATGGCCCGCCCAGGCTCCTTCGGCGAAATGATTTGCTCTCCGTCAAACACTTCGCGCCCGGCCACAAAAGTGCGCTTCACCCGCCCGCGCAGCGTCTTGCCCAGCCAGGGGGAGTTGAGGGAGCGGCTGAACAGGGTGGCCTTGGACGGCACCCAGCGTTCATCGGGATCGAAGATGCAAATATCCGCGTCGGTGCCTTCACTGAGGGTGCCTTTGGGCAAGCGCAGGATTTCCGCGGGCTTGTACGTCAGGCGGGAGATGAGGAAGGACAGGTCGCACCGGCCGCTGTGGTAAAGAATTTCCAGGGACACCGGCAGGCAGGTTTCCAGGCCGATGATGCCGAAGGGGGCGTAATCGAACTCCACGTCCTTTTCATAGTCCGTATGCGGTGCGTGGTCGGTGGCAATGATGTCGAGGGTGCCATCCAGCAAACCCTCAATAAGCGCCTGGCGGTCGGCCTCCGCGCGCAGGGGCGGGTTCATTTTAAAGTTGGTGTCGTAGTCGCGCAAATCCGCATCGGTGAGGGCGAGGTGGTGCGGGGTGGCCTCGGCCGTCACGCGCACATTGCGCTGCTTGGCCCGGCGGATGATGTCCACGGAAAACGCCGAGGAAATATGCTGCATGTGGATGTGGCCGCCCGTGTGCTCCGCCATGACGACGTTGCGCGCCACAATCATGTCCTCCGCTGAACTGGGCCAGCCGCGCAGACCAAGCCGCAACGACCATTCGCCTTCGTGCATGACCCCGCCTTCCGTCAATTTTTCATCCTGGCAATGGTCCATGATGACAAGGCCGAACATCGTGGCATACTCTACCGCGCGGCGCATGATCTCGTTGTTCTGGACGCAATCTCCATCATCCGTGATGGCCACAACGCCGGCACGTTTGAGCGAGCCAATGGGGGCCAGCTTTTCCCCGTCGCGGTTGAGGGTGATGCACCCGGTGGGCCAGATGTTCACCACCGCCTGCCGCGCAATGACATCGTTGATAAGCTGGATGGTTCCCGCATTGTCGCAAGCCGGCGCGGTGTTGGGCATGCAGACCATGGAGGTCACGCCGCCCGCCGCCGCCGCCCAGGAACCACTTTCAATATTCTCCTTGTGCGTCTGTCCTGGCTCGCGCAAGTGCACATGGATGTCCACCAAGCCGGGCGCGACAATAAGGCCGCGGGCATCCACGATCTTGGCCTGCTTGCGCTGGGTGGGTGAGAGGGTGCGCACAATTTTGCCGTCGGCCACCAATAAGTCGGCGGTTTCGTCCCGGTTGTTCGCCGGGTCGATGATGCGTCCGCCTTGGATGACGAGGATGTCGCTCATGAAAAGAAAGGATTAGTTTTTGGCGGCAGCCGACGCGCAGAGATAGAGGGCCGCCATGCGCACGGCGATGCCGTTGGTCACCTGCTCAAGGATGACGCTGCGGTTCGAATCGGCGAGTTCACTGTCGATCTCCACGCCACGGTTGATGGGGCCGGGGTGCATGATGATCGCGCCGGGCTTGAGCCAGGAGGCGCGCAGGCGGTTCAGGCCAAACATGCTGGTGTATTCACCGAGCGAGGGAAAGTGCGTCGAGGTCTGGCGCTCATGCTGGATGCGCAGGAGCATGACGGCGTCGGCGTCGGCCAGCGCGTCACGCAGGTTATGGGACACGCGCACGCCCAGGCGCGTAAACATCGGCGGCACCAGTGTGGCCGGGCCCGCCAGGGTGACTTCGACGCCCAGCTTTTGCAGGCACCAGATGTTGGAGCGCGCCACGCGGCTGAACAGGATGTCACCCAGGATGGTCACCTTGAGCTTGCGCAGGTCGCGGCCAAATTTCTCGCGCAGGGTGAAGGCATCAAGTAGGGCCTGGGTCGGGTGTTCGTGCGCGCCGTCGCCAGCGTTAATGATGGGAATCTTGACAATGCGGCTGAGGTACTTGGCGGAGCCGGCGGCACTGTGGCGGATGACGAGCATATCCGCGTTCAGGGCTTCGATGTTCTGGGCGGTGTCCCGCAAAGTCTCGCCTTTGACGAGGCTCGAGGAGGTGCCGGAGATGGAGATGACGTCCGCGCTCAGGCGTGAGGCGGCGATTTCAAAGGCCACGCGGGTGCGCGTGCTGGGCTCCAGGAAAAGGTTGACGATGGTGCGCCCGCGCAGGGAGGGCACTTTCTTCTGTGTGCGGCCCAAAGTGGCTTTAAACTGCTCGGCCGTGGTAAAGAGGCACTCCAGTTCCTCGCGGGTCAGGTCCTCAATGCCGAGGAGATCCTTGCGGGTCCAATGCGAAGGGGTGGAGGAGGGAGAAAGGGGGGCGGCGGTCATGAGCAGCCGGCGGGTGAAACTGTAGCCGGCGACGGCTCGAATAAAGCCAACCGAAGTCGAAGTCAACTTCTTTGCTTTTTATCCCTCGAGCACGCGCACGCAATCACGCAGCGGAGAACCAAAGTCCAGGTGTGCTTCGACCCGCTGCGAGGATGTGGCCTCCAGCCGCAGGCCGGTATAGTCCGGCACGATGGGGAGGCGCCGTCCGCTGCGCTCGCAGAGCACCGCCAGCTCGATGCTCGCGGGGCGGCCTTGGTCAAAAACTTCATTCAGGGCGGCCCGGGCGGTGCGCCCGGTATGATGCACATCATCGGCAAGGATGACAGTTGCTTCGTCCACGGCAAAGGGCAGATCAGTCGCCGCGCTATTGAGGGGGATGGGCCGGCGGCCAATGTCATCGCGGTGAAAGGCGATGTTGACCACCCCCAGGGGCACTTCCCGGTGCAGGCGCAAGGCCAATTGCTGCGCCAGTTTACGGGAAAAGGCGATGCCGCCGTTGGCAATGCCGGCTATGGCCAGGGCCGGGGTGTTGCGATGCCGGGCCACGATTTTTTCGACAATTTCCTCAATGGCTTTCGCAATCCGTTCGTGTTCGATTTTGGCAACTTCGCGCATGGCGGCCATCATGCGGGAATTATCGCGCCCGGCAACGGTTAAGTCTTTTCCTCCGGCACGGGTGACTGTAGCTGTCGCCAGCAGAATATCACCGTCAGCCAGACGACGGCGCCGACGGATCCCGCCAGGTAG
>JBEHYY010000045.1:0-4416 GCA_048497935.1 Verrucomicrobiota bacterium
CGACTCCGGCAAGTCCCCCGCCTTTCCGCACATGGTGACGGCGGGCGTCGAGCGCGATGTCGTGGTGGGCGGCAAGACCTCCCTCAACGGCAAGGTCAAGTCGATCGGCAGTGGTGACAAGATGGCGGCGCTGACCTGGCTCAAGGACTCCGGTCCCGGCAGTGTGCAATTTGCGGATGAACACGCGCCGGTCACCACGGCAACCTTTTCCGCTCCCGGCGACTATGTTTTGAAGCTGCAGGCCGCCCTAGGCAACCTGACCTCGTCGGATTCGCTCACGGTGCATGTCGCTGTGCCGCCCCCCGCCGTACGCTGGGAACCCGTATACACCCAGCTGTACAAGATCGACAGCCCGCTGCTCAAAAGCCGGTTCAAGACGCTCGTCACCGCCTGGATACCGCACGTGCTGGACGAGCTTTCCAATCCGAATTTGCGCGAGGGCGGCATCAACAACTTCATCCAGGCCGGCCACAAGCTCGCTGGCGAACAGGCTGGACGCCATGTGGGCTACCCCTTTGCCAACGCTTATGTTTACAATGCCATTGAGTCCGCCTGCATGGCCCTGCAGGTGGACGCCGAGGGCGACGCGGACATCCTCAAGTCCCAGGCGGCCATGCGCACCACGCTCAACGAGTGGGTGCCCATCATCCTCGCCGCGCAGGAGCCTGACGGCTATTTGCAGACGCGCTTCACCCTTAACGGCGGCAACCACTGGGACCCGCGCACCCGCACCGAGCACGAGGGCTACACCGCCGGATATTTTCTGGAGGCGGCCATTGCCCACTACGAAATGACGGGCAAGAAGGACGCCCGCCTTTACAACGCGGCGAAGAAGCTGGCCGATTGCTGGGTGGCCAACCTCGGCCCGGCACCCAAGAAACCGTGGTACGATGGGCATGAGGAGATGGAGCAGGCGCTTGTGCGCTTTGGTCGTTTTGTCAATGACAACGAGGGGGCCGGGCATGGTGATAATTACATCAAGCTGGCTCAATTCCTCCTCGACTGCCGCCAGGGTGGTTCGCAGTACGACCAGTCGCACCTGCCTGTCACACAGCAGTATGAAGCCGTGGGCCACGCCGTCCGCGCGACTTATCTTTACTCCGGCATGGCTGACATCGCGCTGGAGACGCACAACCCTGATTATCAAAGCGCCGTGCTTTCGCTTTGGGACAACATGGTGAACAGGAAGTACTACATCACCGGAGGCATCGGCAGCGGCGAGACTTCCGAGGGCTTTGGCCCCAACTATTCCCTGCGCAACAACGCCTATTGCGAATCCTGCTCCAATTGCGGCGTGCTCTTCCTGCAGCACAAGATGAACCTCACCTATGAGGACGCCAAGTATGTGGATTTGCTGGAGGACACCTATTACAACGCCATCCTGGGTGACTTCGATCTCTCCGGCCGGTATTTCAACTATACCAATCCACTGGATGACCAGGGCCGCGTGGGCACTATCCAGGGCCGTGGTCTCGTGCGCTACGAGTGGAGCGCCTGCCCTTGCTGTGTCGGTAATTTCCCGCGCACACTGCTGATGCTGCCCGAGTGGATGTACGCCAAGAGCGCCGATGGCCTGGTCATCAACTTGTTTGTCGGCAGCACGGTGGACATTGCCGATGTCGCCGGCACCAGCGTGCAGGTCGTGCAGAAGACTGATTATCCTTGGAATGGCAATGTGGGGCTGACTATCAACCCCGCCGCAGCCAAGGAGTTCACCCTGCGCATCCGCGTGCCTAATTTCGAGGTCAGCAAGCTTTACTCCGCCCAGCCTTCCACGGGCGGCCTCACCACCCTCACCATCAATGGCCAGGCCGTTCAGCCCGTCATTCAAAATGGCTATGCCGTCATCACCCGCACCTGGAAACCGGGCGACAAGGTGGACTTTGTGGTGCCCATGGAAGTGCAGCGCGTAAAGGCGGACAGCCACATTGCCGCCGACGCCAACCGCGTGGCGCTGCGCTACGGTCCTCTCGTGTACAATATCGAGAGCGTGGACGGCAGCGTTGACCGGGTGCTGCCCGCCAAGGCGGCGTTGACGACGGAGTGGCGCCCGGACTTTCTAGGCGGCGTGCGCGTCATCAAAGGCGCGTTTGCCGACGGCAGCGAATTGACGGCCATTCCCAACTACGTCCGCCTTAATCGGGGCGGTCGCTCGCTGGTCTGGTTGCGCGACGAGTAATGGTCGCAGCCGCTTAGTTCCACTCCACCACAATCAGCGACACCGACTGCCAGGGCAGGGCGAAGGTGGGAAGCTTGAGTTCGCCATTGGCAGCCACGGGCGGCGTGGCCGGCGCGGGAAGTTGCTCGAGCTGCCCGGCCTTTTCCAGCTGGGCATATTGTTCGGCCGTGGGCTTTTCGGGCGAACCCATTTTCTTCCACAGCGTGTAGGAATTGCTGTGGGTCTGGTCAATGCGGTAATGGGTGATCTTCACCTTGGCCGCATCCTTGGGCAGGCCGGTGAGGGTGAGGGATACATTCGCATCGGGCCCTGGAATCAGCTCATCATGGTAATGCCACGCCATCACGCAGAGCTTTTTGCCGTCGAGGGTGGAGATCGCGCCGACATCCGCCGCGCCCCGCACGCCGCTGCGCATGATGTCATCCACGGTCAATTGATGGTCGCTGGTGGTGGTGACGCGCTGGCCGCCCATCTGGGCAAACATCCGGAAGACATCAAGAATCGGCAGGTCGATGCCATTGGTGGCGAGCACGCGCTGGCCCTTGAAGTACGGCTCATCCTCAAACTCAAAGGCCCAGGTGAGTGCGCCTTCCAGGTTTACGCCATGGCGGTCGGCCAGTTCAAATTCGCGGGCCACACAGGCCGCCGTGTAGGTGGGGTACACGGTATCGCGGCGGTAGTCGCGCAAGGCCTCGGTGTTGCAGGCCGCGCAGCCATCGGGGTCGGACTCGCCGATGACGATGGGGATGGGCTTTGTCTGCGGGTAGGAGGCCGCAATGGCAAATCCGCCATTGATGGCAGACAACTGGCCGCCAAGGCCCATGCGTGTGTGCGCTGGAGTGTCACCGTTGGCGCGCACAATGGAGGGCGTGGTGCCCTTGGCGTGGAATGAAAAGAAGTCCAGGGGTGCGCCGACCTTGCCCGTGGCGTAGTTGGTCCCAGTCAGGCAGTGCTGGATGAAGTTGCGCGACCACGCACCGCCATTGCCGGCGGAGTCCGCCCCGCCAATGCGGGCCTTGGGGACTGCCTTGAGCACCCCGGCAGCGGCGTAGTCATAAAGCTTGTTGTATTCCGCGGGTGTGGAGCTCCAGTAGCCCGCGACGGTGACAGGCAACGTGGTGAGTTTCACGGGGGTCGGCAACGTCACGGTGCGAGCCACGCAGGCCGGCGACAGTAACTATGCGGCGGCGACCAACGTGGACCAGACCTTCACGGTCAACAAAGGTAGCCAGACCATCACCTTCAACCAGCCGCCGGACGTGAATTTCGGTTCCGGGCAAATATTACACCCGACCGCGTCTTCCGGTTTGACGGTGACTTGTACGGTGGTGTCCGGTCCCGCGAGACTGGCGGGAATGCTCATTAGCTTCACGGGCGCTGGCACCGTGACGATTCGCGCATCGCAGGCTGGCAACAGCAATTACCTGGCGGCGGCCCCGGTGGACCGGACCTTTACCGTCAATCCGGCGAACCAGGCGATCACTTTTGCCCAGCCCGCGTCCCAGACCTATGGAACCCCCTTGACGCTGGGCGCGACGGCCACTTCCAACCTCGCGGTGACGTATTCGGTGACGGCCGGTCCCGCGACCGTGACGGGCAATGTGGTGAATTTCACGGGCATCGGCACCGCGACGATTCGCGCGGCGCAGCCAGGCAATGCCAACTATAACGCCGCGGCCCCGGTGGACCGGACTTTTGCCGTCAATCCGGCGCCAGCCACATTTGCGTTGAGCGCGACGTCGTTCACGTACACGGGGGCAGCGCAAGGGCCCGCCGTGGTCCCGACTCCGGCTGGCGCGACGTTCACGACCGGAGGAACCCTCTCGGCCACGGTCGTAGGCTCCTATACCGCCACCGCCACTGCCAGCGGCAACTACACCGGCAGCAACGGCGCGCTCACGTGGGCGATCAACCCGGCCGTGCCCACCGGCACCTTTGCCAATCGCCGGCTCGGTACGCAGAACCCCACCACCTACACGGTGCAGGAGGCGCAACGCAATGCAGTGTTCGCGGGACCGCCCGGAGCCCCCGCGCCATCCGGCGCGATTACCTATGCAATTGCCCCTGGGTCCGCCGCCGGCACGCCGGGGGATGCCGTGACCGCGGGCATGGTCCTGCCGGTGGGTGTGTACAAGGTCCGGGCCACGATCGCGGCCACGGCCAACTACGCCACGGCCACGGTCGACGCCCTGTGGACCGTGACCCTGGACGTCGATCTGGATGGCGTCCCCGATTAC
>JBEHYY010000046.1:0-3751 GCA_048497935.1 Verrucomicrobiota bacterium
CTGCTGTACATCGCCGCCGTTTTTGTCGCGGGCTTTGGTTTCGGCGCCACGCTCGGAATGCTGCTGCTGGCGAACTACCATCACATGGTCGCGCTGCTCAGTGGCCTGGTGCTGGGTGTCATCGGCGGATTCCTCGCCGTGAAGGTGCAACGCATCCTGATCATTCTCTCCACCTCACTGCTCGGCTCCTTCCGGGCGGTCCTCGCGCTTTCCTATTTCACCAACCAGATCGACTGGTTGTTCTATTTCAAGAAGCCCGAGCAAATGCCGGCGTTGATCGACGGCAATCGCTGGATGTTTCCGTCGATCATCGCCTTTGCCGCCGTCGGCGTGATCGCGCAGCTGGAGCTCGGCGGCAAGGCCTCGGGGAAACCCAAGGCCAAGGACGAGTAAACTTGCCGCCGGTCCGTCCGTCCCCACCATCGCGCCCATGAAAAACCTCCTGTCCCTCCTGCTGGCCTTCGCCGTGGTCTGCGGCCTCACCTCTTGCAGCAGCGTCGACGTCGCCACCGCCGGCCTCAAGGTCGAGCTGGTCAGTCTCGAGAAGGCGGGTGATGGCACGGTGCGCGCCACCTGGCGGGTGCTGAACCCGAACATTTTTCCCTACCTTTTGCACAAGACCGACCACAAGGTCAGCCTGAACGGTACGCTGGCCGGCACCTTCTCGGACGAAGCCCCGCTGGGCGTACCCGCCCAAAATCAAGCGGAGCGCACGGGCGTGCTGGTGCCCGCCAAAAATACCCCCGCCGGGCTCATCGACCAGGCCATCGCGCAGGGATCGGCCGCCTATCGCTTGGAAACCACGGCGACCATGCTGGTGGTGGACGACAACTACGAGAAGATCACGTTCACCGGCGCGGGCACGGTTCCTGTCACCGCCAAAAAATGAAACGGCCCCGGAAAACCGGGGCCGCGAGGGGCGAAGCGAAGTTCATTCAGGCCGCCAGGCGCCGGGTCGGGGCCGGAACCAGGGCCGCGCGACTCGGAACGGAGACCGGCAGGCGGATGGGCCGGGCCACCAAGAGCGGGCGGGGCGCGCGATTGTATTGGCTGACCGTCCAAGCCACGAGCCCGGTGGTGAAGAGAATGGCGATGAAATCCGCCGCATCGAAGGGGCGGCCGCTGGCGAGGGACGCCAAACCCAAGAGGGTGGCGGTGATGACGGAGACAAGGGCGACAAGGGAGGTCTTCATGGAAGTGTTGTTGTTTCCCTGATAACCCAGGCCGCCCCGAAAAGTTGCAGGTTTTCGCAAGTTGCTGCGCCGCCCTGCGGTAGAGCTGACCTTGGACCCCTCGGGAAAGGCGTGGACGAGGGCTAGGTGCCACACATCGTTAACAAGGGAGTGCCACAGATCGTTAACATTGGGGCTCTGGATATCTCGTAGAGATGGGGAGGGCTCGGGAGGGCGAAGCCCTCCCGCTACGGTTTGGGTTTAGGTCGCCACTGAACCGGTCTGAGCCCGCCGAGGTCGTTGGCATGGAGGGTGCCCAGCAGGTGGGAGCGGAAGTAAACGGCGAGGGTGTCTGCATTTACGACGCGTGCGCCCAGGGTTTCGCCAGCAAAAGCCTGGCCAATGAGTCGCTGGCGTTGGCGCCATTGCCACCGGCCCTTGGCGTCCAAGCGAAGCTTCAACCAGTGCGCCGGATAATGCCACACTGGCGAGCGCTCGCGCCAGCGCCGTGGGCTTGGGCGGTAATGCTGCGCTGGCACCTGCATATCCAGGCTCTCGTGCGGACGGCGGTGGTTGTACCATTGCCGCCAGCGCTCAAAACGACGCTGCTGCGCCGCCACGCTGACCGAGGCCGGCCGAGCGGTGTGAGCCTTGAGCAAGCGGTGCATCTGTTCGTGCGCAGCGTTATCTTGGGGACTGCGGGGTCGGCCATATTCGAGCCGGATGCCCTGCTTGACCCAACCGACAGCGAGCCGGCTCCAACCGCGCGGTCCCGCGGCGCCAAACGGACTGCCATTGTCGGTACGAATCGCCTTGGGCAGGCCCAGCCGGCGGAACAGTCGCCGCATGACGGGAGCAATCTCCCGCTCGCCGCCCTGGCCGACATGATAAACGGCCAGCACCGCGCGCGTGGCCAGATCACGCACCGTCAAAGCGGTGACCCGCTGGCGCCGACGGGTAAGGAAGCTGCCCTTCAGGTCCGCGGTCCAAACCTCGTTGGGACAACGCCCCTGCAGTCGGCCCACCAGCTTCACTGACGGGCCCGGTCGCGCCCGGTGCGGATACTTGCGTACCTTGCCCCAGCGTTGCAGCCACCGCGCCAACGTTCGCACCGCCGGACAGCGTTCGCGCGGATAGTAACGCCGCAGCCACCAGCGCAGCTTCTTTGGCCCGAAGCGCTTTTCCGCTCTCAATGCCCGCCGCACCCGCGGCTGCCAGCGACGCCACTTTGCAGTCGTGGTCTTCGGCACCCGGCTGGCCTCCTGCAGCGCGGCCCGGCCTCTTCCGGCCAAAAATCGCTGCCACCACTTCCACCCGCAAACCCGGCTGATCTGATGACGATGGCACAACTGCGCCACCGTCTCACCTGATTTCAGCGCCAGCCGTTCCGCTATAAACCGCCAACGCGCTTCCTCTCGATTACATGTTTTCCAAGGCATCCCTCGCCTTGGCAGATGTAAGCGATGTGTGGCACTCCCTGTTAACGATGTCTGTCACCATGCCGAGCCTCGCCCCTACAAAACACTCAACCCCCGCCGCCGCCCGCCGCGTTGGAGATGGGCTTGAACTTCGCGCGGAACAGCGCCGCGAGGTAGTCGCGATTCATGCGCGCGATGAAATCGTGGGTGATTGTCTTGGGACACACGGCGCTGCACTCATACTGGTTGGTGCAGTTGCCAAAGCCCGCTGCGTCCATCGTCTGCACCATGGCGAGCACGCGCTTGTCCCGCTCCGGCTGGCCCTGCGGCATCAGGCCAAGATGCGAGACTTTGGCGGCGACGAACAGCATCGCGGAGGCGTTCTTGCAGGCCGCCACGCAGGCGCCACAACCGATGCACGTGGCGGCATCCATGGCGAGGTCGGCGGCCTCCTTCGACACGGGAATGGAATTGGCATCGGGCGCGGCGCCGGTGCGAACCGAGATGAAACCGCCCGCCTGCTGGATTTTATCGAAGGAGCTGCGATCGGTGACGAGATCCCGGACGAGCGGGAACGCGCGGGCGCGGAAAGGCTCGACCACGATGGTGTCACCCTCGGCGAAACTGCGCATGTAGAGCTGGCAGGTGGCGATACCTTTGCCCGGGCCGTGCGGCTTGCCGTTGATCGTGCAGGAGCAGGTGCCGCAGATGCCCTCGCGGCAGTCATGCGCAAACGCGATCGGCTCGCCGCCCTCCTTCGTGATTCCGTCGTTCACCACGTCGAGCAATTCGAGGAACGACATGTCCGGATTCACCTCTTTCGCCGGGTAATCGACAAACTTGCCCTCGGCCTGCGGGCCGGCCTGGCGCCAGACGCGGAGCGTGACGGAGAAGAGCTTCTTGGAGGAATTGGATGCAACCATGGGGGTTAGGTATTGGATCCTTCGGATTCGCTCGGGATGACGCGGCGCATCACTTGTAGGAGCGGACGCTCATCTTGGTGAATTCGTAGTTGAGCGGCTCGGTGTTGCGCAGCGGGACCTGCCCCTCGCCCTGGTACTCCCAGGCGGCCACGTGGGCATAGTTCTCGTCATCGCGCTTGCACTCGCCGTCGGGCCATTGGTGTTCCTCGCGGAAGTGGCCGCCGCGGCTTTCCTCGCG